>NZ_JBVIVK010000003.1:187859-289143 GCF_055595715.1 Streptomyces sp. NPDC040410
GGAAAGCACGCTCAGACCCACCAGCCCGCCGCTTCACGCGGAAAGCACGCTCAGACCCACCAGCCCGCCGCTTCACGCGGAAAGCACGCTCAGACCCACCAGCCCGCCGCTTCACGCGGAAAGCACGCTCAGACCAGCCCGCAGCTCACGCGGAAAGCACGCTCAGGTCGACCGCCGCCCAGCGCTCCCCCAGTCCGGTCAGCGTCACGTGGCGCACCTCGTCCGTCGTGTCCCCGACCGCCCGGTGGATGACGACCTGCAGACGGTCGTCGGTCAGCTCCTCGACCTTGCCCTCGCCCCACTCCACGACGATCACCGACTCGGGCAGGGACACGTCGAGGTCGAGGTCCTCCATCTCGTCGAGGCCGCCGCCCAGACGGTACGCGTCCACGTGGACCAGTGGCGGGCCGTCGCCGAGGCCCGGGTGCACGCGGGCGATCACGAAGGTCGGGGAGGTGACCGCGCCACGGACGCCGAGGCCCTCGCCGAGCCCCCGGGTCAGCGTCGTCTTGCCCGCGCCGAGCTCCCCGCTGAGCATCACGAGGTCACCCGCGCGCAGCAGCTTGGCCAGCCTGCGGCCCAACTCCCGCATCTGGTCGGGGGAGGTGATGGTGAGGTCCGCGGAGAGGGGTTCAGCCGGGTCGTGCGGCGCTGCTGGTGCTTCCATAGCCACTTACGGTAGCCCCTGCGGGGACGGCACCGGCGCGGGTGAGCAGGTCGGCGAGGCGGTCGGTGACCACTTCCGGGTGTTCCAGCATGACGAGGTGCCCGGCGTCCGGAACGAGCACGAGCTCCGCGTCCGGCAGCAGGTCGGCGAGGGCCTCGCTGTGCTCACTGGGCGTGACGAGATCACTGACTCCGGCCAGGACCAGTACCGGCATGGTGAAGCAGGCCAGCGCCTCGGCCTTGTCGTGGTCCGTGAACGCCGGGTAGAACTCCGCGACCACGTCGATCGGCGTGCTCTCGATCATCCGCTCGGCGAACCGGGCGACGGCCGGGTCGACGTCCCGGGACGCGAACGAGTACCGCTTGATGATCCCGGCGAACAGGTCGGCGGTGGCCCTGCGCCCCCGTTCCACCAGGGCGGCCTGCTGCCCCAGCGCCTTCAGCACTCCGGGCAGCACCCGCCGCACAGCGTTGACGCCGGCGACGGGCAGACCGAAGTTGACCTCGCCGAGCCTTCCGGACGACGTACCGACGAAGGCGGTGGCCACGACCCGGTCGCGGATCAGTTCCGGATACTGGTCGGCCAGCGCCATCACCGTCATTCCGCCCATCGAGTGCCCGACGAGCACTATGGGCCCCTCGGGCGCGGCTGCGTCTATGACGGCCTTCAGATCGCGGCCGAGCTGGTCGATGCTGACCGGCACGTCGTCCTGGGTCTGCGCCGCTCCGCGCCCGGACCGGCCGTGGCTGCGCTGGTCCCAGTGCACGGTCCGCACGACTCCGCGCAGCGCGGCGCGCTGGAAGTGCCAGGAGTCCTGGCTGAGGCAGTAGCCGTGGCTGAAGACGACGGTGACCGGGGCGGGGGCCTTGCGGCCGAACAGCCGCCGGCGGCGCGGGGCGAGCGCGGGCACGGCTTCCGGGTCCACATCGTCGACCTCGTAGTACAGCTCGGTGCCGTCGTCGGCGTACGCCTTGCCGGGGGTGCCGCGCAGCGACCCGTACGGTCCCGCCGAGTCGAGGGCGAGCCGCGCCTTCATGCGCATGCCTCGTCCGAGCGTGAGCCGCTCGATCGCCACACCGGCGGCCGCGCCAGCGGCCACCACGCCTATCGCGACGCCGGCGATGCCGGTCGCCCGGCGCCAGTTCCCGGCCGCCGCCGTGGCGGAGGCGACGGCCGCGACTGCCTCCGCGCTGCTCTCGCTCACGTACCGCTCCTCTTCACCGTGCGGGTCACCGGACTTGTTGGTCGTTCACGGGAACGCGTTCACTCGAACACATTCACGTGAACTTGTGCCTCGTTCACGCAGACGCATTCACATAGACGCGAGGAACGCGCGCTCCGATCCGCGTGACGATTTCGTACGCGATCGTCCCCGCCGCCTGGGCCCAGTCCTCGGCCGTGGGCTCGCCGCGGTCGCCGGGACCGAACAGGACCGCCTCCGCGCCGGGTTCGGGCTCGTCCCCGCCGAGGTCGACGACGAACTGGTCCATCGCGACCCGGCCCGCGACCGTGCGCCACTTGCCGCCGACCAGCACCGGGCCCGTCCCGGAGGCGTGCCGTGGAATGCCGTCCGCGTAGCCGACGGGGACCAGGCCGAGGGTGGTCTCGCCCGGTGTGACGTAATGATGCCCGTAACTGACGCCGTGACCCCCTGGAACGTGCTTCACGAGCGCGACCGAAGCCGAGAGCGTCATCACCGGGCGCAGCCCGAAGTCGGCCGGGGTGCCGATCGCGGGGCTGGGCGAGATGCCGTAGAGGGCGATCCCGGTGCGGACGAGGTCGAAGTGGGTCTCCGGGAGGGTGAGCGTGGCCGGGGAGTTGGCGATGTGGCGCACCTCGGGGCGGACGCCCTGCTGTTCGGCGTACGACACCATCTCCCGGAAGAGGGTGAGCTGGGCGGCGACGGAAGGGTGCCCGGGTTCGTCGGCACAGGCGAGGTGCGACCACAGCCCGGTGATCCGGACCAGCCCCTCGGCCTCGGCCGTCAGAGCGTGACCCACCAACTCGGCCCAGTCGCGGCCGGGCTGGCAGCCGTTGCGCCCGAGCCCGGTGTCGGCCTTGAGCTGCACGCGCGCGGGCGCGCCGGCCTGCCGGGCGGCTTCCGTGACCTCCCGCAGGGCCCACATCCCGCTCACCGACACGTCGAGGTCGGCCTCGATGGCCTCCCGCCAGGGCCCGCCCGGCGTCCACAGCCAGCACATGATCCTGGTGTGCTCCGGCAGCCCGGCTCCGGCGCGCAGCGCGAGGGCCTCCTCGGGCGTGGCCGTGCCGATCCACGCCGCCCCCGCCTCGACGGCCGCTCGGGCACACGGCACCGCCCCGTGGCCGTACGCGTCGGACTTGACAACGGCCATCAGGGCCGCGCCCGGCGCGAGGGCACGCAGGGTCCGCACATTGGCGCGCAAGGCGCCCAGATCGATCTCGGCGCGGGCGCGCGGGGGCGCGGTCGGCGCGGCTGCTGTCTCACTCATGGCGCCCCCAGTGTCTCAGAGGAGCCGGACAGGGCCGTGAGGCCGCCTGGTTTCCGGGGTTTGGTCGGTGTGGTTCCCCGCCTTCGGCCGCCTGGTGGCCGCGGCAGGCAACGTTTGCCGGTCAAGGAGTGGCGTCCGATGCGTGCTCGGCGTGCCGGGTGCGCTCTCGTACTGGATGTACTTGGGCTTGTGCCCGGTGCGGCGTGGGGCCCCCGCGCCTTTGAGGCAGTGGGGGAACGGGCCGGGCATCGCGACGGGGCGAACGTTGCCTGCCGTGGCACTAGCTAACGGTCACGCCCACCATCCGCTCAACAGCTGCGGACCAGGGCAGAAGGCGCGCGTCGTGTCCTTGTGGTGCCGATACAAGCAGTCCGATGTTGCCGGTCTCGACGGTTCCGACCGGGAGGGTCACTCCGGGCATTCCGAGGTAGCTCAGCAGCATCGTGGTCCGCAGCGTGCGGCGGTTCGTCGCGTCGTAGAAGCGGTCGTCGGCCAGGAGGGGCTCGAGCGCGGGAGCCGTGTGCCGAACCGTGGGGCAGAGCAGCATCCTGCCGTCGAGTTGACGGTGCAGTTCCCGGCGCAGCCCGTTCATGGCGCGATACAGCGGTTCGGCGCTGCGGCCGCCCGACGTGAACTGCTCGAGCCTGCGCAGGACCCCCCTGTCCACCTGCTCACGGTAGGGCGAGCGCAGCACATGCCCATATCGCGCGTATGCCTCCACTTCCACGACGGTGGCGTGGTGGTCCATGAGGTCCTGCGCCCACGAAAGGACGGGGATTTCCTGCTCCTCGATGCGGGCACCGTGATCTGACAGGGCGGACAGGCAGGCGTCGAAGTGGTCGCGGACCTGCGGAGTGCAGTCGGTGAGCAGCTCACCGGCGGGGACTACCAGTCGCAGCGGAGCGCTGCCCTTGTGCAGAGGCTCACCGGCGAGCACGAAGTCGGTTGCCATGACATCGCGCATCGACGTGGCGAGGATGCCGACGGTGTCCAGGGTCTGCGACAGCGTGAGCAGACCATGTGGGTTGTAGCGGCGTTCGCTTGCCTTGTACCCGACTACGCCGCAGAACGCTGCGGGGACGCGGACCGAGCCCGAGGTATCGGTGCCGATTGCTATCGGCACGATGCCCAGGGCGACCGCCATCGCCGACCCGGACGATGATCCTCCCGGAACGAGCCGCTGGTGGCCGGGGCCGATGTTGGCCGGGGTGCCGAAGTGCGGATTGACTCCGAGTCCGGAGAAGGCGAATTCGCTGAGGTTGGTCTTGCCCACACAGACCATGCCGGCGTCCGTGAGCTTCCTGACCACAGCGGCGTCGTTTGCGACGGCCGGATGTTCGGTACGCGTGCGCGAACCCGCCGTGGTGACAGTGCCGGCGACGTCGAACATGTCCTTGAAGGCTACCGGTACGCCGTCCAGGGGGCCCCACGTACGCCCTTCGCTGTGTCTTTCGTGGCTGGCCTGTCCTTCGTGGACCGAGCGTTCCCGCGTCAGGCTGATGAAGACGCCTTCGGCCTCGGGAGCCAGCGCACGTTCGACCGCCTGGCTGGCGATGTCGCGGGCGTCGAGGTCTCCTGCGGCCAGACCGGCGGCGATCGACACCCCGTCGGTGTGCGGGGGGACAGTCGCCCCGCGGGCGGCGGGTGTGGCTTCCACAATCTCTTCCTTGGACTTCCGCTTCGGGGCTCGCCTCACTGGTTGGTCCTGTCTGTGTCAGGGTCTGCAGGGAGCCTGAACGGCTGGGTCACGCGAATGAAGCGTGAGTCGACGCGCCCGATTGGTGCCAAGTCGTCGAGGTCGAGGTGTCCGTTGTCGGAGAACAGGTCTTCGGCGATATGGAACGCGACGATCTCGCCGATGGCGAGCGTGTCGTTCCCGGGCCTGAGCAGGGTATGCAGGACACATTCCATACTGATCCCGGACTCGGCCACGCGCGGTGCTCCGACGCGGTGCGAGGGAGTGGGGGTTACTCCGCAGATGAGGAACTCGTCTACGTCCGGGGGGTATTCGAGGCTGCTGAGGTACATCTGTTCGGCGAGGTCGGCAGTCACCGAGTTCACGACGAACTGGCCGGTCGCCTCGATGTTGCGCAGGGTGTCTTTCTGACTTCCGTTGCCAGCTTCCTCGATGGTCAGGGACAGCATGGGCGGTGCGGTCGACACAACGGTGTAGAAGCTGAAGGGAGCCAGGTTGAACTCCCCGTCTTCGCTGACCGTCGAGGTCCAGGCAATGGGCCGGGGGACAACCGTCGCTGTCAGCAACCCGAAGATCCGCTTGTCGGGAACATGCGCAGGGTCGACTTGTACGACCGGTCGAGCGAGAGCGGTCGTCCCCGCGTCACCTCCTGTGGGCGGCAAGCCCGGCGGTGCCGTACGTGCAGTCACGTCGCCCTCTTTCCAGGTGCGTGTGTCGCCACCCGTCCTTCGACCGGCCCGGAGCCGGGATCGTGCCACCTGAGGGGTCCGGCCGGTCGGCGGATCAGTTCACTCTGTGGGGTAGGTGTCACCAAGTGCGGTGAGGGGGGCGAGCCGACGCACGGGAAGCTGCGGGTCGCCCTGCACGGCCCGGGCTACGTCCTCGCAGCGGGCGAAACGGACGTCGCCTCGGTCCTGGGCGTGCTCGATCAGCTTGCGCAGGGCTACTGCGCGTGAGGGACGGCCGCTGAGGAAGGGGTGGTTGGTGAGATTGAACAGACACCTGTAGTGCCGCATGGCGTCGAGTTCGTCGGTCCACATCTCCAGCACCTTGCGCGGCGACTCGATGACCGACCCCACGTGCGGTTCAGGAAGGAACGCGTACTGCTCCCAGTCGTCCAGCGACCAGTGCACGGGCAGCTCCGCGATCCGGCCGTTGGACGTCTCAAGGTGGTAGGGGCGGTCATCCGCCATGAGCGAGGAGTCGTACAGCAGACCGTACTCGGCGACCAGGTCGCAAGTGAACCTGCTTGCCGACCAGTTCGCGGCGCGGTGCCCGAGGATCGGCACGTTCTGGGCTGCGAAGACCGCCAGCGCCCGCTCGAAGTCATCGCGTTCCTGCTCAGGCGTCATGGACGTGGGTGGGCGATGACTGTAGGAGTGATGAGCCACCTCGTGACCGCGGTCTACGATGCTCGCAGCCAGGCCAGGGCGCTGCTCGGCCACCCATCCCGGGATGAAGAACGTCGCCGGTACACCCGTGCCGTCCAGAAGATCGAGGATTCGTGGTACGCCGACGTCCGGGCCATATGCCTGGTGCGACATCGTAGAGGCGTGGTCGGCGTACCGGCGCCCGTGGGCGAGGACGGGCGTCTCGGCGTCCACGTCGAAGGTCAGGGTCACCACGGCGGCAGCCCCGCCGTGCCAGCTGTTGTTCATCGGCTTGCTCCTTGTCGCCGACGGGCCGGTGAAGAAGCGGCACCGGCCCGCCACACGGTTCGCTTGTGTTGCCGTCGGCTACGAAGCCGCGGCGCCCTTCAGCCGCTGACCCGCGTTGTCCAGCGAGGCACTCGGCTCGAGCATCGCATGATCGAACCGCTCCAGCGTCTGGCCGTCCGCCAGCCGGCGCGGGAGATCCGGGTTTGCGAGCGCACCTCGGCCGAGGGAGAGAACATCGGCGTGGCCTTCGGTCAGCAGCCGCGCAGCCTGCTCGCTGTCGTGCATGCCGCCGTTGGCGATCACCGGCAGTCCGGTGACCTTTCTGGCCAGCGCGGTGATCGTCTCGTCGCCGTCGAGCCTGGCCGTCTCGATCCAGTCGCGTCCCTCACTCGCGATGTGCAGATAGTCGGCGCCGGCCTCGGCCAAGGCGCTGAAGATGACCTGGCCGTCGGCCGCGCCGCCTGGCCAGCGGTACACGAAGTCGTTGACTTTGCCCTGGGAGAGCCGCACGCCGACCCAGAAGTCGTCGCCCACCGCCGCACGGATGTGCTTGGTCACCTGTGCCGTCAGCCGGATGCGGTTTTCGACGGAGCCGCCGTACTCGTCCGTGCGCAGGTTGGTGTATTGCGTGAGGAACTGGTCCAGCAGGTATCCGTTGGCGGCGTGCACCTCAACGCCGTCGAATCCGGCCTGGCGTGCGTTGACCGCGGCGGACACAAATCCGCGGACGGCGACGTCGATGTCCGTCTGCTCCATTGCGCGCGGAGTCTGCCACGGGCCGGAGCCGCCTCCGTACTCCGGCATCCTGGTGCCCTTGGGCTGCACAGCCGACGGTCCGGCGGTTTCGGAGCGGTAGCGGTTGCCCTGGGACAATGCGCCCGCGTGCATCAGCTGCTGGACTGCGCGGGCACCGCCCGCGTGAACAGCGGCGGTGACCTTGGCCCAGCCCTCGATGTGCGCGTGGGAGACAATGCCGGGCTGGTTGAAGTACCCCTGGCTGAAGTCCGTGTCGGTGTACGTTCCCTCGCTGATCACCAGGCCGAAGCCGCCGTCGGCGAATGCGCCGTAGTACTCGGCCATCTGCTCAGTCGGCGTGCCGTCCTCCGTCGCCGAGACCCGGGTCATGGGAGCGACGGCGAGCCGGTTGGCCAGCCGGGTTCCCTTGACCAGCGCGGATTCCAGGGCCGGGTGCACTGCGCGTGTCGTGGTGTCGGTCATTATCAGTTCCGCTCTGCTCGAAGTGCCGGGGAGGGAATCACATCTGGTGCATCGAGCACCAGCAGGGTGAGGGGTGATGGGGTGCCGCTGTTGATGCCCACAAGGTCCTGGGGACAGGCGGACACCGCGATAACGCAGTCCATGGCCGCCTCGAAGGTGATGTGGTCGCCGGCTCGCGACGACGACGTTTCCCAGGTCAGTGCCCCCTGCTCATCGACTGGGATGTCCATGAAGACGTTGATGGGCTGGGGAATGACATCAGTGCGACAGCCCACGGATGCCAGGGCCTCCTCGAGGTTGTCCGCACACGAGGCATGGCCGCTGGGGGCTCCCAGGGCTGCGTAGCGGGCGGGGTCGCAGGCGGCAATGAGCATGTCGTGGCGGCCGGGCGAGGAGTCCTCGACGAGCGTGAGAATCGGCCGGCGCAGATTCGTGAGGAACGACTCGCCGACCGCCGGGAAGAGGCGGTTCACGTAGGCCCTGGTATGCGAAGCGCTGTGGTACTCCGCCGTGTTGTCACGCGCGAAGGCGAACACGTCGCCGACCTGCCGCCCCGCCACGTCGATGATTCTCACTTGTTGACCTGCGTGTACGAGGACCGCTCGTCCCTCGGACGCGGGGATCTCGATGCGTTCCAGTACGGACGTCGCTGCTGTCATGCGCCTACGAAATCAAGCGCAGCCAGCCGAGTGGCAGGTCTATTCATCCACCAAATTCACTCATTGGTTGTGTACTCATACACCGGCAGGCTGTTTGATGGCGTGAAGTACACAACGGGCGCACGGCATGGCCGTACGCCCGTTCTATCCCCGCCCGGGGGACACCCCTGCATAGCCCCCAGGTGTGGATTGCTCGGGCGTGACCGCGCCGCACACTGCGGTCACGCCCGAGCGGTCAGTGGGTACGCGCGTCTGACGTCGCGGACTCCTCCGTCTGGATGTGTGGGAGGGCCGACGATGAGCGCGCCCGGCCACGGGCGAGTACGAAGTAGAGGCCGCCGGCCACCAGGCTGCCGGACAGCCATGAGAAGTCTGTGTTGCCCAGGGCCCGTGCCAGCGGGCCCTGCATGATCGGGATGAGCCCGTACTGCCAGCTCCAGCCGGCCACGATTCCGAGCCCGAGGCTCAGCAACGCCCTGCGATTCACCAAGCCGTAGGGAGAGTTCACATCTTCCTGGTACAGGGCCGGCACATTCAGCCGTCCCCGCCGCAGGATGAAGAAGTCGACGAGCATGACGCCGGCCCAGGGACTGATCCAGACCAGGATCGAGGACATCCACTTGTCGAAGGCGTGGGCGAAGCTGTCGGACTGCATGAAGAGCACCAGAACGACCGATGCAACCGCCCCGGCCAGAAGCGTGAACTTCCAGCGGGCCACGCGCACGCCGATGGTGAGAGCGGCGAGGGAGCAGGAGTACAGATTGAGGACATTGGTGGCGATGGGCCCGTGCATGATCAGCAGCAGCACGGGCAGGGCCATGACACCGAACGCTCCGATGACGAGCTGGGAGGGATCGCCACTGTTGCCGGAGCTGGCCAGGGCGGCGCCGAGTGCGGCGAGCCAGACCGTCGGAACATACATGCCCAGTGCGGTGGCCCAGAAGACCTTGCGCCCAGACGTGTCCTTCTTGACGAAGCGGCTGTAGTCCCCCGAGTACGGGAGCCAGCTCACCCCCCAGCCCACACCGATGGCGGTGAGCAGTTGTGTGACGGCGGTGAACTTGCTGCCGCCCGACGTGGCGGTGCTGCCGGTCCAGTCCAGTTCGACCTGGGTGAGTGCGATGACAGTCATCACGGCCATCACCAGCACGGTGAGCGGCACCGTGTACTTCTCGAAGGTGCGGATCGCGTAGAACCCGTACGTCGCGAGAGCGAGCTGCAAAGCCATCACGACACCGGCGACGAGGTACTTGAGACCCTCACCCCCGTGGATGCCGAGCTTGCCCAGCATGGCGATCGCCAGATCGAGGATCACCCAGGTATTGACCCCCACCCACCCCATGGCAAGCAGGCCCTGCATGACACCGGGTACAACGGCTCCCCGGCGGCCGAAGGCCGCGCGCCCGAGGACCATCTGGTTTACCCCGGTGCGGTGCCCCATGAGGTTGAACAACCCGAACACGGCACAGCCGATGAGATTGCCGACCACGACGACGACGAGGGTCTCGACCAGACTCAGACCCAGGGTGACCCCGAGCGCTCCCAGGACCCAGTTGATCGGTGCAATGTTCGCACCGGTCCAGATCCAGAACTGCTCCCACACGCTGCAGTCCCGGGCTTCCGCAGGGATCGGCGCCACCCCATGGGCGTCGAACGACGAGTCGACCGTTGCAAAGGTGAGGTCGGTTGATTGTTTAGCGGGCATGGCGCCTCCAGGACCAGAACGCATGGGCCGGTGATGAAGACGACAAAAGCAGCCAGCGCCGCTCGGCGTCAGTGGAGAAGACGTTCAGTTTTCCCGCAAATGGTGGTTAAGTGAACACCATGCTGACGTTGCGCACCCTGCTCGAGGACAGTGCCCTCCAACTCCGAGTACTCGTTCCCGGGGCAGCCAGTGCTCTCGATACCGAAATCGCGTGGGTACACAACACCGAGCTGCCGGATCCCTCGCCGTACGTGGGCCGCCAGGAACTGGTGATGACCAACGGGCTCTGGCATGACTCGCCGCTTTCCGCGGAGTCCTTCGTCGCGAGCATCCGCTCGGCCGAAGGCGCAGGAATCGTCTTCGGGCTGCGCGAAAGCGTTCGCTCCACTCCCCCCGACCTCGTCGAGGCATGCCGCAACGCTCAGCTGCCACTCCTCGAACTGTCCGTGGCCGTCCCGTTCACCGCGTTGTCCCGGGCCGCTGCCAGCGCCTACGCCGAAGAGCGGCAAAACACACTCGTTGCCTCCGTGCGTCGGGGCAACGCACTGGCTGATGCGATCTCCAGCGGCGCAGGAGCCGGAGGGGTACTCCGCGTCCTGCGCCGGGACCTGGATCTGCCGCTTGCCGTCGTGGACCGGACGGGCCGACTGCTGGCGGCGACCGAAGCGCGACTGCATGAGAACGACCTGGCACTCGTTGCCCAGGCCATGGCCCGGCATCCACCTCCGCTGGAAGTGACACTGTCCTCTGACGGGCCCGCTGTGCTGTTTCCCGTCGGAGTCTTCGGCGAGGCCGACGCCGCTCTGCTGTGCATGCGTCCGGCCGCGACGCTCAGCGAGGCGGAGCAGGGTGCCTTGGAACAGGGCGCACACTTCCTCAGTCTGGAAGTCGCAAGACATCAGGCCGTGCAGGCCATCGAAATGCGGTTCGCGGGCGAACTGGTCGACATGATCCTCTCGGGGGTCGGAGCGTCCGGTGAGTTGTCAAGCCGCCTGGAAGCGTTCGGAGTGGGTGCCGAGGGACCGCTGGCCGTCTGTGCATTCGCGTTTGCCGAGGACGGCACCACAGCCTCACCAGCATTGGCTGAGGCAGCCATGAGGACGTTCGCGACCGAGGGCATTCCCGCTGTACTCGCTCCTGGGAGCCGGGACATTGTCGCCGTGTTCGCCTGGAGACGG
Source organism: Streptomyces sp. NPDC040410 (assembly GCF_055595715.1). Lineage (NCBI taxonomy): Bacteria > Bacillati > Actinomycetota > Actinomycetes > Kitasatosporales > Streptomycetaceae > Streptomyces > Streptomyces sp. NPDC040410. The sequence goes on from NZ_JBVIVK010000003.1 coordinate 199,112, forward strand.
GTCGAGAGCGGGCTTCCTGACTGGGCGGGACACTTGGTTGCCACCCTTGACCGGCAGTTCCCCAAGAACAGGACCGTCCTGGGGCTCGGTGGTCCGGTCACGGACTGCTCGAAGCTCCGGACCCCCTTGATGGAGGCGAGGGAGGCATGCCAGATCCTGTCCCGACGCCCTTCAGGCGGCCCGGCCGTGGCCCGATTCTCCGAGCTTCCCTCCCATACTGCCCTGCTGGGGCGCCTCGCCTCACAGGATCTGCGCAGCTTCGCCGACGCCCTCCTCACCCCGCTGCGAGAGCACGACACGACGCGCGGTACGCAGCTGGAGGCAACCCTGCGCGCGTTCCTGGACAACGAGGCGCAGTTCGCCGCCACCGCAGAAGCCTTGTACATCCACGTGAACACGCTACGCAAACGACTGCTTCGGATCAGCGAGCTGGCTGGTCGCGACGCATTGCGCTTGGAGGGGAGGGTCGACCTGTTCCTCGCTCTGGAGGCGGACCACCTGGCACGGACGTAAGTGCTGACGCCCCCCTGGGATCCCCGGCCGCTCCCTCCGCGGGACCGCCGGCCGGGCGCACGGGTTCCGCCGATGCGGTTGCCGCGGGGAGGGCTGTCACCGCGGCGAGCAGCACGGCGACACCTCGGCATGCGATATGTCTGCTGATCATGCGATCAGAGAAACGTGAGTGCCGCACGGGCGGGGGGTGGCGCGCGGCATGCCCCGGCACAATTAGCCCGTCCGGCGTTCGCGGACGAGGGCGAAGGCGAAGGCGCGGACGAGGGCGAGGGCGAAGCTCCCCGTGCGCCCCTCAGCCCCGTACATCCCGCCAGGCCCCCGGAATCGCCGCCGCCACGTCATGCGCCCCGACCGGTGCCCCGTCCGCGGCGAACCTCCCGGCAAGCCCGTGCAGATACGCCGCCGCGCTCCCCGCGTCCACCGCCGAGAGGCCCGCGGCCAGCAACGACCCCGCCAGCCCCGACAGCACATCCCCGCTGCCTGCCGTGGCCAGCCAGGACGTCCCGGTCGCGTTCACCCGCACAGGCCCTCCCCCGGAGTCGGCCACCAGGGTCGTCGACCCCTTCAACAGCACCGTCGCCCCATACCGCCCCGCCAGCTCCCGCACCGCGGCCAGCCGGGCCCCCTCGACCTCCTCGCGCGCCACCCCGAGCAACGCGGCCGCCTCGCCCGCGTGCGGGGTCATCAGCGTCGGCGCCGTACGAGCCCGTACGGCGTCCCGGTCGGCCAGCCGCAGCCCGTCCGCGTCGATCAGCACGGGTACGTCCGCCGCCAGCACCTCCGCCACGGTCGCCGCGTCGTCCCCCGCCCCGGGCCCGACGACCCACGCCTGAACACGCCCCGCCTTCCGCGGCCCTTTGTCCGACACGAGCGTCTCGGGAAAACGGGAGATCACCGCGTCCTGAGCGGGCCCGACGTACCGCACGGCGCCGGCCCCGCCCCGCAACGCCCCCGACACGGCGAGCACGGCCGCCCCCGGGTAACGCGCCGACCCGGCGGCGATGCCGACGACCCCCCGCCGGTACTTGTCGCTCTCGGGACCGGGTACGGGCAGCAGCGCGGCCACGTCAGCGTGCTGCAGGGCCTCCAGCTCGGGCTCGGCGGGCAGTTGGGGCCGGAGCCCGATGTCGACGAGCCGCACCGAGCCGGCGTACGCGCGCGCCGGATCGATCAGCAGGCCCGGCTTGTGCGTCCCGAAGGTGACCGTGACATCGGCCCGTACCGCGGCCCCGTGGACCTCTCCGGTGTCGGCGTCGACGCCGCTCGGCAGGTCCACGGAGACGACCGCGGCCCGGGCCCGCCAGGCGAACGCGGCCAGCGGCGCCGCGTCCGGCCGCAGCCCGCCCTTGCCGCCGATCCCGACGATCCCGTCGACGACGAGGTCGGCCCGCTCGATCAGATCCTCGGCGGTACCAGGCCGCGCGACCGTACCGCCCGCCCGGCGCAGGGCGGCAAGACCGCCGGGGTGCGTGCGTTGCGGGGCGAGCAGCACCGCGGTGACACCGGCCCCTCGCCGGGCCAGACGGGCACCGGCATACAGGGCATCACCTCCGTTGTCACCGCTGCCGGTCAGAAGAACGACACGGCTGCCGTACACCCGCCCCAGCAACCCGGCACAGGCGGCGGCGAGCCCGGCCGCCGCACGCTGCATCAACGCCCCGTCCGGAAGCCGCGCCATCAACTCCCGCTCAGCCGCCCTGACCGTCTCCACGCAGTACGCAGTACGCATGCGCACGAGTCTGCCCCACCTGACACCCCGGCAAGGCGATGGACGCCTCCTGGAAGGCGACCGTTGGTCCGCCACCGCGCCCCGCGGCAGCCAGCCTCACCCCTCCGCGATCACCACCGCCGACGCCACGCCCGCGTCATGGCTCAGTGACACATGCCAGGACCGCACCCCGAGCTCGGCCGCCCGCGCCGCCACCGTTCCCTTCACCCGCAGGCGCGGCTGTCCGCTGTCCTCGACGAAGACCTCCGCATCCGTCCAGTGCAGGCCCGCCGGGGCGCCCAGCGCCTTGGCGAGTGCCTCCTTCGCGGCGAAGCGGGCGGCGAGTGAGGCGACGCCCCGGCGCTCCCCGGTCGGCAGCAGCAACTCGCTTTGCAGAAAGACCCGTTCGGCCAGCCCGGGCGTCCGCTTCAGCGATGCCTCGAACCGGTCGATCTCGGCCACGTCGATTCCGACCCCGATGATGCTCATCCGCGCACTTTACGAAACCTCGGGGCCCTCGACGAACAGCTCGTCGGCTCGCGAGACCGTACCGGCCCGGTCGAGCCAGTCGTCGAGGCGGTCGAGGTCGGCGCACAGGGTGATGCGCTCACGGACGTCGTCGGAGAGGGGGAGCCCGCGCACCTCCAGAACGCGCAGGACACCCTTGGCCCTGCCCTCGGCCTGGCCCTCGGCCCTGCCCTCGGCCTGGCCGTCCATGTACGCCTCCTCGAAAACCGTGCCCCTGCCAGGGAAGTAACTGATGACCATCTTCTCCAGCTCTCTCCACGTCTCGCGGGCCGGAGTGTTCTCCAGGCCGACTTCCAACAGCTCAGACCAGTACATGACGGTGGGTTTGTCGAACGACCGCATTCCGCGGGCCAGCAGCTCCAGTATGGCCGCGATGCCCTCACTCTCGCTGTGAACCATGGCGGAGAGCGTCGCCAGCGCCGGCTGGCGCGCCACCTCCGACTCGTCCGTGATCCGGGGGACGGTGTCCGGCCCCAGCACGAAGGGACGCGTGACCTGGGTCGCCCAGGGGCCGACCCGACACTCGAAGGGCCCGGCCGCCCACGCCGCGGTGGAACGATTGCGGCAGACCGCGACGAGCAGGACCGGCAGGTCGAACTTCGCCTGCAGATAGGCCACATAATAGGCCCAGTTGGCCCCTTTGTCGGGAGCTCGCCTGGTCTGCGCCTCGATGGCGAGCAGGAAGTCGTTCCCCTCGGACGTCGCGGCCTTCAGCACCGTATCCACACGGCGCTCCAACGGTTTGATCTCGGTGGCATCGGGGGTGATCGGTTCGATGTCCGCCTTCACGGGCGGCGCCATTCCCAGCGCCTCGAAGACAGGGGCGAGGACCTCCGGATGATCCTGAAAGATCCGGTGCGAGGCCTCGTGGGTGGAGGTGACCATGTGCGCAACCTTGGTGAAGCGGAGGGACGACTGTCCGGGCGATCGGAGGCGTTCACTCTTGCGAGTGGCGAAAAAACGATCAGGCCACTGCGGTCAGTTCGCACCACACGTACTTGCCCCGGTTGCCCTCCCTGGCCAGCGGCTGCCAGCCCCACAGGTCGGCGCACGCCCGGACCAGCGCCAGCCCTCGCCCCTCCTCCATCTCGGCGACCCGCTCCAGTGGCACCGGCGGCTCGGGCGGCGCCGGGTCGGCGTCCCACGCCCCGATCCGCAGCACGCCGGCAGACCACCGCACCCGCAGGGCAGCGGGCCCTTTCGTGTGCCGTACGGCGTTGGAGACGAGCTCCGTCGCCAGTAGCTCGGCAACATCGACGAGGCTGATCAATCCGTGCATGGTCAGGATGAGGCGCAGGGTGCGGCGGCTGACGGTCACGGCGCGAAGGTCGTTCGGGATGTAGAGGGAGTACTCCCAGGGCTCGCTCGGCTCGTTTACAGGCATGCGTGAACTCCGTTCGTGGAGAGGAGGGTTGTGGATGAAGGGCAGGGCAGTGCCGCACCCGTCATGGCAGGACGGAGCGTTGCGCTTCCGGATCCCCGGCATCTCACAGTGTGTGCGGCGCGTCACTGACAGTAGATCTAAATCTAGAGATGCAGCAAGCCGATCGCGTAAACTGACGCCGAACGAGGCGCGCGAATCGGCGCGTTGAACCTAGGAGTGGTCGAGAGCTTTGAGGCGCGAACCGACGGCCCGCCAGATGCGCCTGGCGACTGAACTGCGCAGACTCCGCGAGGCGGCAGGCCTCAGCGCCCGCCAGGCGGCCGCACTGCTCGGAGTGAGCCCCGCCCAGATCACTCACATCGAGTCGGGACTCGCGGGCGTGAGCGAAAAGCGACTTCGCCGCCTTGCGTCCCACTACGCCTGCACGGACGACGAGTTCATCGACGCGCTGGTCACGATGGCGACCGACCGGACAAAGGGCTGGTGGGAGGAGTACCGAGGCCTGCTGCCCACATCGTTCATGGACCTGTCGGAGCTGGACCACCACGCCTCGTTCCGGCGCGATGTAGCCATTCTGTTCGTACCAGGTCTGCTGCAGACGGAGCACTACGCTCGCGCCGTCTTTTCGTCCAGGGTTCCCGAACTCACCTCTGACGAGCTTGAGCTGCGCGTCCGTCACCGAATGGAACGCCAGGAGATCACCATCCCGTACGAGGTGGTGATCCACGAGGCGGCGCTACGCATCAGGGTCAGCGACCGCGCCGCCTCACAGGCTCAACTCGTGCGACTGGTTGAGCTTTCCGAGGCGGACCACATCACTTTGCGCGTCATCCCCTTCGACCTGGACGGCTTCTCCAGAGCTTCAAGCACCATGACCTACGTGGGTGGCCTCCTACCCAAGCTGGACACGGTCGTGCGTGACGCGCCCCACGGCTCGGTCTTCATCGATTCCGAAGCACAACTCAACGCCTATCGAACGCGCTTCCGTAAAGTGGAGGCTGTATCACTCGAGCCAGAAAATTCACGTGGCTTCATCCACAGGCTGGCAAAAGAGCTGTGAGGCACACTATGACCACCGACAACTGGCGGAAGTCGTCCTACTCCGGCGAGGGCGACGGCAACGACTGCGTGGAGATCGCTCATCACCCCACCCACATAGCCATCCGCGACTCGAAGGCCCCGGCCAGGGCCGCCCTCTCCTTCCCCACCGGAGCCTTCACCACCTTCGTCGAAGCCCTCAAGTCCCCCTATTCCACCGTCACCGACTTCGCCAGGTTCCGTGGCTGATCCACCTCGTTCCCCCGAGCCGTAGCCAGCTCACATGCGAACACCTGCAAGGGAACCGTCGCCACCAACGGCTGCAGCAACGTCGGTGTCGCGGGAATGCGGATCAGGTGGTCCGCGTACGGCACGACCGCCTCGTCCCCTTCCTCCGCGATCACGATGGTCCGCGCACCCCTCGCGCGGATCTCCTGGATGTTCGACACGATCTTGTCGTGGAGGACAGACCGCCCGCGCGGCGACGGCACGACGACAACCACCGGAAGATCCTCCTCGATCAACGCGATCGGGCCGTGCTTCAGCTCGCCCGCCGCGAAGCCCTCGGCGTGCATATAGGCGAGTTCCTTGAGCTTCAGCGCGCCTTCGAGCGCAACCGGATACCCCACGTGCCGACCCAGGAACAGCACCGTTTTCTTGGCGGCGAGCGAGCGCGCAAGGGCCCGTACCGGCTCCATGGTCTCCAGGACCCGGTCGACCTCGCCGGAGATCTGCGAGAGGTCTCGGATCACGGCACCGATCTCGTCGCCCCACTTGGTGCCTCGCACCTGGCCCAGGTACAGCGCGACCAGATAGCAGGCGACGAGCTGGGTCAGGAACGCCTTGGTCGACGCGACGGCGACCTCCGGCCCGGCGTGCGTGTACAGCACCGCGTCCGACTCGCGAGGAATGGTCGAGCCGTTGGTGTTGCAGATCGCCAGCACCTTGGAGCCCTGCTCGCGGGCGTGCCGCAGCGCCATCAGCGTGTCCATCGTCTCGCCGGACTGCGAGATCGCGATGGCCAGCGTGCGCGGGTCGAGGATCGGGTCCCGGTAGCGGAACTCGCTCGCCAGCTCCACCTCGCACGGGATGCGGGTCCAGTGCTCGATGGCGTACTTGGCGATCAGCCCGGCGTGGAAGGCCGTACCGCACGCGATGATGACGACCTTGTCGATCTCCCGCAGCACTCCCGGAGGGATCCGCACCTCGTCCAGGGTCAGCGAGCCGGAGGCGTCGATGCGCCCGAGCAAAGTATCGGCGACAGCCTTGGGCTGCTCGGCGATCTCCTTGAGCATGAAGTAGTCATAACCCCCCTTTTCCGCCGCCGACGCGTCCCAGTCGATGTGATACGAGCGCACATCGGCAGGGCGACCGTCGAAGCCGGTCACCGTCACCCCGTCCCGGCGCAGCTCCACCACCTGGTCCTGACCCAGCTCGATCGCCGACCGCGTGTGGGCGATGAACGCGGCGACGTCCGAGGCGAGAAAGGCCTCGCCCTCTCCAACGCCCACCACGAGCGGCGAGTTCCGCCGCGCCCCCACGACCACATCAGGCTCGTCAGCATGTACCGCGACCAGCGTGAACGCACCCTCCAGACGCCGGCACACCAGCCGCATCGCCTCCGCCAGATCGGCGCACGACGAGAACTCCTCGGCGAGCAGATGCGCCACGACCTCGGTGTCGGTCTCGGAGGCGAGGTCGTGGCCCCGTTCCTCCAACTCGGTCCTCAGGGCGGCGAAGTTCTCGATGATCCCGTTGTGCACGACGGCGACGCGTCCCGCGTTGTCGAGATGCGGGTGAGCGTTCGCGTCGGTGGGCGCTCCATGGGTCGCCCACCGCGTGTGCCCGATGCACGTCGTGCCGGTCGGCAGCGGCCGGCCGGCCAGCTCCTTCTCCAGGTTGAGCAGCTTCCCGGCCTTCTTCGCGGCCGCCAGCCCGCCGTCCGTCGGCACGGCGACACCTGCCGAGTCGTACCCCCGGTACTCCAGTCGCTTCAGCCCGGCCATCACGACATCGAGCGGCGACTGCGACCCCACGTATCCCACGATTCCGCACATGGGGCGCAGCCTAAGTGGTCGACGCCGGAAGTCCTTCGAGGGTTGACGTGAGGTCAGGGCGCATGCGGAGTGAGGATCGCAGGTTCGGTCCGGCGAGGTAGAGGCCGCAGGTGCAGTCAGGGGGCACCTGGAAATAATCGGTTGCCTATTGGCGATGGTGGTGGATGCAATGTCCGGCATGATCACCCAGGTGCGCCCGCCACGGCGAGATGAGATGAACGCGTACTACCGGGCCTTGCCGCTCTGCGCACCGGGCGGACTGCAACCGACTCGTCACAAGGGAGACGCCAACGGATGAATACGCCACCATCGCCGCCTGGGGCGGAGCGGACTGACGGATTGTCCATCCGGATCGGCGCTCTCGTTCCGCTGACTCGGCCCGGCTGGGTCGAGGCGGGCCAACACTTGCTCGCCGGACTGGAGCTGGGCGTTCGCGAAGTCAATGAAGTCGGCGGGATCGGCGGAAGACCACTTGAGCTGGTGGTCCGAGACACCGCGGCTGATCCACAGAGGGCTGCGGCGGCCGTGGACGAATTGGCCGGCCTGGGGGCGGCCGCCTTGGCGGGGGAGTATCACAGCGTCGTCGCGCGCGCCGCTGCCGGCAGGGCCGACGCCCTCGGCCTGCCGTTCCTCTGCTCTTCAGCGGTTCTCGACGCGCTCACCGAACAGCCGACGGAATGGGTCGCGCGCCTCTCCCCGCCGCAGTCCCGCGGCTGGCAGGTTTACGCGGACTTCCTCCTCGGCGCGGGCCACCGTCGCATCGCCGTAGCGGCCCAGCCGAGTGTCTACTGGGCAACCGGTACCCTTATTTTGCGGGACCGCCTCGCTGCACGTGGCGGCACCGTCGTCGAACTCGACATGAGTGCGCTCACCCCTGCGGACGTGTGCGACGAACTCGCCGACAATCGGGCGACGGCCCTTCTTCTTCTGGTCGGCCACCCGGATCCGGCAGTGCCGATCGTCAAGTCCGTCCGCGGCGACCAGCGCCTCGCCGAGATCCTGATCGGTGCTCCGGCCGGGCAACCGGAGTTCGCCGAGTGGGCGACATCGCTGGGCGACGATGGCGCCGGGGTCCCGTTCTTGCGCTACCTGCCCGAGCGCCTCAGCCCACTCGGTGCACGAGTCGAGAAGGCCCTGCTTGAGCAGCTGGGCGAAGCGCCCTCCTTCGTCGCCTTCGAGGGCTACGACACGGTCACCGTCCTCGCCGATGTGCTGCGTTCTCACGGCGCGGACCGGGCGCGCATCGCCGAATCCTGGCCGCGCGTCGCGGTCGTAGGCACCCGCGGGCAGATCCAGTTCTCCCGCACGCCGGGCATCAGCGTTTGGCAATGGGCTGGGACGCCGATCCAAGTCGTTGATCGAGATCCGGCGGAACCCGATCGCTTTCGGATCCTTCACGCCAGCTGAGCTGAGAGAGCACGGAGGTCCGACTGCCCAGATCTGTCCAAACTTGAGGCTGTCTACCTGTCTACGTGTGCCGGCGCTGGCCCGGGGCAGCCCAGAGAAGGCCAGCAGCCGGACGGGCATCAAGATCAATCTCAGCGCCAATGACCCAGACCGCAGGGCCGGTCCGTCATAGGGCAGGGCGCAGGCGCAGTCCAGGGCATCGTTGGGCGAGCCGGCGACGCCAACGTTTCGCGGCAGGCTGCACAACCGTCAGTGATCCACTTCACGAGATCGGCCGTTCCTCCTGCCATGCGCATACCCTGCGCCCGCCCCGTGCTGCTAACCGCCGCCGAGCGCGAGCGGCTGAAGAAGATGGCCTACGGTCACAAGACCGAGTACCGGCTGCGGGTCCGCGCGCAGGTCGTCCTGCACGCGGCGCGGGGGCGCTCCAACGCGCGCATCGCCCGCGAGACGGGTTTGCACATGGACACGGTTCGCGCTTGGCGGGGCCGGTTCGCCGCCGGCGGGCTGCCGGCCCTGGCTGATCGCAAGCGCTCAGGACGCCCCGCCCGTTTCACTCCGGTGCAGGTCGCAGAGGCCAAGGCGCTGGCCTGCCAGTTGCCCGCCGAGACCGGCGTACCGCTGGCGCGCTGGTCGTGCCCGGAGCTGGCCGCCGAGCTGACCGCGCGCGGGATCACCGATTCCGTCTCCGCGTCCACTGTGCGCCGCTGGCTGCGCGAGGACGCGCTCAAGCCCTGGCAGTACCGGTCCTGGATCTTCATCCGCGACCCGGACTTCCGCGCCAAGGCCCAGCGGGTCCTGGACCTCTACGCCCGCACATTCGAGGGTGCCCCGCTGGGGCGAGGACGAGTACGTCCTCTCCAGCGACGAGAAGACCTCGGTCCAGGCCCGCTGCCGCTGCCATCCGACCCTGGCCCCGGGCCGGGCCCGGGCGATGCGCGTCAACCACGAGTACGGCCGCGGCGGCGCGCTGGCCTACCTGGCCTCCTACGACGTCCACCGCGCGAAGGTCTTCGGCCGCTGCGAGCCGAAGACCGGCATCGTGCCCTTCATGGCCCTGGTCGCCCAGGTCATGGCCACCGAGCCCTACGCCAGCGCGAAACGCGTCTTCTGGATCGTCGACAACGGCTCCTCCCACCGGGGGAAGAAGGCCATCGACCGTCTGACCACGGCGTTTCCGAACGCGGTCATGGTTCACACTCCCATCCACGCCTCCTGGACCAACCAGATCGAGATCTTCTTCTCCATCGTGCAGCGCAAGGTCGTCCAACCCAACGACTTCACGGACCTGACCGAGGTCCGGGACCGGCTCCGAGCTTTCGAAGACCGCTACAACGCCACGGCACAGCCGTTCCAGTGGAAGTTCACCACCTCCGACCTGGACGATCTGCTGGCCCGGCTCGACCGGCACACCCTCACCGACCGACACCAAGAATCCTCCGTCGCACTGGCAGCCTGATCAACCCCCGAAGGACTTCCGGCGTCGACCACTAAGCGTCGGGAGCTGGCGGAACACGGCACTTCGTGCCCGAATTCGGATATTTCAGCGGGCCACGAAGCCGGAGTGCTCCCTCGAACCCGAGCATCCTGGCGACGCGCGGGCACCCCCGACCTGCCCCTGCCCCTGCCCCTGCCCCTGCCCCTGCCCCTGCGTGACGCACTCCACCCCCCACCCCCTTCAAACTCCGTTAACAATTGGACTGTGATCTCTCCGGTCTCCTCGATGCCCCGGAGCGCCCACCGGCAGCGGCCGGAGGCGACTCCCTACGTCGACCTCACCCGATCCGAGTGGAGCGCGCTGCGCGACAAGACGCCGCTGCCGCTCACCGCCGAGGAGGTCGAGAAGCTGCGTGGCCTCGGCGACGTCATCGACCTCGACGAGGTGCGGGACATCTACCTCCCGCTGTCCCGGCTCCTGAACCTCTACGTCGGCGCCACGGACGGCCTCAGAGGCGCCCTGAACACCTTCCTCGGCGAGCAGGGCTCCCAGTCCGGCACCCCTTTCGTCATAGGGGTCGCCGGTTCCGTGGCGGTCGGCAAGTCCACCGTCGCCCGCCTCCTGCAGGCCCTGCTCTCCCGCTGGCCCGAACACCCCCGCGTCGAGCTGGTCACCACGGACGGCTTCCTGCTGCCCACCAAGGAGCTGGAAGCCCGCGGCCTGATGTCGCGCAAGGGTTTCCCCGAGTCGTACGACCGCCGCGCCCTCACCCGCTTCGTCGCCGACATCAAGGCGGGCAAGGACGAGGTCACGGCCCCCGTCTACTCCCACCTCATCTACGACATCGTCCCCGGTCAGAAGCTCACGGTCCGCCGCCCCGACATCCTGATCGTCGAGGGCCTGAACGTGCTGCAGCCCGCGCTGCCCGGCAAGGACGGCCGCACCCGGGTCGGTCTCGCCGACTACTTCGACTTCAGCGTGTACGTCGACGCCCGCACCGAGGACATCGAGCGCTGGTATCTCAACCGCTTCAACAAGCTGCGCGCGACCGCCTTCCAGAACCCGTCGTCGTACTTCCGCAAGTACACACAGGTGTCGGAGGAGGATGCCCTCGACTACGCGCGCACGACCTGGCGCACCATCAACCGGCCCAACCTGACCGAGAACGTCGCCCCCACCCGCGGCCGGGCCACCCTCGTCGTGCGCAAGGGCCCGGACCACAAGGTGCAGCGGCTGAGCCTGCGCAAGCTCTAGTGCCGCGTCAGCCAAGGTTTGCCCGTCAAGGAGCGGCGTCCGGTGCGTGCTCTCGGCGTGCCGGCTGGAAGTCCTCGTACTGGACGTACTGGGCTTTCGGCCGGTGCGGCGAGAGGGCGTGCCGGGCGTCGCGACGGGGCGAACCTTGGCTGACGCGGCACTAGGGCCTGTCCGGGAGCCGTGACGAAGGCCTGTTAGAAAGGCCTCATGCTGCATCTGCGCCTGATCACTCCGGCCGAGAAGACCGACGACGTGGTCCGTCTGATCGAGACGACGGTCGGCACCACGCACGTCGTCGTCGTTCCCGGCGCCGCCCGCAACCCCGCCGGGGACGTCGTGATGTGCGACGTGGCACGCGAGGCCGGTGACGAACTCCTCAGCGGGCTGCAGGTGTTGGGCATCGACCGCACCGGCTCCATCGCCGTCGAGAACATCGACCTGTCGCTGTCCAAGCGCGCCGAGCAGGCCGAGGCGGAGGCGCCCGGCGAGGGCGCGGACGCGGTGCTGTGGGAGCACCTGACGGACGCGACGCACGAGGAGTCGACGCTCTCCGTCACCTACGTCGCCTTCATCACGCTGGCCACCATGATCGCGGCCTGCGGTGTGGTGCTCGACAACGCGGTCCTGATCGTGGGCGCGATGGCGGTCGGCCCGGAGTTCGGTCCGCTGGCGGGAATCTCCACCTCGATCGTGCAGCGGGCGCCGCGCCTGGCGCTGCGTTCGCTGATCGCGCTGCTGGTCGGCTTCGCGGTGGCCATGGCGGTCACGGTGGGCTTCAGCTGGTTCATGGACGCGCTGGACCTTTTCAGCAAGGACCTGCTGGAGGCCGAACGCCCCAACACCAGCTTCGTCTACGCGCCCGACGCCTTCTCCTTCGTCGTGGCCGTCCTCGCCGGCGTCGCCGGCACCCTCTCCCTGACCTCCGCCAAGTCGGGTGCCCTGGTGGGCGTGGCCATCTCGGTGACGACGGTCCCGGCCGCCGCCAACGCGGCAGTCGCACTCAGCTACGGCGACATGAGCCAGACGATCGGCTCGACGAACCAGCTCCTGCTAAACCTCCTGGGCATCGTCGTGGCGGGCACCCTCACCCTCGTGACCCAGAAATGGCTGTGGGCCAAGCAGCGCCGGCGCACCAGCATGCCTTGAGGGCAGGCCTCAGGGGCGCGGGGAACCACGCGACAAGCCACGACGAACCAGCGGCCCGCACTCCGCAGAAATCCCCGCCCCCACCCGACCGATCAGCCCAGCGCGGACTTCACCGCATCCGCGAGCCGCCCGGCCACAGACCGCGCCTGATCGATGTCGGCGGCCTCGACCATCACACGAACCAGCGGCTCCGTACCCGACGGCCGCAGCAGCACCCGCCCCGTCTCGCCCAGCTCCTGCTCCGCCTCGGCAACGGCGGCGGCGAGCTCGGCCGAGCTGCCGACCCGGGACCTGTCGACGTCCGGCACATTGATCAGCACCTGCGGCAGCCGCTCCATGACAGCCGCCAGCTCACGCAGTGACCGCCCGGTCTCCGCGACCCGTGCGGCCAGCATCAGCCCGGTCAGCGTGCCGTCGCCCGTCGTCGCGTGATCCAGAATGATCACGTGCCCGGACTGCTCGCCGCCGAGGGCGTAGCCGTGCTCCTTCATCTCCTCCAGCACATAGCGGTCACCGACCGCGGTCTGGACGAGCGTCAGCCCCTCCCGCTCCAGCGCCAGCTTGAAGCCGAGGTTCGACATGACCGTCGCGACGACGGTGCCGGAGCGCAGTGCGGAACGCTCCCGCATCGCCAGCGCGAGTACGGCCATGATCTGGTCGCCGTCCACCTCCTCACCCGTGTGGTCGACGGCCAGGCAGCGGTCGGCGTCACCGTCGTGCGCGATGCCGAGGTCCGCGCCGTGCTCGACGACGGCGGCCTTGAGGAGGCCGAGGTGCGTGGAGCCGCAGCCCTCGTTGATGTTGAGCCCGTTCGGCTCGGCGCCGATCGTGACGACCTCGGCACCGGCCCGCGAGAAGGCTTCGGGCGAGACCAGCGCGGCCGCTCCGTGCGCCTCGTCGAGGACGATCTTCAGGCCGTCCAGCCGGTTCGGAAGCGTGCCGACGAGATGGGCGACGTACTGCTCGAAGCCTTCCTCGTACGTCCGTACGCGCCCCACGCCGGCGCCGGTCGGCCGGTCCCAGGGAGCGCCGGTGCGGTGCTCCTCGTAGACGGCCTCGATCCGTTCCTCCAGCTCGTCGTCGAGCTTGTGCCCGCCGCGCGCGAGGAACTTGACGCCGTTGTCGGGCATGGCGTTGTGGCTGGCCGACAGCATCACGCCGAGGTCGGCGCCGAGCGTGGCCGTGAGATAGGCCACGGCCGGCGTCGGCAGCACGCCGACGCGCAGGACGTCCACGCCCGCGCTGGCGAGGCCGGCGACCACGGCGGCCTCCAGGAACTCCCCGGACGCGCGCGGGTCCCGCCCGACCACGGCGGTCGGCCGGTGGCCCTCGAACGTTCCCGCCTCGGCCAGTACGTGCGCCGCGGCGACAGAGAGGCCGAGGGCCATCTCGGCCGTCAGATCCGCGTTGGCGACACCGCGCACGCCGTCCGTGCCGAAGAGTCGTCCCACTTGTCCTCCTGAGGAAGCGTCAGTTCCATAAGCCAGTGCCGGCGCAGCCCGTACACGCGGCTTCCGCGTCCCAGGCATTCCATGCCCAGGCATCCGATCACACAAGTCTTTGAGCGTCTTGTGCCGTTATACGCCCACGGTCGTGATAAACGAACGCCCCGGCGGCACAGTGGCGTGCCGCCGGGGCGTTCGAGGGACGAGCAGGCAGCGAAGCTTAGCGCTTGCTGTACTGCGGGGCCTTGCGGGCCTTCTTCAGACCGGCCTTCTTCCGCTCGACCGCACGGTCGTCGCGGCGGAGGAAGCCGGCCTTCTTGAGCGGGCCGCGGTTGTTGTCGACGTCGGCCTCGTTCAGCGCACGGGCGACACCGAGACGGAGCGCACCGGCCTGACCGGAGACACCGCCACCCGCGATGCGGGCGATGACGTCGTAACGGCCCTCGAGCTCGAGCACCTTGAAGGGCTCGTTGACTTCCTGCTGGTGCACCTTGTTCGGGAAGTAGTCCTCGAGGGTGCGACCGTTGATCTTCCACTTGCCGGTGCCCGGGACGATCCGGACGCGGGCGATGGCGTTCTTGCGACGGCCCAGGCCGGCGGCCGGCTGCGGCTCGCCGAAGCGGGACGCGAGGGACTCGGAGGTGTACTCGCCCTCGACGGGGACGTCCGACTCCGTGGTGTAGCTGTCGATGTCGATCTCTTCGAGCGGCTGCTCGGCAGTGGTCTCGGCCACGATTCTCCTCAGATTCTCTTCGGTCTTAGGGGTGGCCGGACTTACTGCGCGACCTGGGTGATCTCGAACGGAACCGGCTGCTGCGCAGCGTGCGGGTGGTTCTCGCCCGCGTAGACCTTCAGCTTCGAGAGCATCTGACGGCCCAGGGTGTTCTTCGGGAGCATGCCCTTGACGGCCTTCTCGACGGCCTTCTCGGGGTTCTTGTCGAGCAGCTCGTCGTAACGGACGGAGCGCAGACCACCCGGGTAGCCGGAGTGGCGGTACGCCATCTTCTGCGTCCGCTTGTTGCCGGACAGGTGCACCTTGTCGGCGTTGATGATGATGACGAAGTCACCAGTGTCGACGTGCGGCGCGTAGATCGGCTTGTGCTTGCCCCGCAGAAGGGTCGCGGCGGTCGACGCCAGACGGCCCAGGACGACGTCCCGGGCATCGATGACATGCCACTGGCGGGTGATATCGCCGGGCTTGGGGCTGTACGTACGCACGGTTCGTAGCCTTCGCTTCTTCAGTGAATGGTCCTGACAAGGTCACCGAAGACGATCACGACAGCCCTGACCGCACTGCGGTGACGCAAACCGCGTGCTGGTCGCTGGTCATCGGCCTGGTGGACCGGTGTAAGGGCCCCTCACGTGAGAATGAGCAAGCCAATACACATAACGAACAAGCAGGATACCTGGGGGGACCCGGACGGGTCAAAACGAGGGATCGCTGCCGACATCCACTCTACCGGCCCCACATCTGCGACGATCCGGGCACGGAGAGTGAGGCCCGTCTTCGCACCAACCACCCCCAGATGTCGCTTTTGCGCTCGCCTCCCAGCCGAACGCCAGTGACTTCAGGGCCCCTTGAGGAGATCCGGCACCCCGCGTCCCCCGTCTAAGATGCGTCCCCATGAACTATGGGCAGGGGGGACCCCAGTCCCAGTGGGATCCCTGGAAACCGAATTCCCAGCAGTCGTGGAACCGCGGCACCGACCAGACCCCGGACTGGGCCGCGCTCGCCGAGGCCTCCGAGACGCGCAACAAGCGGCGCCGGGTTCTCTTCATAGGCGGCGGAGCGCTCGCCACCGTGGCGATAGGCGCCGTCGTCGCCGCGGCCCTGGTGTCCTCGGGCGGCGGCGACGAGGCGTCGAACAAGCCGTCCCAGCTGCCGGCGACCGCGGACATCCCGAGCGAGTCCTCCGGGACAGCCCCGTCGTTCGCCCCGACCAGCGCGCCTCCCCCGCTGGACCCGAAGGACTTCGTCGCCAGCAAGAGCAAGGACACGGCGCCGCTCGGCGTGGACATCCTCTTCCCGGGCACGCAGCTGACCGTGGGCGAGACCGTGTACAAGAAGGGCCCGGAGGCCGATACGAAGAACTGCGCGTCGGCCGCCCAGGGCACTCTCGCCAAGGTCCTCACCAGCAACGACTGCACCCGTCTGCTGCGCGTCACCTACACCAGGGACGGCGTCGCGGTGACGGTCGGTGTGGCCGTCTTCGACACCGAGGCCCAGGCCACCAAGGCGAAGGGCCAGGCCGACAGCAAGAGCATCGTGGAGTCGCTGTCCGGCGAGGGCGTCAAGGCGTTCTGCAACTCCGCCGTCTGCCGCTCCACGACCAATGCCTACGGCCGCTACGCCTACTTCACGATCGCCGGCTTCACCGGCGGCAAGGACGTGACGACGAAGGACACGAAGGTGTACACAACCGGGGACGACCTGGCGGAGTTCGCGTTCCGCCAGATCCGCCGCCGGGGCGAGGCCCAGGCGTCGGCCGCGGCCAACCAGTAGCGGGGCCCGGGGCCCGGCCTCCGAGCCGGGCCCGCCCGGAGCGGGGTCAGCAGCACCCGGCGCCGGGCAGCGACCGCTTGTTCCGCGCCTCCTTGTTCCGCGCGGCCAGCAGCTCGTCGGCGGGGTAGCCGACCTCCTCCAGCGTCAGCCCGTGCGGCCGTACGACGTGCACCGCGGAGTCCCGTACGCCCGCCGCGAGCACCTTCCCGGGCCACTCGGGCCCGCGGTGCCCGTCGCCGACGAACAGCAGGGCGCCGATCAGCGAGCGCACCATGTTGTGGCAGAAGGCGTCGGCCCGGACGGTGGCGGTGATGATCCCGTCGGCGCCCTTTTCGAGCCGCAGTTCCTGGAGCGTGCGGATGGTGGTCGCGCCCTCGCGCTTCTTGCAGTAGGCGGCGAAGTCGTGCTCGCCGAGGAGCCCCCGCGCCGCCTCGTTCATGGCGTCGACGTCGAGCGGCCAGTCGTGCCACAGGACGTGGTTGCGCAGGAGGGGGTCGACCCCGCCCGGGTTGTCGGTGACGCGGTAGGCGTACCGGCGCCAGACGGCGGAGAAGCGGGCGTTGAAGCCGCTGGGCGCCTCCCTGAGAGCCCACACCCGTACATCCCTGGGCAGGCGCCCGGCGAGACGCTTGAGCAGCTTGCCGTGGTGCTCGGCCCAGACCTCCCGGGGCAGATCGACATGGGCGACCTGTCCCCTGGCGTGCACGCCGGCGTCGGTGCGGCCGGCCACGGTCAGCTCGTACGTCTCCCTGGACCGGGTGACGGTACGCAGGGCGTCCTCGATCTCGCCCTGCACGGTGCGCCGTCCCCCGGCCTGCTTGGCCCACCCGGAGAACGCGGTCCCGTCGTACGAGAGATCCATCCGCACCCGTACGAACCCGGGCTGTACGTCGTCACTCACCCCTAGATCCTCTCAGCGCTGCATGCTCCGCGAAAACGTGAGAACGGGCCCGCCCCGCAGGGGGCGGACCCGCTCAACGCAAGGCAGAGCCTCAGGCGTCCTTGCCGCTCTCGTCAGCCGCTTCCGCGGCGGGCTCGGCGGCCTCCTCGGCCGGCGCGGCGTCCTCGACGACCTCGTCGGACTTGGCCTCGACGGCCTCCTCCTTCTTGAGGGCGTCTTCCTTGACCGCACGCTTGGTGGCGGCCTCGGCCTCGCCGGTCGCCTGCTGCGCCACCGTCAGCGCCTCCACCAGCTCGATGACGGCCATGGGCGCGTTGTCGCCACGGCGGTTACCGATCTTGGTGATGCGGGTGTAGCCACCCGGACGGTTCTCGTAGCGCGGGCCGATCTCGGTGAAGAGCGTGTGGACGACGCTCTTGTCCGTGATGACCTGGAGCACCTGACGGCGGTTGTGAAGGTCGCCCTTCTTCGCCTTGGTGACCAGACGCTCGGCGTACGGGCGCAGGCGGCGGGCCTTCGCCTCGGTGGTGGTGATACGGCCGTGCTCGAACAGCGCCTTCGCGAGGTTCGCGAGGAGCAGCTTCTCGTGCGCGGCGCTGCCGCCCAGACGGGCACCCTTGGTGGGCTTCGGCATGGTGTTTCTCCTAGGTGTCTGCCCCGGCCGTATCAGGTACCGGGGTCAGTATCCGAGCGAGCGGCTGCCCGTCGGAGATCCAGGCCCCCGAAGGGGCCTGGAAAGGGCGCGGGGAACTGCGCGACCGGCCACAGCCGGCCCGCAGTCGCAGTACGGCCACCCCGCGGAGCACTCAGTACTGCTCGGTCTCCACGAAACCGGCGTCAGCATCGTCATCGGCACCGAACGCGTCGGCCGCGGCGGTCGGGTCGAATCCGGGCGGGCTGTCCTTCAGGGCCAGGCCCATACCGGCCAGCTTCGCCTTGACCTCGTCGATGGACTTCGCACCGAAGTTACGGATGTCCAGGAGGTCCGCCTCGGAGCGGGCGACGAGCTCACCCACGGAGTGGATGCCCTCACGCTTGAGGCAGTTGTACGACCGGACGGTGAGCTCCAGCTCCTCGATCGGCAGCGCCAGGTCGGCGGCGAGGGCGGCGTCCGTGGGGGACGGGCCCATGTCGATGCCCTCGGCGTCGATGTTGAGCTCGCGGGCGAGACCGAACAGCTCGACCAGCGTCTTGCCGGCGGAGGCCATGGCGTCACGCGGACGCATCGCCTGCTTGGTCTCGACGTCGACGATCAGCTTGTCGAAGTCGGTGCGCTGCTCGACACGGGTCGCCTCGACCTTGTAGGTGACCTTGAGCACGGGGCTGTAGATCGAGTCGACCGGGATCCGGCCGATCTCCTGGCCCACCTGCTTGTTCTGCACGGCGGAGACGTAACCGCGGCCGCGCTCGACCGTCAGCTCCATCTCCAGCTTGCCCTTGCCGTTGAGCGTGGCGAGGACGAGGTCGGGGTTGTGCACCTCGACACCGGCCGGGGGCGCGATGTCGGCGGCGGTCACGAGGCCCGGGCCCTGCTTGCGCAGGTACATCACGACAGGCTCGTCGTGCTCCGAGGAGACGACCAGCTGCTTGATGTTGAGGATGAGGTCGGTGACGTCCTCCTTGACGCCCGGCACGGTGGTGAACTCGTGCAGAACGCCGTCGATGCGGATCGACGTGACCGCCGCACCCGGGATCGAGGAGAGGAGCGTACGACGCAGGGAGTTGCCGAGGGTGTAGCCGAAGCCCGGCTCCAGCGGCTCGATCACGAACCGGGAGCGGAACTCGTCGACGACCTCTTCGGTCAACGAGGGACGCTGAGCGATCAGCATGTGTGGATCAGATCCTTCTTTCGTGGACGCCCGCTATTTGACGTCCGACGGAACCGAGCCGAAAGCGGCACGGGGTACTGCAAGGGTACGGGCGATACGGCCCTTTTACGGTGCCGTACCGCCCGAAATCCCAGAACTGCCGTGCGTCAGACGCGACGACGCTTCGGCGGACGGCAGCCGTTGTGCGGGGTGGGGGTGACGTCCTGGATCGAGCCGACCTCGAGGCCGGTGGCCTGGAGGGAGCGGATCGCGGTCTCACGGCCGGAGCCGGGACCCTTGACGAACACGTCCACCTTGCGCATGCCGTGCTCCTGCGCGCGGCGGGCGGCCGACTCGGCGGCCATCTGCGCGGCGAAGGGGGTCGACTTGCGCGAGCCCTTGAAGCCGACGTGGCCGGCGGAGGCCCAGGAGATCACGTTGCCCGAGGGGTCCGTGATCGAGACGATCGTGTTGTTGAACGTGCTCTTGATGTGCGCGTGGCCGTGAGCGACGTTCTTCTTTTCCTTGCGGCGCACCTTCTTGGCAGCGCCCTGACGACCCTTGGGGGGCATCTATAACTCCTACGGGAGGTGGTCGGTCCTACAGCGAAGACCGTGGACAGGCGTCCGCTGTGGACTACTTCTTGCCCGGCTTCTTCTTGCCGGCGATGGCGCGACGCGGGCCCTTGCGGGTACGGGCGTTCGTGCTGGTGCGCTGACCGCGGACGGGCAGACCGCGGCGGTGACGCAGACCCTGGTAGCAGCCGATCTCGACCTTGCGGCGGATGTCGGCCTGGATCTCGCGACGGAGGTCACCCTCGGTCTTGATGTTGTTGTCCACGTACTCGCGGATCGCGACGAGCTGCTCCTCGGAGAGGTCGCGAACGCGGGTGTTCGGGTCGACGCCGGTCGCTGCCAGCGTCTCCTGCGAAAGGGTCCGGCCGATGCCGAACACGTAGGTGAGGGCGACCTCCACGCGCTTTTCGCGCGGGATGTCAACACCGGAAACGCGTGCCATTCAATGGCTCCTGGTGATCTTCGGAGGTCTTCCACAGGACCGGCTCCCAGCCGCCGTACCAGGTACGAACTGGGTCCCCGGCCTCCGAGCCGGGGGTGTCAGGCACCGGGGTGCCTGGGTCCTGCGTATGAACATGTACTGCTCGCGTCGCGCGAAGATCTGCGAACCGCAGAGGTTCGGTCGTGCGTCAGCCCTGGCGCTGCTTGTGGCGCGGGTTCTCGCAAATGACCATGACCCGACCGTGACGGCGGATCACCCTGCACTTGTCGCAGATCTTCTTGACGCTCGGCTTGACCTTCATGGGATGTGAGGTTCTCCGGGTCAGTTGCCGGCGGCCCCGCTCGCGCGGGACGTGGGCAAGATCTACTTGTAGCGGTAGACGATCCGGCCACGCGTCAGGTCGTACGGAGACAGCTCCACCACGACCCGGTCGTCAGGGAGGATGCGGATGTAGTGCATACGCATCTTGCCGCTGATGTGTGCCAGGACCTGGTGGCCGTTCTGGAGCTCGACCTTGAACATGGCGTTCGGAAGAGACTCGACGACAGTGCCCTCGATCTCGATGGCACCTTGCTTCTTGGCCACGCTTCGCCCTTCGAATCGACTACCTTGATCGACTCCCTTGCATCCCTTACGGGCGCATGCAGACATGCGGGTGCACGAGAGCCGACGAGTCAGTCTACGTCAGTGCACCCGGAAAGACGAATCGAGGAAGTCTGCCCCACGCCGGAGATCATTAACCGAGCGGATCCGGTGCCCTGACCCGTACGCGCCGGCTTCGCCCTGCCGCCGACCCCGTCTCGGCCTCAGGCCAGTGGGTCCGGAGCCGCCGTGATTCCGTATTCGGCGAGCTTCGCCTTTCCGCCGTCCGGAGCAGTGAGCACCAGCGGACCCTGCTCCGTCAGGGCGACGGAGTGCTCCCAGTGGGAGGACCATGTGCCGTCCGTGGTGATCACGGTCCAGTCGTCCGACAGGACCTCCGTCTTCGGGGTGCCCAGGGAGACCATCGGCTCGATGGCGAGACAGAAACCGGGGACCAGCTTGGGGCCCTTGCCCCGGCGGCGGTCGACGTAGTTCAGCAGGTGCGGGTCCATGTGCATCTCGGTGCCGATGCCGTGGCCGCCGTAGTCCTCGATGATCCCGTACTTCCCGCCACCCGGCTTGGGCTGACGGCGGATGTACGTCTCGACGGCCCGCGAGATGTCGACGAGCCGGTTGCCCTGCTTCATGGCCGCGATACCGGCCCACATCGACTCCTCGGTCACCCGGGAGAGCTCGATCAGCTCCGGAGCGTGCCCCGACCCCACGAAGGCGGTGTAGGCGGCGTCTCCATGCCAGCCGTCGATGATCGCGCCGCAGTCGATGGAGATGACGTCCCCGTCCTTGAGGACGACGTCGTCGGAGGGGATGCCGTGGACGACGACCTCGTTCACGGAGGTGCAGATCGTCGCGGGGAAGCCGCCGTAGCCGAGGAAGTTCGGCTTGGCGTTGTGCTCGGCGAGCACCTTGCGGGCCACCTGGTCCAGATCCTTGGTCGTGGCCCCGGGAACGGCGGCTTCGCGGGTCGCCGCGTGAATGGCGGCAACGACCAACCCCGCCTCACGCATCTTGGCGATCTGCTGGGGGGACTTGATCTGCACCATACGGCTACGGCCTTTCTGGACCAGGGAGATACGGACACCATCAACGATACGGGGCGAGCACATCCAGCCCGTCCGGCGTCTGGGGACGTGGCCGTCCAGGCCGGCGGGGGCCCGGGAGCAGAGCCCCCGGGACGACGGCCGCGCTCACCCCGCACACACGTCGGCCGCGGCCCCCGGAGGGAACCGCGGCCGGACAGGCGCAGAGCTACTCGCCCCGCTTGAGCGCCTCCATCGAGCGAGCGGTGACGTCCTCCACCTTGCCGAGCGCCGAGATCGTGACCACCAGGCCCTGGGCCTTGTAGTAGTCGATGATCGGCTCGGTCTGCGTGTGGTAGACCTCCAGCCGCGTGCGGACGGTGTCCTCGGAGTCGTCGTCGCGCTGGTAGAGCTCCCCGCCGCAGACGTCGCAGACGCCTTCCTGCTTCGGTGCCTTGTAGGACACGTGGAAGACGTGCGACGAGTCGTTGCGGCAGATACGGCGGCCGGCGATCCGCTTGACCACCTCTTCCTCGGGGACCTCGAGGTCGAGCACGGCGTCCAGCTTCATGCCCTCGGACTTCAGCATCTCGTCCAGCGCCTCGGCCTGCGAGACGTTGCGCGGGAAGCCGTCCAGCAGGAAGCCGTTCACGGCGTCCGGCTGCTCCATGCGGTCCTTGGCCATCGCGATGGTGACCTCGTCCGGCACCAGCTCGCCCTTGTCCATGTAGGACTTCGCGAGTTTGCCGAGCTCCGTCTGCTTGCTGATGTTGGCCCGGAACAGGTCGCCCGTTGAGATGTGCGGGATGGACAGGTTCTTGGCGAGGAACGCAGCTTGCGTTCCCTTACCGGCACCCGGCGGCCCGACGAGGACGATACGCATCAGCGGAGGAACCCTTCGTAATTGCGCTGCTGGAGCTGGCTCTCGATCTGCTTCACGGTCTCAAGACCGACACCCACGATGATCAGGATGCTGGTCCCGCCGAACGGGAAGTTCTGGTTTGCCCCGAAACCAGCCAACGCCATCGTCGGCACAAGAGCGATCAGGCCCAGGTACAGCGAACCCGGCCAGGTGATCCGGTTGAGCACGTAACTGAGGTACTCAGCGGTCGGTCGGCCAGCCCGGATGCCCGGGATGAAGCCACCATACTTCTTCATGTTGTCGGCGACTTCCTCGGGGTTGAAGGAGATGGCCACGTAGAAGAAGGCAAAAAAGACGATCAGGAAGAAGTACAGCGTGATGTGCGCGGGTGCCGCCGTGTCCGCGAGGTTCTTCCTGATCCAAGCAGCCCAGCTCGACGTGGAGTTGGTGAACTGGACGATCAGTGCCGGGATGTAGAGCAGCGACGACGCGAAGATGACGGGAATCACACCCGCCTGGTTCACCTTCAGCGGGATGTAGGTGGACGTACCGCCGTAGGAACGGCGGCCGATCATGCGCTTCGCGTACTGCACCGGGATGCGGCGCTGGGCCTGCTCCACGAAGACCACGAGGCCGACCATGACCAGGCCGACGGCGATGACGGTGCCGAACTCGATCCAGCCGCCCGCCAGGTCGCCCTGCTTCTTGATGGCCCACAGCGCGGAGGGGAAGGTCGCGGCGATCGAGATGAACATCAGGATCGACATGCCGTTGCCGATGCCACGGTCGGTGATGAGCTCGCCGAGCCACATGACGACGGCCGTACCGGCGGTCATGGTGACGACCATGACGATGGTGGCGAAGATCGAACGGTCCGGGACGATCCCGCTGGCCACGGTGCAGCCGGAGAACAGGGCGCCGCTGCGGGCGGTGGCCACCAGACCGGTGCCCTGCAGGATGGCGAGCGCCACGGTCAGGTAGCGGGTGTACTGCGTGATCTTCGCCGTGCCGGCCTGGCCCTCCTTCTTCAGGGCTTCCAGGCGCGGGATCACCACGGTCAGCAGCTGCAGAATGATGCTCGCCGTGATGTACGGCATGATGCCCAGCGCGAAGATCGTGATCTGCAGCAGCGCGCCACCGCTGAACATGTTGACCAGACCGAAGAGGCCCTGGTTGCCGGAGGCCTCGTCCACGCACTGCTGGACGGCCGTGTAGTTGACGCCCGGGATCGGGATGTGGGTACCGACCCGGTAGACCACGATGATGCCGAGCGTGAAGAGCAGCTTCTTGCGCAGGTCGGGCGTCCTGAACGCCCGGGCGAACGCGGTGAGCACGGTGCCTCCTGCGACCCCCGCGCTACTGCGTCAAGGGTGACGGTCTTGAGAGTCCGAATAGAACGACGAATTACGTAACGGTCGACTGCCGCTCAGAGTGCCCCAGCTGAAGCACTCTGTGAAAGTAGGCAGTGCAGGCCACCATACCGGCGAGACTGCCCCCTTGGAACGACCGACCGGGGATACCCCATTTGTGGGTATCCCCGGTCGGGATCGCTCAAGTCATCAAGACGCCTGAGGGGTTCAGACGAGCTCGGTGACGGTACCGCCGGCGGCGGTGATCTTCTCCTTGGCGGAGCCGGAGACGGCGTCGACCGTCACCTGCAGCGCCACGGAGATCTCGCCCTGGCCGAGGACCTTGACGAGGCTGTTCTTGCGCACAGCACCCTTGGCCACGAGGCCCTCGACCGTGACCTCGCCACCCTCGGGGTAGAGCGCGGCCAGCTTGTCGAGGTTCACGACCTGGTACTCGGTCTTGAACGGGTTCTTGAAGCCCTTCAGCTTCGGAAGACGCATGTGGAGGGGCATCTGCCCACCCTCGAAGCGCTCCGGAACCTGGTAGCGGGCCTTCGTACCCTTGGTACCACGACCGGCCGTCTTACCCTTCGACGCCTCACCACGACCGACACGGGTCTTGGCGGTCTTGGCGCCCGGGGCGGGACGGAGGTTGTGGATCTTGAGCGGGTTGTTCTCCGCCATGATCAGTCGACCTCCTCGACCGTCACGAGGTGGCGGACGGTGTGCACCATTCCGCGGAACTCGGGGCGGTCCTCCTTGACGACCTGCGTGTTGATGCCCTTGAGACCAAGGGAGCGCAGGGTGTCACGGTGGTTCTGCTTGCTGCCGATGTACGACTTCGTCTGCGTGATCTTGAGCTGAGCCATTACGCAGCACCAGCCCCGGCACGCGCGCGCAGCAGAGCCGCGGGAGCGACGTCCTCGAGCGGCAGACCACGGCGGGCCGCGATCTCCTCGGGACGCTGCAGACCCTTCAGGGCCTCCACGGTCGCATGCACGATGTTGATCGCGTTGGACGAGCCGAGCGACTTCGACAGCACGTCGTGGATACCGGCGCACTCGAGCACGGCACGCACCGGGCCACCGGCGATAACACCGGTACCGGGGGACGCGGGCTTGAGCAGCACGACGCCGGCAGCCTTCTCACCCGTGATCGGGTGCGGGATGGTGCCCTGGATACGGGGGACCTTGAAGAAGTGCTTCTTGGCCTCCTCAACACCCTTGGCGATGGCGGCCGGCACCTCCTTGGCCTTGCCGTAACCGACACCCACGGTGCCGTCACCGTCGCCCACCACGACCAGCGCGGTGAAGCTGAAGCGACGACCACCCTTCACAACCTTGGCGACGCGGTTGATCGCGACGACGCGCTCAACGTACGCGGTCTTCTCGGCGGCAGCTGCGCCGCCGTCACGGCCCTTCCGGTCCCGCCGCTCGCCGCCACCGGCACCGCCACCGCGGCGCTGGGGTCCAGCCATTGGAATTACCTCTCTCTTTTTCCGCTAGCTTCGCGCCAACGATTTTGTCGCTGACGCGACGGGCGACTCAGAACTTGAGTCCGGCTTCGCGGGCGGCGTCCGCCAGGGCGGCGATGCGCCCGGCGTACTGGTTGCCACCACGGTCGAATACGACAGCCTCGACACCGGCGGCCTTGGCACGCTCGGCGACCAGGGCGCCGACCGACTTCGCCTGCGCGGACTTGTCGCCCTCGCCACCGCGGACCGACGCGTCCAGGGTGGACGCCGACGCAAGGGTGTGACCCTTGAGGTCGTCGATCACCTGGGCCACGATGTGGCGGTTCGAGCGGGTCACGACCAGACGAGGACGCTCCGCCGTACCGTTGATCCGCTTGCGGATCCGGATGTGGCGGCGCTTGATCGCGGCGCGCTTGTAGGCGTCGCCCTTGAGGATCTTCTGTCCGTATGCCATGGCTTACTTACCCGCCTTTCCGACCTTGCGGCGGATGACTTCGCCCTCGTACTTGACGCCCTTGGCCTTGTACGGGTCGGGCTTGCGCAGCTTGCGGATGTTGGCCGCAACCTCGCCGACCTTCTGCTTGTCGATGCCCTCGACCTGGAAGCGGGTCGGGTTCTCCACCTTGAAGGTGATTCCCTCGGGCGCCTCGACGGTGATCGGGTGGCTGTAGCCGAGCGCGAACTCGAGGTTCGAGCCCTTGGCCGTCACGCGGTAACCGACACCGCTGATCTCGAGCTTCTTCACGTAACCCTGGGTCACGCCGGTGATCATGTTCGCCACCAGCGTGCGGGACAGGCCGTGCAGGGCCTTGTTCTGACGCTCGTCGTTGGGGCGGGTGACGTTCAGGACGCCGTCCTCACCCTTGGCGATGTCGATCGGCGCGGCAACGGTGTGGGTCAGCGAGCCCTTGGGGCCCTTGACCGAGACCGTACGGCCGTCGATGGTGACGTCCACGCCGGCGGGAACCGTGATGGGGAGCTTGCCAATACGCGACATAGCTGTTTCCTCCGTTCCCTTCCGCTACCAGACGTAGGCGAGGACTTCCCCACCCACGCCCTTCTTGCCGGCCTGCTTGTCGGTGAGGAGCCCGTGCGACGTGGAGATGATCGCCACGCCGAGGCCGCCGAGCACCTTCGGCAGGTTGGTGGACTTCGCGTACACCCGGAGACCGGGCTTGGAGATCCGCTTGATGCCCGCGATGGAGCGCTCACGGTTGGGGCCGAACTTCAGCTCCAGGACGAGGTTCTTGCCGACCTCGGCGTCCTCGACCTTCCAGCCCGTGATGAAGCCCTCCTGCTGGAGGATCTCCGCGATGTGCGACTTGATCTTCGATGCCGGCATCGCCACGGAGTCGTGGTACGCCGAGTTCGCGTTGCGCAGACGCGTAAGCATGTCTGCGATCGGATCAGTCATGGTCATGAATTGGCCTTCGGCCTCTCTCGCCGGGGTTTCCTGGTGCGCCATCCCTCTCCCCGATCCGAGACGGGACGGGTGCGGCGCGGTGGACCTACGGCGTAGTAAGTCGTACGGGCGACCGTCAGGCGCCCAACCCTCCAAGCCTAAGCCATGGAGAGGAGGGCGCCTGACACGCCCAGTGCTTACCGAGAGCCTCTGGAATCCCTTATTAGGGGGATTACCAGGAGCTCTTGGTCACGCCCGGCAGCTCGCCACGGTGAGCCATCTCACGAAGGCACACGCGGCACAGGCCGAACTTGCGGTACACGGAGTGGGGACGGCCGCAGCGCTGGCAGCGCGTGTAGCCACGCACGCCGAACTTGGGCTTGCGAGCAGCCTTCGCGATCAGAGCCTTCTTCGCCATCTCGCTCACGCCTCCTTGAAGGGGAAGCCGAGGTGACGAAGGAGCGCGCGGCCCTCAGCGTCGTTGGTCGCCGTGGTCACCACGGTGATGTCCATACCCCGGACGCGGTCGATCTTGTCCTGGTCGATCTCGTGGAACATGACCTGCTCCGTGAGACCGAAGGTGTAGTTGCCACGGCCGTCGAACTGCTTGGGGGACAGACCACGGAAGTCGCGGATGCGCGGCAGCGCGAGCGACAGGGTGCGGTCCAGGAACTCCCACATGCGGTCACCGCGGAGCGTGACGTGGGCACCGATCGGCTGGCCCTCACGCAGCTTGAACTGCGCGATGGACTTGCGGGCCTTGGTGACGGCCGGCTTCTGACCGGTGATCGTGGTGAGGTCGCGGATGGCGCCCTCGATCAGCTTGGAGTCGCGGGCGGCGTCGCCCACACCCATGTTGACCACGATCTTGACGAGGCCGGGGATCTGCATGACGTTCTCGTACGAGAACTCCTCACGCAGCTTGCCCGCGATCTCCTCGCGGTACTTCGTCTTGAGACGCGGAGTGGTGGTGGTAGCCATCAGATGTCCTCACCCGTCCGCTTGGCAACGCGGATCTTGTTGCCCTCGTCGTCGAAGCGGTAACCGACACGCGTGACGACCTTGTTGCCGTCCTTCTCCACGACGAGCTGAACGTTGCTCACGTGAATCGGGGCCTCGGTCGTGACGATGCCGCCGGCCTGCGAACCCTTGGCGGTCGGGCCGGCCTTGGTGTGCTTCTTGACCCGGTTGACACCCTCGACCAGGACGCGGTCCTCGCGGGGGTAGGCCGCGATGACCTTGCCCTGCTTGCCCTTGTCCTTACCGGTGATGACCTGGACCAGGTCGCCCTTCTTGATCTTCATGCTTACAGCACCTCCGGCGCGAGCGAGATGATCTTCATGAACTTCTTCTCGCGCAGCTCACGGCCGACGGGGCCGAAGATACGGGTGCCGCGAGGGTCGCCGTCGTTCTTCAGAATGACGGCGGCGTTCTCGTCGAAGCGGATGTACGAGCCGTCCGGACGGCGGCGCTCCTTGACGGTGCGAACGATGACCGCCTTGACGACGTCACCCTTCTTCACGTTGCCACCGGGGATCGCGTCCTTGACGGTGGCGACGATGACGTCACCGATGCCCGCGTAGCGGCGACCGGAGCCACCGAGCACACGGATGCAAAGGATTTCCTTCGCACCAGTGTTGTCGGCGACGCGCAGTCGCGACTCCTGCTGGATCACGTCTATCTCCTGTTTGTCTGCCGGTTCCCGGCAGGGGCCGCCTCTTCACGAGGTGGAGCCCCTGCCGAGCCTGGCGGAACTGTCCTGCGGGGTATCCCGCAGGCGTGTCTATGGGAATTCGCTTGCGCGAATTACCTACTTGGCCTTCTCAAGGATCTCGACGACGCGCCAGCGCTTCGTCGCGGACAGCGGCCGGGTCTCCGCGAGGAGGACACGGTCGCCGACGCCCGCGGCGTTCTGCTCGTCGTGCGCCTTGAGCTTGTTCGTACGGCGGATGACCTTGCCGTACAGCGCGTGCTTGACGCGGTCCTCGACGGCGACGACGACGGTCTTGTCCATCTTGTCGCTGACGACGAGACCCTCACGGGTCTTGCGGAAGCCGCGCGCCGAACCCGCGGCGGAGCCGCTGGTGTTTACAGTCTCAGTCACGTTGTTCTCGCTCATCAGGCGTTCTCCACCGTTTCGATGCCCAGCTCACGCTCGCGCATCAGGGTGTAGATCCGCGCGATGTCCTTGCGGACCGCCTTCAGACGGCCATGGTTCTCGAGCTGGCCCGTCGCCGCCTGGAAGCGGAGGTTGAACAGCTCTTCCTTGGCTTCGCGAAGCTTCGCCAGAAGCTCCTCGTCACCCAGCTCGCGCAGCTCGGACGCCTTGGTACCGGCCGACATCACGCTTCACCTGCCTCGCGCTTGACGATCCGGCACTTCATCGGCAGCTTGTGGGCTGCGCGAGTCAGGGCCTCACGGGCGATCTTCTCGTTGGGGTAGGACAGCTCGAACATGACCCGTCCCGGGTGCACGTTCGCGATCCACCACTCCGGCGAACCCTTACCGGAACCCATGCGGGTCTCGGCCGGCTTCTTCGTGAGCGGGCGGTCCGGGTAGATGTTGATCCAGACCTTGCCGCCACGCTTGATGTGGCGGGTCATCGCGATACGGGCCGCCTCGATCTGGCGGTTGGTCACGTACGCCGGCGTGAGGGCCTGGATGCCGTACTCGCCGAACGCAACCGTCGTACCGCCCTTGGCCTGACCACGGCGCTTCGGGTGGTGCTGCTTGCGGTGCTTGACCCTACGGGGGATCAGCATGTCGGTCAGGCCTCCGTTCCGGTGCTCTCAGCCGGAGCGGCGGCGGGAGCCTCGGCCTTGGGGGCCTCGGCAGCCGGAGCCTGCTGCGGCTTGCGACCGCGCCCGCCACGCTCGCCACCGCGGCCACCACGGGCCGGGCGGTCAGCGCCACCACGGGCCGGGCGGTTGCCGGCGCGGGCAGCGGCGTTCTCGGCGCGGACCTCGGCGATGTTCTTGACGTCGCCCTTGTAGATCCAGACCTTCACACCGATGCGGCCGAAGGTCGTCTTGGCCTCGAAGAAGCCGTAGTCCACGTTCGCGCGGAGCGTGTGCAGGGGCACACGGCCCTCGCGGTAGAACTCCGAGCGGGACATCTCGGCGCCGCCGAGGCGGCCACCGCACTGGATCTTGATGCCCTTGGCGCCCGCCTTCATGGCCGACTGCATGCTCTTGCGCATGGCGCGGCGGAAGGAGACGCGGGAGGAGAGCTGCTCGGCGACGGCCTGGGCAACCAGCTGAGCGTCGGTCTCGGGGTTCTTGACCTCGAGGATGTTCAGCTGGACCTGCTTGCCCGTGAGCTTCTCGAGGTCACCGCGGATGCGGTCGGCCTCGGCGCCACGGCGGCCGATCACGATGCCCGGACGCGCGGTGTGGATGTCCACACGGACGCGGTCACGGGTGCGCTCGATCTCCACCTTCGAGATGCCGGCGCGCTCCATGCCGGACGTCATCATCCGACGGATGGCGACGTCTTCCTTGACGTAGTCCTTGTACAGCTTGTCGGCGTACCAACGGGACTTGAAGTCCGTGGTGATGCCGAGCCGGAACCCATGCGGGTTAACCTTCTGGCCCATTACCGGGTTCCTTCCTTGCTGCTGACGACCACGGTGATGTGGCTGGTCCGCTTGCGGATCCGGTAGGCGCGGCCCTGGGCACGCGGACGGAACCGCTTCAGGGTCGGGCCCTCGTCGACGTAGGCCTCGGAGACGAAGAGGCTGTCGGCGTCGGTGTGGTCGTAGTTGTGCGCGGCGTTGGCGATGGCGCTGTCCAGCACCTTGCCGACCGGCACGCTCGCGGCCTGCGGGGCGAAACGCAGGACCGCCTGAGCCTCCGTGGCGTCCATGCCACGGATAAGGTCCACCACGCGGCGGGCCTTCATGGGCGTGACGCGGATGTACCGCGCCTGGGCCCTGGCTTCCATGGTTGTCCTTCCAGTGTCTGTCATGGTCATTCCACCCCGCTACTAGCGGCGCTTCGACTTCCGGTCGTCCTTGACGTGACCCCGGAAGGTGCGCGTCGGCGAGAACTCGCCGAGCTTGTGGCCGACCATCGACTCGGTGACAAACACCGGAATGTGGGTCTTGCCGTTGTGCACCGCGATCGTGTGGCCCAGCATGGCCGGGATGATCATCGAGCGACGGGACCAGGTCTTGATGACGTTCTTGGAACCGGCTTCGTTCTGGGCGTCCACCTTCTTGATCAGGTGGTCGTCGACGAAGGGCCCCTTCTTGAGACTGCGCGGCATCTAAACCCGCTCCTAGCGCTTCTTGTTCGTCTTGCGGCGGCGGACGATGTACTTGTTCGAAGCCTTCTTCGGCGAACGAGTACGACCCTCCTTCTGACCCCACGGGGAGACCGGGTGGCGACCACCGGAGGTCTTGCCCTCACCACCACCGTGCGGGTGGTCAACCGGGTTCATCGCCACACCGCGAACGGTCGGGCGGACGCCCAGCCAGCGCTTGCGGCCGGCCTTGCCCCAGTTGATGTTGCTCTGCTCGGCGTTGCCGACCTCGCCGACCGTGGCGCGGCAGCGCTGGTCGACCAGGCGGATCTCACCGGACGGCATGCGGAGGTGGGCCATCGAGCCCTCCTTCGCGAGCAGCTGCACGGAGGCACCGGCGGAGCGGGCGAACTTGGCACCGCCACCGGGACGGAGCTCGATCGCGTGGATCGTGGTACCGACCGGGATGTTGCGGAGGGCCAGGTTGTTGCCCGGCTTGATGTCGGCCCCGGGCCCGTTCTCGACGCGGTCACCCTGCTGCAGGTTGCGCGGGGCGAGGATGTAGCGCTTCTCGCCGTCGGCGTAGTGCAGCAGCGCGATGCGCGCGGTGCGGTTGGGGTCGTACTCGATGTGCGCGACCTTCGCCGGCACGCCGTCCTTGTCGTGACGACGGAAGTCGATCACGCGGTAGGCGCGCTTGTGGCCGCCACCCTGGTGGCGGACGGTCACACGACCGGAATTGTTACGGCCGCCCTTGCTGTGCAGGGGACGGACCAGCGACTTCTCCGGCGTGGACCGCGTGACCTCGACGAAGTCGGCGACGCTGGAGCCACGACGGCCCGGCGTAGTCGGCTTGTACTTGCGGATTCCCATTTCTCAGTCCTCGTCCGATATCGGACGATCCGGACCGCCCTCAGGCGGTCGGACCGCCGAAGATGTCGATACGGTCGCCCTCGGCAAGGGTCACGATCGCGCGCTTGCTGTCGGCACGCTTGCCGAAGCCGGTCTTGGTGCGCTTGCGCTTGCCGATGCGGTTGATCGTGTTGACCCCGGTGACCTTGACCGAGAAGACCGCCTGGACGGCCTGCTTGATCTGGGTCTTGTTGGCACTCGGGTCGACGATGAACGTGTACTTGTTCTCGTCGAGAAGCGCGTAGCTCTTCTCGGAGACGACCGGCTTGAGCAGCACGTCACGGGGGTCCGTGAAGGACTTGCTCAGCGGGGTCTCGACGGTGTTCTTGCCCTCGGCCTCGTGGCGACGCGCCTTGGCGACGCGCGCGGCCTTGGCGGCCTTGGCGGCCTTGGAGGCGATGCTCGGGTGACGCGTAGCCATCAGGCGTCGCTCCCTTCGGTGTCAGTGTTCCGCTCGGCACTGGGCGTGCCGGACACGAAGGACTCGAAGGCGGCCTGGGTGAAGACCACGTCGTCCGAGACGAGAACGTCGTACGTGTTCAGCTGACCCGGCTCCAGGATGTGGACCTGGGGCAGGTTGCGGGCGGACAGCCACGCGGCCTCGTCGGCGCGGTCGACGACCAGGAGCAGGTTCTTGCGCTCCGAGATCTTGCCGAACAGCGTCTTGGCGGACTTCGTCGACGGGCTCTCGCCCTCGACGACGCCGGAGACGACGTGGATGCGGTTGTGGCGGGCCCGGTCGGTGAGGGCGTGGCGCAGGGCCGCGGCCTTCATCTTCTTCGGGGTCCGCTGCGAGTAGTCACGCGGCACGGGACCGTGCACGACGCCACCACCGGCGAACTGCGGCGCGCGGGTCGAGCCCTGACGGGCGCGGCCGGTGCCCTTCTGCCGGTACGGCTTCTTGCCGCCACCACGGACTTCACCGCGGGTCTTGGTCTTGTGCGTGCCCTGGCGGGCAGCAGCCAGCTGCGCGACGACGACCTGGTGGATCAGCGGAATGCTGATCTTCTCGACGTCGAAGATCTCCGCGGGGAGCTCGACGGAACCGGCCTTGTCGCCCGCCGGCGAAAGGATGTCAACAGTGCTCATCGGTTACCTCAGGCCCCCTTGGCCGCGGTGCGGACCAGGACGAGGCCGCCGTTCGGACCGGGAACCGCGCCCTTGATGAGCAGCAGACCCTTCTCCGCGTCAACGGCGTGGACGGTCAGGTTCTGGGTGGTGACCCGCTCGTTGCCCATACGACCCGCCATGCGGAGGCCCTTGAACACGCGGCCCGGGGTGGCGCAGCCACCGATGGAACCGGGAGAGCGGTGCTTGCGCTGGGTGCCGTGTCCGGCGCCGAGGCCCTTGAAGTTGTGACGCTTCATGACACCGGCGAAGCCCTTGCCCTTGCTCTTGCCGGTCACGTCGACCTTGATGCCGGCCTCGAACACCTCGGCGGTGATCTCCTGGCCGAGGGTGTACTCGCTGGCGTCAGCGGTACGGATCTCGACGAGGTGGCGGCGGGGAGTGACGTCGGCCTTGGCGAAGTGGCCCTTGAGGGGCTTGTTCACCTTGCGCGGGTCGATCTCGCCGAACGCGATCTGGACGGACTCGTAGCCGTCGGTGTCGTTCGTACGGACCTGGGTGACGACGTTGGGGCTGGCCTTGACGACGGTGACCGGAACAACACGGTTGTTCTCGTCCCACACCTGCGTCATGCCGAGCTTCTCGCCAAGGATGCCCTTGATCTGCTTAGCCATTCTCAGATCACCGACCCTCAGAGCTTGATCTCGATGTCGACACCGGCCGGGAGGTCGAGTCGCATCAGAGAGTCAACGGTCTTGGGCGTCGGGTCGAGGATGTCGATCAGGCGCTTGTGCGTGCGCATCTCGAAGTGCTCGCGCGAGTCCTTGTACTTGTGCGGCGACTTGATGACGCAGTACACGTTCTTCTCAGTGGGCAGCGGCACCGGGCCCGCGACCGACGCACCAGTGCGGGTCACCGTCTCGACGATCTTCTTCGCCGAGGAGTCGATGACCTCGTGGTCGTAGGCCTTGAGCCGGATGCGGATCTTCTGTCCCGCCATGGCTACTCAGTAGTCCTGTCTCTCGTACGCTCTGGACCCGGCATTTCCTTCGTTTCCTCCGACCCACGCGGTCGGGCGTGTCGCGCTCCCGCTGACACAGATGTCCCTTGTTCGAACATCCCTGCTGGGAAGCACGGCCCTTCCGGAACCGCAAGCCGGGGGCGAAAAGCCCACCGGGTGCCTGGCCGGTGCCGCACTGACACTTCCCGGAAGATTCCCGTACGTCCGCCCCAGCGCTGCCGTACGGCAGTTAGGGCGACGAGTACTGTGGGACTCGCTTCCGGTCCCCCCGGCGGGAGGCGCGCAGCATCAACACTCGACCGAGCAACCCCGCTAGTCTGCCATACGGGGCAGGGGGCTGGCCAATCGGGCCGGAGAGAATACCCCGGGCGTGACGAAGGTCAAACACGTGCCCCCACGACTCGGGCACCGGCGTAGCAGTCCGACGGGAAGGCGGCCGGTCGGTGCCGTCGGGCCGAGGGCGCTGTCAGTCCCGGCCCCTAGCCTGTCCGGCATGGTTCGCACCACTCCGCCCCGGCCCGTCGACGTCACCGCCCACTTCCCCGAGTTGGCGCCCCTCGCGCGTACCGCCGTACGGCTGCATCCGCGCACTGGGAGACCGACCGCCGCGGACAGCTCGCTCGGCGGTCCGCTGCTGTGGCCGGCCGACGAGCCCTGGCCCACCTGCCCGGAGCACGCCGGGCCCTGGCACCTCGGCCACGCACCCGAGGACGTGCACCTGTACCGCCGTATCCTCACCGAGGCCTGGAACCGGCCCGGTGCCGGTTCTCCCGGCACCGAGCTCCTGACCCCCGAGGAACGCTCGGTCGCCGACCGTGCGACCACGCCGAGGCGGATAGCGCAGGAGGGCGCGGTCCCGATGGTGCCCGTGCTCCAGATCCACGCCTCGGACATCCCCTCGCTGCCGTGCCCGGACGGCGCCGACGTCCTCCAGCTGCTGTGGTGCCCGTTCGACCACGACGAGGACTATCTGCCCCGCACCGAGCTCCGCTGGCGGTCGGCCACCGACGTCAAGGAGCCCCTCACGAGCCCCCCGCGGCCCACGGTCATCGGAAACGACGACTACCTGCCCGAGCCGTGCGTGCTGCACCCGGAGGCCGTCACCGAGTACCCGGCCCCGCACGAACTGCCCGAGGAGCTGGCGGAGCGGATAGCAGAGTGGGACGGGCAGAGTTTCGATTACCAGTACGACCTCGCCGTCGCCCCCGGCTGCAAGCTCGGCGGGCACGCCCCCTGGAGCTTCTCCGACCCCTTCCCCATGGCCTGCCCCGAGTGCGGCGCGGACGTCCGGCCGCTGCTCACCATCCACGGCGTCGAGTGGAACGGCGGCAGCCACAGCTGGCGGCCCGTCGAGGACGCCGACCACGCCGGGCTTCACTTCCTCGGCCCCGCCTGCGGCACGCAGCTCACCATCGGGCGTGGTTACGCCCTGCAGCTCTACGTCTGCACCGCCTCCTACGACCACCCGCACCTGCAGAACATGCAGTGAGGGCCGGCCCACAGCAACGGGGCCCGTACGACCGTAGGTGCTCCGCCCTCACCGCCCCGCGCTCCTACGCTGATCACGTACGTCGGCTGTAACGGGAAGCACCCGGTGCCACGCGGATGGCGGGGGTCAGGCCCCGGCGGCGTACGACACGAAGTCCGTCCACGCGGCCGGGCGGAGGGTCAGCCGGGGGCCGTCGGTGACCTTGGAGTCGCGGACGTGGATGGTGGCGGGGGTGGTGGCGACCTCGACGCAGGAGTCGCCCTCGCTGCTGCTGCTGTAGCTGCTCTTGAACCAGGCCAGTTCGGAGGCGTCCCCGGCGGAGGCGCTGCGAATCATGTTTCCCCCAGCAGTTGCTCGATATAGGCCCTCGACTCACGCGGTGTGAGGGCCTGAGCTCGGATGATGCCATACCGCAGTTCAAGGATACGGAGCTGCTTGGGCTCAGTTACCGGTCGGCCGTTCACCACTGCCTGCGAACGCCCCACTGCCGTGCCGTCCTCGAACTTCAGCACCTCAATGCCGCCTGCCAGTCCCGCGTGCTCCTCGCGATCCATCGGCATCACCTGAAGCTCGACGTTCCTCAAGTTTCCTGTCTCCAACAGGTGTTCAAGCTGGCGACGCAACGCAGGCTTCCCTCCGAGGGGACGTCGAAGCGTCCACTCCTCCAGGACGAAGCTGAGCTCAGGCACGGGGTCTCGCTCGAAGACGGCTTTGCGGGCAACGCGCGCAGCGATGAACCGCTCCACTTCGTCCTCGGTGTACGCGGGGCGTCGCATCAGGAGAAGCCCACGTGCGTACTCCGGCGTCTGCAACAGCCCGTGGATATTCAGGGGGTCGTACAGCTGAAGCTCGACCGCGTTCGCCTCCATCTGCGCCAGATCCCGAACCTTCTTCGGATACCTGACCCTCCGCACGTCCTCCTTCATCGCCGACAGCAGTCCCCCCGCCCCCAACACCTCGTCCGCCCTGTCCAGATAGTCGGGCCGGGGAATCCGCTTCCCACCTTCGATCTTGTAGACCATGTCCTCGCCGTAGCCGACCGCCGCCCCGAAGTCGGCGGCCCGCATCCCCACCGCCTCCCGCCGCAGCTTCAACTGCCGCCCCACAGTGGCTACTACGGCGATTCCCCAGTCGTCGTCCGGGTCCACCTCCCACCCCGGCTCGTCCGCCTCACTCCTGAGCCGCCCAGCCTCACCGTCCACCGACATCCCGCGCCCCTCCGTCGTACGACCGTGCCGCGACGCCCCTACCCGCACGGCCGGTGCCGACAAGCCCGGACACCACTGGACAAGCTCCGGACAGTCACCGTACGCATCGGCGTCGTCACTGTTCACGGTAGGCGCGCACGGCCACGCTGAGTGACGTGAAGCAAGAAATCCCCCAACTCGACTCCCCCATCCGCAACTTCGGTGTGCAGCTTTCGTCCACGCCACGCGGAGCGCGACTGGCCCGCCTGCTCGCCACCGAACAACTCCGCACCTGGGGACTGCCGACGGACCCGGCAGCGCACATCGTCGCCGAGCTGGCGACCAACGCGGCGACCCACGGTCGAGTCGCGGGCCGCGACTTCCGGTGCCTGCTGTATGTCGTGGGCGACACCCTCCGTATCGAGGTCTCCGACACCCGCGGCGACTGCCGGCCTCAGCCCCGGCACCCCGCCGAGGACGCCGAGTCAGGGCGAGGACTCCTCCTGGTCGACGCCTTGGCCGACCGCTGGGGTACGACGCCGGGACCGTGCCCACGCAAGACCGTGTGGGCCGAACTCGGCCTCCCGCCGGACCACGGAAACGCGTGCTCCGGTGCCACGGGCGGTCTCCCCCAAGGACCACGAGAGTGAAAGCACCCCACCAAGCCCCACCCCTCCTCCCGCCCGCGGCAGCGCCTCACCCACGCGGGTGAACATCACCAACTCGGCTGGATTCGAGGCCGGTTGCCTGCCCTACGCTCAGCGCAACAACCGCAGACATGCGACGGCCCTCGCCGGGACTGCAATCCCAGTGCGAGGGCCTGACCACCGAGGAAGGCTCCAACTTCCTGATGGACACGGAAAACCCTAGCGTGCCCGCGCACGCCCAGTCCCGGCTTGCCGCCAACAAACACCCGAACCGGCGGCACCCCCACCCCGGCGGCGGCCTCGCCCACGACAACACCCGCCACACCACCCGCTTCACGGTGATCGGCAACCACCTCGCCCAGCACCGGGAGCTGTCGGGCCTCGCGATCGGGCTGGGCGTGTACATCCAGTCCCTCCCCGCGGGCGCCCGCGTCGACATCAAGACGCTCGCCGCCCGCTTCCCCGAGGGCACGACCCGTATCGCCGCCGCCCTGCGCGAGCTGGAGACCCACGGCTACCTGCGCCGCGTCCGGGAACGGCTCCCCAGCGGTCGTATCGTCACCCGCACGATCTCGTGCAACCAGCCCGGACGGCATCGTACGGACGACGAACCAGCCGTCCACAAGGCGCCGAGGCAGCGCACACCCCGCAAGCCCCTCCCCGCCGTACCGCAACCCGCGTACCCCTCCCCCGCACTCCTCCAGACGGCCGCCGACCTCCTCGCGGACCTCCGCCGCCAGGACCCCAGCCTGCTCCTCTCCGCGTGCGACACCAGCCACCTCGCCCCCGGCGTAGCCGCCTGGCTGGAGCGCGACGTCGGCGCCACGGCCGTACAACAGGCCCTGACCGCCGACCTGCCGCCCGAAGGCCTACGCCGCCCCGCCGCCCTCCTGGCCCACCGCCTGTCCGCCCAGCTGCCCCCTCCACCACCGTTCCGGGCGCCCGCTCCACCACCAGCCGTCCGACATCCGCTCCAGACCTGCGAGGACTGCGACCGCGCCTTCCGCGCCGCGGGTCCCGGTCGCTGCCGCGACTGCCGATCCGAACTCCGGGAGGCCGCCTAGCATGAAAGCGACGATCCTTGCCTCCGGGCACAGACGACGAGGAGCGAGCGCCATGACCATCGCCCCGGACAACGCGCGGCAGGGCGCTTCCCGCCTGTACCGGACCATGCGGGACTTCGTTCAGTCCATGGACGACACCCTCCCCGGCAAATTCGAGATCACCAAGGAAGGGATCGTCCACGACATGATGGCGCCCGTGAAGCAGCACGAGCTCACCACTCTGCGCCTCCGCAAACGCCTTGAGAAGGTCATGCCGGAAGACCTCGTGGCTCACACGGGGACACCTGACGTGGAGGACGAGCCCGAGGGCGTCATGCGACACCCCGACGTGATGCTGATCTCCGAGGCGGACATGGAGGGAGACGGGTCCTTCGACCCTCGTACGCTCATCGCCGCCATCGAAGTCGTGTCCCGCTCCAACCCGGACAACGACTGGGTGAGCAAGGTACGGGACTACCCCCTGCTGGGCATCCCGCTGTACGTGATCTTCGATCCGCGCACCGGTTCCGGCGCGGTCCTCTCCGACATCCACCGGACACCGGCCGGCCCGCGCTACGCGACCCGCAAGGACTTCGTCTACGGCGAGGACGTCACCATCGCCGAGTGGACGATCTCCACAGCGGA
Organism: Streptomyces sp. NPDC040410; assembly: GCF_055595715.1. NCBI lineage: Bacteria > Bacillati > Actinomycetota > Actinomycetes > Kitasatosporales > Streptomycetaceae > Streptomyces > Streptomyces sp. NPDC040410. The sequence goes on from NZ_JBVIVK010000003.1 coordinate 238,219, forward strand.
CCTGCCGCTCTACCCGAGCACGGCGAACTGATCGCTCAGCTCCTCTCCCCCGCGTTCCGCAACCGCGCGAACGACGTGTCCAGCCCCTCTTCAGCACCCCCGCCACAGGCCGCTCCACATACCGGTGAACAGGCTAGGTGCGTCACAGCTGCCTCACGGGTAACCCGGGCCAGCATTCGCCGACGGTTCATCTGCCGCCCATCCACCGCTCACCGGGCAGGCGAAAGGGCCCGTACGACCGAAGTCGTACGGGCCCCTTCAGGAGCTCAGCTCATGCTGGAGCTACCAGGTCAGGCCCAGGATCACTTCGTGATCTTGGTGACCTGGCCGGCGCCCACGGTCCGGCCACCCTCACGGATGGCGAACTTCAGGCCCTCCTCCATGGCGATGGGCTGGATGAGCTCCACCTTCATCTCGGTGTTGTCGCCCGGCATCACCATCTCCGTGCCCTCGGGGAGGGTCACAACACCGGTCACGTCAGTCGTACGGAAGTAGAACTGCGGACGGTAGTTGTTGAAGAACGGCGTGTGGCGGCCACCCTCGTCCTTGGACAGGATGTAGGCCTGGGCCTCGAAGTCCGTGTGCGGCGTGACCGAACCGGGCTTGATGATGACCTGGCCGCGCTCGACGTCCTCGCGCTTGATGCCACGGAGCAGCAGACCGACGTTCTCACCGGCCTGGCCCTCGTCGAGCAGCTTGCGGAACATCTCGATGCCGGTGACCGTGGTGGTGGTCTTCTCGGTCTTGATGCCGATGATGTCGACGGTCTCGTTGACCTTCAGGACACCACGCTCGATACGGCCGGTGACGACCGTACCGCGACCGGTGATCGTGAAGACGTCCTCGATCGGCATGAGGAACGGCTTGTCGACGTCGCGCTCCGGCTCCGGGATCGACTCGTCGACGGCCTTCATCAGGTCCAGGACCGACTGGCCCCACTCCTTGTCGCCCTCGAGCGCCTTGAGCGCCGAGACCTTGACGACCGGCAGGTCGTCGCCCGGGAACTCGTACTCGGAGAGGAGCTCACGAACCTCGAGCTCGACGAGCTCCAGGATCTCCTCGTCGTCCACCATGTCGGCCTTGTTCAGGGCGACGACGATGTACGGAACGCCGACCTGGCGGGCCAGGAGCACGTGCTCCTTGGTCTGCGGCATCGGGCCGTCGGTGGCGGCGACCACGAGGATGGCGCCGTCCATCTGGGCAGCACCGGTGATCATGTTCTTGATGTAGTCCGCGTGACCGGGGCAGTCGACGTGGGCGTAGTGACGGGTCTCCGTCTGGTACTCGACGTGCGCGATGGAGATGGTGATACCGCGCTGGCGCTCTTCGGGAGCCTTGTCGATCTGGTCGAACGCCGAGGCCTCGTTCAGGTCCGGAAACGCGTCGTGCAGCACCTTGGTAATGGCGGCCGTGAGGGTCGTCTTACCGTGGTCGATGTGACCGATGGTGCCGATGTTGACGTGCGGCTTAGTCCGCTCGAACTTCGCCTTCGCCACTGGGGTCCTCCTGTGGAGTGGTTCTGAACGCCTTGCTTCATCGGCGCCAGGTGATCTTTGCTGGAAAGCCGGGTCCCGGGCATTCCCCACGATCGTGGTCACGATTGTGGCGGAATGCCCCTGAGGCTCCGGAGTCAAGCCTAAAGCGTGTGAACGCGGTGCGTTACTCGCCCTTGGCCTTCGCGATGATCTCCTCGGCGACGTTCCGCGGAACCTCGGCGTAGGAGTCGAACTGCATCGAGTAGCTTGCGCGACCCGATGTCTTGCTGCGGAGGTCTCCGACGTAGCCGAACATCTCCGAGAGGGGCACGAGGCCCTTCACGACGCGGGCACCGGCCCGCTCCTCCATGGCCTGGATCTGGCCACGGCGGGAGTTGATGTCGCCGATGACCTCACCCATGTAGTCCTCGGGCGTGGTGACCTCGACGGCCATCATCGGCTCGAGCAGCACGGGGCTGGCCTTGCGCGCGGCCTCCTTGAAGGCCTGCGATCCGGCGATCTTGAAGGCGAGCTCGGAGGAGTCGACCTCGTGGTAGGCACCGTCGAGAAGCGTGACGCGGACGCCCGTCATCTCGTAGCCGGCGAGGATGCCGAACTGCATGGCCTCCTGCGCACCGGCGTCGACCGAAGGGATGTACTCCTTCGGGATGCGACCACCGGTCACCTTGTTCACGAACTCGTACGAGGCGTCGCCGCCCTCGATGGGCTCGATCGCGATCTGCACCTTGGCGAACTGACCGGTACCACCGGTCTGCTTCTTGTGGGTGTAGTCCACGCGCTCGACGGCCTTGCGGATCGTCTCGCGGTACGCGACCTGCGGCTTGCCGACGTTGGCCTCGACCTTGAACTCACGGCGCATACGGTCGACCAGCACCTCGAGGTGCAGCTCGCCCATACCACCGATGATGGTCTGGCCGGTCTCCTCGTCCGAGTGAACCTGGAAGGAGGGGTCCTCCTCCGCGAGACGCTGGATGGCGACACCCAGCTTCTCCTGGTCACCCTTGGACTTGGGCTCGATGGCGACCTGGATGACCGGCGCCGGGAAGTCCATGGACTCCAGGATCACCGGCTGCTTGTCGTCGCACAGCGTCTCACCGGTCGTGGTCTGCTTCAGACCCATGACGGCGACGATGTCGCCCGCGCCCACCGAGTCGATCTCCTCACGCTTGTTCGCGTGCATGCGGTAGATCTTGCCGATGCGCTCCTTCTTGCCCTTGACGGAGTTCAGCACGGCGGTGCCGGACTCCAGGCGGCCCGAGTAGACCCGGACGAAGGTGAGCTTGCCGAGGTGCGGGTCGCTCATGATCTTGAACGCGAGGGCGGACAGCGGCTCGTCGTCGGACGGCTTGCGCTTGACGACCTCCTCCGCGTCGTTCACGGCGTGGCCCTCGATGGCCTCGACGTCGAGCGGGGAGGGGAGGTAGCGCACGACCGCGTCGAGCAGGGGCTGCACGCCCTTGTTCTTGAACGCGGTACCGCAGAACACCGGGGTGACGGTGGTGTCCTTGGACTTGCCGGACGCGATGGTGACACGACGGATCGCGGCGTACAGCTGCTCCGCGGAGGGCTCCTCGCCCTCCAGGTACAGCTCCATGATCTCTTCGTCGTTCTCGGCCACGGCCTCGAGCAGCTTGCCGCGCCATTCCTCGGCAGCCTCGGTGTGCGTGGCCGGGATGTCGACGACGTCGTACATCTCGCCCTTGGTGGCCTCGGCAGACCAGACGAAGGCCTTCATCGTCACGAGGTCGACGACGCCCTTGAAGTCGGCCTCGGCACCGATCGGCAGCTGCATCACGATCGGCTGAGCGCCCAGGCGGTCAGAGATCATGTCGACGCAGCGGTGGAACTCGGCACCGGTCCGGTCGAGCTTGTTGACGAAGCAGATACGCGGGACGCCGTAGCGGTCCGCCTGACGCCACACCGTCTCGGACTGGGGCTCGACGCCGGCGACGCCGTCGAACACCGTCACGGCACCGTCGAGCACACGCAGGGAACGCTCCACCTCGACGGTGAAGTCGACGTGGCCCGGGGTGTCGATGATGTTGATGGTGTGGTCGACGTCTTCCAGCGGCCAGTGACAGGTGGTGGCAGCAGAGGTGATCGTGATGCCACGCTCCTGCTCCTGCTCCATCCAGTCCATGGTGGCAGCGCCGTCGTGGACCTCACCGATCTTGTAAGACACACCGGTGTAGAACAGGATCCGCTCGGTGGTGGTCGTCTTGCCCGCGTCGATGTGGGCCATGATCCCGATGTTGCGGACCTTGGCCAGGTCAAGTGAAGTGGTAGCCATAAGGCTTCAGTCTTCTCTCGGTCTCGATGTGGGTAGCGACTACCAGCGGTAGTGCGCGAAGGCCTTGTTGGACTCGGCCATCTTGTGCGTGTCCTCGCGCTTCTTCACAGCGGCACCAAGGCCGTTGGAGGCGTCGAGAAGCTCGTTGAGCAGACGCTCGGTCATGGTCTTCTCGCGACGGGCGCGGGAGTATCCGACCAGCCAGCGCAGCGCGAGCGTGTTGGCACGACCGGGCTTGACCTCGATCGGAACCTGGTACGTCGCACCACCGACACGGCGGGACTTGACCTCGAGGGTCGGCTTGATGTTCTCCAGGGCGCGCTTCAGCGTGATGATCGGGTCGTTGCCCGTCTTCTCGCGCAGACCCTCCATGGCGCCGTAGACGATGCGCTCGGCGGTGGAGCGCTTGCCGTTCAGCAGCACCTTGTTGATCAGCGACGTGACAAGAGGAGAACCGTAGACCGGGTCGATGATGACCGGGCGCTTCGGGGCGGGGCCCTTACGAGGCATTCTTACTTCTCCTTCTTGGCGCCGTAGCGGCTGCGGGCCTGCTTGCGGTTCTTGACACCCTGGGTGTCGAGCGAGCCGCGGATGATCTTGTAGCGAACACCCGGCAGGTCCTTCACACGGCCGCCGCGCACGAGCACGATGGAGTGCTCCTGCAGGTTGTGTCCCTCACCCGGAATGTAAGCGGTGACCTCGATCCCGCTGGTCAGACGCACACGCGCGACCTTACGCAGGGCCGAGTTCGGCTTCTTCGGGGTGGTCGTGAACACACGCGTGCAGACGCCACGACGCTGAGGGGAACCCTCGAGTGCGGGCGTCTTGTTCTTCTCGACCTTGTCCTGCCGGCCCTTGCGGACCAGCTGCTGGATCGTAGGCACTACTTCTCCGGTTTCTGTGTGCCGATAGGTACAGCTAACCTGGAACGTCGCCGACCCACGCGGTCGGGTGTGTCGAATCCCGCAGACTTCCGCCGCGAGGCGAAAAGGGCGCAGATTACGGTGGCCAGTGACGGCTCGCTATGCGGTTGAAGGCACGCACGAGAGCCAGGGCACACCCCAGGCACAAGGTCTGAGCGTACCTACCTCATTCGCTGCGGTCAAAACAAATGGGCCTTGGTCGCATTGCCGTGCGGTGCATGTCAAGCCCATACACCGTCCACGCACCCTCAGTGATCTTCGGAGTCGTCACGCGGACGCGACTGCCACCAGCAGCAGCAGCACCACGAGGGCCCAGCCGGCGGTGGACATCCAGCCGAGGACGAGCCCGGTCAGCGCGAGCCCGTCGCCGTGCTCCCCCGTGCGGCGGATCTCGGAACGCGCGGTGTGCCCCAGGACTACCGCGGGGAGGCCGGTGAGTCCGAGGGTCACAAGACACAGCACGCCGCAGATGGCCGACCCGACCGCCTTGTCGTTCGTCTTCGGCCCCGCCATGGGCAGAAACGTCCGCGGCACGTACGCGGCCGCCGCAGGCAGCGGTACGGGCCCCTGGGGCAGGTCCGCGACGAGCAGACCCAGCTCCCCCACCGTGCGCGCTTCGTACGCCCGCGTGACCCGCCGCTCGAACTCGGCCTGCTGCATGCGCCCTTCGCTGAATCCCGCTCTGAGCACGTCCACGGCCCGCTCACGGTCCGCGTGGGAGGCGAGCATCGATGCGTTGCTCTGCCACGGCTGGGGGACGCTCGGCCCCTGCCAGGGCTGCCAGGGCGACGGTTGCGACACCTGAACACCTCCCAGGACGGCTCTACCTACATCATGCTCCGACGCCGTGGTTCCGGCATCGGTTCCCCCACCGCTCCCGTCCGGCTCCTACTGTCCCGTTTCCCCGGAAGACGCCGACGGGCGGTCACCCCACTCAGGGTGACCGCCCGTCAGCTCAAGCTGCTCGCTTACTGGTTGTACGGACCGTAGTCGTAGTCCTCCAGCGGAACGGCCTGGCCGGAGCCCGTGCCGAACGGCGAGTAGTCGATGTCGTCGTAGCCGACGGCCGAGTACATCGCGGCCTTGGCCTCCTCGGTCGGCTCGACCCGGATGTTGCGGTAGCGGGACAGACCCGTACCGGCCGGGATGAGCTTACCGATGATGACGTTCTCCTTGAGGCCGATCAGGGAGTCGGACTTGGCGTTGATCGCCGCGTCCGTGAGGACCCTGGTCGTCTCCTGGAAGGACGCCGCCGACAGCCAGGACTCCGTGGCCAGCGAGGCCTTGGTGATACCCATGAGCTGCGGACGGCCGGAGGCCGGGTGGCCGCCTTCCTGGACCACACGACGGTTCTCGGTCTCGAACTTCGAGCGCTCGACCAGCTCGCCGGGCAGCAGCTCGGCGTCGCCGGACTCGATGATCGTCACACGGCGCAGCATCTGCCGGATGATGATCTCGATGTGCTTGTCGTGGATCGACACACCCTGCGAGTTGTACACCTTCTGGACCTCGCCGACCAGGTGGACCTGGACGGCACGCTGGCCCAGGATGCGCAGCACGTCGTGCGGGTTGGTGGCACCCACGGTGAGCTTCTGGCCCACCTCGACGTGCTCGCCCTCGCTGACCAGGAGTCGGGCGCGCTTCGAGATCGGGAACGCCGTCTCGTCGCTGCCGTCGTCCGGAGTGACGACGATCTTCTTGGTCTTCTCGGTCTCCTCGATCCGGACGCGGCCGGAGGCCTCGGAGATCGGGGCGACACCCTTCGGCGTACGGGCCTCGAAGAGCTCGACGACACGCGGCAGACCCTGGGTGATGTCGTCACCGGCCACACCACCGGTGTGGAAGGTACGCATCGTCAGCTGGGTACCGGGCTCACCGATGGACTGGGCGGCGATGATGCCGACCGCCTCACCGATGTCGACCAGCTTGCCGGTGGCCAGGGAGCGGCCGTAGCACATGGCGCAGGTGCCGACGTGGGACTCGCAGGTCAGGATCGAGCGGGTCTTGACCTCCTCGACACCGTGGCGCACGAGCTGGTCGATGAGCACGTCGCCCAGGTCCACGTTGGCCGGCGCGATCACCTTGCCGTCGATGACGACGTCCTCGGCGAGCATGCGGGCGTAGACGCTGGTCTCGACGTCGTCCGCCTTGCGCAGCACGCCACCGGCGTCCTTCGAGGCGATCCGCAGCTTCAGGCCGCGCTCGGTGCCGCAGTCCTCCTCGCGGATGATGACGTCCTGCGAGACGTCCACCAGACGACGGGTCAGGTAACCCGAGTCGGCGGTACGCAGGGCGGTGTCCGCCAGACCCTTACGGGCACCGTGCGTGGAGATGAAGTACTCCAGCACGGACAGACCCTCACGGAAGGACGCCTTGATCGGACGCGGGATCGTCTCGTTCTTGGCGTTCGACACCAGACCACGCATACCGGCGATCTGCCGCATCTGCATCATGTTTCCTCGGGCACCCGAGTCAACCATCATGAAGATGGGGTTCGTCTTGGGGAAGTTCTCGTTCATCGCCTCGGCGACCTCGTTGGTCGCCTTGGTCCAGATCGCGATGAGCTCCTGAGTGCGCTCTTCCTTGGTGATCAGACCGCGCTCGTACTGCTTCTGGACCTTCTCGTCCTGCGCCTCGTACCCGCGGACGATCTCCTTCTTCGCCTCGGGAACGACGACGTCGGAGATGGCGACGGTGACACCGGAACGGGTCGCCCAGTAGAAGCCGGCCGCCTTCAGGTTGTCGAGCGTCGCCGCCACGATGACCTTGGGGTAGCGCTCGGCCAGATCGTTGACGATCTCGGAGAGCTGCTTCTTGCCCACCGAGTAGTCGACGAACGGGTAGTCCTCGGGCAGCAGCTCGTTGAAGAGCGCGCGGCCCAGGGTCGTCCGCAGGCGGAAGGTGTCACCCTGCTGCCACTCCGGCTCGCCCTCCTCGCGCACCGGCGGGGTCCAGCCGCGCGGCGGGATGGTGCCCACCGGGAAGCGGATGTCGATCGCCGACTGCAGCGCCAGCTCACCGGCGTCGAACGCCATGATCGCCTCGGCCGTGGAGCCGAAGGACCGGCCCTCGCCCTTGGTGTCACGCAGCTCGCCGTCGGTGGTGAGGAAGAACAGACCGAGGACCATGTCCTGGGTCGGCATCGTCACCGGACGGCCGTCGGCGGGCTTGAGGATGTTGTTCGAGGACAGCATCAGGATGCGGGCCTCGGCCTGCGCCTCCGCGGACAGCGGCAGGTGCACGGCCATCTGGTCACCGTCGAAGTCCGCGTTGAACGCGGTGCAGACGAGCGGGTGGATCTGGATGGCCTTGCCCTCGACCAGCTGCGGCTCGAAGGCCTGGATGCCCAGGCGGTGCAGGGTGGGCGCACGGTTCAGCAGAACCGGGTGCTCGGCGATGACCTCTTCGAGGACGTCGTACACGACCGTGCGGCCGCGCTCCACCATGCGCTTGGCGCTCTTGATGTTCTGCGCGTGGTTCAGGTCGACCAGGCGCTTCATCACGAACGGCTTGAACAGCTCCAGCGCCATCGCCTTCGGCAGACCGCACTGGTGCAGCTTCAGCTGCGGACCGACGACGATCACGGAACGCGCGGAGTAGTCCACACGCTTGCCGAGCAGGTTCTGGCGGAACCGGCCCTGCTTGCCCTTCAGCATGTCGCTGAGGGACTTCAGCGGGCGGTTGCCGGGGCCGGTGACCGGACGGCCACGACGGCCGTTGTCGAACAGCGCGTCCACGGCCTCCTGGAGCATGCGCTTCTCGTTGTTCACGATGATCTCGGGGGCACCGAGGTCGAGAAGGCGCTTCAGGCGGTTGTTGCGGTTGATGACGCGGCGGTACAGGTCGTTCAGGTCGGAGGTCGCGAAGCGGCCACCGTCCAGCTGCACCATCGGACGCAGGTCCGGCGGGATGACCGGCACGCAGTCGAGCACCATGCCCTTGGGGCTGTTGCTGGTCTGCAGGAACGCGGAGACGACCTTCAGGCGCTTGAGCGCACGGGTCTTCTTCTGGCCCTTGCCGGTGCGAATGATCTCGCGGAGGCGCTCGGCCTCCTCGTCGAGGTCGAAGGACTCCAGGCGCTTCTGCAGCGCCGCGGCACCCATCGAACCGTCGAAGTACGTGCCGAAGCGGTCGCGCAGCTCGCGGTAGAGGAGCTCGTCGCCCTCGAGGTCCTGGACCTTGAGGTTCTTGAACCGGGTCCACACCTCGTCGAGACGGTCGATCTCGCGCTGCGCACGGTCGCGCAGCTGCTTCATCTCACGCTCGGCACCCTCGCGCACCTTGCGGCGCACATCGGCCTTGGCGCCCTCGGCCTCCAGCTCGGCCAGGTCGGTCTCGAGCTTCTTGGCGCGGGCCTCCAGGTCGGCGTCCCGGCGGTTCTCGATCTGCTGCCGCTCGACGGAGACGTGCGCCTCCAGAGAGGGCAGGTCGCGGGTGCGGCGCTCCTCGTCGACGTACGTGATCATGTACGCCGCGAAGTAGATGACCTTCTCCAGGTCCTTCGGGGCCAGGTCGAGCAGGTAGCCCAGGCGCGACGGGACGCCCTTGAAGTACCAGATGTGCGTGACGGGCGCGGCCAGCTCGATGTGGCCCATCCGCTCACGGCGCACCTTGGCGCGAGTCACCTCGACGCCACAGCGCTCACAGATGATGCCCTTGAACCGGACACGCTTGTACTTGCCGCAGTAGCACTCCCAGTCCCGGGTCGGACCGAAGATCTTCTCGCAGAAGAGTCCGTCCTTTTCGGGCTTGAGGGTGCGGTAGTTGATGGTCTCGGGCTTCTTGACCTCGCCGTGGCTCCACTGACGGATGTCGTCAGCGGTGGCCAGGCCGATCCGGAGCTCGTCGAAGAAGTTGACGTCGAGCACTATGCGTCAATCCCTCTCAGGGTTGTAAGTCTTAGGGGTCTGATACGGGGGTCCTGGGGCCGGCCGGGCTCATGGGCTGAGCCCGGCCGGACTCCCGTCAGACCTCTTCGACGCTGCTCGGCTCGCGCCGCGACAGGTCGATGCCAAGCTCCTCCGCCGCGCGGAAGACGTCCTCGTCGGTGTCGCGCATCTCGATGGACATGCCGTCCGAGGACAGCACCTCCACGTTGAGGCACAGGGACTGCATCTCCTTGATGAGCACCTTGAAGGACTCGGGGATGCCGGGCTCGGGGATGTTCTCGCCCTTGACGATGGCCTCGTAGACCTTCACGCGGCCGGTGACGTCGTCGGACTTGATGGTCAGCAGCTCCTGGAGGGCGTACGCGGCGCCGTACGCCTCCAGCGCCCACACCTCCATCTCACCGAAGCGCTGGCCACCGAACTGGGCCTTACCACCCAGCGGCTGCTGGGTGATCATCGAGTACGGACCGGTCGAGCGGGCGTGCAGCTTGTCGTCGACCAGGTGGTGCAGCTTCAGGATGTACATGTAGCCGACCGAGATGGGGTCCGGGAACGGCTCACCGCTACGGCCGTCGAACAGCCGCGCCTTACCGGTCGGGAGCACCATGCGCTCGCCGTCGCGGTTCGGGATGGTGTGGTTCAGCAGGCCCGCGAGCTCGTCCTCGCGCGCACCGTCGAAGACGGGGGTCGCGACGTTCGTGCCCGGGTCGACCTGGTCGGCGCCGATCGCCTGGAGGCGCTGCGCCCACTCGTCCGCGAGGCCGGAGACGTCCCACCCGCGGCTGGCGAGCCAGCCGAGGTGGATCTCCAGGACCTGTCCCGGGTTCATTCGGGACGGCACACCCAGCGGGTTGAGGATGATGTCGACCGGGGTGCCGTCCTCCAGGAACGGCATGTCCTCGATCGGCAGGATCTTCGAGATGACGCCCTTGTTGCCGTGGCGGCCGGCGAGCTTGTCACCGTCGGTGATCTTGCGCTTCTGCGCGACGTAGACGCGCACCAGCTGGTTCACACCGGGGGGAAGCTCGTCGCCCTCCTCGCGGTCGAAGACGCGGACGCCGATGACCTTGCCGGTCTCGCCGTGCGGCACCTTCAGCGAGGTGTCACGGACCTCACGGGCCTTCTCACCGAAGATCGCGCGCAGCAGGCGCTCCTCGGGGGTCAGCTCGGTCTCACCCTTGGGGGTCACCTTGCCGACGAGGATGTCGCCGGCGATGACCTCGGCACCGATGCGGATGATGCCGCGCTCGTCGAGGTCGGCGAGGACCTCCTCGGAGACGTTCGGGATGTCCCGGGTGATCTCCTCGGGGCCGAGCTTGGTGTCACGGGCGTCGACCTCGTGCTCCTCGATGTGGATCGAGGAGAGGACGTCGTCCTGCACGAGGCGCTGCGACAGGATGATCGCGTCCTCGTAGTTGTGACCCTCCCACGGCATGAACGCCACGAGCAGGTTCTTGCCGAGCGCCATCTCGCCGTTCTGGGTGGCCGGACCGTCGGCGAGGACCTGGCCCTCGATGACGCGGTCGCCCTCGTTGACGATGACCTTCTGGTTGACCGAGGTGCCCTGGTTGGAGCGGGCGAACTTGGCCAGGCGGTACGTGATGTACGTGCCGTCGTCGTTGGCGGTGGTGATGTAGTCCGCGGAGACCTCCTGGACCACACCCGCCTTCTCGGCCTTGACCACGTCGCCGGCGTCGACGGCGGAGCGGTACTCCATGCCGGTGCCGACGAGCGGGGACTCGGACTTGATCAGCGGCACGGCCTGACGCATCATGTTCGCGCCCATGAGGGCACGGTTGGCGTCGTCGTGCTCGAGGAACGGGATCATGGCGGTCGCGACCGACACCATCTGGCGCGGCGAGACGTCCATGTAGTCCACGTCGTCACCGGCGACGTAGTCGACCTCGCCGCCACGGCGGCGGACGAGGACGCGGTTCTCGGTGAAGCGCAGGTCGTCGTTGAGCGTGGCGTTGGCCTGCGCGATGACGAATCGGTCCTCTTCGTCGGCCGTCAGGTAGTCGACCTCGTCGGTGACCTGGCCGTCGACGACCTTGCGGTACGGCGTCTCCACGAAACCGAACGCGTTGACGCGGCCGTAGGAGGCGAGCGAACCGATCAGACCGATGTTCGGGCCTTCCGGCGTCTCGATCGGGCACATGCGGCCGTAGTGGGACGGGTGCACGTCACGGACCTCGAAGCCGGCCCGCTCACGGGAGAGACCACCCGGGCCGAGCGCCGACAGACGGCGCTTGTGGGTGAGACCCGACAGCGGGTTGTTCTGGTCCATGAACTGCGAGAGCTGGCTGGTGCCGAAGAACTCCTTGATGGAGGCGACGACCGGCCGGATGTTGATCAGGGTCTGCGGCGTGATCGCCTCGACGTCCTGGGTCGTCATCCGCTCGCGGACGACACGCTCCATACGCGCCAGACCCGTACGGACCTGGTTCTGGATGAGCTCGCCGACACTGCGCAGACGACGGTTGCCGAAGTGGTCGATGTCGTCGGTCTCGACGACGATCGTCTGACCGCTGTCGGCGGCCGTCTCGGTCTCCCCCGCGTGCAGCTTCACCAGGTACTTGATCGTCGAGATGACATCCTCGACGGTCAGGACGCCCGCGTCGAGCGGGGCCTCCGCACCCAGCTTCTTGTTGACCTTGTAGCGGCCGACCTTGGCCAGGTCGTAGCGCTTGGGGTTGAAGTAGAGGTTCTCGAGCAGCGTCTGCGCGGCCTCACGCGTCGGGGGCTCGCCCGGACGCAGCTTGCGGTAGATGTCGAGCAGCGCGTCGTCCTGGCCCTGGGTGTGGTCCTTCTCCAGGGTGGCCCGCATGGACTCGTACTCGCCGAACTCCTCGAGGATCTGCTCGGTGGTCCAGCCGAGCGCCTTCAGGAGGACGGTGACGGACTGCTTGCGCTTGCGGTCGATGCGCACACCGACCATGTCGCGCTTGTCGATCTCCATCTCCAGCCAGGCACCCCGGGACGGGATGATCTTGGCGGAGAAGATGTCCTTGTCGGACGTCTTGTCGATGGAGGAGTCGAAGTAGACACCCGGCGAACGGACCAGCTGCGACACGACGACACGCTCGGTGCCGTTGATGACGAAGGTGCCCTTGTTGGTCATGAGCGGGAAGTCGCCCATGAAGACCGTCTGGGACTTGATCTCGCCGGTCTCGTTGTTGGTGAACTCAGCGGTGACGAAGAGCGGAGCCGCGTACGTGAAGTCGCGCTCCTTGCACTCGTCGATGCTGTTCTTCGAGGGCTCGAAACGGTGGTCGCGGAAAGTCAGCGACATCGACCCGGAGAAGTCCTCGATCGGGGAGATCTCCTCGAAGATCTCCTCCAGACCGGACTTGGTGGGGACGTCCTGACCGGACTCCAGAGCCGCCTCGACACGAGCCTTCCACGCGTCGTTTCCGAGCAGCCAGTCGAAGCTCTCGGTTTGCAGCGCAAGAAGGTTCGGAACCTCGAGGGGCTCCTTGATCTTTGCAAAGGAGATGCGCAGCGGGGCGGTGCTGGCGCCGTTGTTCGTATTCGCGGTCGAGGCAGTGCGCGAGGCGGCCAAGAGGGGGTCCTTCCGAGGGCTCGGACTCACTACGCGCGTACCGGTCCCTCTCCCGTGCACAGAGACAGAAGTTCCTTCACCAGCCCAATTAGGCCAGGTCAGGGACGGTTCGGTCGTCGGTGCTCAAGCGAGGGCATGCCCCTGGTGACGGGCAGGGGACAGCTAACAGGCAGCGCAAAGGGTCAGTGTAGCCACTTGGCACACTGATGTCCAGTGCGGGTTTCTCGAGACCCTCGTTCTTCTCGACACCTGCGCAAGCCCACGCCCTCAATGCACGTTGATACTGCCCTCTTCGCCGTCGATCCATGCCTCGGATCCGGATCCTGTGACGACGCGTCCTGAGAATTGCGCGCTGCGTGCGGTTCGTCAAGGCCTGTCTTGCCCAAACCGGGTGCTGCACTCGTCACTTGCGGTCTGCTACCAGGAGACCCTCGACGTACGACGAAGATCACCCTACTCGCAGCACCCCCAGGCGCAAGGCAGCCGCCGCCGGGGTCCCCGGAACGCCGAAGAGCGACCACCCGGATGGATGATCGCTCTTCTGTGCGTCAGCGTTACAGCCGTCCGTACGACGGCTGCCGCTCGCGCGCGAGTCCGTGCGGACCCGAGAGGTGTTACTTGACCTCGACGGAGGCGCCGGCGCCCTTGAGGGACTCGGCGGCCTTCTCGGCGGCGTCCTTGGCGACCTTCTCGAGGACGGGCTTCGGGGCGCCGTCCACGAGGTCCTTGGCCTCCTTCAGACCCAGGGAGGTCAGCTCACGCACGACCTTGATGACCTGGATCTTCTTGTCGCCGGCGCCGGTGAGGATGACGTCGAACTCGTCCTTCTCCTCGGCGGCCTCGGCCGGGGCGGCCGGACCGGCCGGGCCGGCAACGGCGACCGCGGCGGCGGCGGTGACGTCGAACTTCTCCTCGAAGGCCTTCACGAACTCGGAGAGCTCGATGAGGGTCATCTCCTCGAACTGCGCGAGCAGGTCTTCCTGGCTGAGCTTCGCCATGGTGGGCGATCCTTCCACTAATTCGGCTGGTGCCGGGATGTACATGTGAGGCGGGCGTACGTTCGGCCCGCTACGACCGTCGCCTCAGGCGGCAGTCAATGCGCGAGCCGAGTTACTCGGCACCGCCCTGCTCTTCTTGCTTGGCGCGAAGGGCGTCCACCGTGCGGACGAGCTTCGAGGGAAGCGCCTGGAAGAGCTGAGCAGCCTGAGACTGCTTGCCCTTGAAGGCACCCGCCAGCTTGGAGAGCAGAACCTCGCGGGACTCGAGGTCCGCAAGCTTCTTGATCTCGTCGGCGGACAGCGCCTTGCCGTCAAGGACACCGCCCTTGATGACGAGGTTCGGGTTGTCCTTGGCGAAGTCACGAAGACCCTTCGCCGACTCCACCGGGTCACCGGTGACGAAGGCGACCGCCGTCGGACCGTTGAACAGGTCGTCGAGCGTCGAGATCCCGGCCTCGTTGGCCGCAATCTTGGTCAGCGTGTTCTTCACCACGGCGTACTGGGCGTTCTCACCGAGCGAACGACGCAGCGTCTTGAGCTGCGCCACGGTGAGACCCCGGTACTCGGTCAGCACGGCGGCGTTCGAGCTGCGGAACTGCTCCGCGAGCTCGGCCACCGCGGCAGCCTTGTCGGGCCTTGCCATAGAGCGTCGGCCTCCTTCCGGGTGATGAGGACCGCTCGGAAGGGGCTGGGTAAACGAAACGCCCCGGCGCAGGCGCACGGGGCGTAGCTCGACCGGGCATTCGCAGCGCGAGCAGCGAACTCCAGGAGCAATTCCACAGTCACCTGCGCGGGTCGTCCGCGGTTCAGCGGATCCTTCGGCCGCCGCGCCCTCTTGCGAGCGCACGGCAACGACCAGCGGTCTTTGGCTTCTGTAGGAGAGTACGCGAACGGATCGCCGGCAGGCAAATCCGCCCGTCCGGTGCTCAGCCCTCGGCGCCCTTCATCATCTCCGCCAGGTCCGCGGTGTCCTCGGCCGGCGGGGCGGTGACCGTGACCGGCTCGTTGATGTCGGAGAAGGTGATGGTCATGTCGAGCGGCCCCTTGTCGGCGTCGCCGCGCATCCGGAACTGCTTGGTGTGGTCCTCGCCGTCGATCCACATGTCCATCGTGAACGAGTCGACACCCATCTTCTCGTACACCTGGATGCTCTTCTCGCGCTTCTCGCGGGTGGTCCTGTCCTCGTCCTTGAGGGAGGCCTCGAGGTCGTCGAGGGTGACGGTGCCCTTGTAGTGGGTGGTCTTCACACCGTCGACGGTCTCGATGCCGACCTCCTTGATGTCCTTGGAGCCGGTCAGGAAGGTGGACTCGGTCGCCGGGTTCTGGTCGGCCTGGCCGGCCCCGAACTGGCCGGCGTTCAGGTCCTTGTCGGCGCCGAGCGCGAACATGTCGAACTTGATCCAGCTCTTGCCGTCCATCTCCTTGGCGGCCGCGGCGCCCCCGCCGATGTACATCGCCTTGTCGACGAGCCGGATCTCCACCTGGTTGTCGGTGGACTGGTCCAGTGCCGTCATCTTCATGCTCATGGCCAGCGGCTTGACGCTCATCGACGCCTCGCCGCTCACCCGGCCCTGCTCGGGCACCTTGCCGGTCAGCTTGTAGCGGAAGGACGTGATGTCGTCGGCGTTCTTCGCCGCCTTGGCGACGGCCGCGGCGGGCTCCATCGCGGGCGACTGCTCGTCGGCGGCCTTGGAACACCCGACCGCCCCACCGGCGAGGACCAGGGCGGCAAGGCCTGCGCCCGCCGCCCGACGGCGCACGGAACCACGTGCAGAAGTCTCCATCGATTCCCCCTAGGAATACATGGCTGATACACAGCAAGGTCGCGAGCGTATCCCAGGAGAATCGAATGGTCTCGCGAATACCCATGAGTCACACGGGTCACATGAGTCACACGGGTCACAGAGTCACAGGGGTCACAGGGGTCACAGGAGCCTCAGGATTCCCGGCCCGGGAATCCTCACGAGACCGGGAATCCTCAGAGACCGGGAGGCCTCAGAGACCGGGAGGCCTCAGGAGACCGTGCCCGTGCCGCCCTGCTTCTCCAGCAGCTCCTTGAAGTCCTCGGTGTCGGCGGCCGGGGGCTCTTCGGCGGAGACCTTGACGCCGTAGTCGCTGTAGTAGGCGGTCTGGGTCAGTTCTCCGCTGGTCATCTCACCCTTCTCGATTTTCTTGACCAGAAGGTTCTGGTCGTTCACCCAGATGTCGATGGTCTGCGTGGTGACGCCGGCCTGTTCCAGCTGCTTCTTCAGATCGGCCAGCTGGCTCTCGCTCAGGCTGGAGTTCTTGGAGGCCAGGTCGGCGACGTCGACCGTGCCCGAGTAGTGCGTGGTGTTCACCCCTCGCACCTTCTCCTCGCCGACCTTCTTCACGTCCCCGGAGGCCAGCAGGAGCTTCACCGACTGGTTGGGGGTCGTGTTCTGCATCTGGTCCTTGAGGTAGGCGCCGGAGCCGCCGCCGAGGTCCTCCAGGTCGTCGTACCCGTACCGGATCCAGTGCTTGCCGCCCGCCTGCTCGGCGAACTGCTCGCCCATCTTCGCGTAGTAGGCGTCGGGGAGGTAGCGGGCCTCCATCGACGTGGTGCCGAGCTGACGCATCGTGTCGGCCATCGTGCCGCCGGTGTAGGTGATGGTCATCGTGCCGGTGATGCCGTCGCCCCAGCCGAGGGCGCCGTCGGCCGTCATGGACATCATCGAGCCCATGGTGGTGGTCGACTCGACCCTGGCGGAGTCGGCGGCGTCCGTGGACTTCTCGGCGGTGCGCAGGGCGGCTATGGGGTTGAGGTGCGCGGAGGCCCTGCCGGGCCCATTGTCGTCCTTGCGGGAGCTCTTCGAGGAGTCGGAGGGGCCGCAGGCCGCCAGTCCGGTCAGCGCGGTCACTGCCGCGATCGAGAGAGCCATGTGGCGCACGGTCGTGCTCTTCATTCGTCCCACCCCTATGTGAATCCTGTGCCCGCACGCTAGCGCGGGGCAGTGACACTCGGTACCGAAATAGGGGACGGGCCCCGCACCCAGAAAGGTTGCGGGGCCCGTCACCGGATGTGGTGAGCCGTCAGGCTCAGACCGCGGCCGGGTCCTCCTCGACGAGGAGGTTGCGGGTGCGGTTCGGGTCGACCGGGATGCCGGGGCCCATGGTGGTGCTGACCGCGGCCTTCTTGATGTAGCGACCCTTGGCGGCGGACGGCTTCAGACGGAGGATCTCCTCCAGCGCGGCGCCGTAGTTCTCCACCAGCTTGGTGTCGTCGAAGGACGTCTTGCCGATGATGAAGTGCAGGTTCGAGTGCTTGTCGACGCGGAACTCGATCTTGCCGCCCTTGATCTCGGTCACGGCCTTGACCACGTCCGGGGTCACCGTGCCGGTCTTCGGGTTCGGCATCAGACCACGCGGGCCGAGGACACGGCCGAGGCGGCCGACCTTGCCCATGAGGTCCGGGGTGGCGACGACGGCGTCGAAGTCCAGGCGGCCCTTCGACACCTCGTCGATCAGCTCGTCGGCGCCGACGATGTCGGCGCCCGCGGCACGCGCGGCCTCGGCACGGTCGCCGGTCGCGAAGACCAGGACCCGGGCGGTCTTACCGGTGCCGTGCGGAAGGTTCACGGTGCCACGGACCATCTGGTCGGCCTTGCGCGGGTCGACACCCAGACGGAAGGCGACCTCGACGGTGCCGTCGAACTTGGTCGTGGAGGTCTCCTTGGCGAGACGGACGGCCTCGAGCGGGGCGTAGAGCTTCTCCCGGTCGACCTTGGCGTCCGCAGCGCGGAGAGACTTGCTGCGCTTGCTCACTACTGCTCCTGTGTGTTCTTAGGAGTCGTGGTACGGGCCGAGCAGGCCCTGCCACGCTGTACCCATACGCGGCTGCCGCCGCGTGCGTTCTGACTACGGGGCTGGGGCTCAGCCCTCGACCGTGACGCCCATGGAACGCGCGGTGCCGGCGATGATCTTCGCGGCGGCGTCCAGGTCGTTGGCGTTGAGGTCGGGGAGCTTGGTCTGGGCGATCTCGCGGACCTGTGCCTCGGTGATCTTGGCGACCTTGGTCTTGTGAGGCTCGCCGGAGCCCTTCTCGATGCCCGCGGCCTTGAGGATCATCTTCGCGGCCGGCGGCGTCTTGGTGATGAAGGTGAAGGAGCGGTCCTCGTAGACCGTGATCTCCACCGGGATCACCCAGCCACGCTGCGACTCGGTCGCGGCGTTGTAGGCCTTGCAGAACTCCATGATGTTCACGCCGTGCTGGCCCAGCGCGGGGCCGACCGGCGGGGCCGGGTTGGCGGCGCCGGCCTGGATCTGGAGCTTGATGAGCCCCGTGACCTTCTTCTTCTTGGGAGGCATGCTCTCTCCGGGTCCTTACTGAGAGGTTGAGTACCACCTGCGTCATTCGGATGAATCATCCGGCAGATGGCATACCGCACCACGATAGCTGCTGTGGTCGCGCGACATGAAATCGGCAGCTCAGGTCGGCTGCGAGGGGGCGTGCTTCCATGCCGTCGGGCGGGCACACGGAAGCGACGAAGACGCCCGGGCCACACGGCAACAGCCGCTCGGCCCGAGGCGCCTTCTGTGTCCGAATCGGTCGACGAACCTGGGTTCCGCCGACCGATTCTTCTAGTTCTTCTGGATCTGGTCGAAGGAGAGCTCGACCGGCGTCTCGCGGCCGAAGATCTCCACCAGGCCCTTGACCTTCTTCGAGTCGGGGTTGATCTCGTTGATCGTCGCCTGCAGCGTGGCGAACGGGCCGTCGGTCACGGTGACCGAGTCGCCCACCTCGAAGTCCAGCACCTGGACCTCGACCTTGCGCTGCGGGGCCGGCTTGCCCTCGGCCTCGGCGGCCTCGCGGGCGGCCTTCTCCTCGGCCTCCGGGGCGAGCATCTTGACGATCTCGTCCAGGGTCAGCGGGTACGGGTCGTAGGCGTTGCCGACGAAGCCGGTGACGCCGGGGGTGTTGCGGACGACGCCCCAGGACTCGTTCGTCAGGTCCATGCGCACCAGCACGTAGCCGGGGAGCTTGTTCTGGCGGATGGTCTTGCGGTCGCCGTTCTTGATCTGGACGACCTCTTCCTGCGGCACCTCGGCCTGGAAGATGTAGTCCTCGACGTTCAGCGAGACGGCGCGCTGCTCGAGGTTGGTCTTCACACGGTTCTCGTAGCCGGCGTAGGTGTGGATGACGTACCACTCGCCGGGCAGGGTGCGCAGCTCCTCGCGCAGGGCGGCGATGGGGTCGACCGGCTCGGTCTCCTCCTCGGCCTCCTCAGCCTCCTCCGCCTCGGCGGAGACGGCCGGGTCGGCGGCGTCGACGTCGCCCTCGACCTCCTCGCCGGACTCGTCCTCGAGGTGCAGGGCGGATTCCTCTGCGGGCTCGCCCAGTTCGGCTTCCGCAGCCTCGAACTCGTCTACCTCGTCCGCGCCCTCGACGATGTCGAGTTCGTCATCCACGGACTCGTCCGGCTCGACGGCCTCGTTCAGGTTCGGGTCAGACACGGTGGCTGCTTCTTCCTGGATACATGGGGGTGGAACACGCGAAAGGGGCGCCGTCACCGGCGCCCTTCGCTTCTGGCTCAGCCGAAGACGTACTTGGCGGCGTGGTCGAGCCCATAGTCAATCACGGTCACCAGGCCGATCATGATGACCACGAAGACGATCACCACGGTCGTGTACGTCGTCAGCTGGCTGCGGGTGGGCCAGACGACCTTGCGGAGCTCTGCGACGACCTGGCGGTAGAAGAGCGCAAGACGCTTCAGCGGGCCCTTCTTGGCACGCTTGCCGCCCTTGCGGGTCTTCTTCCTGGACTCCGGCGCCTCGTCCTGGGCATCAGGCATGTCGATGGAGCCCACGGCGTCCGTCACTCGTCCTCACCTGATTCCGGGTCGTGGCCGTGCCGCGCCCGGTCTGAGCCGCACGGCGGTGCAATGCTGTACGTACATGCGCACACATCCCTGGCGAAGGTGTGTGTAGCAGGGCCGGAGGGACTTGAACCCCCAACCGCTGGTTTTGGAGACCAGTGCTCTACCAATTGAGCTACGACCCTTTGTATGTCCCCCAACGTACCGCATCCGGCCGGGTGCTCGGTGTGCACCGGTCGGGTGCGGCCTGCTGAAGGCCAACGAGGTGAGAGTGTACGTGTTCCGGCGCCGGTCGTCGAACAGAAAGCGCCCATAGGGGCTTTGCCCGCGGAAGATCGCCCAGCGCAGGGGCGGGATACGGACGGTTGTTCTGTCGTTGTTCAGTCCGTGAAACCCGCGTGCCGCGTGCGTTTCCGGTCTGAAACGATGGGTGCCATGAGCGCTGCAACCCCTCCCACCGAGCGCCGGGTCTCCGCCCGAGTCGGCGCGATCTCCGAGTCCGCCACCCTCGCCGTGGACGCCAAGGCCAAGGCCCTCAAGGCCGCCGGACGTCCGGTGATCGGCTTCGGCGCCGGTGAGCCCGACTTCCCGACCCCGGACTACATCGTCGAGGCCGCGATCGAGGCCTGCAAGAACCCGAAGTACCACCGCTACACGCCGGCGGGCGGTCTGCCCGAGCTGAAGGCCGCGATCGCCGCGAAGACGCTGCGCGACTCGGACTACGAGGTCGACCCTTCGCAGATCCTGGTCACCAACGGCGGCAAGCAGGCGATCTACGAGGCCTTCGCCGCGATCCTCGACCCGGGCGACGAGGTCATCGTCCCGGCGCCGTACTGGACGACCTACCCGGAGTCGATCCGCCTGGCGGGCGGCGTTCCGGTGGAGGTCGTCGCGGACGAGACGACCGGCTACCGGGTCTCCGTGGAGCAGCTGGAGGCGGCCCGCACGGAGAAGACCAAGGTGGTGCTCTTCGTCTCCCCCTCCAACCCGACCGGTGCCGTCTACAGCGCCGAGGACGCCGAGGCGATCGGCCGCTGGGCCGTGGAGCACGGCCTGTGGGTGCTGACGGACGAGATCTACGAGCACCTGGTCTACGGCGACGCCACCTTCACCTCGCTGCCCGCGCTCCTGCCGGAGCTGCGCGACAAGTGCATCGTGGTCAACGGTGTCGCGAAGACGTACGCGATGACGGGCTGGCGTGTCGGCTGGATCATCGGCCCGAAGGACGTCGTCAAGGCGGCGACGAACCTGCAGTCGCACGCGACGTCGAACGTGTCGAACGTCGCGCAGGTGGCGGCCCTGGCCGCGGTCTCCGGCGATCTGGACGCGGTCGCGAAGATGCGTGAGGCCTTCGACCGCCGCCGCAAGACCATCGTGCGGATGCTCAACGAGATCGACGGCGTGCTCTGCCCGGAGCCCGAGGGCGCGTTCTACGCGTACCCCTCGGTGAAGGCGCTGATCGGCAAGGAGATCCGCGGCAAGCGCCCGCAGAACTCGGTGGAGCTGGCCGCGCTGATCCTGGAGGAGGCCGAGGTCGCGGTCGTTCCCGGTGAGGCCTTCGGCACGCCGGGCTACCTGCGGCTGTCGTACGCCCTGGGTGACGAGGACCTCGTCGAGGGCGTGAGCCGGATCCAGAAGCTGCTGGCGGAGGCACGGGACTGAGTCCCTGCCCCGGGTTTCTTGGTGGGGCCTGCCACCGCATGCGGTGGCAGGCCCCACGTTTGTTTGTGCGAGCAAGACCACGAATGGCGAAAGCGGTACCGGGACGGCGGGGACGTACGGCAGGATTCCGGAATGGAGCGTGTACGTGATGTCTCTGAGCTGCCGAAAGCCCATCTGCACCTGCACTTCACCGGGTCGATGCGTCCCACCACCGTGCTGGAACTGGCCGACAAGTACGGCGTACGGCTGCCGGAGGCGCTGACCGAAGCACTGACCAGCGGAGAGCCGCCGAAGCTGCGGGCGACGGACGAGCGGGGCTGGTTCCGCTTCCAGCGCCTTTACGACGCGGCGCGCTCGTGCCTGCGGGAGCCCGAGGACATCCAGCGCCTGGTGCGGGAGGCCGCGGAGGAGGATCTGAAGGACGGCTCGGGCTGGCTGGAGATCCAGGTGGACCCGACGTCGTACGCCCCTCGTCTGGGCGGTCTGATCCCGGCCCTGGAGATCATCCTGGACGCGGTCGGCACGACGATGCGGGAGACGGGCCTCGGTATGCGGGTGCTGGTCGCCGCGAACCGTATGAAGCATCCGCTGGACGCGCGCACGCTGGCCAGGCTCGCGGTGCGGTACGCGGACCGCGGTGTGGTCGGCTTCGGTCTGTCGAACGACGAACGCCGGGGTATGGCCAGGGACTTCGACCGTGCTTTCGCCATCGCCCGCGACGGCGGCCTGCTGTCGGCCCCGCACGGAGGCGAGCTGACCGGCCCGGCGTCGGTGCGTGACTGCCTGGACGACCTGCACGCGCACCGGCTGGGCCACGGGGTGCGGGCGGCCGAGGACCCGCGGCTGCTGAAGCGGCTGGCGGAGCGGGGCGTGACGTGCGAGGTGTGCCCGGCGTCGAACGTGGCCCTCGGCGTGTACGAGAAGGCGGCGGACGTGCCGTTGCGGACGTTGTTCGAGGCGGGCGTACCGATGGCCCTCGGCGCGGACGACCCGCTGCTGTTCGGCTCGCGCCTGGCGGCCCAGTACGAGATCGCCCGCCGCCACCACGCCTTCACGGACGCGGAACTGGCCGAACTGGCCCGCCAGTCGGTGCGGGCGTCGGCGGCGCCGGAGGACACGAAGGCGAAGCTGCTGTCGGGGATCGACGACTGGCTGGCCGCATAGCCGGCCCGGGGGCGGCCCCCGGGCCTCGGTCTAGTGCCGCGGCAGGCAACGTTTGCCCGGCAAGGAGCGGCGTTCGGTGCGTGCTCTCGGCGTGCCGGCCGGAAGTCCTCGTACTGGACGTACGTGGGCTTTCGGCCGGCGGCGAGAGGGCGTGCCGGGCGTCGCGACGGGGCGAACGTTGCCTGCCGCGGCACTAGAGGCTGACCCCGACCGTCACCGGCTCGTTGACCAGGGTGATCCCGAAGGCCTCGTGGACCCCTGCGACGACTTCGCGGGCCAGCGCCAGCAGGTCTTCGGTGGTCGCGCTGCCGCGGTTGGTGAGGGCGAGGGTGTGCTTGGTGGAGATGCGGGCGGGGCCGGTGCCGTAGCCCTTGGTGAAGCCCGCCTTGTCGATCAGCCAGGCCGCGGAGGTCTTGGTGTGTCCGTCCCCCGCCGGGTAGGCGGGCGGCTGCACGCCGTCGCCGAGCCGCTCGCGCACGCGCGCGTCGAAAGCGGCGAACTGCTCGGCGGTGAGGATCGGGTTGGTGAAGAAGGATCCGGCCGACCAGGTGTCGTGGTCCTCGGGATCGAGGACCATGCCCTTCCCGGAGCGCAGTTTCAGGACGGTCTCGCGGGCCGCGGCCAGCGGCACGCGCTCCCCGGCCTCGACGCCGAGGGCGCGGGCCGTCTCGGCGTACCTGAGCGGCCCCGACAGGCCGCCCGCGTCCTCCAGTTCGAAGCGGACGCGCAGGACGACGTACCGCTCGGGGTCGGCCTTGAAGCGGCTGTGGCGGTACGAGAAGACGCACTCGGCGTTCGGGACCGTCACCGTCTCGCGCGTGAGGCGGTCGTACGCGACGACCTCGGTGATCGTCGACGACACCTCCTGGCCGTACGCCCCGACGTTCTGGATGGGGGTCGCGCCGGCCGAGCCGGGGATGCCCGCGAGGCACTCGACGCCGGCGAGTCCGGCCTCCACCGTGCGGGCGACGGCGTCGGTCCACGCCTCGCCGGCGGCCAGCTCGAGCCGCGTGCCCGCAAGGGCGAAGCCCTTCGTGGCGATGACGAGCGCGGTGCCCGCGAAGCCCTTGTCGCCGATGACCAGGTTGGAGCCGCCGCCGATGAGCAGCAGGGGCGTCCCGCTGTCGTCGGCCTCGCGGACGGCGGCGATCACCTCGGCGTCGGTCGTGGCGGTGACCAGCCGGGTGGCGGGGCCGCCCAGCCGGAAGGTGGTCAGCGGGGCGAGGGGGGCATCGTGGAGTTCCTGCACGCGCCCAAGAGTACGAGACGGCACGGACAGCCCTGGCCACAGGCGAACGGCCCGGCCGTGGGGCCGAGCCGTTCACACCCTCCACGCGCGCGTGCCCGCGCGGGCTCAGTCACTTGAGGCGCCGGATCGCCTCGCTCCAGTCCACCGGAAGGCTGTCACTCGTCGCCGTCCAGGTGGCGAACCTCGCGTCCCGCATCTGCGCGGCCAGGCCTTGGGACGTCGGCGCGTGGGTGCCCGTACGGGCGAAGGCCTTCAGGGCCTCGGGCGACTCCCAGGCGGACAGGGTCCAGAAGGTCCGCCGGAACGGCTGGGCCTTCAGGGAGGCGCCGTAGGCTCCGGGGGCCCCGGTCACCTGCCGCCACACACCCGGCGTACGGGCGAGGAAGCGGAACGCTCCCCAGAGGGTGCGGGTCTCGAAGCGGGAGGCGAAGACGTGGACGTCGGTGGCCTTGGGCG
The DNA here is from genome assembly GCF_055595715.1 of Streptomyces sp. NPDC040410. Taxonomy (NCBI): domain Bacteria; kingdom Bacillati; phylum Actinomycetota; class Actinomycetes; order Kitasatosporales; family Streptomycetaceae; genus Streptomyces; species Streptomyces sp. NPDC040410. The sequence continues at coordinate 262,742 of NZ_JBVIVK010000003.1, forward strand.
GGGTGTTCGGCACGGTCCAGGGAAGAGTGGGCATGTGGGGCGCCTCTCGGGTGTCGTGTCAGTGGGAGACGGCCTCGGCGACCGGCGCGGGCGCCTGCTCGGCCGCGCTCGTGGCGGGAGCGCCGCGCCGCCGTGCGGGGATGAGCAGCGCGGCGATCCCGGCGAGCGCCACCACGGCGCTGCCGGTCACGAGTGCGGGCCGCAGGCCGTCGACGAACGCCTGTCCGCTCTCGTAGCCGCCCTGGGCGGAGAAGATCGAGGCCATGACCGCGATGCCGAGCGCGCCGCCCACCTCACGCAGGGCGTTGTTGGCGCCGGAGGCGACGCCCTGCTCTCTGGGGAGGACGCTGGACATCACGAGGTTGGCGGCGGGAGCGAAGTACAGCGCCATGCCGATGCCGCTGATGATCAGGCCGGGCAGCTGGATGGCGTAGGAGGCTTCGGCTGTGGCCGCGTAGGCCATGTAGCCGAGGCCGGCCGCCTGCAGGAAGAGGCCGGCGGCGACGACCGGGCGGCCGCCGATGCGGTCGGAGAGTATGCCGGCGATCGGCGCGACGAGCATCGGCATGCCGGTCCAGGGCAGCATGCGCAGACCCGCCTCGGTGGGCGAGTAGCCGAGCACGCCCTGCATGTACTGGCTGAGCAGGAAGATCGACCCGAACATCCCGAGGAACATCAGCAGGCTCGCGGCGTTGATGCCGGCGAAGGCACGGGAGCGGAACAGGCGCATCGGCAGCATGGGGTTCTTGGCACGGACGCTGTAGAGGATGAACCCGACGAGCAGCGCGGCGCCGGCGAACAGTCCGGTCAGGACCAGGGGGCTGGTCCAGCCGTCGACGGGGCTGCGGACCAGGCCGTAGACGATGCCGAAGAGGCCGCCGCTGGCGAGCAGGGTTCCCGGGACGTCGAGCGGGGCGCCGGTGCCGTACGACTCGGCCAGGCGCAGGCGGGCGAGCGGCAGCAGGGCCACGCCCAGCGGAACGTTCAGCCAGAAGATCCAGTGCCAGGACACGTGTTCCGTGAGGCTGCCGCCGATGAGCGGCCCTGAGGCCACGGCGAGTCCGTTGACGGCTCCCCAGATGCCGTACGCCATCCCGCGCTTGGCGACGGGCACGGCGGCCGTCAGCAGGGTGAGCGTCAGGGGCATCATGATCGCGGCGCCGACGCCCTGGACCGCACGGGCGGCGATGAGGCCGTCGATGCCGGACGCCATGGCCGCGGCGGCGGACGCGCCGGTGAAGACGGTGAGCCCGGCGAGGAAGAGCCGGCGCCGGCCGAACCGGTCGCCGAGCGCCGCGCCGAACATCAGCAGGACGGCGAAGGTGAGCGTGTAGGCGCTCACGGTCCATTCCAGGTCGTCCAGCGCTCCGCCGAGGTCCTGTCGGATGGAGGGCAGCGCGGTGGTGACGACGAGGTTGTCGAGGGCCGCCATGAATCCGGCGACGCTGGTGATGACGAGGGCCCAGACGGCGCCCCCGCGGCGTTCGGTCTGCTGTGACATCGCTCCCCCAGTGGGTGATCGTTATCTCGGGTTAGTTATTACTGACTAACTTTCATGGGCATGAAAAGGCGATGCCGATGCCTTTGCTTTGCCTTACTTCTCCAGCCGGCCGCTGAGCGCTTTACTTCTCCAGCCGGCCGGTGACCCGCGCCGACGGGTAGAGCCCTTCCCAGACCCGGTGCTCGGGCGGAAAGCCCATGGCCACGAGACAGTTGATGAGCATTCCGTACGCCATGAACGTGGTCGTCTCGTCGATGTCGGCGCCCAACGGCAGGTGGACGCTGTCCCACAGCCGCATCCAGCCGGCCCGAACCGCCTCGCCGAACTCATGATCACCGGCCTGTTCGGCGGCGCTCACCGCGAGGTACATCTGCATCTGCATCATCAGCCGCTCGGGCTGCTCCGCGATGACCTTGGTGTACGCGTTCGCCATGGCATGCAGGGCCTCTTCGCCCTCAAGCCCCTCGGAGGCGTCGACGAAGGTGCGGAGACTGTCCTCCATGCACCGCTCGGCCACAGCGAGGAAGATCGCCTTCTTGCCCGGGAAGAGCCGGAAGAGATACGGCTGGGAGACCCCGACCCGCTTGGCGATCGCCTCGGTCGACGTGCCGTAGTAGCCGCCGCGGGCGAACTCGCTCATCGCAGCGCGGATGACGCTCTCGCGCCTCTCGTCTGCGCTCATCCTGACCATGTGAGTAAGTTAGTACTCAATCACTAACTTAGTCAAGAGTCGACGCCGGCCAGGTCTCGTGGGCCCCGGAACGCCGTGTCCGCATGAAGCGTTGTTGCAGGCAGGGGGCCCGAATCAGGTAAGGGGCGCCCCACAATGGAGGACGCCCCTTACTCCGCTGCGTGCAGTGAGGCGGGCAGTACGGCGCTCACCGGCGTCCGGTCCGTACAGGACCCGACGGCATCCGGTCAGGGCAGCCGTACGGCGCTCAACGGCATCCGGCCAAGGCAGCCGTACAGCGCTCAACGGCATCCGGTGAGGGCAGCCGTACAGCACCTACCGGCCTCCGGTGAGGGCAGCCGTGCGGCACTCATCCGGTGAGGGCAGCCGTGCGGCACTCATCCGGTGAGGGCAGCCGTGCGGCACTCATCCGGTGAGGGCAGCCGTACAACACTCCCCCACATCCGGTCAGGCCAGCCGCACGACCGCCCGGGACATCCCCAGCACCTTCTGCCCGGCACTGGTCGCCGTGAGGTCCACCCGGACCGTGTTGTCGTCGAGCTTGACCGCGACCTTGCCGCTGACCTCGATCGTGGCGCCCTGGTCGTCGTTCGGGACGACGACGGGCTTGGTGAAGCGGACGCCGTACTCGACGACCGCGCCCGGGTCGCCGGCCCAGTCGGTGACCACGCGGATCGCCTCGGCCATGGTGAACATGCCGTGTGCGATGACGTCCGGCAGCCCGACCTCCTTGGCGAACTTCTCGTTCCAGTGGATCGGGTTGAAGTCGCCGGAGGCACCCGCGTACCGGACGAGGGTGGCCCGGCTCACGGAGAACGTCTGCGCCGGCAGCTCGGTGCCGACCTCGACGTCGTCGTACGCGATCTTCGCCGTCATCGGTTCCTCACGCCTCCTCGGCCGCGCGGGCCACGAGCTTGGTCCAGGCGGTCACGACGTGCTCGCCCGCCTCGTCGTGGACCTCGCCACGGATGTCCAGGATGTCGTTGCCCGCCATGGACTTGATGGCCTCGATGGTCGAGGTGACCGTGAGCCGGTCACCGGCGCGCACCGGGCGGGTGTAGGCGAACTTCTGGTCGCCGTGCACCACGCGGCTGTAGTCCAGGCCGAGCTGGGGGTCCTCGAAGACCTGTCCCGCGGCCTTGAAGCTGATCGCGAAGACGAAGGTGGGCGGCGCGATGACATCGGGGTGCCCGAGCGCCTTGGCGGCTTCGGGGTCCGTGTACGCCGGGTTGGCGTCCCCCACCGCCTCCGCGAACTCACGGATCTTCTCCCGGCCCACTTCATAGGGGTCGGTGGGCGGATAGGCCCGCCCCACGAAGGACTGGTCGAGCGCCATGGCTCGGCACCTCCTGATGTCTGCGCGATGTCTGCTGCGGTTGCCTGCAGTGGACCTGGTGGTCCTGTACTGGACCTTAGGTTGGCCGGAACCGGCCGGTAACCGGGGCCGAAACGACGCGAGGCCGCCCCCTGAATGCGGGGGCGGCCTCGTGTGCGAGCCTGATTTATCGCGTCTCGCGGTGCGCGGTGTGCGCGTTGCAACGCGGGCAGTGCTTCTTCATCTCAAGACGGTCCGGGTTGTTACGCCGGTTCTTCTTGGTGATGTAGTTCCGCTCCTTGCACTCCACGCAGGCCAGCGTGATCTTCGGGCGGACGTCGGTGGCAGCCACGTGAGTGCTCCTTGACGAACGGATAGGATGATTTAACGCAAGAAAGAGTAGCCGATCGAAGGACCGACCCCGCAATCGGCTACTGTCAGTAGCGGTGACCGGACTTGAACCGGTGACACAGCGATTATGAGCCGCTTGCTCTACCGACTGAGCTACACCGCTGCGATGCGATCGGGCCCCGCCTCGCGACGGGAACCTCACACACCAGAGCCCCAATACGGAATCGAACCGTAGACCTTCTCCTTACCATGGAGACGCTCTGCCGACTGAGCTATTGGGGCGAGCGATGAAGACATTACACGCTAGGCCGCCGTTCACCCAAATCCGTTTCGGGGCCGCAGCCCGGCCCCGTTCCACGGACCTCCCGGGCGCCTCCTGCGCCTCTTCCGCAGCCTTGTCGGGGCCTCGTCGGGGCTTCGTCAGGGCTCGTCAGGGAGGACCACACCGGTACGACTATTGCGCTCCTACCGGAAGCGGGCAGGTCGTCACCCTAGGCTCGTCTCACTCTGCGTGATCTTGCGTCCCCCTGTGAGCAGTCCCTGAGCCCCTGGAGCGCGATGCCCGACAGCCATCAGCCACCGCCGTGGTCCTCCTCTTCGGGGTCGTCGTCTTCGCCGGGTTCACCGTCGTCGGGCTCGTCTTACTCATCGGGTGATTCGTCGTCGGGCTCGTCTTACTCATCGGGTTCATCGTCGTCGGGTTCACCGTCGGACTCACCGTCCTCGTCGGGTGCACCGTCCTCGTCGGACTCCTCGTCCGCGTCGGGATCACCGTCCTCGTCAGGTGCACCGGCTGCCTCGGGCTCGGCGGGGTCGGCCGACCCCGCCGCTCTCCTACTCTGCGGGGCGCGGCTCACCGACGGCCGGAGCGTGGACGTACGGCTGGGCGGCGGGCGCATCGAGGCGGTCGGGACGGCCGGGAGCCTGGCGGCGGGCGGAGCGCACGGCTGTGGCACGCGCGTGGACCTCGCCGGCTATCTGCTCCTGCCGGCCCCGGCGGAACCGCACGCCCACAGCGACACCGCACTCTCGGCCGACGCCGACGGCGACGGGCCGGTCTCGTACGACCCCCAGGACGTCCAGCGCCGGGCCACCGAGGCCGCCCTGCTCCAGCTCGGGCACGGGACGACAGCGCTACGGGCACACGTGCGCGTGGGCGACGTTCAGGGACTGGGCGCCCTGAGCGCCGTACTGCGGGCACGGCGTTCGCTGCGCGGGTTCACCGAGCTGACGGCCGTGGCGATGCCGAGGATGCTGACCGGGGTGGCCGGTGCCGACGGGCTCGCGATGCTGCGGGACGCCGTGAAGATGGGCGCCTCTGTGGTGGGCGGCTGCCCGGATGTGGACCCCGATCCGACGGGCTACGTAGAGACTCTCCTGGAGATCGCCTCCGAGCACGGCTGCCCGGTCGACCTGCACACCGACGCCACCGACCCGGCCCGCCTCGCCCGGATCGCGGCGATGGCCGGCGGGCTGCGTCCCGGGCTGACCCTCGGCCCCTGCGGCGGACTCGGGCGGCTGCCCGTCGAGGTGGCGTCAAGGACCGCGGACCAGCTGGCGGCGGCCGGGGTGACGGTGGTGTGCCTGCCGCAGGGCGGCTGCGGCGGCGTCGACCGCCGGGGCACGGCTCCGGTACGGCTGCTGCGTACAGCCGGGGTCCGGGTGGCCGCCGGAAGCGGCGCACTGCGTGACGTGTCGAACCCGATGGGCCGCGGGGACCCCCTGGAGGCGGCGTATCTGCTGGCCTCCCGCCACGGGCTGCGGCCCGATGACGCGTACGACGCGGTGAGTTCGTCGGCGCGGAGGGTGCTGGGGCTGCCCGAGGTGCGGGTGGAGGCGGGCTTTCCGGCCGAACTTCTCGCGGTGCGCGGGAACCGGCTCGCGGGTGCGCTGTCCCTGGCGTACAGCCGGATCGTGGTGCACCGGGGAAGGGTGGTGGCGCGGACGAGTGCGGTGCGGGAGTACTGCAACTCGGCGGCGGCGGTGGAGCTGGGGCTGCCTCGGCAGGGGCGGGGCGAAGTGTCCTGAACCCCACGCGTACCTGAACCGCCGGGAAGCGGCTGAAGCGGCTGAAGCGGCTGAAGCAATGCGGCGCATGCGGCCGTCCGGGCGTACGGTCGGAAACATGCGCATTGTCATCGCTGGTGGTCATGGTCAGATCGCGCTGCGGCTGGAGCGACTGCTCGCCGCGCGCGGGTACGAGGTCGCGGGGCTCATCCGCAGGGCCGAACAGGGCGACGACCTGCGGGAAGCCGGTGCCGAACCGGTGCTCCTCGATCTTGAGTCGGCCGCGGTCGAGGAGGTCGCGGCACATCTGCAGGGCGCCGACGCGGCCGTTTTCGCGGCGGGCGCGGGCCCGGGCAGCGGTTCGGCCCGCAAGGACACGGTGGACCGGGGTGCTGCCGTCCTGTTCGCGGACGCGGCGGTCCGGGCGCGGGTACGACGTCACGTGGTCGTGTCGTCCATGGGCGCGGATCCCGCGCACGAGGGGGACGACGTCTTCGACGTGTACCTGCGCGCCAAGGGCGAGGCCGACGAGTACGTCCGCCGCCTCGACGCCCTCGACTGGACGATCCTGCGCCCCGGCTCACTGACGAACGACGCCGGCACCGGCCTCGTACGCCTCGAGGCGCACACGGGCCGCGGCGCCGTCCCGCGCGACGACGTGGCCGCCGTACTGGCGGAGTTGGTGGACACTCCGGCGACGGCCGGCCTGACCCTGGAGCTGATCAGCGGATCGACACCGGTGTCAGTGGCGGTCAAGTCGGTGGCGGGGAACTGAGGAGGTGGCCGCTGCTGAGGGTGCTCTGACAGCCCTAGAGCTTCCAGGACTTCAGGCCCTCCGGGCCCTCCAGAACCGCTAGAACCGCTAGAACCGCTAGAACAGGGCCAGCTGTCCGGGGAATTCCGGCACCGCATAGCCGTCCAACGACGGCTGGGCGGCGTCGAGTTCCGCCAATCTGCGTGAGCCGGGGCACGAGACGAGATCCCCGCTCTCGCGCGCACCGGGCGGGTCGTGCCGCGCGAACCGCCCGGCGACGACGGCGATCTCTCGACGGCATTCGGGGCAGCGCCTGCGACGAGTGGACATGGGGTCAGTGTGCCCTGAGCGGGGGCGTGTTGATGCGAACAGCGACTCGCCCAGGTCTGTGCGGGAACACGGTCCCGGCCGGCCCGCGTGCGGCTTTTCCTGCTCAGCGGCGGCGGGTTGCCCTGGCCGCGGACGGGTGTCGGTACCTACCTTCTGACCGGCGGCTCAGGTGTGGGCGTCCACCCAGGCGCCGCTCCGGCCGCCAGGGTGGCAACACCGGCATCGCCCGCCAGCGCGGATCGGGGTTCCTCCACTGCCGGGCCGGCCAACGGCGGGCTGCGCTGCCCCGTGCCTGGTCGGAGCGGAGGGTGCCAGCGCGAAGGAGGGCGCCTGGCCCGCGAGGATGGCGGGGTGCCGGCGTGTTTCTGCCCCACGAGGGGAGTGGAGCAGGCCGAGCGCGGTCGGGACCAGGGCCGGGGCGGCCGTCTGGAACGAGGCCGAGGCCTCCGTGGGGAAACGCTGGATTCCGAGCCGCCGGCGCCTGCCTTGACCTGCCTTGACCTGACGTGGCCTGCCTTGACCTGACGTGGCCTGCCTTGACCTGACGTGGCAGCTTCTAAGCTGGTACTGGCCGACTGAGGAGGACCCTTGCGCGTACTGGTGACAGGTGCGTACGGCTACGTGGGCAACGCCCTCGTACGGCGGCTCGCCGAGGCCGGGCATGACGTGATCGCCATGACGCATCGGCCGATCGATGCCGAGCTGCCGTCGACTCCGGTTGCCGGGACCGTGCATGCCGACCTGCTCGACTCCGCGCGGCTGCGCGACGCCCTCCGCGACATCGACGCTGTGTGTCACCTGGCCGCGCTCACCAGGGTTCGGGAGTCTTTCGAACGGCCCGACGACTACGAAGCGGTCAACCGCGGCGGCACGGTGGCCCTGTTGGAGGCCTGCGAGGACGAGTTCGCCCGCACCGGCCGCCCGGTCGGGGTCGTCCAGGCGTCGACCGCCGCTGTCTACGGCGTGTCCGAGCGTCAGCCCATCGACGAGCAGACGCCTCCCCTGCCGACATCGCCGTACGGCAAGACCAAACTGGCCGCCGACGAGGCATTGATCAATCGGACGAGCGGCGGCACGGTGGGGGCGGTAATCCTCCGCGCATTCAACGTCGCCGGTGCCGTCGCCGACGTGGGCGACCCGGACCTGACCCGGATCGTCCCGAAGGCAATGGCGGTCGCGGCCGGGCGTGCGCCCCACGTCGACGTCAACGGTGACGGATCCGCCGTGCGGGACTTCGTCCACGTCGACGACCTGGCCCGCGCCTACGTGCTGGCCCTGCAGGCGTGCGCACCCGGGACTCACCGGATCTACAACGTCGGCGCCACCGGAGCGAGCGTCAGCGACATCGTGTCCGCGACTGAGCGGGTCACCGGCCGCCGGGTCCCGGTGGTCCACCACCCGCCGCGTCAGGAACCGCCGACAGTGCTCGCCGACACCACCCTCATCCGGAGGGAACTCGGCTGGAGGCCTGAACGGTCCTCCCTGCACGAGATCATCGCCGATGCCTGGACGGCCGCAACCGCGCCCCGGAGCTAGTCGTATTCCGGCGATCAGTCGAGTGCTGGACAGGGCAGCCACCCCGTCCAGAACCTCGATAGCGGGCTCCGAACTGATGCACTCGGGATCGCCCACAATCGCCTCCAAATCTGCCCAAGCCCCAGCGAGGTCACGGAGCGATCCCTGACGGGGCCCGCGCGGACTGCCCGCGGGCCTCTCACGGCTTGCCTACTGCCTGCCGCAAAGGGAGACGACCTTCTGCTCTTCCTCCGTGAGGCTGGGGCCAGAAGGGGGCGTAGACGAGGTGTGGGAGTCGTTCTCGCTCTCAGCCGCCCGTCGCTCGGCCTCCTTCTTGCAGGCGGAGGCCTGCACGGAGATCTCGTCGATCTTCGACTGGGCGTCGGACAGTCCACCCTCGGCAATCGTCGCCGTGACCAGCTTCTGTTGGTACGGCGGCAAGTACTTGAGTTCGATCTCGGGGTGGTCCTTCTCCACCTTCGACAGCGAGAAGACCCACAGGTCTTGGCTGATGCCTTGGTACAGCGCGACGTGCTGGCCCTTGGCGCCGACGTAATACTGCGTCTGCGTCCAGCGGTACCCGATGTACAACCCGATGCTGATCAAGGCGAGAGGGACTAGCACGCATCCGAGAAGCAAGGACCGCTTCCTGCTCCAGCTGATGCGCCGCCGAGCGAACCCCAGTGACGTCTTGGGCAGATGGGAGGGAACTTCCGGCAAGCGAACAAGCTGCGGCCCGTCGGAGGGTGCGGCGGAAGGAGGAGGTGGCAGCACTCTCGCGATCGCTGATTCCGGAAGCTCACCGAGGAGGTCCGAGCCCGTACTCAGACCCATCGTCGCGTCATCATGCAACGGTTGGCCTTGGAACTCCGTTGCGGAGGTCTGCGTCGGTGGCCGGATGATCTCGTGGCGCGGCAAGAAGAAGAACCCGTCAGCCGGAATATCCGTGACCAGGCGAAGGATCTGTGGCTCGCCTCTCTTCCGGTACGCCTGGTGCAAGTCCGCCACCCTGTCCTGCACAGCATCCCTGAACGCGTCCAAGGCAAGCGGTACTCCCCTTGGATGCGCGGCAACCACGTCGGATACCGATCGTGAGAAAATGCTGAACGACTCGCTGGGCCAGGTGCCGTGGTTTCCTCCGTCCCTCACCCGTTCATCAGCGCGCACGAAGAGCGAGAGCTGTGCGGGCGAGCAGGCGTACAGATAGGCGACCTTGCGGCGCAGAGCAGCCCCGATCTTCTGGCGGCCCCACTCCTTGACACCGGCGACTCCCATCGAATCCTGGTCGATGCCCTCCCGGCACGCGTCGATGAGGAAGACAACGTGCTCGGCGGGTGTCTCGTCGAGCTGGTGGCGCCAGTCGATCGGCACACAGCCCGACTCGAAGGGATGTACGTCCTCGTCTATGTCTTCCGGTACCAGGTAGTCCCGGCCCTTGGCATGGATACCGTGGCCGCTCAGCACGATGAATACGGTGTCGCCGCGCCGGGCCCGTCGCAGAAAGCCCGTGACCCGAGCGTTGACATAGTTGGCCGAGATCTGTTTGCCGTCTGCCCGCCGGGCCAGGACCTGGACATCGTCGAATCCGTGGTGCTCCAACGCATGTCCGAGTCGCCTCAGGTCTCCGGGAATGAACGGAAGGGGCTGGATGCCCCGCATGTCGTAATCGCTGGCCCCGATGAGCAGTGCTCTGTGCATCCCCATGACGCGCCGTCCGTCACTCCTTGAACACCAGGACGATGCCGCGGCTGCTCTGTATCTGGGCCGTGCCGATGAGCTGGACACCGCCGTTCGCCGTCACCTGGAAGGACAGGTGCGCCTCCCGGAGCGGCAGCGGGCCCCCTCGGGCGGCCACATCCGCGAAGACCTGCTGAAGTGCGTCGACCGCCTCGGCCAGGTTCTTGCGCAGCGGTCCCAGCGGCACGCGCTTGAGAACGGCCTCCCCACTGTCACCGAACAGACCCATCGAATCTCCAGGCGCCTCGTTCTCCTCGTCGTAGGAGACCCAGAAGTCCAGCGCCGCTTCGCCGGACGATGATCCCGTCTCATGCATGGAAACCCTCTCGTCCCCCGACACAGTGCATCAACTGTATGGAAAGCAGCCTGACTTCACCCGCAGTTGAACTGAATTGGGACGTAGGCCGAGTGAGATCGCTTTACAGTCCTCGCTGTCCACTTTTGCTCCTGGCCGTTCGGTCACCAGCCCACAGCGGTGACACTCGCCTCACCTGCTGCACCGCAACCCATCGCGGGCGGTGGCGTCCCTTCGAACCAGTCGCGACCGGTACCGACGACCGATCCCCTCGAAGCTAGGGATCAAACGGTGACGTCCTCGGCGCGACAGCGTGCGTCGGGCCCGGCCCCACGTCGCCGCCCGTCCGCCGCCACACGCAGCGGCCACATTCCAACACGGGCACGGGGGCGAACGATGAGCCCCAACGGTGCAGGTCAAAGACGCTTTGTGGCACAGAAAGAGGCCGGATCGCAGGGGCGGTGGCATGCGGGACAACGCTGCCGAATGCGCGGGCGTTCGTACGGCCCGCTGATCCCGCACCGGGAACGCCGACCGGACAGCGGACGCAGCCATGACGTGGGAGAAACCCCCGTCGTGGCTGGGGCGGTCGGGGCCATGATCGCTCACTCCGAAGCAGCTCCAGCCCAAAGCGGCTCCGTTGATCCAGGAAGGCTTAACATCGGGGTTACTTCAAATGAGCGCCGTGTTTATACATGCATAAAAGGATCCAAAGGGTCGCATGCTCCACTGTTGAAATCACTGAGGATGCCCCCGCATGGACCACCGAGCCCACGCCGCCACCCAGCCTGTACCTCGCGCTAACCCTGTCCGGGCCCTGCATTGCGAACGGTGCCTCGAGTGGGGAACCGTGGTTACTGGCGAGGGACTGCATGAGCTGTGCCCAGAGTGCCAGGCAGACGGGCAGCAGGATGGGCCGGCCGCGGGTCCGCCGCCTGCCCATGGACGCCCTTGATGCCTGTCGGATCCGGGGTGGCGCGATCTACAAGTCTGGCCAGCGTGCGAGGGCCGACGAGGCATGAAATCTCGACGGACGAGGCAGAAGTCAGAGGCTCTGTTGACCCGGGACAGCAGACGGCGCGTCGATCCCCACGTCGGCACGCATGGCTCCGGCTCGGGGCACGGACCACCGCGCCGGCCCTCGCAGTTGCTGTGGTTGACGACAGACGTCGATAGCGCGGCTGAGGCCGGTGGGAGTGCAGCGAGACACACGCGCGCCTGATCGGTCGGCGTACTCACCGTCGTGGCTGACTGTCGTGGGCTTGAGGTTCAAGACTCCGTCGACCACGTGATCATGCTCACCAGTCGTGCCACACGCGTGCCAGATCGGGCGGGGACCGGCGGGGAATCACGGTAACCGACGGCGAACGGGAACGAGATCGGCCCCCGACCAAAGTGACTGGTCAGGGGCCGATACCCACAAGCGTGGCGGCGCCAGGATTCGAACCTGGGAAGGCTGAGCCGGCAGATTTACAGTCTGCTCCCTTTGGCCGCTCGGGCACACCGCCGGGGTTCGCTGCCCTTCGAACCGTCTTTCAGCGGTGCTCCGTGGCAACGACGTAAACGATACCCGATGCGGAGGGGTGCTTCGCCACCTGATTGATCTGCGCTCGGAGGACCGCGGGTGGCTAGGCTTGTCCGGATGCGGCCCGGGACAACGCCGGGCTCGGCGGCCGCCCCCACGTACGCCGATACGCACCCGATACGCACCTCGATACAAGGAGCCACAGGACATGGCCGACTCCAGTTTCGACATCGTCTCGAAGGTCGAGCGGCAGGAGGTCGACAACGCCCTCAACCAGGCCGCCAAGGAGATCTCGCAGCGCTACGACTTCAAGGGTGTGGGTGCCTCGATCTCGTGGTCCGGCGACAAGATCCTGATGGAGGCGAACTCCGAGGACCGGGTGAAGGCCGTCCTCGACGTCTTCCAGTCCAAGCTGATCAAGCGCGGGATCTCGCTGAAGGCGCTGGACGCGGGCGAGCCCCAGCTCTCGGGCAAGGAGTACAAGATCTTCGCCTCGATCGAGGAGGGTATCTCCCAGGAGAACGCGAAGAAGGTGGCAAAGATCATCCGCGATGAGGGTCCGAAGGGCGTGAAGGCCCAGGTGCAGGGCGACGAGCTGCGCGTCAGCTCGAAGAGTCGCGACGACCTGCAGGCCGTCATCGCTCTGCTGAAGGGCAAGGACTTCGACTTCGCCATTCAGTTCGTGAATTACCGGTAGTCGGTGGTCAGTAGGCGGTAGTCGTAGCCGGCGGTCCCAGCTCTCCGGCTGTACGAGGAAGGGTGGGCCCCCGGCGGTTTGCCGGCGGTGCCCACCCTTCTCGCCTGCTGGCTGCGGTCTGGGGGCGTGCTGAGTCGTGCCGCGTCTCAGTCGCGCGAGTTGCCGAACAGGATGCGGTACGCGATCAGGAGGACGAGCGAGCCGCCGATGGCCGCTGCCCAGGTGGCGCCGTCGTAGAAGTGCTTGCTGATCGGGTGGTCCAGCCAGCGGGCCGATATCCAGCCGCCGATGAACGCGCCCGTGATTCCGATGACGGTCGTACCGATGAAGCCGCCCGGGTCACGGCCCGGCAGCAGGAACTTGGCGATGGCTCCGGCCAGCAGTCCCAGGATGATCCAGCTGAGGATGCCCATGCGGTGAACCTGCCCTTTCGTGCTGTGCCCGCACTGTCCCGGCCCTGCGATTTCGGTCCGGACAGGCTGTGCTCGTAAGCTCGTGCTTCCTGTTTGCCGCGTGCCTTGTTCATGCCGTTGTGACGAAGAAGACGCCAGGCCGGCATCCGGCGGTTGCACTGGTCAGTAGGGTGCGGCGCATGACACGTTCCGGCGCGGGGCTGCGGCGCACCCTTGGAGTCGGCGACGCCGTGGTCATCGGGCTCGGCTCGATGGTCGGGGCCGGGATCTTCGCCGCCCTGGGGCCCGCGGCACGCGCGGCCGGGTCCGGGCTGCTGATCGGGCTCGCGGTCGCCGCCGTGGTCGCCTACTGCAACGCCACGTCGTCGGCTCGGCTGGCCGCGCTGTACCCGGCGTCGGGCGGCACCTACGTGTACGGACGCGAGCGGCTCGGGGAGTTCTGGGGTTATCTCGCAGGCTGGTCCTTCGTGGTCGGCAAGACGGCCTCCTGTGCGGCGATGGCGCTCACCGTGGGGGCGTACGTGTGGCCGGGGCAGGCGCATGCCGTGGCGGTCGCCGCCGTGGTGGCCCTGACCGCGGTGAACTACGGCGGTATGCAGAAGTCCGCCCGGCTGACCCGGGCGATCGTGGCGGTCGTCCTGGCCGTCCTCGCTTCCGTGGTGGTCGTGTGTCTGGGATCCGGGGCGGCGGACGCAGCGCGGTTGGACGTCGGGACCTCCGGCGGTGCCGACGGGGTGCTGCAGGCGGCCGGCCTGTTGTTCTTCGCGTTCGCCGGGTACGCGCGCATCGCCACCCTCGGTGAGGAGGTTCGGGATCCAGCGCGCACCATTCCCCGCGCGATCCCGCTGGCCCTGGGGATCACGCTGGTGGTGTACGTGAGTGTGGCGGTGGCTGTCCTTTCCGTGCTGGGGGCCGGTGGTCTCGGGCACGCGGAGGCGCCGTTGGCCGACGCGGTGCGGGCGGCAGGGGTGCCGGGGCTCGTGCCGGTGGTGCGGGTGGGCGCTGCCGTCGCGGCGCTCGGCTCGCTGCTCGCATTGATCCTGGGCGTGTCCCGTACGACGCTGGCCATGGCGCGGGACCGGCATCTGCCCGGTGCGCTGGCTGTCGTGCACCCGCGGTTCCAGGTGCCGCACCGGGCGGAGCTCGCCGTGGGTGCGGTGGTCGCGGTCCTGGCGGCGACGGTGGACGTACGGGGCGCGATCGGGTTCTCCTCCTTCGGTGTGCTGACGTACTACGCCGTGGCCAACGCGTCGGCCTGGACGCTCGGATCCGCTCCGGCGGCCCGGGTGGTGCCGGCGATGGGTCTGCTCGGGTGCACGGTCCTGGCGTTCGCGCTGCCGGGGGTTTCGGTGATCGTGGGGGCGGGGGTGCTGGCGGTGGGCGTGGTCGTGTATGGCGTGCGCCGAGTGGCGGGGCGGTAGGCCGGAGAGTGTGCCCGGCCTGCGGTGGCTGCCGCCCGCGGGGCCTTGAGTGGGGTGCGTTCAGGGCGCTTCGGGGTTCGGCGGCCTCTCAGGACGCCTGAGTCGTCGCCGTACGTATGCGGAACTCGGCCCAGGGGGTCATCTCCAGCTCCTCGTCCATCTCGTCCCACCAGCCCGTGCCCTCGACCCAGGCGCGCAGCCAGTCCGCGAGGCCGGGTGCGTCCACGTACCAGGCATGGTCGGCGTCGTTGGCGTTCGGCTCGAAGAGCAGGACGGTGGCCTCGGGACTTCGGCAGTCCACGCACGCGTACATCGCGCAACCCCAGTGGGATATCGGCAGGACGCCCTCCGGCCAGGGCCATTCGGGGTCCCTGCGGCCGGTCTCGCGATTGGCGAGGTACTGCACGACGGCGGCGGGTTCGCCGGCAGGAGGGTTGTCGAGCAGGGGCAACAGGCCGTACTCCGGGCCGAATCCGCCATCTCCTGTCCGAAGGTAGAGCTCGGCGAGCAGCGGGGGCAGGCGGAAGCCCAGGGCGGCTTCGGCGCGGGCCAGCGTGACGCTGTCCACCGGCTCGGGCAGGGAGGTCCAGCCCCACGGGCGGGTGTTGCGGGCCTTCGCATCCACCCGTGCCAGCAACTGCTCGATCTCGGTCATGGGTTCATGATGCAAGGCGGCACTGACAATCGTGCCGGCCTGTGGACAACCGCCGGGCTGTGGACAACCTCGAGCCCGCGACGGGCGCCGCGGGCCATGACGAGCGGTCATGCGAGGCGGACGTCGACGCGCCGTTCGGCGAGAAAGCCGAGGAGTTCTCGGAAGCTCGGCGTGCCGTGCACGGTGTGCGGGGTGACACCGAGGCAGGTGCGGGCGACGTCGGCGTCGGACCAGACGAGGGTGAAGGGCGGGGCCACTCCCCAGCGGCCCCTCAGGCAGTCGTTGAGGGATTCGAGGCCCCGGCCGAAGTAGCCACCCGGGCCGTTCACCGCCTCGCCGAGAGCGCAGAAAAATCCGGGCTGGTCGGTGATGTGACGGCCGTCGAGGTGACAGGTGGTGCCGGACGACCGGTCCTCGCGGCCGTGGTCATGGTTGTCCAGAGCGGTGCCGAGCCAGAACCATCGCCCTTCGGCACCGCACCGCGCCCAGCGGTTGCGCTCGGCGGGGCGCCCGTCGCCCCACAGCTCCCACACCTCACGGGCCGCGAGCGGGGGGCGTTCCGACCACGGGTCGAGGGTGAGGTCGACCAGGCCCGGGCCGCGGGCGGACGGGATCCAGGCCCGCAACTCGCCCTCGGCGGCTGCCTGAACGGGCCGGCCCGCCGAGTCGATCCGCAGGACCTCGGCGTGACCGAGGTCCGCCTCCCCGGTGTCCAGTGCCGCGCGCAGGGCGCCTCGCGGGGAACAGCCCAGCAGCCGCAACGGGGGGTCCAGGGGTTCGTCCTGGAGCTCCCGCACATGGGCCAGGTCGCGGCAGGGGCCAAGCGGTTCGCCCGCGCCGCCCAGCACGCGGTAGCCCGGGGACAGGGGTGGACGCCGCGGATAGTCGTAGGGGCTGTCGTCGGATTCCGTCCCCTCGACCGTGACGTCCCTCAGCGACAGATCGCGGGCACAGGGGCGGTCGGCGAGGACGCGCACGTCTTCCAGGTACCACTCGCCGACCACCGTGCCGGACTTGTCGAGGATCTCCAGGGTGAGGGAGCCCAGCGGCGCCGAACCGTCGGCACGCGCGCGTGCGAGGGCTGTCCGCAGTCCGCCCTCGGGGGCGCAGCCGAGCAGCTCGTACGTCTCCCGCCGGGGAGGCCGAGGGTCGGCGAAGAGGTCGTGGACGTCCTGGCACAGGGCCCATGTCTCTTCGCCGCCCTCCTCGCCGTCGTACTCGGCCTCCCGGTCGTACGCCAGCAGGATGTACTTCGGCTCTCCCACCCCCCGGACCGCCCGTCAGCGGGCGGCGAACGGCTCGTCCGTGCGCACGATTTCGCGTCCCAGTGGGAGCAGTGACACGGGGATCAGTTTGAAGTTGGCGATGCCGAACGGGATACCGATGATCGTGATGCACAGGGCGATGCCGGTGACGATGTGGGCGATGGCCAGCCACCAGCCCGCGAGGATCAGCCACAGCACGTTGCCGATGCAGGAGGGCGCGCCGGCGTCATGGCGCTCGACCGTCGTGTACCCGAAGGGCCACAGGGCGTAGACGCCGATACGGAAGGCCGCGATGCCGAACGGGATTCCGATGATCGTGATGCAGAGGAGCAGTCCAGCGGCCAGGTACCCGAGGAACAGCCAGAAGCCGCTCAGGACGAGCCAAATGACGTTCAGGATTGTTTTCACTGTTGGCGACCTGCCATCTTCTCGAGCCGGGCGATGCGCTCCGCCATCGGCGGGTGTGTCGAGAACATTCTGGAGAACCCCTGGCCTGTGCGGAACGGGTTCGCGATCATCATGTGGCTCGCGGTCTCGATCCGGGGCTCCGGGGGAAGTGGAAGCTGTTTGGTGCCGAGTTCGAGCTTGCGCAGGGCGCCGGCGAGCGCGAGGGGGTCGCCGGTGAGCTGGGAGCCGGAGGCGTCCGCCTCGTACTCGCGGGAGCGGCTGATGGCGAGTTGGATGAGGCCGGCGGCGAGCGGGCCGAGGATCATGATGAGCAGCAGGCCGAGGATGCCGGGGCCTTCTTCGTCGTCCGAGCGGCCGATCGGGATCAGCCAGGCGAAGTTGACCAGGAACATGATGACGGAGGCGAGCGCGCCGGCGACCGACGAGATCAGGATGTCTCGGTTGTAGACGTGGCTGAGTTCGTGGCCGATGACGCCTCGCAGTTCGCGTTCGTCCAGGAGACGCAGGATGCCTTCGGTGCAGCACACGGCGGCGTTGCGCGGGTTGCGGCCCGTCGCGAAGGCGTTGGGCGCCTCCGTCGGGGAGATGTAGAGGCGCGGCATGGGCTGTCGGGCCTGGGTGGAGAGGTCGCGGACCATCCGGTACAGGGCCGGGGCTTCGAACTCGCTGACCGGCCGGGCGCGCATCGCGCGTAGAGCGAGCTTGTCGCTGTTCCAGTAGGCGTACGCGTTCGTGGCCAGCGCGATGAGGACCGCGATGATCAGCCCCATGCGGCCGAAGAAGCTGCCGATGACGATGATGAGTGCGGACAGCCCCCCGAGGAGTACTGCGGTCCTGAGCCCGTTGTGCCGGCGGTGCACGGTACGCCCTCCAAGTGGTGCCGCAGGGGAACCCTTTGCCTGCTGATCTTGCTTGTTGGTCTCCGATGCCACTGGTTCCGCGGTGTCACGTCCAGTGGACCCTCCTGACCTGGTCAACGCCAGGCGAGAGCCACTAGTTCCCTTGTGCGTACGCCGGCGCGCGTGGGCCGTCCGGGTGACGGCGACGGTGTGCGGCAAGCGCGTGTGTGGTTCGGACCCCTCTGTGCGCGCGGGCGCGCGTGAGGTTTTCGGCCGCACCGCGCGCGTGGGGAGAGCGCCGGTCGTTCAGCCGGATGCGCTGCAAGGTGCTCAGAAAAGCCCCGTGTCGGCGAAGCGCAGGACCATCTGGGGGGCCCCGGAGAGGACGATGCCGAGGATCGCGGTCAGGGTGATCGCGGCCGTGAGGGGGGCTGGGACATGGTGTTTGACGGGTTCACCCTCGGGGGCCCGGAACAGCAGTGCGGTCCATTGGAGGTAATAGAAGAGGGCGATGACGACGTTGACGGCCATGACCACGGCGAGCCAGCCGAGGCCCGCGTCGACGGCTGCGGAGAAGACGGTGACCTTCGCGAAGAGGCCGATGATGCCCGGCGGCAGTCCGGCGAGGCAGAGCAGGAAGAACGCCAGGATGAGGGCTGCCAGGGGGTTCGAGGCGTACAGGCCGCGGTAGTCGGTGATGCGGTTGAGGGAGCGCGTACGGCCCACCAGCGCGGCCACCGCGAAGGCGCCGAGGTTCACGGCGGCGTACATGAGGGCGTAGGCGACCGTGGAGCCGATCGACCTCTCGGCGTCCTCGGAGTACGCGGCGGCGGCGATCGGTACGAGGAGATAGCCGGCCTGGCCGACGGACGACCAGGCGAGGAGCCGTACCGCGCTGTACGCGCGCGTGGCCTGCTGGCGCAGGGCGCCGACGTTGCCGACGGTCATGGTGAGGGCGGCCAGCGCCGCGAGTGCCGGTCCCCAGACGTCGGCGTACGACGGGAGGGCGACGACCGTGACGAGGATCAGGCCGGAGAAGCCGACCGCCTTGCCGACGACCGACAGGTAGGCGGCGATGGGGAGCGGTGCCCCCACGTAGGTGTCCGGCACCCAGAAGTGGAAGGGCACCGCTGCGGTCTTGAAGGCGAAGCCGACCAGGGTGAGGACGACGCCGGTCTGGGCGAGGGTGTGGAGCTGCCCGTCGACATGCTGGATCCGGTCGGCGACCTGGGTGAGGTAGAGGGTGCCCGTGGAGGCGTACACGAAGCTGATGCCCATGAGACTGACCGCGGTCGCGGTGACCGAGGACAGGAAGAACTTCAGGGCTGCTTCTGAAGACTTCCTGTCGCCGTAGCGCAGGCCGACGAGGGCGAACGCGGGCAGGGAGGCGACTTCCAGGGCGACGATCAGGGTCGCGAGGTCGCGAGAGGCGGGCAGGAGGGCGGCGCCTGCGGCGGAGGACAGCAGCAGGAACCAGTACTCCCCTTCTGGGAGTCCCTTGTCGGCGTCCTTGAGGGCGGTGACGGACAGGAGGGCGGCGAGGAGGGCGCCGCCGAGGACCAGGAACTGGATGACGAGAGTGAAGCGGTCCACGGTGTAGCTGCATACGTCGGCGTCGCCGGTAAGGCAGAAGGTGCTGCGGTCGCCGTCCGTGAGGGGCAGCAGCAGGAGCGTGGAGGCGGCGAGGCCCGCGACCGACACCCAGCCGAGCAGTGTCTTCCTGGCCTCCTCCACGAAGAGGTCGGCGACGAGGACGGCGAGGCCGACGACGGCCGCGATGGTGGGCGGCGCGATGGCGAGCCAGTCGACGGACTGGACGAGGGAGCTCATCGGGTGCCTCCTGCGAGGAGCTGCTGCACGGCCGGGTCGGTCAGCCCGAGGAGGGCCTTGGGCCACAGGCCGGCGACGACGGTGAGGGCGACGAGCGGGGTCCAGGCCGCGAACTCGTAGGTGTGGACGTCGGCGAGTTTCGGGGCTTCCTGCGGGGCGGCGCCCATGCAGACGCGGCGAACGACCACGAGCAGGTACGCGGCGGTGAGCAGCGTGCCGAACGCGCCGATCGCCATGAAGGTGAGGAAGGCGGGGCGGCTGAGGTCGGCGGCTGGGTTGAACGCGCCGAACAGCGCCAGCATCTCGCCCCAGAACCCGGCGAGGCCCGGCAGGCCCAGTGAGGCGACCGCGGCGAAGGCGAGCAGACCGCCGAGGCGGGGTGCCTTGCCGTAGAGCGCGGCGCCGGTCGTGTCGGCGAGGGTGTCGAGGTCGGTGGTGCCGGTGCGGTCCTTCAGCGCGCCGACCAGGAAGAAGAGCAGGCCGGTGATGAGGCCGTGGGCGATGTTGGCGAACAGGGCGCCGTTCACGCCGGTCGGGGTCATGCTGGCGATGCCGAGCAGGACGAAGCCCATGTGGCCGACGGAGGAGTAGGCGATGAGGCGTTTGAGGTCGCCCTTCGCGCCCTGCTTGGCGAGGGCCAGGCAGGCCAGGGATCCGTAGATGATGCCGACGACGGCGAAGGCGGCGAGGTAGGGGGCGAAGGTGCGGAAGCCGTCGGGTGCGACGGGGAGGAGGATTCGGACGAACCCGTACGTCCCCATCTTCAGCAGCACGCCGGCGAGCAGGACCGAGCCGACCGTCGGGGCGGCGGTGTGGGCGTCGGGCAGCCAGCTGTGCAGCGGCCACATCGGCGTCTTGACCGCGAGCCCGATTCCGATCGCCAAAACTGCGATGACCTGCACGGATGTGGTCAGCGATGAGCCGTTGTCAGTGGCGAGTGCCACCATGTCGAATGTGCCCGCCTTGATTCCGATCAGGAGCAGGCCGAGCAGCATGACGACGGATCCGAGCAGTGTGAAAAGGATGAACTTCCAGGCGGCCTGGGTCCGTTGTCCACCGCCCCAGCGGGCGATGAGGAAGTACATCGGGATGAGGACCATCTCGAAGGCGAGGAAGAAGAGGAGCAGGTCGAGGACGGCGAAGGTGGCGAGGGTGCCGGACTCGAGGACGAGCAGGAGCGCGACGAAGGCCTTCGGGGTCGGGCCCGCAGGCATCTTGAAGTAGGAGTAGAGCGCGCAGAGGAAGGTCAGCAGCGCGGTCAGGACCAGAAGGGGGAGGGAGATGCCGTCGATGCCGAGGTGGATCCGCACGTCGAGTGCGGGGATCCAGCTGATGTCGGTCGTGGCCTGCATCTTCGAGGGATGGTCGTGGTCGAAGCCGAGCGCGAGGACGATCGCGGCGACGAGGATCACGCCGGTGATGGTCACGCCGTGCCGCAGCACGGCCTGCTCGGGCGACTTCCCCTTCAGTCCGGGCGGGGCCGGCAGGAGAGCGGCGGCGGCGCCGAGGAGCGGGCCGACGACGACGAACGCGAGAAGGAACTGCATCACGGACTCATTGATATCGATCACGCCTGCTCACGCTCCCGTGGCGACGAGGACGACGGCGACCGCGAGGACGACGGTGCCGGCGAGCAGCGCGCTCACATAGGTCTGCACGTTGCCGGTCTGGGCACGCCGAACGGCGGCACCGAGCCAGCGGGGTAGGGCGCCCGCACCGCGGACGTAGGTCTCGACGACCTCACGGTCGAGAAACCGGACGAGAGTGGCGCCGGCCTGGACCGGGCGGACGAAGAGGGCCGAGTACACGGCGTCGAGGTGGAAGCCGACGGCCGCGTGCCGGTGCAGCGGGCCGAGCAGGAGGCGGCCCGGGTCTGCCGGGTCGGGCGCGTAGGCCACGTCTCCGTAGGCGGGCGCATGGCCGGCGATGGCCTCGGCCTCGACGAGTCCGGCGCCGCCCTCGGGGTGAGCCGCGACCGCGCCCAGCGGAAGGCGGGCGGCGAGCGCGGTGGTGTGCCGCCAGGCTCCGTACACGACGATCACGCCGGCCAGAGCCAGACCCGTGCCGAGCACGGAGGTGGTGAGCGTCGGGGTCAGGTCGCGACCGTCGAACCAGTCGGGCAGCGTGCGGTAGGCGAGCCCGCCCAGGGCGAGGGACGGGACGGCGAGTACCCAGAGCACCACGGTCATGGTGAGCGGCTGGCGCCCGTGGTCGGGGGCCTCGGCGCCACGGCCCTGGAAGGTGAGCAGCCACAGGCGGGTGGCGTACGCGGCGGTGAGCAGGGCCGTGAGCAGGCCGGCGACGAGGACGGTCCAGCCCGCCGCGCCGGGAGCGTGCTCGGTGTGACCGGTGGCGACGTGCTCGGCGGCGCCGAGGACGGACTCCTTGGAGAAGAAGCCGCTGAACGGCGGGATGGCGGCGAGCGCGAGGAGCGCCACGGTCATCGTCCAGTAGGCGTCGGGGACGCGGTCGCGCAGGCCCCGCATGCGGGACATGGCGGCCAGCGAGTTGGTACCGGCGGCGTGGATGATCACGCCGGCGGCGAGGAACAGCAGCGCCTTGAAGGCGCCGTGGGACAGGAGGTGGAAGACGGCGGCACCGCGGTCGCCGACGGCGAGGGCACCGGTCATGTAGCCGAGCTGGCCGATCGTCGAGTAGGCCAGGACGCGCTTGATGTCGTCCTGGGCGAGCGCTGCGAGGCCCGAGCCGGTCATCGTCACCGCGGCCATGACGGCGAGGACGACCATCGCGGCCGAGGAGGCCTGGAAGACCGGGAGGAGACGAGCGACGAAGTAGACACCGGCGGCGACCATCGTCGCGGCGTGGATCAGCGCGGAGACGGGCGTGGGGCCCGCCATCGCGTCGGGGAGCCAGGTGTGCAGCGGGAACTGCGCCGACTTGCCCGCCACGCCCGCCAGGAGCAGCAGGGCGATCAGCGTCGGGTGGTCGAGTCCGCCGCTCGCGACGGTGCCGAGGACCTTCGTGATCTGGAAGGACCCGGCGTCGGTGGCGAGCGCGAACAGGCCGATCAGGAAGGGGACGTCACCGAGCTTGGTCACCAGGAACGCCTTGATGGAGGCGGCGCGGGCCTCCGGGGTCTCCCAGTAGTGGCCGACCAGGAAGTACGAGCAGATGCCCATGATCTCCCAGCCGACCAGCAGGACGATCAGGTCGCCGGAGTAGACGACGAGGAGCATCGCTGAGGTGAACAGGGAGACGAGAGCGGCGTACGAGGGGTAGCGCGGGTCGTCGCGCAGGTAGCCCGTCGAGTAGATCTGCACACAGGTCGCGACGACGCCGACCAGGACGGCGACGAGGGCGGCGAAGCCGTCGATGTACAGGGCGAGTTCGATGGGGATCGAACCTGTGGGGGTGAGCTCGGTGGCGGCGTTCACCGCCTGGTCGCCGCCCTGGCGCACGGCGACGAGTGCCGCCAGCACGAGGGAGGTGAGAGTCGGCAGGACGGCGAGCGGGCGGACGAAGCCGGGGGCGGTGCGGCCCAGGAGCAGGCCGGCGGCCGCGCCGAGGAAGGGAAGGAGGGGGACGAGGACGGCGAGGGTGGTGGTGGTCACGCGGTGGCCTCAGCCTTCTCGTCCGCGGGAGTGCCGCGTTCGTGGCCCTCGGCGGTGTCGCGGAGCTTGTCGATGTCCGAGGTGCCGCGGTTGCGGTAGACGGCGAGGACGATCGCCAGGCCGATGCCGATCTCGGCGGCGGCGATGGCGATGGTGAACAGGGTCAGGGCCTGACCTGAGTGCAGGGTCTCCTCGGCGGCCTTGCTGAGCCAGATGTCGAAGGCGACGAGGTTCAGGTTGACGGCGTTGAGCATCAGCTCGACCGACATCAGCACCAGGATCGCGTTGCGGCGGGCGAGGACGCCGTACAGGCCGGTGCAGAAGAGGAGGGCGGAGAGCACGGCGGGATAGGCGAGGTGCATCAGCGGGCCCCTTCCTTGTCGGCCTTGCCTGTTCCGGCCTTGCCTGCGTGCGGCTTGGCCGTGCCGGCCCCGACCGCGTCCTTCTCGGCCTTCCGGGACAGGACGATCGCGCCGACCAGGGCGGCGAGCAGGAGGACGGAGAGAGCCTCGAAGGGGAGGACCCAGTTCTGGAAGAGGCTCGCTCCGGTGGCCTCGGTGGAACCGGCGGCCGGGCCGTCCAGGTCGATCCAGGTCGTGCGGAAGGCGTCGACGACGACCCAGACCAGGGCGGCCGCCGCGGCCACGGCCACGGTGAGGGCGGCCCAGCGGTTGCCGGAGTCGGCGTCCGGGGAGCGGCCGATGGGGGCCCTGGTGAGCATCAGACCGAACAGGAGGAGGACGACGACGGAACCGACATAGATGAGGACCTGCACCCAGGCGATGAACTCGGCGGTGAGCAGGAGGTACTCGACAGCGAGGCCGCCGAGGGTCACCACCAGCCACAGGGCGGCGTGCACCAGCTGCCGGGTGGTGACGGTTACGATCGCGGCGCCGAAGGTGGCCAGGCCTACGAGGAGGAAGGCGATCTCGACACCGGTCGGGGAGAGGAAGCCGTGCGATGCGGCGAGGTTCACGACTGTCCTCCCTGTGGACCGGGGGGATCGGCAGGACCGGTGGAACCCGTGGGGTCCTTCGGTTCGGCCTGGGCTGCCGCGAACTTCTCCGCCGTCTTGCGGGCGGCCGCGATCTCCTTCGGTTCCTCCGCGCCGGGGTCGAGGGCGGGCGGGGCCGGGACCGTCCACATCCACTCGCGCAGCTTGTCGCGCTCGTGGGTGAGGTCGCGGATGTCGGTCTCGGCGTACTCGAACTCCGGGGACCAGAACAGGGCGTCGAAAGGACAGACCTCGATGCAGATACCGCAGTACATGCACAGGGAGAAGTCGATGGCGAAGCGGTCGAGGACGTTGCGGCTGCGTTCGCGTCCGCCGGGGGTCGCCGCAGGGACGGTCTCCTTGTGGGAGTCGATGTAGATGCACCAGTCCGGGCACTCACGGGCGCACAGCATGCAGACCGTGCAGTTCTCCTCGAAGAGGCCGATGACGCCGCGAGTGCGGGGCGGGAGGTCGGGCAGGACGTCCGGGTACTGGGCGGTGACGGACTTCCTCGTCATCGTGCGGAGGGTGACGGCCAGGCCCTTGGCGAGGCCGGAGCCAGGGAAGGGAGCCACGGTTACATCACCACCTTGACGACGCCGGTGAGGGCGATCTGGGCGAGAGAGACGGGGACGAGAAGGGTCCAGGACAGCTTCTGGAGCTGGTCCTCGCGCAGGCGGGGGTAGGTGACGCGCAGCCAGATGACCAGGAAGGCGAGGACGGCCGTCTTCAGCAGGGTCCAGACCCAGCCGAGGCCGTCGGCGCCCCAGGGACCGTGCCAGCCGCCCAGGAAGAGGACGGTGGTCAGGCCGCACAGGACGACGATTCCGGCGTACTCGGCGAGGAGGAACAGGGCGAAGCGGAGGCCGGTGTACTCGGTGTAGGCACCGAAGATGATCTCCGAGTCGGCGACCGGCATGTCGAAGGGGGGCCGCTGGAGTTCGGCGAGGCCGGCGACGAAGAAGACGATGGCGCCGACGATCTGCCAGGGCAGCCACCACCACTCGAAGGCGTCGAGGATGCCAGGGAGGGAGACCGTGCCGGCCGCCATGGCGACGGAGGCGGCGGCCAGCAGCATCGGGAGTTCGTAGGCGAGGAGCTGGGCGGCGGTGCGCAGGCCGCCGAGAAGGGAGTACTTGTTGGCAGAAGCCCAGCCGGCCATGAGCGAGCCGAGGACGCCGACGCCCATGACCGCGAGCACGAAGAAGATGCCGGCGTCGAGGACCTGCCCGACTGCGCCCTCGCCGGGGCCGATGGGGATGGCGAGCAGGACCAGGAGGTACGGGAGGAGGGCCACGGCCGGGGCGAGCTGGAAGATACGGCGGTCCGCGCCCGCGGGTACGACGTCTTCCTTCTGCGCGAACTTGACGCCGTCGGCGACGAGTTGGGCCCAGCCGTGGAAGCCGCCGGCGTACATCGGGCCGAGGCGGCCCTGCATGTGGGCCATCACCTTGTGTTCGGTCTGGCCGATGATCAGGGGAAAGGTGAGGAAGACGACGAAGACGATCAGGAGACGCAGGGCGACATCGAGAGCGTCGTTCACTGCTGGCCTCCTTCGGGGTCTTCGGGGGTCTGGGGGGAGTCGGGGTCGGCGTCGGAATCGGGGGTGGTGTCGGAGCCTGGGGCGGCGTCGGAATCGGGAGCGGCGGCTGAGTCTGGGGAGGCGGGAGCAGGGGGGCGCTCAGCCTCGGGTGCCTTCTCGCCGTCGGGTGACTTCGATGCGGGCCCAGGCTCGTGGCGTGGTTTGCCTTCCCCGCTCCGTCCGGGATCGCGGGGTGATTTGCCCTCCCCGCTCCGTCCGGGATCGCGGGGTGATTTGCCTTCCCCGCTCCCTTCGGGCTCGCGGGGTGGTTCGCCTTCGACTTCCGCACTGCGCTCCGGCTCGTGCACGGCTTCAGGGCTCCGCTCGTACTCGGGCGCGGCCTCGCTGTTGCGCTGCGGCTCAGGCTCGTCGTAAGCCGGGCGGGCGTGGTGCCAAGGGGCGTCCGGGCTGCGCGGGGCGGTGGGAGCCTTTGGGGGCTCGGTCTGCGCAGGTGGCGTTGCTGAGGGTGCAGCCGTGTCGCCGTCGGCCGACGGGGTCGTATCGGAAGCGGATCGCTGGCTGGCGGGCCCGCCCGAGGCGCTGCGCGCTCGCCGGGGCCCAGCTGGGGCACCCGCTCCCGGCGGCCGTGAAGGTGCCGCGTCGCCTGCCGCGGACGCCTCCGCCTGGCTGGCCGAACCCTCCGCCGCCGTACGCGCACGCCGCGGCGCGGTCGGTGTGGCTGCTGCCGCGGACGCCTCCGCCTGG
>NZ_JBVIVK010000003.1:289241-292961 GCF_055595715.1 Streptomyces sp. NPDC040410
GGCTGGCCGAACCCTCCGCCGCCGTACGCGCACGCCGCGGCGCGGTCGGTGTGGCTGCTGCCGCGGACGCCTCCGCCTGGCTGGCCGAACCCTCCGCCGCCGTACGCGCACGCCGCGGCGCGGTCGGTGTGGCTGCTGCCGTGGACGCCTCCGCCTGGCTGGCCGAACCCTCCGATGCCGTGCGGGTGCGGCGTGCGGGGCGTTCTCCGGGGGTGCGGGTCGCGGCGCGGGCCGGGCGGGCCGGGGCAGGGGGGAGCTGGCCCTTCAGGGGGCCCCATTCGTTCGGGTCGGGGACGCCCGGGGGAAGCATCTGGCGGCGCTTGGGGCCGCCGTGTTCGGACTCGCCCGGTTCCTTGGCGCCGGGCCAGGCCTTGGCGACGCGGGCGGCCAGGACGAAGTCCTTGCGCAGGGGGTGGCCCTCGAAGCCCTCCGGCAGGAGGAGGTGGTCCAGTGCCGGGTGGCCATCGAAGACCACGCCGAACATTTCGTAGGTCTCGCGTTCGTGCCAGGCCGCGCCCGCGTAGACGTCCACGGCAGAAGGGAGGACGGGCGTCTCGTGGGGGACCGTCGTCCGCAGGAGAAGGCGTCGTACCGGCGACAACGCGACCACGTGCGCCGTGACGCGGAAGCCCGTGCCCGGTTCGTCGACCGCGCTCAGCCAGTCGAAGTAGGTGCAGGACAGCCGGTCGCGTGCCGCTTCCAGCGCCGTGATCCAGGACGTGGGCGGGACGTCCACCGTCAGGACCTCGTACGACTCCTCGGCCGTGGCCTCCGTACCGAAGAGTTCCTCGGCGGGGGCGGGCAGCCAGCCGACCGTGGTCATCGGCCCTCCCCCGAGCCCGAGCCCGAAGCCACGGCCGATCCCGGCTCCGACCCTGATCCGGATCCCGATCCCGATCCTGATCCCGATCCAGATCCCGATCCTGTGGCCGCGGCAGGCGGCTTCACCAGGCCGCTCTGCAGGGCCGCTGCCGAAGGCCGCGCCGTGCCGGACCCGTAGCGCTCCCCCAGCGACTCCCGGGCGATCTTCTCCTGGAGCTTCAGGATTCCCTGGAGCAGGGCCTCGGGGCGGGGCGGGCAGCCGGGGACGTACACGTCCACGGGGATGATCTGGTCTACGCCCTTGGTGACGGAGTAGGAGTCCCAGTAGGGGCCGCCGCAGTTGCTGCACGCGCCGAAGGAGATGACGTACTTCGGCTCGGGCATCTGCTCGTAGAGGCGCTTCACGGCGGGCGCCATCTTGTCAGTGACCGTGCCGGAAACGACCATCAGGTCGGCCTGGCGCGGACCAGGTGCGAACGGGATGACGCCTAGGCGGATGAAGTCGTGGCGGGCCATGGACGCGGCGATGAACTCGATCGCGCAGCAGGCGAGGCCGAAGTTGAAGACCCAGAGCGAGTAGCGGCGGCCCCAGTTCAGGACGACCTTCATCGGCTCGGGGGCGAGGCGGGCGAGGGCGCCCAGCCGCTTCGGCTCCGGCAGGTACACGGGCTCCGAAGAACCCACTTCTGGCGTCACGTCCATGCCAGGACGCCTTTCTTGTAGGCGTACAGCAGGCCCACGGCCAGGAAGCCGAGGAAGATGAACATCTCGACGAGGGTCGCCGCTCCGTAGCCGGGCGCGGCGAAGACCGTCGCCCACGGGAAGAGGAAGATCGAGTCGACGGCGAAGATCACGTACAGGAAGGCGTAGACGTAGTAGCGGACCTGGGTGTGGGCCCAGCCCTCGCCTACGGGGTCGACGCCGCACTCGTACGTCAGAAGCTTCTCGGGGGTGGGGACCACGGGTCGCAGCAGGCGCCCGGCTCCGAAGGCGACCGCGACGAACAGCACACCGACGACGGCGAGCAGTCCGACGACCGAGTAGGACTGGAAGTAGTCCGCCGCCACGACGACGGTCGGTTCCGGCACGTCCGTCCCTCGCTCCCTGACTTGGTGACCCTGCGGCCCTGCGGGCCCTGCAACCTCGTGATCTTGTGATCCTGCGAACGCTGCTGTTCGACGATCTGTACGCACGGGAGTCTAGGGCCTGATAAAGACACGGTAAGCAGGCAGTCACCGGTGGAGAAGCCGGGGTGGGGTTTTCCCCAGGGGATCGCGGCGGTCCGCCTCATGGCGCGGAGACCCGTCCGGCGGCACGCTAGCCCATATGACCGAACGCCTCCCGTCCGCGGACACGGACATTCCCGCGTCCGCGGACACCGACATCCTCCCGTCCGCGGACACCGGCATTACCGCGTCCGCGGACACCGGCATCCTCCCGTCCGCGGACAGCGACCGCCTGCCGCCTCCGCGCTTCGCCTACGACCGGCACACCTGGAAGGAGATCGCTCACCTCCTCGCGAACCTCCCGGTGTCGCTGTTCGGGTTCACCTACGTCGTGACCGTGCTGCTCACCGGGGCGTGGCTGACCATCACGGTGATCGGGTTCCCGCTGCTCGCGGCCGGTCTGATGGGCGCGCGGCAGCTGGGCAGGCTGGAGCGGGCCCGGGCCCGGGCACTGCTCGGAGTGCGGGTGGACGAGCCGAGCCCGCTGCCGATGCGCAGCAGCAAGAACGGTGTCTTCGCACAGCTGTGGATGGCGCTGAAGGATCCGGTGGGCTGGCGCACGGTCCTGTACGAATTCATGCGGCTGCCCTGGGGCATCCTCACCTTCACCATCACGCTGACCTCGCTGTTCGTGCTGTGGCCGGTGCTGCCGTTCATCGCGCGGGGTCTCGCCAACGCGGACCGGGCGATGGTGCGGGGGCTGCTGTCGCCCTCGGACGAGCTGGAGCGGCGCATCGCCGAGCTGGAGTCGGACCGGGGGGTCGTGGTCGACACGGCCGCCGCCGACCTGCGGCGCATCGAGCGCGATCTGCACGACGGGGCGCAGGCCCGGCTGGTCAACCTGGCGATGGGGCTCGGCCTGGCCAAGGAGAAGCTGCAGGAGGGCCAGGCCGACGAAACCGTCGCGCTGATGGTCGAGGAGGCGCACGGCGAGGTGAAGCTGGCGCTGCAGGAGCTGCGGGATCTGGCCCGCGGCATCCATCCCGCCGTGCTGACGGACCGCGGCCTGGACGCCGCGCTGTCCTCGGTCGCCTCGCGCTGCACGGTGCCGGTGAAGGTGACGGCGGACCTTGACTCCAGGCCGGCGGCGGCCATCGAGGGCATCGCGTACTTCACCGTCTCGGAACTGCTGCAGAACATCAGCAAGCACAGCGGGGCGAGATCGGCGTCGGTCGAGGTGTGGCGGACGGAGGAACGACTGCTCATCCAGGTGTGGGACAACGGGCACGGCGGCGCGCGACTCGACGGCGGCGGTACCGGCATGCGGGGTCTCGCCGAACGGCTGGACGCCGTCGACGGGCTGTTCGTCGTCGACTCGCCGCCGGGCGGCCCCACCACCGTCACGGCGGAGCTGCCGTGGCGGGACCGGAGTGAGGACGTCCGGCGCAGGTGACGACGACGTCCCGCCGCCCGACGCGCCGCAGGACACGGACCTGAAGACGCCCCGCGGAGGTAGGGAAAACCCCCCGGCCGAGACGCCGACGGCCGCCATGGTCCGCGGACCTGCGGCCGAGCAGTGTGGAGGCGACATCACAGCCGACGGACGAGCGGCATCTCGGGACGAGCAGAACGGACGACGCCGATGGCCACGGACTACGGACAGGGCTACGGGCACGACAGCGGCTACAGGCACGGCAGCGGCTTCGGGCGCAACGGCGGGTTCGGGCACGAC
>NZ_JBVIVK010000003.1:293053-450287 GCF_055595715.1 Streptomyces sp. NPDC040410
CGCACGACAGCGGGTTCGCGCCCAACGGCCGCCTCGCGCACGACAGCGGGTTCGCGCCCAACGGCCGCCTCGCGCACGACAGCGGGTTCGCGCCCAACGGCCGCCTCGCGCACGACAGCGGGTTCGCGCCCAACGGCCAGCTCGCGCACGACAGCGGCTTCGCGCACGACAGCGGGTTCGGGTTCCCCGGCGACGCCCCTGGGCGCCGGCAGTGGCGTCGGCTGCCCGCCGGGCTGCGGGCGCCGTTCGAGGCGCGCAGCTGGCGCGAGTTCGGGTACGTGCTGCTCAGTCTGCCGGTGAGCATTCTGCTGTTCACGTACGCCGTCACGACGGTCTCGCTCGGTGTAGGTCTGCTGGTGACGTTCCTCGGGATACCGGTGCTGGCGGCCGCGCTGGCCGGGTGCCGGGGTTTCGGGGCGCTGGAGCGGGCCCGGGCGCGCTCGCTGCTGGGTCTGGAGGTGGCCGACCCGGAGCCGCTGCGGGTTCGGAAGAGCGGCGTGATGGCCTGGATGGGGGCGGTCCTCAAGAGCGGCACGTCATGGCGGAACCTGCTGTACGCCGTGGTGCGGTTCCCGTGGGCGGTGGTCTCCTTCGCCGTCGCCGTGGCCTTCTGGGCATACGGGTGGGCGCTGCTGACGTATCCGCTGTGGTGCTGGCTCTTCCCGATGTACGGCGGGCAGGGCGGACTGCAGCTGTACGGCGACGACCAGCACCGGATCTACCTCGACAACCCCTTCGAGATCACCGTGACCGCGCTGGTGGGGCTGCTGTTCACGCTGGCCTCGCCGTGGATCGTGCGCGCGCTGACGATGGTGGACCGGCTGCTGGTTAACGGGCTGCTCGGGCCGACGCGGCTGTCGGCGCGCGTGGTGGAGCTGGAGTCGGACCGGGGGGTCGTGGTCGACACGGCCGCCGCCGACCTGCGGCGCATCGAGCGCGATCTGCACGACGGGGCGCAGGCCCGGCTGGTCAACCTGGCGATGGATCTGGGGCTGGCGAAGGAGAAGCTGGCGGAGGATCCGCAGGCGGCGGCACGGATGGTGGACGAGGCGCACGGCGAGGTGAAGACGGCGCTGCAGGAGCTGCGGGACCTGGCCCGCGGGATCCATCCGGCGGTGCTGACGGACCGGGGTCTGGACGCGGCACTGTCTGCCGTGGCGTCGCGGTGCACGGTGCCGGTGCGGGTCGAGGTGGACCTGGCCGAGCGGCCGGCGGCGGCGATCGAGGGGATCGCGTACTTCACGGTGTCGGAGTTGCTGCAGAACATCAGCAAGCACTCTCGGGCGACGTGGGCGGCGGTGGATGTGTGGCGGGTCGAGGACCGGTTGATGCTGCAGGTCGTGGACGACGGCGTGGGCGGCGCGGATGCATCCGGCGGGTCGGGGCTGGCGGGGCTGGCCGGACGGCTGGATGCGGTGGACGGGATTCTGGTGGTGGACTCGCCGGTCGGGGGGCCGACGAGGGTGACCGCGGAGTTGCCCTGGCGGGGGTGAGTCGCCCCGCGGGGCGAGCGGCTCGGCTGGGCGGTGGGGCTTCGCACCGCTGCCTTACCCGTCCGTTCCCATCCGTTTCCCATCCGTTTCCCCTCCGTTCCTGGGGGCTGGGCCCCCAGACCACATTCGGCCTGCCTGAACCGCCTCGTCCTCGAACGCCTGACGGGCCGGGTGAGCCTATTCGCGGGGCACGTGCGCACAGGCATCCGAATGCTGGAATGCTGGAGTGCTGGAGTGCTGGACAGTGTCGTGCGGGCGGGCTGCGGGGGGCCGAGAGTCGTGGAGGACAGGGTGCGGGTGGTCATCGCCGAGGATTCAGTGCTGCTCAGGGAGGGCCTGACCCGGCTGCTGACCGACCGTGGGCATGAGGTCGTCGCCGGTGTCGGTGACGGGGACGCGCTGGTCAAGACGATCACGGAGCTCGACGGGCAGGGCGAGCTGCCGGACGTCGTGGTCGCCGACGTACGGATGCCGCCGACGCACACCGACGAGGGGGTGCGGGCCGCGGTGCGGTTGCGCAAGGCGCATCCCGGTCTCGGGGTGCTCGTGCTGTCGCAGTACGTGGAGGAGCGCTACGCCACCGAACTGCTGGCGGGTTCCAGCCGCGGTGTCGGCTATCTGCTCAAGGACCGGGTAGCCGAGGTACGTGAGTTCGTGGACGCGGTCGTGCGGGTCGCCCAGGGGGGTACGGCCCTCGACCCGGAGGTGGTCGCGCAGCTGCTCGGGCGCAGCCGCAGGCAGGACGTGCTCGCGGGACTCACCCCGAGGGAGCGGGAGGTCCTGGGGCTGATGGCCGAGGGGCGGACCAACTCCGCGATCGCCCGTCAGCTGGTCGTGAGCGACGGCGCCGTCGAGAAGCACGTCAGCAACATCTTCCTGAAGCTCGGGCTGTCCCCGAGCGACGGGGACCACCGGCGTGTTCTGGCCGTGCTGACCTATCTGAACTCCTGAGACGACTGCATGTCCGCCGCGAGCCCGGAGTCCGGACATCCGACGGGAGCCCCACGGACATCCGACGGGAGCCCCAGAACCGGACGACGGCCCCGGAGCGTCTTCAATGACGCGCCGGGGGAGGGTAAATCGTGACAAGTCAGGGCGCCCGGCCATCTCAAAAGCATGTCCATCATGCGAATCACCCAGGGAAGGCGGTCCTCACGGTCGTAGGGTTGATCCTGGGAAGGGGCCTGCGGGAAGGCCGCTTCCAGACAGCCGCCTCTAGGGAGGTCCAGTTCAGTGACCAGCCAGGTCAGTAGCCCAGCGGAGCAGGCAGACGGAACCGTCGTAGGAGAGCAGCGCAAGGAGGCCGGCGCGAAGGACGTCCGCCGCCTCGACCGGGTGATCATTCGTTTTGCCGGCGACTCGGGTGACGGCATGCAGCTCACCGGTGACCGCTTCACCTCGGAGACGGCGTCCTTCGGCAACGACCTGTCCACGCTGCCGAACTTCCCGGCCGAGATCCGGGCCCCCGCAGGCACTCTGCCGGGCGTGTCCTCCTTCCAGCTGCACTTCGCCGACCACGACATCCTCACTCCGGGTGATGCGCCGAATGTGCTGGTCGCCATGAACCCCGCTGCCCTGAAGGCGAACATCGCCGATCTGCCGCGCGGCGCGGAGATCATCGTCAACACGGACGAGTTCACCAAACGGGCGATGCAGAAGGTGGGGTACGCGGCCTCGCCGCTGGAGGACGGCTCCCTCGACGGTTACCACCTCCACCCGGTCCCCCTGACCAGTCTGACCGTCGAGGCCCTCAAGGAATTCGACCTCACCCGCAAAGAGGCCGAGCGCAGCAAGAACATGTTCGCGCTCGGTCTCTTGTCGTGGATGTACCACCGGCCGACCGAGGGCACCGAGACGTTCCTGAAGACCAAGTTCGCCAAGAAGCCCGACATCGCGGCCGCCAACATCGCCGCGTTCCGTGCGGGCTGGAACTTCGGCGAGACGACGGAGGACTTCGCGGTCTCCTACGAGATCGCCCCGGCGACGAAGGCCTTCCCGGTCGGCACCTACCGCAACATCTCCGGGAACCTCGCCCTGTCCTACGGGCTGGTCGCCGCGTCCCGGCAGGCGGACCTGCCGCTGTTCCTGGGCTCGTACCCGATCACTCCGGCCTCGGACATCCTGCACGAGCTGAGCAAGCACAAGAACTTCGGTGTGCGCACCTTCCAGGCCGAGGACGAGATCGCGGGCATCGGCGCGGCGCTGGGCGCGGCCTTCGGCGGCTCGCTGGGCGTGACGACGACGTCCGGGCCGGGCGTGTCCCTGAAGTCGGAGACCATCAGTCTCGCCGTTTCCCTCGAGCTGCCGCTGCTGATCATCGACATCCAGCGCGGCGGCCCGTCCACCGGACTGCCGACCAAGACCGAGCAGGCGGACCTGCTGCAGGCGATGTACGGCCGCAACGGCGAGGCCCCGCTCCCGGTGATCGCCCCTCGCACCCCGGCCGACTGCTTCGACGCCGCCCTCGAAGCCACCCGTATCGCGCTGACGTACCGCACGCCGGTGATGCTGCTCTCCGACGGCTATCTGGCCAACGGCTCGGAGCCCTGGCGCATCCCTGAGATCGACGAGCTCCCGGACCTGCGGGTGCAGTTCGCGCAGGGCCCGAACCACACTCTCGGGGACGGCACCGAGGTCTTCTGGCCGTACAAGCGTGATCCGCAGACGCTCGCCCGCCCGTGGGCGATCCCGGGCACGCCGGGTCTGGAGCACCGCATCGGCGGCATCGAGAAGGAGGACGGCACGGGCAACATCTCGTACGCCCCCGCCAACCACGACTTCATGGTCCGCACCCGGCAGGCCAAGATCGACGGCATCGACGTCCCGGACCTCGCGGTCGACGACCCGGACGGGGCCACGATCCTGGTCCTGGGCTGGGGCTCGACGTACGGACCCATCACGGCGGCGGTACGGCGGCTGCGCACGGCCGGGGAGTCGATCGCACAGGCCCATCTGCGCCACCTCAACCCGTTCCCGAAGAACCTCGGCACCGTTCTGAAGCGCTACGACAAGGTGGTGATCCCCGAGATGAACCTCGGTCAGCTCGCCACCCTCGTCCGGGCGAAGTACCTGGTCGACGCCCACTCGTACAACCAGGTCAACGGCATGCCGTTCAAGGCCCAACAGCTCGCCACGGCTCTCAAGGAGGCCATCGATGGCTGAGACGTCCGCAGAAGGCGCGGGCACGATCGAGGCGCTCACTCTGGTGCCCAAGGCCGAAGCCAGACAGTCCATGAAGGACTTCAAGACCGACCAGGAAGTGCGCTGGTGCCCCGGCTGCGGCGACTACGCGATCCTCGCCGCGGTGCAGGGCTTCATGCCGGAGCTGGGCCTGGCGAAGGAGAACATCGTCTTCGTCTCCGGCATCGGCTGCTCGTCACGCTTCCCGTACTACATGAACACGTACGGCATGCACTCCATCCACGGGCGTGCGCCCGCGATCGCGACGGGGCTGGCCTCCAGCCGGCGCGACCTGAGCGTGTGGGTGGTCACCGGGGACGGTGACGCGCTGTCCATCGGCGGCAACCACCTGATCCACGCCCTGCGCCGCAACGTCAACCTCAAGATCCTGCTGTTCAACAACCGGATCTACGGTCTGACCAAGGGCCAGTACTCGCCCACCTCAGAAGTCGGCAAGATCACCAAGTCGACGCCGATGGGATCGCTGGACGCGCCCTTCAACCCGGTGTCGCTGGCGATCGGCGCGGAGGCGTCGTTCGTGGCGCGGACGATCGACTCCGACCGCAAGCACCTGACGGAGGTGCTGCGGCAGGCCGCCGCCCATCCGGGCACCGCGCTGATCGAGATCTACCAGAACTGCAACATCTTCAACGACGGTGCCTTCGAGGTGCTGAAGGACAAGCAGCAGGCAGGGGAGGCGCTGATCCGGCTGGAGCACGGGCAGCCGATCCGCTTCGGGGCGGACGGCTCCCGCGGCGTCGTACGGGATCAGGCCACCGGCGACCTGAAGGTGGTCACGGTGACTGGGGAGAACGAGGCCCAGGTCCTGGTCCACGACGCCCACGCGGCCTCGCCGACCCAGGCGTTCGCCCTCTCCCGGCTGGCCGACCCGGACAACCTGCACCACACGCCGATCGGCGTCCTGCGCTCCGTGGAGCGGCCGGTCTACGACACGCAGATGGCCGACCAGCTCGACACCGCGATCGAGGAGAAGGGCAAGGGCGATCTCGCGGCGCTGCTGGCGGGCGGGGACACGTGGACGGTCGTGGGCTGACCTGCCGCTGACGTCCGTGGGCCCGGTGCGGTCGCGCACCCGGGCCCTCGGCGTCGTGTGACCGACGTGAGTGGGTGCCCGGCGAGCGCCGTCGGCATTCGTTCAGCCGGCCCGGAGCGTATGCGTCATGCCTGCTCGGAGCCCCCCTTCCGGGTGTCGTACACCTCCCGCGCCTTCTGCACCTCCGTCATCCGCTCCTGGGTCCACATCGCCAGCCCGCGCACCTGCTCGGCCGCCTCGCGGCCCAGGCCGGTCAGGGAGTAGTCGACCCTCGGCGGGATCACCGGCTTGGCGTCGCGGTGGACGAGGCCGTCTCGCTCCAGGGTCTGGAGGGTCTGGGTCAGCATCTTCTCGCTGACCCGGCCGATGGCCCGGCGCAGTTCGCTGAAGCGGTAGGGGCGCTCCAGGAGTTCGATCAGGACCAGGACTCCCCACCGGGAGGTCACGTGCTCCAGGACCAGGCGGTAGGGGCACATCGCCTCGCCGGTGTCGTACTTGTTCACTGCCTTGGTACTTACGGCCATGCCAGTACCTTACTTCAAAGTGGGTACTTTCGAAGAGTTAGCGCTCCTCCTAGGGTTAGTGCAGACGCACCCCCACGAGGAGTTCTGAATCATGAGCATCGTTGTCACCGGCGCCACCGGAAACCTCGGCCGCCACGTGGTCGAGCAGCTGCTGGAGAAGGTTCCGGCCGGCCAGATCACCGCCGTCGTACGCAGCGAGGAGAAGGCCGCCGACTTCGCGGCCCGCGGGGTGAAGCTCGCGGTCGCCGACTACAACGCACCCGAGTCCTTCGACGGCCTCTTCGCCGCCGGCGACAAGGTGCTGCTGATCTCCGGCAACGAGTTCGACAAGGGCCGCGTCGGCCAGCACAAGGTCGTCCTCGACGCCGCCAAGGCCGCCGGTGTGGCGCTGCTCGCCTACACCAGCGCCCCCGGAACGCTCACGGCCGCGCTCGCCGACGACCACAAGGGCACCGAGGAAGCCCTGCTGACCTCCGGCGTCCCGTACGCGCTGCTGCGCAACGGCTGGTACAACGAGAACTACACCGAGAACCTCGCCCCGGTCCTCGAGTACCAGGCGGTCGTCCAGGCAGCCGGTGAGGGCAAGGTCGCCTCCGCCGCGCGTGCCGACTACGCGGCCGCGGCCGTCGCGGTGCTGACCGGCGAAGGCCACGAGAACAAGACGTACGAGCTGGGCGGCGACACCGCCTGGACCTTCGCCGCGTACGCGGCCGAGCTCAGCAGGCAGACCGGCAAGGAGATCGCCTACAACGCGGTCTCCGTCGAGGCCTTCACCGGGATCCTGGCCGGCGCCGGGCTGCCCGCACCCCTCCCCGCGATCCTGGCGGGCGTCGACGCGTCCATCGAGAAGGGCGAGCTGGGTGTCGTCACCGGCGACCTGTCCCGGCTGACCGGCCGCCCGACCACGCCGATCGCGGAGTCGATCGCGGCCGCACTCAAAGGCTGATCACCGCTGATCACCCCCGCACAGGCACCCACCCTCGCCTGTCATGACCGTATGGCGATACAGGCATGACAGGCGAGGGTCCTCGGCGTTACCTTCGTGCTTGCTGCACCGGAGCAGCGAGGCGAGTGAGGAGGACCCGTGACCGGGAAGTCGAAGGGTGAGCGGCACACAGGTCTGCTGAACGGGTTCGCGGCGTACGGGATGTGGGGCCTCGTCCCCCTCTTCTGGCCCCTCCTCAAGCCCGCCGGAGCGGTGGAGATCCTCGCCCACCGGATGGTGTGGTCCCTCGTGTTCGTCGCGGTGGCGCTGGTCTTCGTGCGGCGCTGGGCCTGGGCCGGTGAGCTGCTGCGGCAGCCGCGCAGGCTCGGACTGGTCGCCCTGGGCGCGGCCGTCATCACCCTGAACTGGGGCGTCTACATCTGGGCCGTGAACTCCGGCCATGTGGTCGAGGCCTCGCTCGGCTACTTCATCAACCCCCTGGTCACCATCGCGATGGGCGTGCTGATCCTGAAGGAGCGGCTGCGGCCCGTGCAGTGGGCGGCGGTCGGCGTCGGCTTCGCCGCCGTCCTGGTGCTGGCCATCGGATACGGGCAGCCGCCGTGGATCTCCCTCACCCTCGCCTTCTCGTTCGCCACGTACGGCCTGGTGAAGAAGAAGGTCAACCTCGGCGGCATCGAGTCGCTGACTGCCGAGACCGCGATCCAGTTCCTGCCCGCTCTCGGCTATCTGCTGTGGCTCACCGCAAACGAGGACTCCACGTTCACGAGTGAGGGCCCGGGCCATGCCGCGCTGCTCGCCGCGACCGGTGTCGTGACCGCGCTCCCCCTCGTCTGCTTCGGCGCGGCCGCGATCCGCGTGCCCCTGTCCACGCTGGGGCTGCTGCAGTACCTGACGCCGGTCTTCCAGTTCCTGCTCGGTGTCCTCTACTTCCACGAGGCCATGCCGGCCGAGCGGTGGGCCGGGTTCGCGCTGGTGTGGCTGGCACTGACGCTGCTCACGGCCGACGCGTGGCGCACCGCGCGCCGGACCAGCAGGGTGGGCCCGTCCCGCGTCGGCAGGCCCAGTCCTGATCCTGTGGACGCCTGATCCTGGGGCTCCCTCCCCCCAGACCCCCGTTCGGCCGGAACGGCCTCGTCCTCAGCGCCGAACGGGCTGGGCGGTCTTCCCTCACGACGAGTTCCAGCCCTGCCGGAGGCCCCGGGCCGCTATAAGTGGCGCATGACGCAGACCCCCGCATCCGCACCCGCCCCCGTGCACTGGAAGCTCGTCGTCGACTCCGCCGACCCACATGCGCAGGCCGACTTCTGGGCCGCCGCGCTCCGCTACGAGGCCGAGGACAACAGCGCCCTCGTCGAACGGCTGCTGGACCTCGGTGCGCTGTCCGGCGCGGCCACCGTCGAGTTCCACGGTCGGGCGGCCTTCCGGGACCTGATCGCCGTACGGCATCCCGAGGACCCCTATGACGAGGACAGTGGGACCGGGCTCGGGCGGCGGCTGCTGTTCCAGCGGGTGCCGGAGCCCAAGACCGTCAAGAACCGTCTCCATCTCGATCTTCACCCGGGCGAGGGGCGGCGCGAGGAGGAGGTCGAGCGGCTGCTGGCGCTGGGGGCGAATGTGCTGCGGCGCGTGAAGGAGCCTGCCGGGGAGTGGGTGGTCATGACGGACCCGGAGGGCAACGAGTTCTGCGTGCACTAGTGCCGCGGAACCCGCCCGGCTTCCCGGCCCCTCGTTTCCGGTATGCGAACAACCTGTCCAGATAGCGCTCTTGACGGAGAGTCAGTTTCGGCTTCACCATCCTGGCACCCCATTCACTGTGGAATCCCCGTGATTCCCAAGGAATTCGGAGCCCCCACATGAAGCTCTCCGTTTCCGGGCGTGCCACCGCTGCCGGTGCCGTCGCGGCCGTCACCCTGCTGGCCGGCGGATCCATAGCCGGCGCGGCGCCCGCGCCCGAGTCCGCGGTGGCCGCCGCGCCCGACCTGCCCGTCGCCAACATCAAGGCGCACCTGACCCAGCTGCAGTCCATAGCCACTGCCAACGGCGGCAACCGGGCACACGGCCGCGCCGGCTACAAGGCCTCCCTCGACCATGTGAAGGCCAAGCTGGACGCGGCCGGGTTCACCACCACGGTCCAGCAGTTCACGTCCTCCGGCCGCACCGGCTACAACCTGATCGCCGACTGGCCCGGCGGCGACACCAACCAGGTGATCATGACGGGCTCCCACCTCGACAGCGTCACCGCCG
This sequence comes from Streptomyces sp. NPDC040410, assembly GCF_055595715.1. Lineage (NCBI taxonomy): Bacteria > Bacillati > Actinomycetota > Actinomycetes > Kitasatosporales > Streptomycetaceae > Streptomyces > Streptomyces sp. NPDC040410. The sequence goes on from NZ_JBVIVK010000003.1 coordinate 302,495, forward strand.
GGCCCGGAATCAACGACAACGGGTCCGGCTCGGCGGCCATCCTGGAGACCGCGCTCGCGGTGTCCCGGGCCGGCTACCAGCCCGCCAAGCACCTGAGATTCGCCTGGTGGGGCGCGGAGGAGCTGGGCATGGTCGGCTCCCGCCACTACGTCAGGAACCTCTCGCCGGCGAACCGCGCGAAGATCAGCGGCTATCTGAACTTCGACATGATCGGCTCGCCGAACCCCGGCTACTTCGTCTACGACGACGACCCCGCGATCGAGAAGACGTTCAAGGACTACTTCACCGGCCTCGGCATCGCCACCGAGCCGGAGACCGAGGGCGACGGCCGCTCCGACCACGCGCCCTTCAAGAACGTGGGCATCCCCGTCGGAGGTCTGTTCAGCGGTGCCGACTACGTCAAGACGGCGGCGCAGGCGGCGAAATGGGGCGGTACCGCGGGGCGGGCCTTCGACCGCTGCTATCACTCGTCCTGCGACACCACGTCCAACATCAACGACACGGCGCTGGACCGGAACGGCGACGCCATCGCCCACGCGGTGTGGCAGCTGTCGTCGTAGCCGGCGTCCGCGTCAGCTCCCCGCGGACTCCGCTTTGCGGGCGCGTTCGGCCAGGCGGGTCATGCGCGCCCGGGCCGACTCCAGCTGCTCGATGTCGTCGACGGCCGGGCCCTCCTCCGCGGTGAGCTCGCTCCACAGGGCGATCAGGTCCACGCCCAGGTCCAGGCCCTGCACCGGGTTGCGCACGGCCCGCCAGGCGGTGGCCGCGCTCTGGACGTTGCCGTACGCCGCCTCCGCGTCCCGCTCGCGGCGGTGGATGCGGGCGAGGTCGAGGGAGAGGTGGAAGGAGCGGACCGGGTCACCGGTCAAGTAGGCGATGTAGGCGCTGAGTTCGCGCAGCCGGAGCACTTCGGCATGCTCCGGCCCCAGCGTTCCCGACGCCTCTGTCACGGTCCGCTCCGCCAAATCCGCTGCCGCGTCGATCCGGCCCGACTTGACGGCCTCGTTGATCCGCGCGACCGGCTCCGCGAGGAGCGGCGGCGCGGCGCCCTCGCCGGCGGCCAACGGCTCGTCCCCGAGCACGGCTTCGGCAACGGCGTCGAATCCCCTGGCGGGGGTGGGCTTGGGGTCGGGGTCGAGGGCCCGGTCCGGGCGAGGCGCGGGGGCAGGGTTGTGGTTGGCGGCCGGGGCCGGGGCCGGAGTGGGCTCCGGGATCGGCTGCGGGGCGGGGGGCCAGTCCTGGTGGCGGGCCGGGGCGGAGGGGGGTGCCTGGTACGGGGCCGGTGCGGGGGTGCCCCCCTCTCCCCGTGCGGGCGCGGTCGGCGGTGTGGGCCAGGCGTCGGTTCGGGAAGCCGGGTTTGCGTCCATCACCGGTGGCGGGCCGAACGCCCCCGTCGGTGACGCGACCGTGCCGGGTGCCGCGGCCTCGGCCGGCTCCGGGACGGCTCGCAGCGGAAACGTGGGGGCCGCCTCAGCGAACGCCCGTGACTCCTCCGCCCGGGTGCCTCTGTCCGAGAACCCCCGCGGCTCTTCCGCCTCCCTCGGCGGAAACGTGGGGGTGGCGTCCCGTACCGGCTCGGGGACCGGGCGCATGACACGCGTGGGCTTGTCGCGCTCTGCCCGCTGGGGCACGTCCTCCGGCTCCCCCGGCGGGGCCACCCGTACGGGCTCGGCGGCGAACTCGCTCGAACCGTCCGGATTCACCCGGAGGGGTACGACGTAGCCGAGCCGTTCGTCGTGGACCGTGGCGAGGACGGGCCGGCCGGTGGCGAGCGCGACGCGGTGGAGGTGGGTCAGGACGGCGTGCTGGATCTCCTCGCCGGCGGCCGCGACGACCGGTACGCCGCCCACCGACGCGCCGTCCGCGCCCGGGCCGGCGGCGGTGACGCGGACGTCGATCGGTGCCGCTTCGGCAGCGGCCGGGCGTACGGCGCGCGGGTGTTCCCGCTTCGTGTCGCGGCTGAGTCGAGACATCGGTTCCCTCACTCGGATGCGTCGGGGAGTCGCCGTACAGCGCGCTCGGTTTCCATGGTGCTCCCTCCCGCCGCCGGGTGCGTGCTCCCTCAGCGTCAAGATCGGTTCGTACGACTACTGTTGAGTCTCGCCGCTCGCCCGCGATTCTCACGTCACCGTGGCGTCACAGGCTCGTTCCAGGAACTCACGCCTTGTCACGGGGCGAGGCGCTGCGGCGGGCATCGCGGAGGGAGGAGCGCGCGGCATGCGGACGGAAGGCCGGCCGGGTCCGGAGATCTGGATCCGCGGGCCGGTGGACGCGGGAACGGCGGGGCCGGAGACAGTGGGGCCGGAAGGCGCCCCCGGTCACGCCGCGGCACGGCGGTACTCCTGGGTCGGCACCCATGGCGGCGCAGGTGTCTCCACCCTCGCCGCCGTCTACGGCGGTCACGACTGCGGCCGCGACTGGCCCGGTCCCGATGCCCCGCACTCGGTGCTGCTCGTCGCCCGCACGCACGCCGCCGGACTGGTGGCGGCCCTGCGCGCCGTGGAGGTGTTCCGGCGGGGGGACGCCCCGGCCGGGCTCGACCTGGACGCCGTCGTGCTCGTCGCGGACGCGCCGGGGCGGCTGCCGCGGCCGCTGGCACAGGCCCTCAGGGGGATCGAGTCGGTGATCGACGTGTATCGCGTGCCCTGGGTGCCCGCTTGGCGCCTGGGTGACGTGGGCGGCGAGCCACCCCGGGGGACCGGGCCGCTGGCCCGTCTCACGGGGACGGCCGTGCGGCGCCGCTGAACCCGGCCAGTCCCGTCCGGGCACACCCTGGACAATTAATTGCGTGAGCATATAATGCACATGCCTTTAAATTCCGCGCCGACCATCCGGGAGACCCCATGACCCGCCGCTTCCTGTTCGTCCTGGGCAGCAGCCGTACCGAAGGCAACACAGAACTGCTCGCGCGCAGGGCCGCCGAGCAGCTGCCCCCGGACGTCGAGCAGCAGTGGATCGCCCTCGCCGAGCATCCGCTGCCCGACTTCGTGGACCAGCGGCACGCAAGCGACCACGTGCGCCCCACGGACGGCGCCGCGGCCCTGCTGCTCGACGCCACTCTCGCGGCGACGGACATCGTGATCGCGTCGCCGCTGTACTGGTACTCGGTGTCCGCGCACACCAAGCGCTACCTCGACCACTGGTCGGGCTGGCTGCGCATCCCCGGTGTCGGCTTCAAGGCCACGATGGCCGGGCGCACGCTCTGGGGTGTCACCGCGCTCGCGGACGAGGAGCGGACGGTCGCCGACCCGCTGATCGGCACCCTCAACAACTCGGCCGCGTACCTCGGTATGCGCTTCGGCGGAGTCCTGCTCGGCAACGGCAGCAAGGCCGGCGACGTACTGAAGGACACCGAGGCCCTCGCCCGGGCGAAGACGTTCTTCGCGCAGGACGCACCGCTCGCCCGCTTCCCCCACGAGGCCGCCTGAACCGGGCCCTGTCGTCATATTCCCGCCTGGCCCGCGACGCGAGCCAGTGCCGCGCCGGCTGACGCGGCACTAGGTCGTCACGTCCTTCGCCGTGAAGCGTGCCCAGGCCGCCGAGCCGAAGACCGCGGCGTACAGGGCCTGGAGGCCGAGGTTCTTCACCAGGTCGTCCCAGTAGACGGGGTCGCGCATGAGGTCGGCGAAGGACAGCCAGTAGTGGGAGAAGAAGTACGGCTGGATCGCGTGGAGCTGGGGGATCTGGTCGAGGATCTGGACGGTGATCAGCAGGCCCACCGTCGTCGCCATCGCCGCGATGCCGCTGTTCGTCAGGGTGGAGACGAACAGGCCGAGGGCCGCCACGCCGATCAGTGACGCTGCGACGACCAGGGCGATCAGCAGGGCCCGGCCCAGGCCTTCGGCGAAGCCGATCCGTGTGCCGGAGATGGTCGTCAGGTCGCCGAGCGGGAAGAGCAGTGCGCCGACCGTCAGCGCCGAGAGCGCCACCACGAGCGTGGCGACCAGGCAGAAGGCCATGACGGTCGCGTACTTGGTGAGCAGGAGGCGGGTGCGGCCGGCCGGGGCGACCAGGAGGTAGCGCAGGGTGCCCGCGTTCGCCTCGCCGGCGATCGCGTCGCCCGCGACGACGCCGATCGCCATCGGCAGGAAGAAGGGGAGCGTCGCGGCCAGCGCGGTGAAGACCAGGAACAGGCCGTTGTTGGTGATCTGCGAGATGAACGCGGGGCCCTCGCCACCCCCGCCGCCGGCCGACGAGCCGTCGCTCGTCTCGATCTTCACGGCGATCCCGACCAGGATCGGTACCGCGGCCAGCACGCCGAGCAGTGCGAGTGTGCGCCAGCGCCGGAAGGTGGTGGACAGTTCACTGCGCAGCAGTCCGAAGGTCCACAACGGGCTTGGTCTGCGGCGCGCTTCAGGGGCGACTTCAGCCTGCGACATCGAACCCCTCCCCCGTGAGCGCCACGAACGCGTCCTCCAGCGAGGCCCGTTCGACCCCGAAGCCGCGGACGCGGACGCCGGCCGTCACCAGCGCCGTGTTCAGGTCGGCGAGGTCGCGGTCCGGGGGTTCCGCGGTCACCCGGTCGTCCGTGACGACGACGTCCGCGGCGCCCTGTTCCTTCAGCACCCGGGCCGCCTCCCCCGTGTCCGGGGTGGTCACGACCAGCCGGCCGCGGGTTCCCGCCGCGAGGTCCGCCACGGGCCCCTGGGTGATCAGCCGCCCCTGGGCCATCACCGCGGCGTGCGTGCACACCTGCTCGATCTCGTCGAGCAGGTGCGAGGAGAGGAAGACGGTCGTGCCGTCGGAGGCCAGCTCCCGGATTAGGGCGCGGATTTCGCGCATGCCCTGCGGGTCGAGTCCGTTGGTCGGCTCGTCGAGCACGAGGAGCCTGCGCGGCTGCAGCAGCGCGGCCGCGAGGCCCAGGCGCTGCTTCATGCCCAGCGAGTACGCCTTCGCCTTCTTGCCCGCGGCCGCCGCGAGCCCCACCCGGTCCAGCGCGGATGCGACGCGGGCGCGCCGGGTGCGCGGGTCGGAGGTCGGGTCGGCGGCGTCGTACCGCAGGAGGTTCTCGCGGCCGGAGAGGAAGCCGTAGAGAGCCGGTCCCTCGATGAGGGCGCCGACGTGCGGGAGCACCGAGCGTGTGGCGCGGGGCATGGGCCGGCCCAGGAGGCGTGCCGTGCCCGACGTCGGTTCGATCAGGCCCATCAGCAGGCGGATGGTGGTGGTCTTGCCGGATCCGTTCGGACCGAGGAAGCCGAAGACGCTGCCCGCCGGGACGGTCAGGTCGAGACCGTCGACGGCGAGCTGCCCGCCGCGGTAGCGCTTGGTGAGCGCACGGGTGGCGATGACGCTGTCCCCCGCGCCCTCCGTGTCCGGCTCCGTGGCGGACGGTTCGTCCATCGGCTCCCTCGATTCGTCGTACGCGTACGGTGCTTACGTACGTTTCTCACTGCCCGGCGTCGGCCGCCTTCACCAGTGCGTCCTTGGTGACCGCGCCCACGTAGAGCGTGCCGTCGTCCGTGACCAGCGCGTTGATCAGGCGGGTCGAGAAGACCGTGCCCTTGCCGAACTTGCCGCTCACCTGGTCGCCGAACGAGCCGAGGAAGCCGCCGAGGTCTCCGCCGCCGGAAGCGGACGGCATGCCCTCGCCGCCGGTGTCGAAGGTGGCGACGGAGTTCCACCCCTCGCCGATGACCTTCAGACCGTCGAGGCCCTTGGCGAAGTCCTCCTCGTCGGACTTCCGGAAGCCCTCGGGTGCCTTCGTGGCCGCGTCGTCCTCCTCCGTGACCTTCGCGCCCTCGGGCGGCGTGAAGTCGAAGGTGGAGGCGGCCGGCTCGGCGAAGCTGATCCGGGTGAAGCCGGCGTCGATCACGGCCGCGCCGCCGCTCGCCGGGGTCAGCGTGAACTTCAGCGGCAGCCCGGTCTCGGCGTCCACGGCGACGCTGATCGCGCCGACGGTGGAACCGGAGCCCTTCGGCTTGACGACGAGCCGGTACGCGTCCCGGCCGGCGACCTGCGCGGTGCCCTCGACGGTGACGGAGGTGGTGTCGTCGACCGCCTTCAGGGCCTCTTCGGTGAACTCCTTGGGCGTGGCCGGGACGTCCTGCTCGTGCTTCTCGCGCCGGTCCGCGCTGCCGGACGCGGTGGAGTGGTAGACCTCGTTGGACTCGCTGTCGTAGCCCCAGACGTCCTTGCCGTTGTGGATCACGCTGTATTCGGCGGCGTTCTCGAGCAGCGAGAGCTTCTGCTTGTCCGGACCGTCGGCCGAGACGCGCAGGGTGTGCGTGCCGGAGGCGAGCTCCGTCAGTCTGGCGGACGGGTCCGCGGAGGAACCGTCGTCACCGGACCTCGTGGCACCGGACAGCAGGCCGCTCTCCAGGCCGCCGAGGTCGGGCAGTCCCAGATCCGTGCTGATCTTCACGGTGCCGGACAGCCGCTGTACGTCCGACTCGGCGATCTTCTCGATGAGTTGCTGGGCGCTGATCTTCGGCAGGTCGGGGTCGCCGGAGTCGGCGAGCGCCGGGACGAGCCCGATGGTCGCCGCCGCCACCCCCACCACGGTGACCGGGACGATGTACCGCGCCGCCCTGCGCCGCCCGGCGCGGAGGTCCTCGACCTCCCCGGCGCTCGTGCTGTCGTCGGATTCGTACGGTGCCATGTGTGCCTTACCTCCGTCGTCGGCGGCGGCTGTCCGTCTCGTCTCGTCCTCGCACCAAGTCCCACCCTGAGCCGCCATTCTCACCCGAATCGGTGAGGAGTGGTGTTTTCCGTGGTCTCCATCTGACCAAATCGGCGGAGGGGATACGTCAGCCCGCGGGATCAACTCGGCGTACACCTGGGGTATGACGTGAGAGGGCGGCACCTCCCCCGACCCGTAGGGGTCGTACGGGAGAGGGGCCGCCCTCGCCAACTGGTGGCTCAGCGCTGGATGAACACGTAGTCCGCCTGGTAAGGCACTCCGGTGATGGTGCCCGGTGTGCAGGAGCCGGCCGGGGCGACGCCGCCGACGGTGTTCAGCCGCAGGATCTCCGCGGTGCCGGCGAGCAGGCCGTGGTGCTTGCCGGACTGGGTGGCCCTGAGGTCCAGTTCGGGGATGTTCTTGTCGCCGTTCGGGGTCTTGGAGATCAGCGACCCGGTGACCGCGCTGCGATCAGGTGCGATCCACTGCGGGGTACCGGAGTTGGGCTTGACGAAGGAGTGCGCGATGTGGCCGCCGAGCAGGGCGCTGACGTCCCGCTGGGCGAAGGCGTGGCCGCCGCCCTCGGCGGGCTTGCACTCGTAGATCTGCTTGCCCTTGACCACGGACGCCTGGAAGTTGGCCAGGGCGTGCCGGAAGTCGAACGCGGTGGTGACCTTGTGGAGCTGGCCGCGGACGGCGCCGCCCGGGAACTCGGCCGTGTGCAGGTTGGCGTAGAAGGAACCGGGGTCGGACTTCAGCGCGTCGAGCAGGGCCGGGTCCTCGACCTTGACGGTCCCGGTGACGCTGTGGCGCCTGCTGTTCTCCAGCAGCCTGGTGAAGTCGACCTTGACGCCGCCGTTGGTGCCCCTGGCGCCCTGGTGGATGTGGAGCAGGGTCGGCTTTCCCGTGCCCCGCCAGGTCACGGCGACGGACACCCTGTCGCCCTTGACCCTGATGAACTCGAGCGCGGCCCCGTTCTCGTCCCCGACGGCCGGGCCGCCGGCCACGGGCACCTCGTTGGCGCCCCGCAGGCTGGCGGCGAGGATCGTCCCGCCGCTGCCGCCGTGGGTGGTTCCGCTCTGGGTGACGATGCCCTGGCCGGCGTGGCCCGCGTGGTCGACGCGGGTGCCCTCGGCGGCGAAGGCGGGAATCATCGCGGCGGCGACACCGCCGGCGGCGGCCACCGCGACGGCGGCGGCCACGAGGCTCTTACGGCGCTTCGAAGACGTCGTGTTCATGCCCATGATGCTTTTAGCTCCCCGTATGGCAGCTGACGCCCCCTGCGTCAGCTTCTGGGCATGCATACGGAAGCGATCTCAGATTGGACTCAGTCCAGATATGTGACGTGCGCCACACAGGTTGATTCACTCGAGGCCGCGACTAGCCGGCCCGGTGCACCACCGCGTCGCACAGCTCCAGGAGTGCCGCCTTCGCGTCGCACTCCCGCAGCGGGGCCAGGGCCGACCGGGCCTCCTGCGCGTACCGCACGGTGTCCCTGCGGGCCTGCTCCAGCGCCGGATGGGATCGCAGGCCGGCCAGCGCCTCGGCGTGCCGGGCTTCGTCGGACAGGTCGGAGTCGAGCAGCTCGCACAGGGCGATGTCCTCGGCCAGGCCCAGCCGGGCCGCGCGCTCGCGCAGGCGCAGTACCGGCAGCGTCGGGACGCCCTCACGCAGGTCCGTGCCCGGGGTCTTGCCTGATTCGCGGGAGTCGGACGCGATGTCCAGGACGTCGTCCGCGAGCTGGAAGGCGACACCGAGCCTCTCGCCGAACTGCGTCAGCACGTCCACGACCGTCTCGTCGGCGCCCGACATCATCGCGCCGAATCGGCACGACACCGCGACCAGCGAGCCCGTCTTGCCGCCGAGCACGTCGAGGTAGTGGTCGACCGGGTCACGTCCGTCCGTCGGCCCGGCCGTCTCCAGGATCTGCCCGGTCACCAGGCGCTCGAACGCCTCGGCCTGGACACGGACCGCCTCCGGCCCGAGGTCGGCCAGGATGTGCGAGGCACGGGCGAACAGGAAGTCACCCGTCAGGACCGCGACCGAGTTGCCCCAGCGGGTGTTCGCGCTGGCCACCCCGCGCCGGACCTCCGCCTCGTCCATCACGTCGTCGTGGTACAGCGTCGCCAGGTGGGTCAGCTCGACGACGACCGCCGAGGGCACGATCCCCGGCGCGTACGGGTCCCCGAACTGGGCGGCGAGCATCACGAGCAGCGGCCGGAACCGCTTCCCGCCCGCCCGCACGAGGTGCTGGGCGGCCTCAGTGATGAAGGGGACCTCGCTCTTGGTGGCCTCGAACAAACCCTCCTCGACGGCCGCCAATCCGGCCTGGACATCGGCTTCCAGAGCCTGGTCCCGCACGCTCAGCCCGAACGGCCCGACGACGGTCACGAGGGGTCTCCTGTCTGCTGGTGTCTACTGGCGATTACACGGTTTGTCGATAGGTCGCTGCCATCACTCAAGTCAGCGTATCCGGTCACGTTTCGATCACCACGAGCGCCCACCTCCCGCAGTTCCGACTTCGCCCGACCGGGAGTACCCCTGTCAGGCCAGGCGGTACCACATCACGACGGGTATGTTTTCGATCACCTGATATAGACGGACTTCTGTAGATTTGCATGGAAGTAGTGGAACGTGGTGCACATCCGTACGTCCTTCCCTTACGAGACGGCCCATGAGGACCTGCGCATCCCGCTCCCGGACGGGCCCGGGCTCCACGCGCGGGTGTGGCGCCCCCTGACGGGCGAGCCCGTGCCGGCGCTTCTCGAGTACCTCCCGGGCCGGCTGACCGACCGGACCGCGCCCCGCGACCGGCAGCGCCACCCCTGGTACGCCGGGCACGGCTACGCCTGCGTCCGCGTCGACGCCCGCGGGCACGGCAACAGCGAGGGCGTGCCCGCGGACGGGTACACGGGCACGGAGTTCTCCGACGGTGTCGAGGTGGTGAACTGGCTCGCCGCGCAGCCGTGGTGCGACGGCAAGGTGGGCTTGTTCGGCGTGTCCCGGGGCGCCTTCGACTCCCTCCGGATCGCGGCCCTCGCGCCCGAGCCGCTCAAGGCGGTCGTCGCGGTCTGCTCCACGGACGACCGCTATGACAACGACGTGCACTACATGGGAGGTTCCGTCCTCGCGGCCGGCATGCACGCCCGGGCGGCCGGGATGCTCTCCCGCGTGTGCAGGCCGCCCGACCCGCTGTACGCCGGCGAGGCCTGGCGGGACCTGTGGCTCGGGCGCCTGGAATCCGTGGAGCCGTTCCTCCACACCTGGCTGGACCACCAGACCCGGGACGACTACTGGCGCCGGGACAGCGTCCGCGAGGACTACGGGGCGATCCGGGCCGCCGTCCTGGCGGTGGGCGGCTGGCACGACCCCTACCGCGACACGGTGCTCGGGCTCGTCGAACACCTCCCGCCCGACCGCGTCCGCGGCCTGATCGGCCCCTGGCCGCACCAGTACCCCGACCGCGGCCTGCCGCCGGGCCCGGCGATCGGCTTCCTCCAGGAGACCCTGCGCTGGTGGGACCACTGGCTGAAAGGGGCCGACACCGGAGCCATGGCCGAGCCGCTGCTGCGTGCGTACGTCAGCGACTCTCACCCCCCGGCGACCGGGTACGAGACGCTGCCGGGCCGCTGGGTCGGCGAGCAGGCCTGGCCCTCCCCCCACGTCAAGACCGTCACGCACGTCCTCCGGGGCAGCCCGCTGCTCGTCCGCTCCCCGCAGCACACCGGCCTCGACGCCGGCCGTGTCGTACCCATGGGCGACGACGCCGACCTGCCGCCCGACCAGCGGGAGGAGGACGCACGGTCGGTGTGCTTCGAGTTCGAGGTGGGCGAGGAGACCTGGGTGCTGGGGCGGCCGGGGGTGCGGCTGCGGCTGACCTCCGAGGTGCCGGGCGGGCAGGTGATCGCCCGGGTGTGCGACGTGGCTCCCGACGGTGCCTCCACCCTGGTCACCCGGGGTGTGCTGAACCTGTCGGCGCGGCGGGGCCCGGAGCGGGCGGTGCCGTGGACGCCGGGTGCCACCGAGGAGGTCGCCTTCGAGCTGAACGGCGTCGGCCACGCCTTCCCGGCCGGCCACCGCATCCGGCTCGCCGTCTCCTCCGCGTACTGGCCGTGGATCTGGCCCCGGCCGGACTCGGCGGCGGGCTTCACCCTGGACCCTGTGGGCAGCTTCCTCGAACTGCCGGTCCGAGGCCGTGAGTCGGGCGGGACGGTCACGTTCGAGGAGCCGGAGCAGTCAGCACCGCTCGGCGTCAACTCCCCCGCCACACTGGACGAACCGCGCCCGCAGCGGCTCGTGGTGCGTGATGTGGCCAAGGGCGAGTGGCGGGTCGAGGTCGACCCGTGCCGCGACGGCACCCGTATGTACCCCGACGGGCTGGAGAGCACGGAGGAGGCGCTGGAGACGTACACGATCAACGAGCGGGACCCCCTCTCTGCCCGCACCCGCTCGGACTGGTCGATCCGGCTGCACCGTCCCGAGACGGCGTGGGACACGACGGTCCGCACGCGTTCGGAGATCAGGTGCGACGGGGCGGACTTCGTCACGTCCGACGAGGTGGTCTGCACGGACGGCGGCGAGGTGGTCTTCCACCGGACCTGGGAGAAGCGGATCCCACGAACGTCTGGTTGACAATGAGTTGGGCTCATTGCCCGATTTGCCGTTCTTGCGGAAGCCCGTGACTTGCCTCACTTCGCCACGCGAGCCGACTTCACCCTCTCCGGAGACGACTCACCTCTTACCGTGGCGAGTTGATACTTGGCGACCGCAAAGGATCAAGCACCCCAAACACCTCAGATCAAGGTCAATAGGGGCGAGGTGTGAATCCGGTACTTGTTCCGGACATGTGCTCTCGCATACGTTCCCGGCCGTCGGGTGGACGCCGAATCCTGCCGCCGCCCGGCCCGAGACTCATCGACGAACACACTTCGCGCACGGCAGGAGCGGGGGACCCAGGTAAGTCGCCGCACCGGACGCCACAAAGGCGTACCGGGACGGCTGGGGGTGCAGTCGCGTCCGTCAGGGCGCGGCCGGGCAGCTCCCGCCCGAACCCGACAGCTCACCTCGCAGGCGCCGGAGAGGAACTCGCCATGTCCGCAGCCGGTCAGCCCCGCCGCACCAGAACAGCCCGCCTCGCCCGCAAGCTCGCCGTCGCCGGCACCGGAATAGCCGTTCTGGCGCTCCCGCTCATCGGCGCGACCACCGCGTCCGCGGCCACCCCCACCGTGACCACCGCCTCCTCGCTCGGGTACGCCAACAACCTCGACGGCTGGATCCGGGCGTCGCTCCAGGTCATGGCGGAGCACGGGATCCCGGGGACGTACGACGGCATCTACCGCAACATCATCCGCGAGTCCTCGGGCAACCCCTACGCCATCAACCTCTGGGACTCCAACGCGGCCGCGGGCACGCCGTCCAAGGGCCTGCTGCAGGTCATCGACCCGACCTTCCGCGCCTACCACGTCGCCGGCACGTCCTGGGACTCGTACGACCCGGTCGCGAACATCACCGCCGCCTGCAACTACGCGGCCGCGCGCTACGGCTCGATCGACAACGTCTTCGGGGCCTACTAGGCCCGGTCGGCGTCGACTAGGCCCCGCGTCGGCGTCTACCGGGGCCCGGGGAAGAGCCGCTCGAGGACGACGGCGATGCCGTCGTCCTCGTTCGACAGGGTGATCTCGTCGGCCACGGCCTTGAGTTCGGGGTGGGCGTTGGCCATCGCCACGCCGTAGGCGGCCCAGTCGAACATCGGGATGTCGTTGGGCATGTCGCCGAAGGCGATGGTCCGGTCCGGGCCGAGGCCCAGGTGTTCGGCGGCCAGGGCGAGACCGGTGGCCTTGGTGACACCGCTTGGCTGGAGTTCGACGGTGCCGGGGCCGGACATGGTGACCGTCGCGAGCGACCCGGCCACCGATCGCGCCGTCGCCGCCAACTCGTCGTCGCTCAGTTCGGGGTGGCGCAGCAGCACCTTGCTGATGGGTTCGCACCACAGGTCGTCACGCCGGCCGACCCGTACCGCGGGGAGGGTCGGGTGCGGCATCAGGTAGCCCGGTTCGATGAGCGTGAGTCCGTCGACGCCGTCCTGGTCGACCGCGGCGTACACCTGTCCCACCTCGGCCTCTATCTTGCCGAGCGCGGTCTCGGCCAGCTCCCGGTCCAGGGTGACGGACCACAGCAGACGGTCCGCGCCGGCGTCGTACACCTGCGCGCCCTGTCCGCAGACCGCGAGCCCGTTGCTCCCGAGGTCGTCGAGGAGCGGCCGCACCCTGGGCGCCGGGCGGCCGGTCACCACGAGGTGCCGCGCGCCTGCCGCCACCACCCGCCGGAGCGCGGCGACCGACCGGTCGGAGAGGGTGTCGTCCCCGCGGAGCAGAGTTCCGTCCAGGTCGGTGGCGATCAGTGAATACGCGGTGGGTGCTGCCATGATCAGAGAATACGGATGGAAAGCCCCCTCGACTCGACGCGAACCGGACGGCTACTGCTTTCACATCCGTGACGGCCGTTCCGGTTGCGGGAGTTGGAGCGGCTGCGCCCCGCCTCGTACCACCGGATCTGTCGGCAGGATCACACCCGCCGTGCCCTCGTCGGCGATCCGGGCGAGGACATACGGACCATTTCGGCCCTGATGCGGTCGAAGGGCTGCCGCATGGTCGTCAGGGCGGGGGTGACGGCCCGCCGGGCGACCGGTGTCGCCCGGGGTGTCGAGCGGTCCGGTGATCATGCCGATGCGGCGACGAAGGGCGAACGGTCCGCAAGGAGAAGCGGAAAGAAACAGCAAAAAGAAATAGCGGCCTCTGCACCAATTGGACACAGGATGGTCCGGTACCTACCCCTGGCCCCACCTCGGGCGGTACCGTCCTGAGGTGTCCAGGGGGGACTTGATCGGGGGGTCATGTTGAGCAGTGGACGCATTCGTGTGCTGAGGCCCGAGGAGCTCGGTGCCGGGGACAGGGAACTCTGGCGGGAACTGCGCGCCAAGTCGGGTCTGCCACGGAACCCGTTCATGGAGCCGGAGTTCACCGACGCGGTCGGCCGGGTCCGGCCGAGGGCGCGCGTGGCGGTGGTGTACGAGGGAGTCGAGGCCGCCGGTTTCCTGCCGCACGAGAGAGGGCCATTGGGACAGGGCCGGGCGCTGGCGTTCGGCGTGTCCGACTGCCAGGGCGCGGTGCTGCCGCAGGGCTTCGCGCTGGAGGCCGACGAACTGCTGCGGGCCTGCTCGCTGTCCAGCTTCGCCTTCGACAACCTGGAGGCGGAGCAGGGCCTGTTCGTTCCGGCCGCGGCCGCGGAGTACACCTCCTACGTCATCGACGTGGAGAAGGGGTACGACGCCTACGAGACCGTACTGCGCGCCCAGTCGCCGAAGTTCCTCAAAACCACGCTCGCCAAGGAGCGCAGGCTCGGCCGCCAGGTCGGCGAGCTGCGCTTCGCGTTCGACGAGCGTGATCCCGCCGCGCTGCGCACCCTCATGGAGTGGAAGTCCGCGCAGTACCGCAGGACGGGCCGCCGCGACCGGTTCTCGCAGGAGTGGATCACCCGGCTCGTGCACACGCTCGCCGACACCCGGGAGGCCGAGTGCGCGGGCACGCTGTCCGTGCTGTACGCCGGCGACCGGCCGCTCGCCGCGCACTTCGGACTGCGCTCGTCGACGGTCCTGGCCTGCTGGTTCCCGTCGTACGACCCGGAGTTCGCGAAGTTCTCGCCGGGACTGGTGCTGCATCTGCGGATGGCCGAGGCGGCGGCCGCGGCCGGTATCGGCCTGCTGGATCTGGGGCGGGGCGCCGCTGAGTACAAGGACTCGCTGAAGACGGGCGAACTGCCCGTGTACGAGGGGGCGGCGACCCGCCCCGGACCGGGCGCCGCGATGCACTGGCTGAGCGTCGAACCCGCCCGCCGGGCGCACCACTTCGTCCGCAACCGGCCCCGGCTCGCGTCGGCGGCCGCACGGACGCTGAAGGGCGTGGCCCGGCTGCGCCGGTCGTGACACGAGGGGCACCACGGGGCACCACGGAAGCAAAGACGCGAGGGGGAGAGGTCGCATGTCCCGTACAACGCGCGCGCAGGACGAGATACGGCGGTTCCGGAGCATCAGACCGGTGCAGGTCGCCGAGCTGGACCTCAGGGGGGAGGATGCCTGGCTCAGACCCGGGCCCGGCAGTCCGCCCGTGACCTCGGGCGAGGTCTTCGTCCTGGTCAGGCGGGAGGGGCGGCCCGTCGGCACGCTGCTCGGCCGGGTTCCCGAGGGCGCGGAGCCCAAGGCCGTACTGGCCGGGCTCGCCCGGGAGAGCCGCCCACCGGGGCAGGCACCCGAGGAGCTGCCCGAGCCGCCGCTCACCAGCGTCGTGGTCGCCACCCGGGAGCGCGCCGAGCAGCTCGCCCGCGCTCTCGACTCACTGCTCGCCCAGGACCACCCGGACTTCGAGATCGTCGTGGTCGACAACGCGCCCCTTACGACCGGGACCCGGGACCTGGTCGAACGCAAGTACGGCGAGCGCGTGCGGTATGTGCGCGAGCCCGTCCCCGGACTCGCCGTCGCCCACAACCGGGGCATCGAGGCCGCCCGCGGCGAGGTGATCGCCTTCACCGACGACGACGTCGTCGCCGACCCGCGCTGGCTCACCGAGCTGGCCGCACCGTTCACCGCCGACCCCGGTCTCGGCTGCGTCACCGGCCTGATCCTGCCGGCGCGGCTGAGCACCCCGGCCCAGATACTGCTGGAGAGCCACGGCGGCTTCGCGAAGGGCTTCGCCCCGCGCACGTACGACCCCGAGGACCCGCCCGCCGACGAGCCGCTGTTCCCGTTCACCGCGGGGCGGTTCGGCTCCGGCGCCAACATGGCCTTCCGCACGTCGGTGCTGCGTGCCGTCGGCGGCTTCGACCCGGCCACCGGCGCGGGAACGCTCGCCCGGGGCGGTGACGACCTCTACGGGTTCGTCCGCGTACTCGCCCAGGGGCACCGGCTGCGGTACACCCCGCAGGCCCTGGTGTGGCACCACCACCGCGACACCTGGCGGGACCTCGAGACCCAGGCGTACGGCTACGGCGCGGGCCTGACCGCGTATCTCACCGCCGTTCTGGTGCGCCGCCCGGCCCTGCTGCCGGCGTTCCTCGCACGACTGCCCCGCGGTCTCGCCCACGCCCGCACCCTGACCGCCGCGCGCGCGGCGGACGGAAGGGGGGCCCCGGGCGACCACGACACCCGCGGCCACCCGTGGCCAGGGCGCCTGTCCCGCCTTCAGCGCAGGGGGATGCTGTACGGCCCCGTCGGCTACGTCCGGGCCCGGCGCGCCCTCCGTACGACCGGCCGGGGGACGCGATGAACGCGGCGGGGGCGAGCGGCAGAGGCGGCGAACCGGTCCGCGGCGCGGGGGGCCGCGGACCGGGGGGCCGCGGGAGCATCCCGGTCTTCCTGTATCACGCCGTTATGGACGACCCGCCCGGCTGGATCGCCGAGTTCACCGTCACACCGAAGCAGTTCGCGGCCCATCTCGACGCCGTCGTCGACAGCGGCCGCACACCCGTCACCATCAGCGCGCTCGCCGACCACCTCGCGGGGCGGGCTCCGCTTCCGCCCCGGCCCGTGCTGCTCACCTTCGACGACGGCTTCGCCGACCTGCCCGGCCCGACCGCCGAGGCGCTCGCCGGGCGTGCGCTGCCGGCCACCGCCTACCTCACGACCGGCGCCGTCACCCCGGGCGGACGCAGCCTGCTGCCGCCCGCCCCGATGATGACCCTGGACCGGGCGGCGGAGCTGGAGCAGTGCGGCATGGAGGTGGGCAGCCACACGGTGACGCACGCCCAGCTGGACACGCTGTCCGGCCGGGACCTGGCGCACGAACTGCGCACGTCCAAGGCGGTGCTGGAGGACTGTCTCGGCCATCCGGTCCCGCATCTCGCCTATCCGCACGGCTACAACAGCCCGCGGGTGCGGGCGATGTCCGCCGACGCCGGGTACGAGACGGCGACGGCCGTGCGGCACGCGCTCAGTTCGGACCGGGACGAGCGCTACCGCATCGCCCGCCTCATCGTCCGGCAGAGCCACACCGTCGCCGACGTCGAGGGCTGGCTGGCGGGCACGGGCGTCCGGGTCGCGCCGTACCCGGACGGCCCGAAGACGGTGGCGTGGCGCTGGTACCGGCGGGCCCGCGCGGTCGTACGCGGGCCCGTGTTCGCGGGCTGAGCCGACTGCGGTGGGGACGTTCGGTCACTGCGGCGGCTGGTTGAGGTACGGGTCGGAGACCGCCTTGCGCAGGCTCGCCCAGGCGTCGTCGTTCGCGACCGACAGATCGCAGTCCGGCCCCGGATCGCGGTAGTTCCACTGGAGAGCGGCCTTGACCCCGTCCAGATTCTTGAGCACCCGGGGCACCTGCGCGTACCAGTCGGCCTGCCTCTCGGGCCGGGACGGGTCGTCGGCGGTGCCGAACTCGGACAGCATCAGCGGCTTGTCGGCGGAGAGGTTCCTGCGGATCCAGTCGTGGGTTTCGGTCTGCGTCTGCTGGAAGGTCAGCCATTCCGCGTTGTGGCAGCGGTAGTAGTTGTACTGGTTGTAGCCGATCCAGTCGACGTAGTCGTCGCCCGGGTACATCCGCTTGAACAGGTCGGCGTGGTCCAGGTATCCGGTGATGATCCAGGTCCACACGACGTTGTCGACGCCCAGTTCGCGGAACCGGTCGTGGATGTGCCGGTACGCCCGGACGTAGTCCTCCGGGGTGCCGTTGGCCGGCGTGCGGGTGTCCATCTCCAGGTCGAAGGAGAGGAACACCTTCTTCCCGTACTCCTTGATCCGCCCGGCCTGGACGTCGATCACCGAGGCGTCCAGGTCACCGGCCGCGATCTGCTTCCAGGTGGGCTGCTGCCGCTTCGTACCGCCCCACCACTTGCTCTCCCAGGACAGCAGCAGCATGTGGTCCCGGCCGACGGCCTGTTCCTCCTCGGTGAGGAGCCGGCCCTCCAGGCGGGCGCCCTCGACGCGGGACATGTCGTGGTACGTGTAGACGATGTCGAGCTTGCGGCCCACGTGTTTCTCGTAGGCGAGGACCTTCTCCCCCAGATCGTGCTTGTTGTGCGGCACGAAGGCACCGAACCAGGCGCCGCAGGGCGGTTCGAGGAGGGCGTTGGGCCGGCACGCGCCACCGAGCGCGGAGGGCCGCGAGCCCGATCCCGCGGCCGGCCCGGAGGCGTCGCGGAGGGCGAGCACACCCACCAGGACCGCGCAGGCGACGGTGGCGGAGGTGATCAGCAGGCGACGGCGCCCCGGGGTCGCGGGGCCGGCCGAGTCCCGGTGCGACTTCGGCTTGCGGTGGTGTCCGACACGCGTCCGGCGAAAGAGACGAGGAAGTACAAGAGGAAGGGCATGAGGAAAGGGACGGAGAAAGCGACGGGTATGCGGACGAGGAAAGCGATGGGGAAAGGGGCGGGAGAACCTCACGGAGCAGAACCCTTCCGTGTCCTCGGCGGCGGGGATGCGCGCAGCGGCGGGCAGAACGCGGCGAGCGTGGTCAGCACGGTGAGCGCCAGCAGCACGCGCTGCCCGCTGAAGGCATGACCGGCGATCAGCACCGTCGCGGCGAGCAGGACGACGCCCACGCTCAGGAAGACCACCAGCATCAGCCGCTCCAGCAGGTCGGAGTGGCGTCCGTAGTCGGGGTCCCGTCGGTCGACGGGTCCTTCCGCCGGCCGCGACCGCAGCGCGGGCCCGCCGATTCTGACCACGGCCGCGCCCGGGCCCGCCGTCAGGAAGACGGCGACCGCCGCGGCCCGCAGCGGTGACGCGTCGGGCAGAGTGAGCGCGGCGAGGGCCAGCCAGCCGCCGAACGGCGGCAGCATACGGATCACCAGTTCCTGCGGTGTCATCGGCTCGCTCCCTTCAGCACGTACACCGCTCCGGCGCCGTTGCCCGCCACCCGTTCGAAGAGCGGCGACGCGGCGACCGACCGCTCGATGCGCCGCAACTCGGCGCCGTCGAGCAGGCCGTTCATCTCGGAGTCGGCGAACTGCCCCTGGGTGAGCAGGAAGTAGGCGCGGCCCGGCCGCTCCACCACGGACATGTCCCGGGCGAGCGTGGCGGCCGGGTTCCTGAGGATCTGGTCGACATGGCTGCGAGCGTCCTCTAGGAACCAGTAGTGGTCGACATTCCAGTACGAAGCGTACGCCAACGGGTAGTTCCGGTCGGCCGCGACGACGAGAGAACCCTCCGGCGCCCGGTCGAACGTCTCCCGGACGAGGTCCACCTCCTGCGGAGGGAAGTAACTCATCCGGTCCTTGCCCGAGTAGCTCGGCACGAACGCGAGCGTTGTGGCGAGCAGCGCGAGCAGCGGCACCCAGGTGCCGAACCGGCCGGCGACGGACCTGGGGCGCCCCTCGCCCGCGGCCCGCGGCCTGCCCTCCCGCTCGGCGGCGTCGGCGGCCAGGGTGCGCACCTTGGGCAGCAGAGCGGCGGCGGCGAAGAAGCAGGCGCCGGGCAGCATGAACATCAGCACCCGGAAGATCATTTCGTCGCCGTAGCTGCTCGCCGCGAGCATCGGCAGCGGGGCCGCCGCGAGCAGCAGCAGCGGCCGGGCCCGGTGGCGCAGCACGCGCTGACGCAGCACACCGAGCACAGCGAGCAGCATCACCGAGCCCGACAGCAGCCGGGCCACCCAGGACGTCGCCACCGCTCCGGTGCCGGTCGGGGTCGCCTCGTAACCGGTGGAGAGGTTGCCGCTGACGTCGCCGACGGAGCGGATCATGTCGGGCAGCGCGGCGGACAGGAAGGGCAGCGCGGCCGTGAGGCACCAGGCCAGGAAGATCACGAGCGTGGTGACCAGCGCGGTCCAGTCGCGGTACCGGCGGGTGATGCAGAGCGCGGCCAGCGAGACGGCCAGCATGCCGGGGGTGAGCTGGTGCGAGATGACGATCGCCACGACCATGACGGTGATCACCAGCGTCCACACGGCGGACCGCCGCTCACCGGAGCCCGCGCCCGAGCGGCCGTACCGGCGCAGCACCACGGCCAGGACGCCGAGGTGCAGGGCGAACGCCACGGACTGCGGGGAGAAGTAGTCCTGGCCCACCCAGTTGGCGACGCAGAAGACCCACACCGCCAGCCAGACCAGCCGCCGGTCCGCGGTGAACGTGCGGTAGATCAGCAGCAGTGGGAGCAGCAGCATCAGGCTGGACACCAGCGGCCACCAGGCCATGTACATCGCTGCGGAGTCCACCCCCGTCAGCCGCACCAGCGCGGCCTGGGCGGCGAAGAAGCCCGGCCACTGGTCGTACACCGCCATGTCGCCGAACTCTTTGGATGTCTGGAGCCCGCCGGACGTCATCAGGTGGTCGATGACCGCGTCGTGCTTCCACGCCCAGGCGTACAACGGGGTCGGATAGAGCACGGCCTGGGTGGCCCGCTCCATCACCAGCAGCCCGAGGACGTACGCCAGGGACCAGGCATGGCGGCGGCGCGGGTCGCGGACGGTGAACCAGAAGCCGGTCGTGAGGACCGCCAGGCCGAGCCAGAACGTCGGGTGCAGGGCGGAGACCAGCCCGAAGTCGTCGAGGCCGGAGATGTCGGTGTGCGTGACCGCGTACGCCCACAGGGCGAGTGCGGCCGGCAGCGGGACGGCCGGCCAGGCGGCGTACGCGTGCCGGGGCGGCCAGGCCGGGAGGTCCGAGAGGTCCGAGAGTTCGGAAAGATCCGTCACGGGTTCCTCGGTGGGTCCGTGCGACTCCTGGGAGGAGCGGGCTGATGCCTTCCGCGGAGACCGGACGGCGGCGGTCCGCCCGGTCGGGGACGTTACGACGGCCGGCTCGGGCGTCGCGGGCAGGGCGGCCGACTCCGGCACCGCCCCGGACTGCGCTTCCGGGCTGCCGGGGGTCTGTTGCCCGGGTACGGGTTCCGGCTCGGATCTCTCCCGTGGAGTTGCTGGCGGACGCACGGTGGTTCCCCCCTGGCGGCTCGGCTCCGTTGGCTGGGCTCCGTTGGCTCGGCTCTGATGGCTCGGCTCTTGGGCTTGATCAGTTCCTGGTTCTGTCGTCGGGTGTGGTGCGGTACGCGAGTTCGGTTGCCCGGGTGTCGCGGCGCGGCGACAGGAGCAGCGCGAGGAGGACGAGGAGGACGAACAGGGGCAGGGCCAACGGCGCGAGCTCCCGACGCCACGCCCAGCCGCCCACCGCGGCGAGGTACATGACCGCCCAGCACCCCGGCCACCGCAACCGTCCGCCCGCGCGCGCGAGCAGCGACCACAGCGGTACGAGGCACAGCGTCAGCAGGACGGGCGGTGCCCAGCGCAACAGCGGACCTGCCCCGTCGAGGCCCAGCGCGCCCGCGAGGGAACCGGCCGTCTCCGAGTACCACGCCCCGCCGACGGGCCGCGGTTCCCGGCCCAGAGCCACGGACGCGGCGTACAGCGCGAGCGTGAAGGCGCCCAGTGCGCTGCCGGGCAGCCATGCGTCTCCCGGGGAGCACAGCGTCACCGCGGCCACGTACACCAGGAGCATCAGCACCGCGGCGGCCGTCGCCCCGAGCGGCAGCCCCTCCAGCAACTCCCGCCCGCCGAGGGCGGCCTCGGACGCATCGGACAGCCACGGCAGACCGCGCGCCGCCGCGCAGTAGACCACGACGGCGGCGCCGAGCAGCGCCCACAGGGCGAACCTGAGGCGCCGCTCCCACGTCGCGGGGTCGGGGCGGGGCGGCTCGGCGGGCGGCCGGGCTGGGGCGGGGCGGGGGTTCGAGGGGTGTCTGTGGAGGGTGTCGCGGTCGGGTGCCTGATGGTGCCGAGGCGCGGGGGCGGGGTCGTGCCGCTCGTGGCGCGAAGGCGGTGTGGAAGGTGGTGTGGCGGGGCCGTGGCGCGAAGGCGGTGTGGAAAGTGGTGTGGCGGGGCCGTGGCGCGAAGGCGGTGTGGAAGGTGGTGTGGCGGGGCCGTGGCGCGAAGGCGGTGTGGAAGGTGGTGTGGCGGGGCCGTGGCGCGAAGGCGGTGTGGCGGGGCCGTGCGGCTCAACCGAGCCGTGCCGCAGGGCCGTTGCTCCGGACCCGTCGTGCTCGGCCTGCCCGTGCCGCGAGGTGGTTGCGTCGGATGTGTCCGCCTCCGTGTCCTCCTCGGCGGTTCCCTCCTCGTCGCGGGGGCCGGAGTCCGGCGCCGTGTCGGCAGTGTGCGCCGGCCGGTCGGCGATGTGCGGGCGGACTATCAGGGCCAGCGTGTCCGCCTCCAGAGCCTCGCGTTCGTACCCGGGGCGGCCTATGAACAGGGTGACCGGGTTCTCGCGGGCCTCCCCGTGCTCGTACGCGGCCCGGCGGGCCCAGGTCGTGCCGTAGCCGGCGGTCGCGTTGAGCCGGGCCCAGCGGGTGCCGTAGGCGGGGGCGCCGGAGGGGCGGCCCAGGTCGTCGGGTATGCGGTTGCCGGTGCCGCGCAGCGCGGAGCGCAGACCGGGGACGCAGACGACGGCCATCAGCGTCATGCTGCCGAGCACCGCCCACCCGGCGCCCGCGATACCGGCCGACTCGAACAGCACGGCCGCGCTGCCCAGCACCAGCGTGCACATGGTGCCCTGCAGCAAGGCGAGCGCACCGGTACGGCCCTGGACGCGCAGCACCCCGATGTACAGCTCCACGGCCACCCTCGGCAGCGCGCCGGCGGCGAGCAGCCGCAGCACCGTGGACCCGTGTTCGGCGTAGTCCTCGTCGAACGGGGCGAGGATCTGCGGCGCGAAGACCACCAGGACCAGGATCACCGGCACCAGCAGCATCGCCATCCGGCGCAGCGCGCCGCGGACTCCGTCGGCGAGCCGGCGCGGGTCGTGCGAGGCGTGGGCGGTGAGCGACGAGGCCATGTTGATGGCCATGAACTCCATCGTGCCGCCGACGGTGTACGCCACGTAGAAGAAGCCGTTCTCCGCGGCGCTGAAACGGACGGCGACCATCACGGGCAACAGGTTGATCATCGCCAGGCTGAACAGGGCGCCGAGCGAGTCCCCCGCCAGGAACCGGCCCATGTCGCGCAGTCGCGGCGGCTCCACGTGGCGGTCCGCCGCGGCCTGCCGCGGGATGAGCTTGCGGAAAATCAGCCAGCCCAGCGGCACGGTCGAGAACGCGATCGCCACGGCCCAGGACACGAAGATGCCCAGGACCGGCAGCGCGGTGGCGAAGACGATCAGCAGGGCCAGTTTCCCGACCGAGAACACCGCGTTGCCGACCGGCACCCACTCGGCCTGGCGCAGCCCGGTGAGGACCCCGTCCTGAAGGGTGAGCAGGGCCCAGGCCACGCAGGCCGCGACGAACAGCGCCCCCGCGGTGGCGGTGCCGAGCGGCGCGTACGACGCCCCCCACAGGTCGAGGGTGAGCAGGAAGACGACGGCGGCCACGGCGACCACCACCGAACTGGCCGCGTAGGCACGCCACACCAGCGAACCGGTGGAACGGCCCGCGAGTGGCACGAAGCGCACCACGGCGCCGATCATCGTGGTCGCCGTGATGCTGGCGAGCAGCCGCATCGCGGCGATGGCGGCGGAGCCCTGGCCGACCGCCTCCTCCGAGTAGTAGCGCGCCGCCACCAGCCAGAAGCCCAGGCCGAGCACGGCGGACACGCCGGTGCTGAGCATCAGGAAGTAGGCGTTCTTGAACATCGAGTCGGCCGCGGGACCGCTCTTGGGCGGCGCCAGGCCGCAGTCGGCGCGGGCCGCGGCGGGCTCGTGCACCCGCGTCTCAGCCACGGGAGGAACCCAGCGCTCTCGGCACCTCGACGGGCCGCGCCCCGGACTCCTCCAGCACCTCGACGACGGCGCGGGCCCGCAGGGGGTCAACGGGCAGGGCGTGCCGCGCGAACCAGCGGGCCCCCTCGGGGGCGGGCGACAGATCGGTGAAGTCCGCGCCCGCGTAGTCGTCCAGGGGCGGGTCGTAGAGGTAGCCGACGATGATGCCGCGGCTCGCCAGCGCAGCGATCGCGGCGTCCCGGTCCTCGACGAAGAGCGGTACACGGAAGAGGGGTTGGGCCGTGCCCGGCTCCCCGCGCGGCTTCGCCCACTTCGTCGACAGCAGCAGCTCCGTACCCGAGCGGCAACGCGCCAGCGTCTCGTCCAGCCGGTCGAGCCTGCGTCCGATGCGGCCGAGCCGCAAGCGGCCGGATCGCAGCCGGTAGTCGTGCATGTCCACGCGCACCCATGAGTCGTACGCCCCGAGGTCCGGGGCAAGGGCACCGGCGCAGGCCAGTTCGTCCGCACGCAGCGGCATCCGGATCTCCTCGCGCTCCATCAGCCCCAGCAGCCGCATCGTGGCCCAGGCCGCGCGCCGCAGCCGCAGTCCGCGCACGGCCGCCTCCGCGTAGGGCCGGACGGCGTAGGCCAGTTCGGAGGCCGTCCGCGCCGGAGCGAGCAGGTCGCGGCCTGCCTTCTCCAGCGCCTCGCGCAGACCGGGGTCGGCGACCGACAACATGCCGCCGGCCTTGGCCCCCACGTGCTTGGACAGGCTGAAGACGGAAGCGTCACCCCAGGTGCCCACCGGACGGCCGCCCGCCGCGCTGCCGATGGCATGTGCCGCGTCCTCGAACAGCGGGATCCCCAGCGCATCGCACCGGCTGCGCAGTTCGGGCACCGGATCCGGATTGCCGTACAGGTTCGTCGTCAGTACGGCGGACAGCGAACCCCACACCTCGTCCGGCACGGCGTCGACGTCGATCGACGCGTCCAGCGGATTCAGCGGCGCCTGCACGGGCCGCAGCCCGGCGGCGAGCACGACGAAGAAGATGACGTCGTCGTTGACCGGCGACATCAGCACCCGGCCGCCGGGCGGGCACCAGTGGCGCAGTGTCAGGTACAACCCGAACCGGCACGACGGTACGTACACGCATTCCCGACCGAGTCGCCCGCGCATGGTCTCTTCCAGCCGCTTCGGCTGTGAGCCCGGGCGCGCCGACATGAGGCCGGCCTCCCCAATGGCCATCCGCCCCCCTGATGTGCCATCGGAACACCCCCTCCCCGAGGCCTTCCGGCACCCGCCCAGAGTCTCCCTGTTCGCACCGCTCCGTCAAGATTGCGTACCGGCCTGTGGACAACTTTCCGCACACGAGTGCTGGCGGAGCGCCACCTGAGGCGGACGACTCAGGTGGCACTGCCCATGAGCGGCGACTCGGACGTAACGTGTGCGGCGACCACCTGACAGAGCAGGTGTCCACGGAACGCACGAAAGTGAGGCAGCACTCCATGCCCCCCTTCGATGTCGCCGAGGGCGACCCCTTCGGCCCGCACAACCTTCCGTACGGCGTGTTTTCGCTCCCCGGTTCCCCCGACCGGAGGGTGGGTGTGCGGCTCGGCGACGCCGTCCTCGACGCGGGCGCGGCGGCCGCCGCACTCGGCTCCCCGTACGTCTCCCTGCTCGCCCGGCCGACCCTGAACCCGCTGCTGGCCGCGGGCCGCACCGCGTGGTCGGACGTACGGCGCGCGCTGACGGCGTGGGTGACGGTGCCGTCCCACCGGGAGGCCATCGAACCCCTGTTCCACCCGCTGTCGTCGGTGACCCTGCACCTCCCCTTCGAGGTCGCGGACTACGTGGACTTCTACGCCTCCGAGAACCACGCCCGGAACGTGGGCCAGATCTTCCGTCCGGACGCCGAGGACTCCCTGACCCCCAACTGGAAGCACCTGCCCATCGGTTACCACGGCCGCTCGGGCACGGTGGTGGTGTCGGGGACGGACGTCGTACGGCCGTCCGGGCAGCGCAAGGCCCCTACCGACCCGGCACCCGTCTTCGGCCCTTCCGTCCGCCTCGACATCGAGGCGGAGGTCGGCTTCGTGGTCGGGACGCCGTCGCGAATGGGGAGCCCGGTGCCGCTCGCCGGCTTCCGCGACCACGTGTTCGGGCTCTGCCTGCTCAACGACTGGTCCGCGCGGGACGTCCAGGCCTGGGAGTACGTCCCCCTCGGCCCCTTCCTCGGCAAGTCCTTCGCCACGTCGGTGTCGGCGTGGATCACGCCGCTGGACGCGCTGGAGGACGCACGCGTGGCCCCGCCTCGGCGGACGCACCCGCTGCTGCCGTATCTCGACGACGTGGAGGAGGAGCCCGGCGGATACGACCTGCGGATCTCGGTCGCGATCAACGGTCAGGTGGTCTCCGAGCCGCCCTTCTCCACCATGTACTGGACGGCCGCGCAGCAGCTCGCCCACATGACCGTCAACGGCGCATCCCTGCGCACCGGCGACTTCTACGGCTCCGGCACGGTGAGCGGCCCCACCCAGCGGGAACGGGGTTCCCTCCTGGAACTGACCTGGAACGGCCGCGACCCGCTCGAACTCCCCGACGGCAAGCGCACCTTCCTGAAGGACGGGGACGTGGTGACCCTGTCGGCGTGGGCACCGGGGCCGGGCGGGGTCCCGGTGGGGCTGGGCGAGGTCACCGGGCGGGTCGTGGCGGGGAGTTGAGGCGTCGCGGGGGCAGACGGCCGCTCTCTGCCCCCTGACTCCCGCCGTCCACGCCGTCATACTTACGGTCGGGCGGGGTTCGCGAACTCGCGCGACGCGATGCGCATGAGGTGCGCGACGCGCTTGCCGCCCTGCACCGCCCGAGCCGTAGCCGCCCTTCTTCCGACCAGGATCCGGAGCCCGTGGATGACTGTCTGCCTGCTCCTGCTGAGTGCCGTCGCCCTGACGGCCGCCGTGCCGGCCCCGCGTGCGCTGACCCGGACCCGGTGGCCGGAACGGGAACCGGTGGTCGCGCTGTGGGTGTGGCAGTGCCTGGTCGCCACCGTGCTGCTGAGCTGTCTGACGGCTCTGGTGCTGGGTGCGGCGGCGGTCTTCCACACCGTCCGCGACCACGTCTTCGCGCCGGCTCCGCCGGACGTGACCGCGGCGTACGACCTGTCGGTCGCCCCGCCGTGGGCCGCGGCCCTCACCCTGCTGCTGGCCTGCGGGGCCGCCTGGACGACCGCGATGCTCGCCCGTGAACTCGTCGAGGCGCGCCGGCGCAACGGACGGGCACGGGCGCACCTGCGCGAGCGGGCCCCCGACCTGCCGGCCGGCCTGCCCGCCGCACGCGGCCCCCTGCTGGTCCTGGAGGACGAGTACCCCGACGCCAGGTGGATGCCCGGCCACCCACCCCAACTGGTCGTCACGACCGGGGCGCTGCACCGCCTCACCGACCACCAGCTCGACGCCGTCCTCACCCACGAGCGGGGCCACGCGCGGGCCCGCCACGACTGGCTGCTGCACCTGTCCACGGCGCTGGCCACCGGCTTTCCCCGCGTCCCTCTCTTCGCCCACTTCTGCGACCAGACCCACCGCCTGGTGGAACTGGCCGCCGACGACACGGCGTCCCGCCGCTGCGGCCACCTGACCACCGCGCTGGCCCTCATCGAACTCAACCAGCACCGGGGCGTCCTGTCCTGCGCCTCCAGCAACCACCTCCTGGGCGAACGCGTCAACCGTCTCCTCCAGCCCCCACCCCGCCTGGACCGCCGGCACCGGGCGCTGACGACGACGGTGGCGGCGCTGGTACCACTGCTGCCACTGCTGATCACGTTCGCGCCGGGGCTGACGGCACTTTCCTGACACCGGGCGGCTGCCCCCCCCCACTTCGGGCAGCCCGGCCTCCTCCGCAATCGCCGAACGGGCCGCGTGTTGTGGCAGATGTCACCCAAGAGCCACCGTTTCCCCAGGTCAGCGGCCCTGTCGCTGGAGCCGTTGGTGGCGCAACACTCCTGCAACACTGCTTTTCCTACTACCTCGCTATGGTTCGAGGCATGGCACCCAGCGACCGCATCCGAGACCACGCCGGCCAGGGCGCGACCACCGTCGCCGCCCACCGCGCGCGGCGACGGCTGCGCGCCGACCAGGCCCGCCAGCTCGCCGACCTGCTCCGCCACCAAGTCCTCACCGGCGGCTTCACGGACGGCCCCCTCCCCCACGAGTCGACCCTCGCCACCGACTACCGCGCCTCCCGCAACACGGTCCGCCAAGCCCTGGACCTCCTGCGCGCCGAAGGTCTCGTCGAACGCCTCCCCGGCGTGGGCACAGTGGTCGTCGCCCAGAAGTACCCGCACGGCCTCGACTGTCTGATGGGCCTCGCGGAGACCCTCCGCGAGCACGGCCGGGTCACCAACGAGGTCCGCACGATGGGCCCCGCCCCCGCACCCGTCCCGGTCGCCGAACGCCTGCACGTCCCGCCCGGCACCGACGTGCTCTACATCGAGCGCCTGCGCCGGCTGAACGGACTCCCCCTTTCCCTCGACCTCACCTACATCCCCCTCGACATCGGCACCGCCCTGCTCGGCGCCGACCTGGAGAACACCGATGTCTTCCGCCTCCTGGAAGCCATCACCGGCCGGCGGCTCGGCCACGCCGAGATCACCCTTGAGGCGGTGAACGCGGACGCCCACTCCGCCGCCGTACTCGAAGCCCCGCGCGGCGCCGCCGTCCTCATGCTGGAACGGCTCACGCACCTCGCCGACGGCCGCCCGGTCGACCTGGAGTTCATCCGCTTCCGCGGCGACCGCATCACGATGAGCGGCCTGCTGCACCGCTCCCTCTGACACAGCCCCCTTGCTCGACCTCCCTGGAGACAGCCATGCCCTTGGCGCCCCAGCGGGCCGACGTGCCCGTGACCATCGACGAGTCGAAGTGCATCGACGGCTGCACGCTCTGCGTGGACATGTGCCCGCTGGACTCCCTCGCCATCGACGAGAGCAACGGCAAGGCGTACATGCACGTCGACGAGTGCTGGTACTGCGGCCCGTGCGCGGCCCGCTGTCCCACCGGAGCCGTCACGGTCAACATGCCCTATCTGCTCCGGTGAAAGGCCCCGAACTCCCATGAAGCACAAAGCAGTTGCCGCAGTCGTCCTCGCTTCCCTCCTTCCGCTCACCGCCTGCGGCGGCGACGCCGAGGCCGGCGACGGCTCCACCGTCACCGTCACCGTCGGCTACCAGTCGAAGACGATCAACACGGTCACCGCGGGGACCCTGCTTCGCTCCCTCGGCTACTTCGAGAAGCAACTGAACGCCCTCGGCGACGGCACCACCTACAAGGTGAACTGGCAGGACTACGCCACCGGCGCGCCCATCACCGCCCAGATGACCGCCGGGAAGATCGACATCGGCTCGATGGGCGACTTCCCCCTCCTCATCAACGCGGCCCGCGGCAAGCAGCTCGGCAAGCCCACCCACCTCGTCTCCGTCACCGGCTACAACCTCCGCGGCGGCCTCAACACGATCGTCACCGCCCCGGACTCCAAGCTCGCCTCCCTCGCCGATCTGCGGGGCAAGAAGGTGTCCACGAGCGTCGGCTCGGCCGCCGACGGCACCCTCGTGCGCGCCCTGCAGCGCGCCGGCATCGACCCCGGCAAGGGCATCGAGAAGCTCAACCAGCAGCCCGCCGTCGGCGCTTCGGCCCTCGCGGCCGGCAGCGCGGACGCGCTCTCGCAGTTCGTCGCCTGGCCGGGCCTGCTCGCCTACCAGGGCAAGGCGAAGGCACTCTACGACGGCGCACAGCTGAACCTCCCCACCTTCCACGGCGTCACCGCCCGCGAGGACTTCGCCGAGAAGCGCCCGGCCGTCCTCGAAGCCTTCCTCAGGGCCCAGGCGGAGGCCACGGACTACCTCAACGCCCACCCCGTGGCCGCCGCCGAGAAGGTCGCCGACGCCACCGGCCTGCCCGCCGAGGTCGTCTACCTCTACAACGGCGCCCACGGCATCTCCACCTTCGACCCGTCGGTCAAGCCCCGGCTCGTCTCCGCGCTGAAGCAGGACGTGTCGGTGCTGAAGGCGGCCAAGCTCACCGGCGACGTGGACGTGGACTCGTTCGTCGACGACCAGTACGTCAAGAAGGCCCTCGGATCCGCCTACGCCCGGCGTCTCGCCGCCACGCCCGCACCGGCCGCGAGCGAGGTGTGGCCCAAGGGCGCCACCGAGACCCGTAGCTTCACGACCCCCGCCGAGCTGCTCGGGTACGTCGCGCAGCACAAGGACGGCTTCCGGGCCGCCTACGTCCCCGACGCCACGACCGGCACCCTCTGGTTCGCCGACAGGGCGGTCTGGGTGGCCGACGGCGACGAGCTGCTCCCCTTCGTCGCACCGGCGACCGCGAAGGCGTACGTCGCGGAGCACGGCGGCGCCCGTGTCGTCACATACGCCGAAGCACTGGAGCGGGCAGCGTGACCCGGTATGTGCTGCGGGCGGCCTCGCTGGCGGCCGCCCTCGGTGTCTGGCAGCTGCTGACCAGCCTGAACGTCGACCTGTGGCTGCGTTTCTCGCAGTTCCCCACGGTCGCCGACGTGGCCCGTGCCTTCGCCGCCCGGCTGTCCGGCCCCGACTACTGGACCGACCTCACCGACAGCCTTACCCGCATCCTCACCGGCTTCCTGCTCGCCGCGGTCCTCGGCGTGGCCACCGGCGTGCTCGTCGCCCGGTCCCGTCTCGCCGAGGACCTGCTGGGCCCGGTGCTGGAGGTGGTCCGCCCCATCCCGGCGATCGCCCTCGTCCCCGTCGCGATCCTCCTCTTCCCCTCCAACGAACAGGGCATCGTCTTCATCACCTGCACGGCCGCCTTCTTCCCGGTCCTGGTCTCCACCCGGCACGCGGTCCGCGCGCTGACCCCCGTGTGGGAGGAGGCGGTGCGCACCATGGGCGGCGGCCGGTGGCGGATCCTCGGCTCGGTCGTCCTGCCGGGCGCGCTGCCCGGCATCTTCGGCGGCCTCTCGGTCGGCATCGGCGTCTCGTGGATCTGTGTGATCTCCGCCGAGATGATCTCCGGCCAGTACGGCGTCGGCTACCGCACCTGGCAGGATTACACGGTCGTCGACTACCCGGGCGTGTTCGTCGGCATGGCCACGATCGGGGTGCTGGGCTGGATCACCTCCACGGCCGTGGAACTGCTGGGCCGGCGGCTGACCCGCTGGCTGCCGCGCACGTCGTACGTCCCCACAGTGCGCGTGCCCCGGGCGGCCCGGGGCACGGCCCCCACCCCCGTGACGGCGCGTCACAAGACGGAGCAGGAGGTGCCCCATGACCAGCTCGTCTGAGGTCCGCTCGGCGGAGAAACCCGCGGTCCGCCCCGCAGAGCACGCGCGGCCCGGAGCCGCACTCGCCCCGCGCGGTGCAGCACTCACCCCGCGCGGTGCAGCACTCGCCCTGCGCGGTGCCGCTCTCGGCCGCCCCGGTGCGACCGCACTGGACGGGCTGGACCTGGAGGTGGCACCCGGCGAGATCCTCACCGTCGTCGGCCCTTCGGGCTGCGGCAAGTCGACGCTGCTGCGCACCCTGGCCGGACTGCTGCCCCCGCTGTCCGGAGCCGTCACCCAGGACGGAAGCCCGCTGAAGGGCCCCGCCCCCGACCGCGCGCTGGTCTTCCAGGAGGACGCCCTCCTGCCCTGGCGCACCCTGCGCGCCAACGTCGAACTTCCCCTCGCGATCAAGGGGTTGCGCCGCTCCGAGCGCCGCGTCCAGGCCGAGACCTGGCTCGACCGGGTCGGACTTGCCGACCGGGCGGGGCAGTTGCCGCACCGTGTCTCCGGCGGCCAGCGCCAGCGCGCGCAGCTGGCCCGCGCCCTGGCCGGACGCCCGCGCACCGTCCTCATGGACGAACCCTTCGGCGCCCTCGACGCCCAGACCCGCGCCGGCATGCAGGACCTTCTGGTGGAGGTGCTGCACGGCACCGGCGCGACCGTCGTCTTCGTCACCCACGACGTGGACGAGGCCCTGTTCCTGGGTGACCGGGTGGCCCTGCTGGGGGCGGGCCGTCTCGTCGCCGTACGGGATGTGCCGCGCCCGCGCGAGCGTGCGGCACACGACGATCCGGCGCGCGTGACCCTGCGACGCGACGTCCTGACCTCCCTGAGCATCTGAAAGGCAGCCTGGTGGACACCCTGGTGGAGATCCCCGCCCTCGGCGACGCCGAGGAACTCGCCTGCGACGTCCTCGTCATCGGCGGAGGCACCGCCGGCACCATGGCCGCGCTGACCGCCGCCGAGCACGGCGCGAACGTGCTGCTGCTGGAGAAGGCACACGTCCGGCACTCCGGCGCGCTCGCCATGGGCATGGACGGCGTCAACAACGCGGTCATCCCCGGCCGCGCCGAACCCGACGACTACGTCGCCGAGATCACCCGCGCCAACGACGGCGTCGTCGACCAGTCCACCGTGCGTCAGACCGCCACCCGCGGCTTCGCCATGGTCCAGCGGCTGGAGTCGTACGGCGTGAAGTTCGAGAAGGACGAGCACGGCGAGTACGCGGTGCGCCAGGTCCACCGCTCCGGCTCGTACGTGCTGCCGATGCCGGAGGGCAAGGACGTCAAGAAGGTCCTGTACCGGCAGCTGCGGCGGCGCGAGATGCGCGAGCGGATCCGGATCGAGAACCGGGTGATGCCGGTGCGCGTGCTGACCTCTCCCGAGGACGGGCGCGCCGTGGGAGCGGCCGGCTTCAACACCCGCACCGGGCAGTTCGTCACCGTCCGCGCGGGCGCGGTGATCCTGGCGACCGGCGCCTGCGGCCGCCTCGGTCTGCCCGCCTCCGGCTACCTGTACGGCACCTACGAGAACCCGACCAACGCGGGCGACGGCTACGCGATGGCCTACCACGCGGGCGCCGAGCTCACCGGCATCGAGTGCTTCCAGATCAACCCACTGATCAAGGACTACAACGGCCCCGCCTGCGCCTATGTCGCCAACCCCTTCGGCGGCTACCAGGTCAACCGGCACGGCGAACGCTTCGTCGACTCCGACTACTGGTCGGGCCAGATGATGGCGGAGTTCGCCGCGGAGGTCGCCTCCGACCGCGGCCCGGTGTACCTGAAGCTGAGCCATCTGCCGGAGGAGTCGATCTCGGCGCTGGAGTCGATCCTGCACTCGACCGAGCGCCCCACCCGCGGCACCTTCCACTCCGGGCGCGGGCACGACTACCGCACCCACGACGTCGAGATG
The DNA here is from genome assembly GCF_055595715.1 of Streptomyces sp. NPDC040410. Lineage (NCBI taxonomy): Bacteria > Bacillati > Actinomycetota > Actinomycetes > Kitasatosporales > Streptomycetaceae > Streptomyces > Streptomyces sp. NPDC040410. Next base: position 334,981 of record NZ_JBVIVK010000003.1, read on the forward strand.
CACATCTCCGAGATCGGCCTGTGCGGCGGCCACTCGGCCTCGGGCGTGCGCGTCGACGACCACGCCCGCACGACCGTCCCCCGCCTGTACGCGGCCGGCGACCTCGCCTGCGTCCCGCACAACTACATGATCGGCGCGTTCGTCTTCGGCGACCTCGCCGGCGCGGACGCGTCCCAGTACCCGGCGTACGACGGGGAACTGCCTCCTGACCAGATCCGGGAGGCGCACGAGCTGGTCTACCGCCCGCTGCGCAACCCGGACGGCCCGCCGCAGCCCCAGGTCGAGTACAAGCTGCGCCGCTTCGTGAACGACTACGTGGCCCCGCCGAAATCCGGCGCCCGGCTGTCGCTGGCGCTGGAGGCGTTCGAGCGGATGCGCGCGGACGTCGCCGCGATAGGTGCTCGCACGCCGCACGAGCTGATGCGCTGCGCCGAGGTCACCTTCATCCGCGACTGCGCGGAGATGGCCGCGCGTGCCTCGTTGGCCCGCACGGAGTCCCGCTGGGGCCTCTACCACGACCGCCTCGACCACCCTCATCGCGACGACGCGTCCTGGTTCCACCACCTCGATCTGCACAAGTCCCCCTCTGGTGCGATGGAGTTCACGGCTCGTCCCGTGGCTCCGTATCTCGTTCCGGTCGAGGAGTTCACCCCGACCGGTGGTCCCTCCCGGCAGCTGGGCGAGGTCGCTGCCGAGGACGTGGCGACGGCCGGGTCACGGAACCGGGCACCGCTCGCGGCCGGGACGGCGGGAGCCGGGCCGGAGCGGCAGGACACCGGGCCGGAGAGCCCCGTCTCCCGCGCTGCCCCCGAACAGACCTCGGCCCGCCTCCTGGAACTCGTCGCCCTCGCCGAGGAGCAGCCCGAACTCGACGCCCTGCGGCCCTACTTGACCGACCCGGTGGCCGCCGTCCGACGCGAGGCCGTCGCCGTCCTCACCGAGGCGCTTCCGCCTGGGACGGGCCCTGCCCTGGCCGAGGCGCTGCGCGACACCTCCGCCGAGGTGCGCGCCGCCGCCGCGGCCTCCCTGCGCGAGCTCGTCGAGACCCTGCCGCCCGAACCCGCCCTGCGCGACGGTCTCGGCACCGCCCTGGCCGAGTCCGACCCGGTCGTTCGCGCCACCGCGCTGGACGTGCTGCGCGCCCTGCGCCTCGGTGACACCGCTCTGTTCGCAGGCTCCCTGACGGACTCCGACACCGCCGTCCGTATCGAGGCCGTACGCGCACTCGTATCGGTCGACGCCGCCGAAGAACTCGCCCGCGCGGCAACCACCGACCCGTCCCGCGAGGTTCGCGTCACCATCGCCAAGGCCTTGGCGACGGTAACGGCAGCGACGACCGCAGGCCCGCTCGGCGACGGGCCGGCCACCGCCCTCGCGGCTGGTCCGAGGGACGCCGTCACCCCGTCCGAAGTCGTCCGCCCGGCCCTCGCCGCGCTCATCGACGACCCCGACGCCCTGGTCCGCGGCGCCGCCTACGGGGCGCTCGGCACGACCGGCTGCCCGGCACCGCTCGCCGCACGGGCCGTGGCCGCGCTGTCCGACCCCGCATGGCAGGTCCGCGCCGGCGCAGCCACAGCTCTGTCGGCGGCGGACTCCGACGTGGCCGTCCCCGCCCTCGCCAAGGCCCTCGCCGACCCGAACGCCGACGTCCGCAAGGCGGCCGTACTCGCGCTGACCCCGCACACCGGCGCCGACGACGCCAAGGCCGCTCTAGCCACCGCCACCACGGACTCCGACGCCGACGTCAGGGCGTACGCGGCGCGTGCCCTGGGGTGAAGGTGAGGGGCGGGCCTGCGAGTCCGACCGCGCCTATATCCAGTCGTCCGGCTCCGGTTCCGCGTCCATCTCCGGCCAGTGGTCCGGTTCCGGGTTCACGTCGCCCGCCGGGCTCGGGTCAGCCGGACCTGCCGGGCCCGGCGCCGCCCCGGCAGGCGCGCCCATCCCGGCGAGCACCGCGAGCACGCCCTCCCCGTACGTCGCCAGTTTCTTCTCGCCCACCCCGCTGATGCCGCCGAGTTGCGTCACCGACGTGGGCCAGACGGTGGCGATCTCGCGGAGCGTGGCGTCGTGGAAGATGACGTACGCGGGGACGCCCTGTTCGCGGGCCTGCTCGGCACGCCAGGCGCGCAGGGCCTCGAAGGCGGGCAGAAGGTCCTCGGGCAGCTCGGCCGCGGCGGCCTTGGGCTTGCGCTCGCCCCGCCCCGAGCTCCCCGATGCCGGCCGCGACGTCTCCGGCTTCTTCGGCTCCTTGCGCAGCGGCACCTCCCGCTCGCGCCGCAGCACCGATCCGCTGGCCTCGGTCAGCACCAGCGTGCCGTACTCCCCCTCGACCGCGAGCAGCCCCTGTGCCAGCAACTGCCGTACGACACCCCGCCACTCGCCCTCGGTGAGCTCCTCGCCGATGCCGAACACGGACAGCTGGTCGTGGTCGAACTGGATCACCTTGGCCGTGCGCCGCCCCAGCAGGATGTCGACGATCTGCACGGCACCGAACTTCTGCCCCCGCTCCCGCTGCAGCCGCACGACGGTCGACAGCACCTTCTGGGCCGCCACCGTGCCGTCCCAGGTCTCGGGCGGGGTGAGGCAGGTGTCGCAGTTGCCGCAGCCGGCCGGCTCGGGGTCCTGGCCGAAATAGGCGAGGAGCTGGCCGCGGCGGCACTGGGCCGTCTCGCACAGGGCCAGCATCGAGTCCAGGTGCGCGGCTGCCCGGCGCCGGAACGCCTCGTCGCCCTCGCTCGACTGGATCAGTTTGCGCTGCTGTATGACGTCGTTGAGGCCGTACGCCATCCAGGCCGTCGACGGCAGTCCGTCGCGGCCGGCACGGCCCGTCTCCTGGTAGTAGCCCTCGACCGACTTGGGCAGGTCGAGGTGGGCGACGAAGCGGACGTCCGGCTTGTCGATACCCATGCCGAAGGCGATGGTCGCCACGACGACCAGGCCGTCCTCCCGCAGGAAGCGGGACTGGTGTGCCGCACGGGTGCCCGCGTCCAGGCCCGCGTGGTACGGCACCGCCTCGACGCCGTTGCGGGACAGGAATTCCGCCGTCTTCTCGACCGAGTTACGGGAAAGGCAGTACACGATGCCGGCGTCGCCCGCGTGCTCCCCGCGCAGGAAGCCGAGCAGCTGCTTCTTGGGGTCCGCCTTCGGCACGATCCGGTACTGGATGTTCGGGCGGTCGAAGCTCGCCACGAAGTGCCGGGCGTGCGGCATGTTCAGTCGCTGGGTGAGCTCCTGGTGCGTCGCATGCGTGGCCGTCGCCGTGAGCGCGATCCGGGGGACGTCCGGCCAGCGCTCCCCGAGCAGTGAGAGGGAGAGGTAGTCGGGGCGGAAGTCGTGGCCCCATTGGGACACGCAGTGCGCCTCGTCGATCGCGAAGACGGCGATCTTGCCGCGCGAGAGGAGGTCCTGCGTGGAGTCCAGCCGCAGCCGCTCCGGTGCCAGGTACAGCAGGTCCAGCTCGCCGGCCAGGAACTCGGCCTCGACCACCCTGCGCTCGTCGAAGTCCTGCGTGGAGTTCATGAACCCGGCGCGCACGCCCAGCGCCCGCAGGGCGTCCACCTGGTCCTGCATGAGCGCGATGAGCGGGGAGACGATGACTCCCGTACCGGGTCTGACCAGCGCCGGGATCTGGTAGCACAGCGACTTGCCGCCGCCGGTCGGCATCAGCACGACGGCGTCGCCGCCCGCCACCACGTGCTCGATGACCGCCTGCTGCTCGCCGCGGAAGGCCTCGTATCCGAAGACGCGGTGCAGCGTGGCCAGCGCCTCGCTCTCCGTCACCCCTGGCATCTCGCTGATACCGCCCGTCCCACCCATCGCGTGTCCCCCGTACGTCGTCCCTCGACCACTGCGTCCACGATAGGCGCCCGCACCGACAGCGCCGGAGTTATCCACAGGCTGCCTCGGTGCCCGTCCCGTCAAGGACGCGGCACTCGTTCATACGTACACGGGAGGCCCGCCCGTTTCGGCCCGATAGTCTGAATGCACCCGGCGACTCCGTCCCATGGGAGCACTGATGAGCGTCGCACCGAAGGCGTCCACGCCCGCCTGGCCGAGTAGCCCGCCCTCGCCACAGCACGGTGGCCCGGCCCCCTGGAGGGAGCCGGGCCGCTGCCGTACAGGCAAGAGCAAGCGCCGCGTCAGCGCACGAACACCCCGGCCTGGTTCGCCAGGTCCAGGAAGTACTGCGGTGCCACACCGAGCACCAGCGTGACCGCCACGCCGACCCCGATCGCGGTCATCGTCAGCGGCGACGGCACGGCGACCGTCGGGCCCTCCGGCCGCGGCTCGCTGAAGAACATCAGCACGATGACGCGGATGTAGAAGAACGCCGCGATGGCCGACGAGATCACACCGATCACGACCAGCGGGGCCGCGCCGCCCTCCGCCGCCGCCTTGAACACGGCGAACTTCCCGGCGAAACCGGAGGTCAGCGGAATGCCCGCGAAGGCCAGCAGGAACACCGCGAAGACGGCCGCCACCAGCGGCGACCTGCGCCCCAGCCCGGCCCACTTGGACAGGTGCGTCGCCTCGCCACCCGCATCACGGACCAGCGTCACCACGGCGAAAGCACCGATCGTCACGAACGAGTACGCGGCCAGATAGAAGAGGACCGACGACACCCCGTCCGGCGTGGTGGCGATGACACCCGCGAGGATGAAGCCCGCGTGCGCGATCGACGAGTAGGCCAGCAGCCGCTTGATGTCGGTCTGTGTGATCGCGACGATCGCGCCGCCGAGCATGGTGACGATCGCGACGCCCCACATCACCGGCCGCCAGTCCCAGCGCAGGCCCGGCAGCACGACGTACAGGATCCGCAGCAGCGCGCCGAACGCGGCCACCTTGGTCGCCGCGGCCATGAACCCGGTCACCGGGGTCGGCGCGCCCTGGTAGACGTCCGGCGTCCACATGTGGAAGGGCACGGCGCCCACCTTGAACAGCAGCCCCATGACGATCATCGCGGCGCCGATCAGCAGCAGCGCGTCGTTGCCCATGGTGTCCGCGAGGGCCGGGTGGACGTTCGTGACCGTGCCGTCGACGACCTGCGCGATCGTCGCGTACGACATCGAGCCCGCGTACCCGTACAGCATCGCGATGCCGAACAGGGTGAACGCGGAGGCGAACGCGCCGAGCAGGAAGTACTTGACCGCGGCTTCCTGCGACATGAGGCGCTTGCGGCGGGCCAGCGCGCACATCAGGTACAGCGGCAGCGAGAAGACTTCCAGGGCCACGAAGAGGGTCAGCAGGTCGTTGGCCGACGGGAAGATCAGCATGCCGGCGACGGCGAAGAGCAGCAGCGGGAACACCTCGGTCGTGGTGAACCCGGCCTTCACCGCGGCCTTTTCACTGTCGCTGCCCGGCACGGACGCGGCCTGCGCGGCGAACGAGTCGACCCGGTTGCCGTGCGCCTCCGGATCCAGCCGCCGCTCGGCGAAGGTGAACAGGCCGACCAGGCCCGCCAGCAGGATCGTGCCCTGCAGGAAGAGGGCCGGCCCGTCGACCGCGATCGCGCCCATCGCCGCGATGTGTGCCTTGGTCGTGCCGTACCCGTTCGCCGCGAGCGCGACGACCGCGGCGAAGGCGGCGGCGAGCGCGACGGCGGAGACGAACACCTGGACGTAGTAACGGGACTTGCGTGGTACGAACGCCTCGACCAGCACCCCGACGATCGCCGCGCCGACGACGATCAAGGTGGGCGACAGCTGCCCGTATTCGATCTTCGGCGCGTCGATCTTCGAGATCGGATCGGCCGCGGTTGTCCACAGGCTGTGGACGGCTACTGCGCTCACTTGGCCGCCTCCACCTCGGGCTGGGGGTCCTTCTTCTGTACGTCGGACATGGTCTGCTGCACCGCCGGGTTGACGATGTCCGTGACGGGCTTCGGGTAGACGCCCAGGAAGATCAGCAGCACCACCAGCGGGGCGACGACCACGAGTTCCCGCGCCCGCAGGTCGGGCATCGCGGCCACCTCGGTCCTCACCGGGCCCGTCATCGTCCGCTGGTAGAGGACGAGGGTGTAGAGCGCGGCGAGGACGATGCCGAACGTGGCGATGATGCCGATCACCGGATAGCGCGCGAACGTGCCGACCAGGACCAGGAACTCACTCACGAAGGGCGCGAGCCCGGGCAGCGACAGGGTCGCCAGACCGCCGATCAGGAAGGTGCCGGCGAGCACCGGGGCGACCTTCTGCACCCCGCCGTAGTCGGCGATGAGCCGGGAGCCGCGCCGGGAGATCAGGAAGCCGGCGACCAGCATCAGCGCGGCCGTCGAGATCCCGTGGTTGACCATGTACAGCGTCGCGCCCGACTGGCCCTTACTGGTCATCGCGAAGATGCCCATGATGATGAACCCGAAGTGCGAGATCGACGCGTACGCCACCAGCCGCTTGATGTCCCGCTGGCCGACGGCGAGCAACGCCCCGTAGATGATGCTGATCAGCGCCAGTACGAGGATGACGGGCGTCGCCCACTTACTCGCCTCCGGGAACAGCTGGAGGCAGAAGCGGAGCATCGCGAAGGTGCCCACCTTGTCGACCACCGCCGTGATCAGCACGGCGACCGGGGCGGTGGCCTCACCCATGGCGTTGGGCAGCCAGGTGTGCAGCGGCCACAGCGGCGCCTTCACCGCGAAGGCGAAGAAGAAGCCGAGGAACAGCCACCGTTCGGTGTCGGTCGCCATGTCCAGCGAGCCGTTGGCCCGGGCCTCGGCGATCTCCTGGAGGCTGAAGTTCCCGGCGACCACGTAGAGGCCGATCACCGCGGCCAGCATGATCAGTCCGCCGACAAGGTTGTAGAGGAGGAACTTCACTGCGGCGTACGACCGTTGCGTCGACGCCACCTCCTCGCCGTGCTCGTGGGCGCGGTCCCCGAAGCCGCCGATGAGGAAGTACATCGGGATCAGCATGGCTTCGAAGAAGATGTAGAAGAGGAAGACGTCGGTGGCCTCGAAGGAGACGATCACCATCGCCTCGACGGCCAGGATCAGGGCAAAGAAGCCCTGCGTGGGCCGCCAGCGCTTGCTGCCCGTCTCCAGCGGGTCGGCGTCGTGCCAGCCCGCGAGGATGATGAACGGGATCAGCAGCGTGGTCAGCGCGATCAGCGCCACCGCGATGCCGTCCACGCCCAGTTCGTACCTGACCCCGAAGTCCTTGATCCAGGCTTGGGATTCGGTCAGCTGGTAGCGCGCGCCGTCCGGGTCGAAACGCACCAGGACGACGATCGCGAGGACGAACGTGGCGAGCGAGACGAGCAGCGCAAGCCACTTGGCGGCATCGCGCTTTTTGGCCGGTACGGCGGCCGTGGCGATGGCCCCGATCGCGGGGAGCACCGCCGTCGCTGTCAGCAGAGGAAAGGACATCGGTATCAGACCGCCCTCATCAGCAGGGTCGCGGCGATGAGGATCGCCGCACCGCCGAACATCGAGACCGCGTACGAACGCGCGAAGCCGTTCTGCAGCCTGCGCATCCGCCCGGAGAGGCCGCCGACCGAGGCCGCCGTGCCGTTGACGACGCCGTCGACCAGGGTGTGGTCGACGTACACCAGGGACCTCGTGAGGTGTTCGCCGCCGCGGACGAGGACGACGTGGTTGAAGTCGTCCTGGAGCAGGTCGCGCCGGGCGGCCCGGGTGAGCAGCGACCCGCGCGGGGCGACGACGGGGACCGGGCGGCGGCCGTACTGGGCGTAGGCGATGGCGACGCCGACGACCAGGAGGACCATGGTGGCCAGGGTGACGGTCGTCGCGCTGACCGGCGAGTCGCCGTGGGAGTGCCCGGTGACGGGCTCCAGCCAGTGCAGGAAGCGGTCGCCGATGCTGAAGAAGCCGCCCGCGAAGACCGATCCGAAGGCCAGCACGATCATGGGGATCGTCATGGACCCGGGGGACTCGTGGGGGTGCGGCTCCGCGTGCTCGCCGCGGTGCCCGGCTGCGGGTTCCACGCTCGGCTCGGCGGGGGACGGCGTCTCGGCATGGCGCCAGCGTTCTTCTCCGAAGAACGTCATCAGCATCACGCGCGTCATGTAGTACGCCGTGATGGCCGCGCCGAGCAGGGCCGCGCCGCCGAGGATCCAGCCCTCGGTGCCGCCCTTGGCGAACGCCGCTTCGATGATCTTGTCCTTGGAGAAGAAGCCGGACAGGCCCGGGAAGCCGATGATGGCGAGGTAGCCGAGACCGAAGGTGACGAACGTGATCGGCATGTACTTCCTGAGGCCGCCGTACCGCCGCATGTCGACCTCGTCGTTCATGCCGTGCATGACCGAACCGGCGCCGAGGAACAGCCCGGCCTTGAAGAAGCCGTGTGTCACCAGGTGCATGATCGCGAAGACGTAGCCGATGGGGCCGAGGCCGGCGGCGAGCACCATGTAGCCGATCTGCGACATGGTCGAGCCGGCCAGTGCCTTCTTGATGTCGTCCTTCGCGCAACCGACGATCGCACCGAACAGCAGCGTGACCGCGCCGACGACCGTGACCACGAGTTGCGCGTCGGGCGCCGCGTTGAAGATCGCGCCCGAGCGGACGATCAGGTAGACGCCCGCCGTCACCATCGTCGCGGCGTGGATGAGGGCCGAGACGGGGGTCGGGCCCTCCATCGCGTCCCCGAGCCAGGACTGCAGCGGTACCTGGGCGGACTTGCCGCATGCGGCGAGCAGCAGCATCAGGGCGATGCCGGTGAGCGTGGCCTCGCCGGCGTCTCCGACGAGCCCCGGCTCCTCCTCGGTCCCGAGCAGCGGGCCGAAGGCGAAGGTTCCGAAGGTCGTGAACATCAGCATGATGGCGATGGACAGGCCCATGTCGCCGACGCGGTTGACCAGGAAGGCCTTCTTCGCCGCGGTGGCCGCGCTGGGCTTGTGCTGCCAGAAGCCGATCAGCAGGTACGACGCCAGGCCGACGCCTTCCCAGCCGACGTACAGCAGGAGGTAGTTGTCGGCGAGGACGAGCAGCAGCATCGCCGCGAGGAACAGGTTCAGGTAGCCGAAGAAGCGGCGGCGGCGCTCGTCGTGCTCCATGTACCCGACCGAGTACAGATGGATCAGCGAGCCGACGCCCGTGATCAGCAGCACGAACGTCATCGACAACTGGTCGAGGCGGAAGGCGACGTCCGCCTGGAAGCCCTCGACCGGGATCCAGCTGTACAGATGCTGGGTCAGGGTCCGGTCTTCGGCGCTCCTGCCCAGCAGGTCGGCGAAGAGGATCGCGCCGAACACGAAGGAGACGGCGGCGAGGACGGTGCCGATCCAGTGGCCGACAGCGTCCAGCCTCCGGCCGCCGCACAGCAGGACCGCCGCTCCGAGCAGAGGCGCCGCGATCAGCAGCGCAATCAGGTTCTCCACGATTCAGCGACCCCTTACAGCTTCATCAGGCTGGCGTCGTCGACCGAGGCCGAGTGGCGGGTACGGAACAGCGACACGATGATCGCGAGCCCGACCACGACCTCCGCGGCGGCGACGACCATCGTGAAGAAAGCGATGATCTGGCCGTCGAGGTTGCCGTGCATCCGGGAGAAGGCGACGAACGCGAGGTTGCAGGCGTTGAGCATCAACTCGATGCACATGAACACGACGATCGCGTTGCGCCTGATCAGCACGCCGGTCGCGCCGATCGTGAACAACAACGCGGCGAGGTACAGGTAGTTGACGGGGTTCACTTCGACGCCTCCTCGGCCCGCTTGAAGTTCGCCGGCTCGATCGCGGTCCTCTCCAGGCGCTCCTCGGCGCGCTGCTCCAGGGCCCGCAGGTCGTTGAGCGCCTCGGCCGACACGTCACGGATCTGACCGCGCTCGCGCAGCGTCTTGCTGACGGTGAGCTCGGACGGAGTGCCGTCGGGCAGCAGGCCCGCGATGTCCACCGCGTTGTGCCGGGCGTACACGCCGGGCGCCGGCAGCGGCGGTACGTGCCTGCCCTCACGCACCCGCTGCTCGGCCATCTCGCGCTGGGTCCTGGCCCGCTCGGTGCGCTCGCGGTGGGTGAGCACCATGGCGCCGACGGCCGCCGTGATCAGCAGGGCGCCGGTGATTTCGAAGGCGAAGACGTACTTCGTGAAGATGAGGGCCGCGAGGCCCTCCACATTGCCGTTCGCGTTGGCCTGGGTGAGGCCGTCGAACTCCTTGATGGAGGCGTTGCCGATGCCCGCGGCGAGCAGGATGCCGAAGCCGAGTCCGCACACCAGGGCCAGCCAGCGCTGGCCTTTGATGGTCTCCTTCAAGGAGTCGGCTGCGGTGACGCCGACGAGCATGACCACGAACAGGAACAGCATCATGATCGCGCCGGTGTAGACGACGATCTGCACAATGCCCAGGAAATATGCGCCGTTGGCGAGGTAGAACACCGCCAGGACGATCATGGTGCCGGCCAGGCAGAGCGCGCTGTGCACAGCCTTCTTCATGAAGACGGTGCACAGGGCGCCGATCACGGCGACCGTGCCGAGGACCCAGAACTGGAAGGCCTCACCCGTGGAGGTGGAGTACGCGGCGAGCTGCGCGGTCATCGGCCGATCACCTTCTCCGACGCCGGCTCGTCCTCACCGGGGGTCGAGGCGGCCTCCTGGGGGACCTCGCCCTTGGAGAAGGCCACCTGCCGCTCCGTGCCCGGCGCGGCCTCCGTCACCAGCCCTTGGTAGTAGTCCTGCTCGTCCGTCCCCGGGTAGATGGCATGCGGGCTGTCGACCATGCCCTCTTCGAGACCGGCGAGCAGCTGCTCCTTGGTGTAGATGAGGTTGGCGCGGCTGCTGTCGGCGAGCTCGAACTCGTTCGTCATGGTCAACGCACGCGTGGGGCACGCCTCGATGCACAGGCCGCACAGGATGCAGCGGGCGTAGTTGATCTGGTAGACGCGGCCGTACCGCTCGCCCGGGGAGTAGCGTTCCTCGTCCGTGTTGTCGGCGCCCTCCACATAGATGGCGTCGGCGGGGCAGGCCCAGGCGCACAGCTCGCAGCCGACGCACTTCTCCAGGCCGTCCGGATGGCGGTTGAGCTGGTGCCGTCCGTGGAAACGCGGAGCGGTGGTCTTCTGCTGCTCCGGGTACTGCTCGGTCAGCCGCTTCTTGAACATGGCCTTGAAGGTCACGCCGAAGCCGGCCACGGGGTTCTGGAAACCGGGCTTGGTCTCCTTGGGCTCCTCAGCCATCGGACGCCTCCTTTCCCTCACGAGTTCCGCCCATCGATCCGTCACTCGCAGTATCCGACCCACCACTGACAATCAACTCCCGGTCACGGCGCGGGCGGCGTCGCGGCACCGGTGGAAGCTCCTGTCCCGGCAGCGGCGGCACGGGGAATCCGCCTGCCATCGGGTCGAAGCCCGCAGGCTCTTCGGCGGCGGGCCGCTCGGCCGTCCTCGCCTTCTCCCGGAACATGTCGGCGACGAAGGAGAGCAGCAGCACGGCGAGGACGCCGCCGCCGATGTAGAGCGCGATGTCGGCGAAGTCGTAGTTCTCGTTCCTGAGGGTCCGTACGGTCGCGACGAGCATCAGCCAGACCACGGAGACCGGGATGAGGACCTTCCAGCCGAGCTTCATCAGCTGGTCGTAGCGGACGCGGGGCAGCGTGCCGCGCAGCCAGATGAAGAAGAAGAGCAGCAGCTGGACCTTGACGACGAACCAGAGCAACGGCCACCAGCCGTGGTTCGCGCCCTCCCAGAGGGTGCTGACCGGCCACGGGGCCCGCCAGCCGCCCAGGAAGAGCGTGGTGGCGACCGCAGAGACCGTCACCATGTTCACGTACTCGGCCAGCATGAACATCGCGAACTTGATCGACGAGTACTCGGTGTTGAAGCCGCCGACCAGGTCGCCCTCGGACTCCGGCATGTCGAAGGGGGCGCGGTTGGTCTCGCCGACCATCGTCACGATGTAGATCACGAAGGAGACCGGCAGCAGGACGATGTACCAGCGGTCGTGCTGCTGCTCGACGATCGTCGACGTCGACATCGACCCCGAGTAGAGGAACACCGAAGCGAACGCGGCGCCCATGGCGATCTCGTACGAGATCATCTGCGCGCAGGAGCGCAGGCCGCCGAGCAGCGGGTAGGTGGATCCGGAGCTCCAGCCCGCGAGGACGATGCCGTAGATGCCGACCGAGGCGACCGCGAGGATGTAGAGGACCGCGATCGGCAGGTCGGTGAGCTGCATCGTGGTGCGGTGGCCGAAGATCGAGATCTCGTTGCCGGCCGGCCCGAAGGGGATCACCGCGATCGCCATGAAGGCCGGGATGGCCGCGACGATCGGCGCGAGGACGTACACCACCTTGTCCGCGCGCTTGACGATGATGTCTTCCTTCAACATCAGCTTGATGCCGTCGGCGAGCGACTGGAGCATGCCCCACGGTCCGTGCCGGTTGGGGCCGATGCGCAGCTGCATCCAGGCGACGACCTTGCGCTCCCACACGATGGAGAACAGCACGGTCACCATCAGGAAGGCGAAGCAGAACACCGCCTTGACGACGACCAGCCACCAGGGGTCGTGGCCGAACACCGAGAGGTCTTCAGCGGCGAGGTACGGGCTCATGCCTCCACCTCCTTGGGGGCCTCGCCGGCGGGCGTCGCCGGGCCGATACGGACGAGGGAGCCGGGCAGCGCCCCGGTGTCGGAGGCGACGCCGCCGCCGGTGGAGTTCAGCGGGAGCCAGACCACCCGGTCGGGCATCTCCGTGATCCGCAGCGGGAGTTCGACCACTCCGGTGGAGCCGGTCACGGCGAGCACGTCGCCGTCCTTGACGCCGGCTTCGGCGGCCGTGGCGGCCGACACGCGCGCGTGGGCGGCGTGCCGGGTGCCGGCGAGAGCCTCGTCGCCCTGCTGGAGAAGGCCTTGGTCGAGGAGCAGGCGGTGCCCGGCCAGGACGGCTTCTCCGGCGGCCGGCCGCGGCAGCGCGTCCGCCGTCTCCAGGGGCTCGCTCCCCCGCGGCCCGTCCCAGGCGCCGAGCCGGTCCAGCTCCGCGCGCGCGGTGCGCAGATCCGGCAGACCCAGGTGTACATCCATGGCGTCGGCCAGCATCTGGAGCACACGCGCGTCTGCGGGCGCCAGGCGCCGGGTCATCTGGTCGGGCTTGAGCGCGGCCTCGAAGAAGCGGACCCTTCCTTCCCAGTTGAGGAAGGTGCCGGCCTTCTCGGCGACCGCCGCGACGGGGAGTACGACGTCCGCGTGCTCGGTGACCTCGCCGGGCCGCAGCTCCAGCGACACCAGGAAGCCCACTTCGTGAAGCGCTTCACGCGCGCGTGCCGGGTCAGGCAGGTCGGCGACCTCCACACCCGCCACGAGGAGGGCCTGAAGCTCACCCCTGGCTGCGGCCTCGACGATCTCACCGGTGTGCCGCCCGTAGCGGTGCGGGAGTTCGGCGACACCCCAGGCGGCGGCGACCTGCTCACGCGCGCGCGGGTCGGTGGCCGGACGGCCGCCCGGCAGCAGCGACGGCAGCGCGCCCACCTCGACCGCCCCGCGCTCCCCTGCCCGGCGTGGAATCCACACCAGCCGGGCGCCGGTCGCGGACGCGGCCCGTACGGCGGCGGTGAGGCCCCCGGCGACCGCGGCCAGCCGCTCACCGACGACGATGACGGCGCCCTCGGCGCGCAGCGCCTCGGCCGCCTCGGCTCCACCGTCCTCCAGGCCGACGCCGCTCGCGAGCGCGTCCAGCCACTCGGTCTCGGTGCCGGGAGCGGCGGGCAGCAGGGTGCCGCCCGCCTTCTGCAGACCGCGCGTCGCGTGCGTGGCGAGGGAGAAGACCTTCTGTCCGTGCCCCCGCCAGGCCTTCCGCAGCCGCAGGAAGATCCCGGGCGCCTCCTCCTCCGCCTCGAACCCGACGAGCAGAACGGCCGGCGCCTTCTCCAGCGAGGTGTACGTGACGCCCGTACCGTCGAGGTCGCGGCCGCGCCCGGCGACCCGGGCGGCCAGGAAGTCGGCCTCCTCACTGCTGTGCACGCGCGCGCGGAAGTCGATGTCGTTGGTACCGAGGGCCACGCGCGCGAACTTGCTGTAGGCGTAGGCGTCCTCGATGGTGAGGCGGCCGCCGGTCAGGACGCCGGTCCTGCCGTGCGAGGCGAGCAGTCCCTGAGCGGCGATCTGCAGCGCCTCCGGCCAGGAGGCCGGTACGAGCTCGCCCTCGGGGTTGCGCACCAGCGGCGTCTCCAGCCGGTCCCGCTGCTGCGCGTACCGGAACCCGAAACGGCCCTTGTCGCAGATCCACTCCTCGTTGACCTCGGGGTCGTCGGCGGCGAGCCGCCTCATGACCTTGCCGCGCCGGTGGTCGGTGCGCGTCGCGCAGCCGCCCGAGCAGTGCTCGCAGACGGACGGCGAGGAGACGAGGTCGAACGGGCGGGAGCGGAAGCGGTACGCCGCCGAGGTGAGCGCGCCGACCGGGCAGATCTGGATGGTGTTGCCGGAGAAGTACGACTCGAAGGGGTCGCCCTCACCGGTGCCGACCTGCTGCAGCGCGCCCCGCTCGAGGAGCTCGATCATCGGGTCGCCCGCGATCTGGTTGGAGAAGCGGGTGCAGCGGGCGCACAGCACGCACCGCTCGCGGTCGAGCAGCACCTGCGTGGAGATCGGTACGGGCTTCTCGTACGTCCGCTTCTTGCCCTCGAAGCGGGACTCGGCGTTGCCGTGGGACATCGCCTGGTTCTGCAGCGGGCACTCGCCGCCCTTGTCGCAGACCGGGCAGTCCAGCGGGTGGTTGATGAGGAGCAGCTCCATCACACCGTGCTGGGCCTTCTCGGCTGCCGGCGAGGTGAGGTGGGTCTTCACCACCATCCCGTCCGTGCAGGTGATGGTGCACGAGGCCATCGGCTTGCGCTGGCCCTCCACCTCGACGATGCACTGGCGGCAGGCGCCGGCCGGGTCGAGGAGGGGGTGGTCGCAGAAGCGGGGGATCTCGATGCCTAGTTGCTCGGCGGCACGGATCACCAGGGTGCCCTTGGGCACGCTGATCTCGGCGCCGTCGATCGTCAGCGAGACGAGGTCTTCCGGCGGGACCGCCGCCTCTCCTCCTCCGGAGGGGGCGCTGGTGGTCACGGTCATGCGTTCACCTCCGTGCGGTCGGCCCAGGCCGTCGACTTGGCCGGGTCGAAGGGGCAGCCGCGGCCCGTGATGTGCTGCTCGTACTCCTCGCGGAAGTACTTGAGCGAGGAGAAGATCGGCGAGGCGGCGCCGTCGCCGAGGGCGCAGAAGGACTTGCCGTTGATGTTGTCGGCGATGTCGTTCAGCTTGTCGAGATCGGACATGACGCCCTTGCCGGCCTCGATGTCGCGCAGCAACTGCACGAGCCAGTACGTCCCTTCGCGGCACGGCGTGCACTTGCCGCAGGACTCGTGGGCGTAGAACTCGGTCCAGCGGGTGACGGCGCGCACGACGCAGGTCGTCTCGTCGAAGCACTGGAGAGCTTTTGTGCCGAGCATGGAACCCGCGGCGCCCACTCCTTCGTAATCAAGAGGGACGTCGAGATGCTCGTCGGTGAACATCGGAGTCGAGGAGCCGCCAGGCGTCCAGAACTTGAGGCGATGCCCGGCGCGCATCCCGCCGCTCATGTCGAGGAGCTGACGGAGCGTGATGCCGAGCGGAGCCTCGTACTGGCCCGGATTGGCGACATGGCCGCTGAGCGAGTAGAGCGTGAAGCCCGGGGACTTCTCGCTGCCCATCGACCTGAACCATTCCTTGCCTTTGTGCAGAATCGCGGGAACTGACGCGATCGACTCGACGTTATTCACCACAGTCGGGCACGCGTAGAGGCCCGCGACAGCAGGGAAGGGGGGACGGAGCCGCGGTTGACCCCGGCGGCCCTCGAGCGAGTCGAGCAGTGCGGTCTCCTCACCGCAGATGTACGCGCCCGCGCCCGCGTGCACGGTGAGCTGTAGGTCGAGTCCGCTGCCCAGGATGTTCTCGCCGAGGTAGCCCGCCGCGTAGGCCTCAGCGACGGCTGAGTGCAACCGCCGCAGCACAGGGACGACTTCACCACGCAGATAGATGAAGGCATGCGAAGACCTGATGGCATAACACGCGATGACAATGCCCTCAATGAGGCTGTGCGGGTTCGCGAAGAGGAGCGGGATGTCCTTGCAGGTTCCGGGCTCCGATTCGTCGGCGTTGACAACTAGATAGTGCGGCTTTCCATCCCCCTGGGGAATGAACTGCCATTTCATTCCCGTGGGGAATCCCGCGCCACCGCGACCGCGCAGACCGGAGTCCTTGACGTACGCGATGAGGTCGTCCGGCGACATGGCCAGCGCCTTGCGGAGCCCCTCGTATCCTTCGTGCCTTCGGTAGACGTCCAGCGTCCAGGACTTGTCCTCGTCCCAGAAGGCCGACAGCACGGGTGCGAGCAGCTTCTCGGGGCTGGTGTCTTTGATCTCGGGTGCCAAGGTCATCACTCCCCCTCCTCGGCGGCGGGCCCGGCCGGGTGGGCGGGGTCGGATGCCGACGTGTCCTGCGGCGCGTCGTGCGAGCTCAGATGCTCGGTGGGCGACGGCTCGTGCACCGCCCTGTCCTGCCGCTTGTCGTGCGGGCGGCCGTCGCGCGGGTGGACCACGCGCGCGGGTGCGGCCTCTCCCCTGGCCAGGCGGAGGCCCACCAGCGAAGCGGGTCCGGCACTGCCGCTCGCCTCGACGGCGCCGTCCCGCGTGTCGGGGAAGCCTGCCAGGATCCGGGCGGTCTCCTTGAAGGTGCACAGCGGAGCCCCGCGGGTGGGCTCGGCCGGCCGTCCCGCGCGCAGGTCGTCGACAAGGCGCTTGGCACTCGCCGGGGTCTGGTTGTCGAAGAACTCCCAGTTGACCATCACGACCGGCGCGAAGTCGCAGGCCGCGTTGCACTCGATGTGCTCCAGGGTGACCTTGCCGTCGTCGGTGGTCTCGCCGTTGCCGACGCCCAGGTGCTCCTGCAGGGTCTCGAAGATCGCGTCGCCGCCCATCACCGCGCACAGCGTGTTGGTGCAGACGCCGACCTGGTAGTCACCGCTCGGCCGGCGCCGGTACATGGTGTAGAAGGTCGCGACGGCGGTGACCTCGGCCGTGGTCAGGTTGAGCATGTCCGCGCAGAAGTGCATCCCGGTGCGCGTGACATGGCCCTCCTGCGACTGCACGAGGTGCAGCAGGGGCAGCAGGGCGGAGCGGGAGTCCGGGTAGCGGGCGATGATCTCGCGCGCGTCCGTCTCCAGCCGGGTTCGAACGTCGTCCGGGTAGGCGGGCGCGGGCAGTTCGGGCATGCCCAGGCTGACGCCCCGGTCCGAAGAACTCGTGGTCACCGGTCGACGCCTCCCATCACGGGGTCGATGGACGCGACGGCGACGATGACGTCGGCGACCTGGCCGCCCTCGCACATCGCCGCCATCGCCTGCAGATTGGTGAAGGACGGGTCGCGGAAGTGGACCCGGTAGGGGCGGGTGCCGCCGTCGGACACGGCATGCACCCCGAGTTCGCCCTTGGGCGACTCGACCGCCGCGTACACCTGTCCCGGCGGGACGCGGAAGCCTTCGGTCACCAGCTTGAAGTGGTGGATCAGGGCCTCCATGGAGGTGCCCATGATCTTCTTGATGTGGTCGAGGGAGTTGCCGAGCCCGTCGGGTCCCAGGGCGAGCTGGGCGGGCCAGGCGATCTTCTTGTCGGCGACCATGACCGGACCGGGCTGCAGCCGGTCCAGGCACTGTTCGACGATCCTGAGCGACTGGCGCATCTCCTCCAGACGCACCAGGAAGCGGCCGTAGGCGTCGCAGCTGTCGGCGGTCGGGACGTCGAAGTCGTACGTCTCGTAGCCGCAGTACGGCTGTGCCTTGCGCAGGTCGTGCGGCAGGCCGGTCGAGCGCAGGATCGGGCCGGTGGCGCCGAGGGCCATGCAGCCGGCCAGGTCGAGGTAGCCGATGTCCTGCATACGGGCCTTGAAGACGGGGTTCCCGGTGGCGAGCTTGTCGTACTCCGGGAGGTTCTTCTTCATCTTCTTCACGAACTCGCGGATGTGGTCCACCGCGCCGGGCGGCAGATCCTGCGCGAGTCCGCCGGGGCGGATGAACGCGTGGTTCATCCTGAGGCCCGTGATGAGCTCGTAGATGTCGAGAATCATTTCACGATCACGGAATCCGTAGATCATGATCGTGGTGGCGCCGAGCTCCATGCCGCCGGTGGCGATGCACACCAGGTGCGAGGACATCCGGTTCAGCTCCATCAGGAGCACCCGGATGATCTCGGCCCGCTCGGTGATCTCGTCCTCGATGCCGAGGAGCTTCTCGACGGCGAGGCAGTAGGCGGCCTCGTTGAAGAAGGACGTCAGGTAGTCCATGCGGGTCACGAACGTGGTGCCCTGCGTCCACGTGCGGAACTCGATGTTCTTCTCGATGCCGGTGTGCAGATAGCCGATGCCGCACCGGGCTTCGGTGACGGTCTCGCCCTCGATCTCCAGGATCAGGCGGAGCACCCCATGGGTGGAGGGGTGCTGGGGACCCATGTTGACGACGATGCGTTCGTCGTCGGCGCGGGCCGCGGACTGGACGACCTCGTCCCAGTCGCCACCGGTGACCGTATATACGGTGCCCTCGGTGGTCTCACGGGCGGATGCTGACTGCGTGCTCACGAGTACGACCTCCGCTGGTCCGGAGCCGGGATCTGGGCGCCCTTGTACTCGACGGGGATGCCGCCGAGGGGGTAGTCCTTGCGCTGCGGGTGGCCCTGCCAGTCGTCCGGCATCATGATCCGCGTCAGGGCCGGGTGGCCGTCGAAGACGATGCCGAAGAAGTCGTAGGTCTCACGCTCGTGCCAGTCGTTGGTCGGATAGACCGGGACCAGGGACGGGATGCGCGGGTCGGCGTCCGGTGCGCTGACTTCGAGGCGGATCAGCCGGTTGTGGGTGATCGAGCGCAGGTGGTAGAGGGCGTGCAGCTCGCGGCCCTTGTCCTGCGGGTAGTGGACACCGCTCACACCGGTGCAGAGCTCGAAGCGCAGGGCGGGGTCGTCGCGCAGGGTCAGGGCGACGCGGAGCAGGTGCTCGCGCTCGATGTGGAAGGTGAGCTCGCCGCGGTCGACGACCGTCTTCTCGATCGCGTTGTCGGGCAGGAGGCCCTGTTCCTCCAGCGCGCCCTCGAGTTCGTCGGCGACCTCGTCGAACCAGCCGCCGTAGGGGCGGCTCGCCGGTCCCGGGAGGCGGACCGACCGGACCAGGCCGCCGTAGCCGGAGGTGTCGCCGCCGTTGTCGGCGCCGAACATGCCGCGCTGGACGCGGATCTCCTCGCCGCCGTCGCCGCGCTGGCCGGGCAGGTTGGAGGCGCCGAGGTCCTTCTCGGGGTTCACGCCGTTCGACGCCCCGTTGGTGCCGTTCGCGTCGCTCACCGCAGCAGCCCCTTCATCTCGATCGTCGGCAGGGCCTTGAGCGCCGCTTCCTCCGCCTCACGGGCCGCCTCCTCGGCGTTCACGCCGAGCTTGGAGGTCTGGATCTTCTGGTGGAGCTTGAGGATCGCGTCCATCAGCATCTCGGGCCGTGGCGGGCAGCCGGGCAGATAGATGTCGACCGGCACGATGTGGTCGACGCCCTGGACGATGGCGTAGTTGTTGAACATGCCGCCCGAGGAGGCGCAGACCCCCATGGAGATCACCCACTTGGGGTTCGGCATCTGGTCGTAGACCTGCCGCAGCACCGGCGCCATCTTCTGGCTGACCCGCCCGGCGACGATCATCAGGTCCGCCTGGCGCGGCGAGCCTCGGAAGACCTCCATGCCGAAGCGCGCCAGGTCGTAGCGGCCGGCGCCGGTGGTCATCATCTCGATGGCGCAGCAGGCGAGGCCGAACGTGGCGGGGAAGACGGACGCCTTGCGCACCCAGCCCGCGGCCTGCTCGACGGTGGTCAGCAGGAAACCGCTCGGCAGCTTTTCTTCGAGTCCCATGTCCTAATGCCCCTCAGTCCCATTCCAGACCGCCGCGCCGCCATACGTACGCGTACGCGACGAAGACGGTGAGCACGAAGAGCAGCATCTCCACGAGCCCGAAAACACCCAGGGCGTCGAAGGTGACGGCCCAGGGGTAGAGGAAGACGATCTCGATGTCGAAGACGATGAAGAGCATCGCCGTCAGGTAGTACTTGATGGGGAAGCGCCCGCCGCCGGCCGGCGTGGGGGTCGGCTCGATACCGCACTCGTAGGCCTCGAGCTTCGCCCGGTTGTACCGCTTCGGACCGATCAGCGTGGCCATGACCACGGAGAAGATCGCAAAGCCTGCCCCGAGGGCTCCCAGTACGAGGATGGGCGCATAGGCGTTCACCGCTCCTCGCTCCTCTCAGTCGGCACTGACTGCTGGCGATGGCGTCGGACCCGCATCCGCCCCACGGGTCCCACGAACCCCGCCCGCACCGGCGAAGATCGAGAACATGTGAAGCAGCTCACAAGCCCAACTGCCTCGCATCTTATGCCCGCCGCTCTGTGATCTGCGACACGGGGTATTGCCCAAGCTTTGTGATCTCCACCACCTGACGAACGATCATGAAGTCGGATGAGCGGTGATCTTCACACAAGAAGCGTCCGAGTGATCACCAGAGGTGACATTTTCGTTCATCGACGCAGGTCGAGCGGGGCGTCTCCATATCAAGAGACTTCCGTTGCATGCAAATTGGTATTGGAGGCGGTGCCCTGCTAGAGGACCGCGTTCACACATCAGGGGGAGACGGCGGCCGGATGTGGACGCGTGCACGCGTTCACGAGCGGGTCACGGGTCGTGACCCGCCCGCAATCCGGTCGTGATCCACACGCGGGACGCGACCGCCCCCGTAACCGTTGCGTGACCTCCGCCACATTGATGAGAGGGGCCCCAGAAGAGGGCTTGGCCACCCACCGCTACAAGTGGTAAGCGGAGGGCAATTCGGGCGTAAAGACGAAAGACCGTGATCACAGGCTTGATCACGTCAGTCCGCTTTGTCCGTTACGGCGTCAATAAAGAGTGACGGACCGGGGATTCGGACCTCCATTGAGCAACTGTGGCGCACCACACGTTTCTTGAAGGTATGGAGGAGCCCCTGATACCGCTTGTACCCATGTCCCACACCGCTCACATACGCAGCCACCGGAAACCCCGCCGCAGCGCGTCGAAAATCGCGATGCGGGCCGGAGTTGCCGGTGGCGTCCTCAGCACCCTGGCAGTGGCCGGGGCGTCCGGCGCGGCGAACGCGGCCGAGCCGGTGACGCAGACCCTTGAACTGCCCACCCTGACGGCCGACCTGGCCGCCCAGGTCGCCCAGTCCGCGGACGCCACGCAGCAGGCCGCCGCGAACTACGAGCTGCAGGCCGAGCGTGACGCGGCCGCCGCGAAGGCCGCGAAGCAGGCCAAGTCGGACCTCGCGAAGGCGAAGAAGAAGGCGGAGGCCAAGAAGAAGGCCGCCGAGGCGGCCCGCAAGGCGGCCGCAGAACAGGCCGTGTCGCGCTCCTCGGAGCGGACCACTCTGCCGACCACCACGACCGCGTCGGCCCCCGCCAGCGGCAGCGTCGCGACGGTCATCGCCTTCCTCAAGGCACAGGTGGGCGACACGTACATCATGGGTGCCATGGGGCCCGACGCCTGGGACTGCTCCGCCCTCGTCCAGGCGGCGTTCAAGCAGGTCGGTGTCGACCTGCCGCGCGTCTCGCAGGACCAGTCGATGGTCGGCACGGACGTGTCGCTGTCCAACGTCCAGGTCGGCGACATCCTCTACTGGGGTGCCAAGGGTTCCGCGTACCACGTGGGCGTGTACATCGGAAACGGCCAGTACCTGGACGCGGCCAACCCCTCCAAGGGTGTTGTCATCCAGGACCTGTCCGGATACCCGGCGACGGGCGCGGTGCGCGTCCTCTGAGTCGCACGGATCGCCGGAAGGGCCGCAGCCGCTCGGGGGCAGCGGCCCTTCGGCCTCATCCACGGACGTGCCTCCGGCTCATCCCA
Source organism: Streptomyces sp. NPDC040410 (assembly GCF_055595715.1). Taxonomy (NCBI): domain Bacteria; kingdom Bacillati; phylum Actinomycetota; class Actinomycetes; order Kitasatosporales; family Streptomycetaceae; genus Streptomyces; species Streptomyces sp. NPDC040410. Next base: position 356,829 of record NZ_JBVIVK010000003.1, read on the forward strand.
CTTCGAAGGTGTTGGGCATGCCCCGCCGGTAGCGGACCTCGTCGATCCGCTTCAGGGGTTCCCTCTCCGGCGGCCGGTACAGCTCCCGGACGCGACACCGCCCAGTGTCCGAATTGTCCGCGGCCAGAAACGCGTTGACGGCCCGTCGCGCCGACTCGCCGGCGCCCTCCATCGTCGCGAGATCGACGTCGGTGCGGACATGGTCGCCCGCGAGGAAGAAGTTCGGGACCGCGGTCCTCGCCGACGGCCGGTTGCGGAGCGTGCCCGTGGGGTGGATGAGGAGCTGTTCGCGGTTCTGCGGGTCGGGGCCGCCGCAGAGTCCCGTCACCGCCGGGTCCATGAACCAGCCGGGGCGGTCGCCGTCCGTGAACGTCGTCTTGCCGGCGTCGTTCAGGCCGTCCTTCAGCCGGACCCACAGTTCGGCGACGATCTCGTCCTTGGTGCACTCGCGGGCCGTCTCGCCGTACAGGATGCCGGGCTTGTCCCACTCGGAGATGGCGGACCAAGCAGGCACCGGGTTGGGACTGTTCGTGTACGACTGTCCGAACGACGATGGTGTCCGACATGTCGGACACATCGTCAACCCGGAACTGGAGCCGCTCGACCCGAACGGGCGACGGCTGCTCGACGAGGGCGAGGGGTGGCCCCCGCCACCCTGTCGGTGCCGGGCGCCGTTCATGGACGCACCGCGTCCCGACCCCGCCGTGGTGCGCGGGCTCGACAAGGGCGGCAATCCGCTCGTCGTCGAGGGCACGGGGTGCTTCGCCCGCTTTCTGGCGCACGAGACCGATCAACCGATCACACGAACGGGCACGTGTGTCTCGACCGGCTCTCCAGGCGCGGGCGCGAGGAGGCGCCGCGGCGGGTGGCGGACCGGCGGGACGTGGTGTTCGCGCGCCGGGCCGCCGAACAGGAGGCGCTCACCTTCTGAGGCCCCGCCGGTCACGCCTTCGGCGCCACCTTGCTCAGGCCGTTGATGATCCGGTCCATCGCGTCGCCGCCCGTCGGGTCGGTGAGGTTGGCGAGGAGCTTCAGGGTGAACTTCATCAGGAGCGGATGGGTCAGGCCACGCTGGGCCGCGATCTTCATGACCTTCGGGTTGCCGATGAGCTTCACGAAGGCGCGGCCCAGCGTGTAGTAGCCGCCGTAGGTGTCCTTGAGAACGCGCGGGTAGTGCTGCAGTGCCGTCTCCCGCTGGGCGGGCGTGGAGCGGGCGTGGGCCTGGACGATGACGTCGGCGGCGATCTGGCCGGACTCCATGGCATAGGCGATGCCCTCGCCGTTGAAGGGGTTCACCAGGCCGCCGGCGTCACCGACCAGCAGCAGGCCCTTGGTGTAATGGGGCTGCCGGTTGAAGGCCATCGGGAGCGCGGCGCCGCGGATCGGGCCGGTCATGTTCTCGGGGGTGTAGCCCCAGTCCTCCGGCATGGACGCGCACCACGCCTTCAGGACCTCGCGCCAGTCCAGCTCCTTGAAGGAGTCGGAGGTGTTGAGCACGCCCAGGCCGACGTTCGAGGTCCCGTCCCCCATGCCGAAGATCCAGCCGTAGCCCGGCAGCAGCCGGTCCTCGGCTCCGCGCCGGTCCCACAGTTCGAGCCAGGACTCCAGGTAGTCGTCCTCGTGGCGTGGTGAGGTGAAGTACGTGCGGACCGCGACGCCCATCGGGCGGTCCTCGCGGCGGTGCAGGCCCATCGCCAGGGACAGCCGGGTGGAGTTGCCGTCGGCGGCCACGACGAGCGGCGCGCGGAAGGTGACCTCGCGCTTCTCCTCGCCGAGCTTGGCGTGGACGCCGGTGATGCGGCCGGTGCGGTCGTCGACGATCGGCGCACCCACGTTGCAGCGCTCGTACAGCCGCGCCCCCGCCTTCTGGGCCTGGCGGGCGAGCTGCTCGTCGAAGTCGTCACGCTTGCGGACGAGGCCGTAGTCCGGGAAGGAGGCGAGATCCGGCCAGTCCAGCTGGAGGCGGACGCCGCCGCCGACGATGCGCAGGCCCTTGTTGCGCAGCCAGCCGGCCTCCTCCGAGATGTCGATGCCCATCGCCACGAGCTGCTTGACCGCGCGCGGGGTGAGTCCGTCACCGCAGACCTTCTCGCGCGGGAACTCGGTCTTCTCCAGGAGGAGTACGTCGAGGCCGGACTTGGCGAGGTGGTACGCGGTCGTGGAGCCGGCTGGCCCCGCGCCGACGACGATCACATCGGCGGTGTTTTCGGAGAGGGGCTCGGTCACGGCGGGATCTCCCCAAGTTCGAAATCTGCGTGCCGACGGGCACTGGACATGGGCAGTCTATTCAGCGTTACCGATCACCCGGCTGAAGGGCTGCCCCCGTGAACCGAGCTCTCCCCGAGGTACGGCTCCGCGTACCCACCGACGAGGACGCCGTCGCCTGGCACCGGATCTTCGACGACCCGGACGTCATGGAGTTCCACGGCGGCAAGTCCGCGGAACTGTCCGTCTACGAGGAGCTCACCGCCCGCCAGCGCCGGCACGACGCCGAGCACGGCTTCTGTCTGTGGACCATGCTCGACGAGTCCGGGCAGGTCATCGGCTTCACGGGCGCCCAGCCGTGGCCGCAGGAGTGGGGCCCGAAGGGCGAGATCGAGATCGGATGGCGGCTCGGCCGGGAGCACTGGGGCAAGGGGTACGCCACCGCGGCCGCGCAGCTGACGCTGGAGCGGGTGCGCGCCGCGGGCGTGCCGAGCGTGGTGGCGATGGTCCTCGCCGGCAACACGCGGTCGATCGCGGTGACGCGGCGGCTGGGCATGCGTCTCGCCGAGGTCTTCACGACGCCGGCCTCGCAGCACAAGGGGCTCTGCTACCGGCTCGACCTCCAAAGTAGTGACACAGAGTAACCGACTGCCACAGAAAGACACGTGACGCTTCCGGGCGGTATCGGACGGGGGTTACCCTGCCGGTACCGCTGGGGGTGACGTCTGTGCACATAGCGCCCAAGACACCCGAAGTGCGCGTACCGCGACTTGTCGGTCTGATGGCCGAGGACGCGCGCCGGACCGCAGACGCGCGCGGGGTGCTGCTCGCCGCGCCGGACCGGCCCGACTTCCATCAGACCGTCGTCGACTTCGTCGTACGGCAGTACCCGCCGCCCGGTGTCGAGGTGCCGCGCGGGGCCGTGGTCACGGTGTGGTTCGACTTCGGCGAAGGTGAGGGCGGCGGGGGCGCCGGGGTGCGCGAGCCCCGGCTGCCGCGTCCGCCGAGCGGCGGGCTGCAACGGGAGCTCGACGAGCCGGGCGATCCGTACGCCGTCGTGGGGTTCGGCTCCCGCTGAAACCCTGGCGCAACCCTGGCGCGCGGTTCAGCTCTCCTTGTACCCCCGGTGCAGGGCCACGATCCCGCCCGTCAGGTTCCGCCATGCCACCTTCGACCAGCCGGCCTTGCGCAGCCGCTCGGCGAGGGCGGGCTGGTCGGGCCAGGCGCGGATGGACTCGGCGAGGTAGACGTAAGCGTCGGGGTTCGAGGACACCGCACGGGCGACCGACGGCAGGGCGCGCATCAGGTACTCGGTGTAGACGGTGCGGAAGGGCGCCCAGGTCGGGTGCGAGAACTCGCAGATCACCACCCGGCCGCCGGGCCTGGTCACCCGGTACATCTCGCGCAGCGCGGCGTCCGTGTCCTGCACGTTGCGCAGCCCGAAGGAGATCGTGACGGCGTCGAAGGTGTCGTCCTTGAACGGCAGCCTCGTCGCGTCGCCCGCGGTGAACGGCAGCCAGGCATGCCGCTCCTTGCCCACCCGCAGCATGCCGAGGGAGAAGTCGCAGGGGACGACGTAGGCGCCGGTACGGGCGAAGGGCAGCGAGGAGGTGGCCGTACCGGCGGCCAGGTCCAGGACCTTCTGCGCGGGCCGGGCGTCGACGGCCTTCGCGACCTCCTTGCGCCACACCCGGTCCTGGCCGAGCGACAGCACGTCGTTGGTCAGGTCGTACCGTTCCGCCACGTGGTCGAACATCGAGGCGACTTCGTGCGGCTGCTTGTTCAGGGAAGCGCGGGTCACGCCGCCATTCTTGCAGCACGGCGTCACAGGAGGAGCTTCGGCTCCTTCCTGGCGGCCACGTCCTCCACCCAACCGCATGACAGGCCGAACACCGCGATCAGCACCCAGCCGAAACTGCGTCCGACGACGAAACCGCGTCCGACGATGACTCTGCGTCCGACGATGACTCTGCGTCCGACGATGACTCTGCGTCCGACGATGACTCTGCGTCTGACGATGACTCTGCGTCTGACGATGCGGCCACCAACTGCAGTGGGATGAAGCAGAGTTCGGGGGCGGTCGCGAAGACGTTCGCCGGCCAGGACTGTCCGGCTCAGCGCCGCCTGTGCAGCAGCCGCCCCCTCACGACGGTCGCCACGCAGGCCGCCGCACCGCGTTCCGCCAGCGCGGCCTCGCCCGGGACGTCGAACACGGCGAACGTCGCGTCGACGCCGTCGTCGATGCCGTCCACGCCGGCGGGCTGCAGCGGCAGCAGGATCGCCTCGGCCAGACTCCGCCCGGCCAGCGGGTCGAGCGTCGGCGGGCCTGCGGGAGGCGTGAGACGGTGCTCGCTGCTCAGCCCCGCCCGGTACACGGCGTCCACCACCACGGGCCGCCGCAGCTCCCCCGCGACCGCGACGGTTCCGTGCGCCAGCATCCGCTGCACGCCCCGCCGCGCGCTCGCACCCCAGCGCGCGTCGGTCATGGGGAGTGCCGCGAGTGCCTCGCCGGTGAGCGGCTCGGTGCCCAGTTCCCCGGCCTCGCGCGGATCCGGATGGTAGGCCTGCTCCAGCAGTTCGGGCCCGTACGGGTTCAGCAGCCCCGGCGTGAGAAGACCCGGCCAGCGCCGGACCCGGGCCGTCGGATGCGCGGCGGCCAGTTCCTCGTACGGGCCGACGGCGGCGAGCCCCCGGCCGTCGACGAGCACCGCGCCACCCGGCACGGACGGCCGCCGGTCCCCCGGGATCAGGAGGTCGGCGGCGTGAATCGTCAGCACGGGCAGGCCAGTCCGGTCGGTCGGGTCGGTCGGGTTTCGGTCGGGTCAGTTGGGTCGGTCGGGTTTCGGTCGGGTCAGTTGGAGGCGAGCAGCTTCAGCTCGGGGTGTGCGGTCCCGCCCTCGATCGCGGTGGACGAGATGTGGGACATGACCCGCTCGTCGACGGGGTCGTTCGCCGGGTCGTCGTGGACCACGAGGTGCTCGTACGTCGTCGAGCGCTGGGCAGGCACCCGCCCGGCCTTCCTGATCAGGTCGATGATCTCCAGCCGGTTGGAGCGGTGCTTGGCGCCGGCGGAGGAGACGACGTTCTCCTCCAGCATGATCGAGCCGAGGTCGTCGGCGCCGTAGTGCAGGGAGAGCTGGCCGACCTCCTTGCCCGTCGTCAGCCACGAGCCCTGAATGTGGGCGATGTTGTCCATGAACAGCCGCGCGATGGCGATCATTCGCAGGTACTCGAAGAGCGTGGCCTGCGTACGGCCCTTCAGGTGGTTGTTCTCGGGCTGGTAGGTGTACGGGATGAATGCGCGGAAGCCGCCGGTGCGGTCCTGCACATCCCGGATCATCCGCAGGTGCTCGATGCGCTCGGCGTTGGTCTCGCCGGTGCCCATGAGCATGGTCGACGTGGACTCGACGCCCAGCTTGTGCGCGGCCTCCATGATCTCCAGCCAGCGCTCGCCGCTCTCCTTCAGCGGGGCGATGGCCTTGCGGGGCCGCTCGGGAAGGAGCTCGGCACCGGCGCCGGCGAAAGAGTCGAGGCCCGCGGCGTGGATCCGGGTGATGGCCTCCTCGACCGGCACCTTGGAAATCCGGGCCATGTGCTCGACCTCGCTCGCCCCCAGGCTGTGGATGACGAGCTGTGGGAACTCCCGCTTGATGGCGGAGAAGTGCTTCTCGTAGTACTCGACGCCGTAGTCCGGGTGGTGACCGCCCTGGAACATGATCTGCGTACCGCCGAGCTCGACGGTCTCGGCGCACCGGCGCAGGATGTCGTCCAGGTCGCGGGTCCAGCCCTTGGCGGTGTCCTTGGGGGCCGCGTAGAAGGCGCAGAACTTGCACGCCGTGACGCACACGTTCGTGTAGTTGATGTTGCGCTCGATGATGTACGTGGCGATGTGCTCGGTCCCCGCGTACCTCCGGCGGCGCACGGCGTCGGCGGCGGCGCCGAGCGCGTGCAGCGGGGCGTCGCGGTAGAGGTCGAGCGCCTCCTCGGGGGTGATCCGTCCGCCGGCCGCGGCACGGTCGAGCACTGACTGGAGGTCGGCCTTCTCGGTCACCGGGGCGTCCCTTTCGTAAGGGTTCTGGACGGACCGAACCAGCCTACGCCAGCGACTCCGCCGACCCGACGTCAGGCCGATGGCAGTCGGTGTCAGGCGGGTTCCGGGGGATCGGCGGGCGGGATCGGCGTGTTCGGCGGGCGGGTTCCGCGGGATCGGCGGGTTCGCGGGCGGGTTCCGGCGGGGGCAGTCGGGGTCAGGCGGCGTACGCCCCGATCAGCAGCCCCACGTACGCCCCCGCGATCAGGAAGGGCCCGAACGGGATGGCCGTCTTGCGCCCGGCCCGCCGCGCGACGACCAGGGCGCCGCCGTACAGCGCCCCCAGCAGGAACGCGGCGAAGGTGCCGAGCATCACCGTCGGCCAGCCGTACCAGCCGAGAGCGGCGCCGAGGCCGAGCGCCAGCTTCACATCGCCGAAGCCCATGCCGCCCGGGTTGATCAGGAACAGCACGAAGAAGCCGCCGCCGAGCGCGAGGGCGCCCAGCAGCGCGGTCATCCAGTCCCCGGCGTGCTCCGGCACCAGCGTGACCAGGCCGAGCAGCCCGAGCGCGGCGGCCGCGAACGGCAGGGTCAGCACATCCGGCAGCCGCTGCACCCGGAAGTCGACGACCGCCAGCAGCACACCGACCGGCGCGAGCAGCTGCCAGACGGCGATTTCCGGCCGGGTCCCGGTGGCGGCGGCGAGAGCGCCACAGATGAGGCCGGTGACGATGGCGAGGAGGAGGGTGCCGGGGCCGTACACGGCTTTCGGTACGGCGGTGTTCGGTTGGCCGCTTTCACTCGGTACGGCGCTGTCGACCGGTACGGCGGTGTTGTTCGGTACGGCGGTGTCGTCGTCCGGTACGGCGCTGTCGTCGTCCTGCGCCGCAGCCGTGACGGCGGTGTCCGCGTCCTGCGCCGCGACCGTGACGGCGGTGTCCGCGTCCTGCGCCGCGACCGTGACGGCGGTCTCCGCGTCCTGCGCCGCAGCCCTTACGACGGTGTCCGCGTCCCGAGTGCCGACGGCACCGCCGCACTCCCCGCACCGCGCCCGGCCGACCCACCCGCCGACCGGATGCCCGCCCGGGCACGTGTCCCGCCAGCCCTCCCCCGACGGGACGGAGAACCGGTAGGCCGCCCGGGGCAGCAGCGTCCCCGCCGTCGCGCCCCACAGCGCGGCGGCGGTCACGAGGAGGCTGTTCATCCCACCGCCGCGACGCCGCCCCGCCACGTAGGCAGCAGCTCGTCGAGCAGTGCCTCGGTGCGCGGCGGCAGGCCGCGGGCTCCACTGCGGCCGACGAGGTCGGCGGCGAGAGTCTGGAGCCGGTCGGTGTCGCCGGTGGCGTGCGTGGCACGCAGCAGCTCGTTCCACAGCCGCTCGTCGTCCGGGGCGGTCCGCACCGCCGCGTTCAGCGCCTCGATCGCCTTCTCGGCACGGTCCTTCTCGAGGTGGAACGCGGACAGCGCGAGGCCGATGTCCGCGACGAGCAGCGGGAGTTGGGCGTCGACGATCTCGTGGGTGAGCCAGCGGTACCGGCCCTCGGAACGATCGGCGAGCAGCGGTCCGCGCACCAGCACCAGCGCGTCGGTGAGCAGCCGTCCGCGGACGGCCCGGTTGTCGACGCCCTTGCCCTGGGTGGCCTCGTAGTACAGCGAGCGCAGCACGTCCAGGTCGGAGACGACGGACTTGGCGAGGGTGAGCCGGCCGGCCGCGTCGGCGGTGAGCCGGGGCGAGCCGTCCGGGTCGGTGCCGAGCCAGGCGCGCAGCCGCTCGAGGAGGGCGTCGCGCACGTCGTCGGTGACGCCGCGCGGCCACAGCGCGGAGGACAGCACGCGAGGGTGCACGCCCTCCCGGTGCAGGAGCAGCAGCGCCAGGGCCTCGTGCAGCAGCGCGCTGCGCTCGCCGTCCGGCGTCTCCAGGCCGATGATCTCGTACGAGCCGACGAGGCGCGCGTACACCGCGGGCCGCCCCTGCTCGCTGATGTCGACGAGGAACGGCGGGGTGTTGGCCGGCCCGTCGGGCCCGTGGTCGGGGTCGGCCTCGACGAACAGCTCCACGACCGCCCGCTGCTGGGCCGCCGGCAGGAGCTGGGCGTCGAGTTCGAGTCCGAGAAGCGGGGCGAGCAGCTTGCCCTGGCCGGTGATCTCCATCTCCCAGGCGGCGCCGGGCAGGTCGCCGGTCTCGGTGCCGACGAGGTAGCCGATCCCGAGGCGGGAGGCGTCGGCCGCGAGTTCGGCGAGTTTGACGGCGTCCTCGGCGGACGGCTGGGCGGCGAGCAGCACGAGGTGCGGAGCCCAACGGGTGTGCTGGGCGGGCCCCGTACGGCCGGTGAGGACGGAGTCGTGGCCGGCGGCCCCGAGGGCCCCTCGCCGCTGCCGCGTCTCGGCCTCCATGGTCTCGACGAGCGCCTCGATGTCGTCGAGGTGGCGCAGCCGGTTGGGCGCGAGCGGAGTCAGATCCTCCCCGAACCCGACGAGCGTGATCGTCATACGGTCGGACCATCCGTTGGTGGCGAGTTCCGCGGCGACGGAGGCGAACACGGCGGCCCGGTCGGCCTCGCGGCCGCTCAGGGAGACGATGCCGGGCACGGCCTCCAGGTTGAGCAGCAGCCGCGAGTCGTCCATGGTTCCGAGGCTGACGAGGCCGGGGTACGGAGCGGCGGTGTCGACGTCCTCGTACCGCTCGGCGTCGGACCTCGCCAGCACCCAGAACGTCTGGTCCTGCCCGAGCTGCCACGGAGCCGGCGGCTTGCCGGACGGCTGGGCGAGCTGGAGGTGCAGGTCGCCGTTGCTCATCCAGGCCGCGTAGACGGTCGGCAGCGGACGCGACTCGGCGGTGAGGGACGCCGCGAGACCGCGCAGCGACCGGTCCAGCAGTCGTACGCCTTCGGGGTCGGCACCCACCAGCAGCGCGTCCTGCACGTCCAGGGCGTCCCCGGTCGGCGTCGGCGGCTCCATACCGCGCCGCCCGCCGACGGCACCGAGCGCCGACTGCCACAACGCGTGCCGGCGCCGACGGCCGAGGGCACCGAGAAGACCGGCGGCGAGGAGAGGGGCACCGATGAGGGCGTGGGGCAGCCCGAAGGAGCTGCTCTCCTGAGCACCGGCGGTGGCGTGCTGCTGGTGCTGCCGATTCTGATTCTGCTGCTGATGCTGACGCTGATCGGGGGCGGGCCGCTGCTCGGGCAAAGCGACGTGCGAGGCGCCGCCGCCGGCCTGTTGACCGCCGCCCCCCTGCGCGTGATCCCCGGTCTGGGCGTACTCATGGATCTGCTGCTGCACGTCCGGCGAGGCGTTGGGCGCCTCGTCGGGCATCTCCACGAGGTCGCCGCCGCGCGCGTCGCCGGGCATCTCCATGATCCAGCCGGGCCGGATGAGGCTGGCCTCGGACAGCCGGGAACCGTCCGGCTGCACACGGTCCTTGTTGAGCTCGAAGATCTCCTTGTACCGCCGCCCGTCACCGAGGTGCCGGTCGGCGATCTCCCACAGGGAGTCGTGGTGACGACCCTCGGGCGGCTGGATCCGGTAGTACTTCGTGTCGCCCTTGGCGGTGCTCCCCCCCGCGTCCGCGTGCGCGGCGGCGTTGGAGGCCTGCTCGGCGAGAGCGGCGGCGGTGCTGGCGGCCTGCTCCTGCTGCTGGGCGAACAGCCCGGGCGTCTGCTGCGCGGCGGCGACGCTGGGCTTCTGGTTCCCCTCCAGGCTCTGCCCGAGCTGCGACAGCCCCGGAGTCAGACTCGCGGCGGTGGCGCCGACGAGCAGCAGCGCGGCGACGAGCTGCCGCGCGAGCAACTGACTGCCCCCGGCGCCGGGCACCCGCCCCGGCACCCCGACACCCGACACCGCGGCCTTCGCCTCCACGAGCACACAGGCGGTGAACTGCGCCCAGGCGAGCCAGACGACGACGGTGAGGATGTGCAGGAAAGTGTCGACGCTGATGTCCTGCTTGAGCCAGTCCATCGGCGTGAACTCGTGCGGCAACGGCCACCCGACGAGCACGGCGAGCGCCCCCGGCACCCCGACGACCAGAACGAGCAGGGCGACGAAGGCGAAGAACGCCTTCACGAAGTCCCCGAAGCTGCGCCGCCGGACACGCACCGGCTGCGGTGTCCGGTTCCTCGGGCTCGCCGAGCTTCCCGTCGAGCTTGAAGTGCTGCGTCGCGCCATGGCGGGTGTCCTGGGTCGTGTGTGGGAGGAGTTGGGCAAGGGGGTGTGTTGAGCCTACAGAGATCTTATGGACTGCGACTGACACCGTCGAAGGTCGGGCAGGGACAAGGACTACGAGCTCGCCCGCTTCCTCATGTTCTGCCGGTGAAGCCCGAGTTGCCCCTGAAGTCATCGCAGCCGCACCACGCAGGACGCACGCCCTTCGCAGCCGCCCCGCCACACTTCTCACACTCCCCACACACCCCCCGCCGCCGCTCAACAGCCCCTCTACCCGCCCCTGATAGCTTCGTTCTCTGTTGCATACGCCGAACCACGGGGGAGATCAACTGTGGCCCGCCGCGCTCTGACCACCACCGCCGCCGCGTTCGCCACGACGGCGGCGCTCCTGCTCACCGCATGCGGTGGGAGCGACGACTCGTCGGACGACATCAAGGGGGCAGACAAGGGGTCGAGCAGCCCGTCGGCTTCGGCGTCTGCGACGGGCGGCGATCGCCCCGACGTGAGCGTCCCGAAGGACCTGAAACTGCTCTTCGACTTCGACGAGCCGTCGGACACGAAGCACGCGGCGGCGCTCGCAGATGCAGAGAACTACATCCGGGCGCTGGACCACGGCATCGCCGAGCAAGACCCGAACGATCCGGCGTACCAGTTCTACTCAGGTCCCCCGGCTGCCAAGTACGCCAAGTCCCAGATCCAGGCCTGGGTGAAGGGCGGGTGGACTGTCACTGGGACAGACAGGTACTTCGACGCGAAGACGACCACGCTGAGCGACGGCAAGCGCATCGTGGTCAATTTCTGTCGAAACCAAGCCAAGTTCTACGGCAAGGAAATCAAGACGGGCAAGATCCTCTATACGGAGGAGAATCTGAGCAGCTACCAGAAGTACAGCATGCTCATGTTCCCGCCGTCGGACCCTTCCGGCGTTTGGAAGACACAGGCCATCGAGGTGAGGGGCAAGGCACAGGAGTGCCAGGCATGAAGATCCCGACGCGCTCACGACGCCTCATGGCGGTCGCCGCCGCGGCCATCGTGCTGTGGAGCGGTGGCGCAGCACACGCCAACGGCCCTACGGACAACACCAACACCCCACCGTCCCCTACCGGCCCTTCCGGCGGAGCCGATCAGAACGAGCTGTACGCCTCCGCCAGCCACTCTCAGATCAAGGTCACCCAGGTGAGCGGCCCCAGAGGCGGAAAGCGGGGCAGCCTCTCTTCAGAGGACGTGAACTGGACTCCCCCGCCCTGCTGGTACGAGCCGGTCTTCACGCCCGCCCAACTGAAGCACTTCTCGGAAACGGACGGCGACGGCGACGTCAGCGTCCGCCAGGGGTGGTTCGGGACGAAGCTCTGGACCGACCACTTCAGGGACGAGAAAAACGCCGCCAACTACTACGACACCGAAGAATCGACGGTGAAGGGATACAAGAACTACAACCTCGGCAAGGATGGCTACTACTGGCGGGGCGTCGCACCCGACCTGAACAACATCTCGTCCTGGGAATGCAGCCGCCTCATGTTTTGGCAGGACGCGGGCCAAATCCCCAAGATCGCCAACGCCCCCACACCCAAGACGCTCGCCGAATACGCCTACAACAAGGTCAAGGTTCCCACCACCGAGATCGAGGCGAAGCCCGCCGCCAAGTCCACGGTCAACCTGCCCACTTGGGTCTGGCTGGACAAGGGCACCTTCACGGACACCAAGGTCCGCGCGGAACTCCCTCATACCGACCTCTGGGCGGAAACAACGGCCAAGCCGGTTGCCCTTCACCTGGAGCCAGGCACGGACGACGCCGAGACCTACCCCGCCTCCGGCGAATGCGAGATCAACCACGACGGCAGCATCGGCACCCCGTACACGAAGGGCAACGCCGACAAGACCCCGCCGTGCGGCATCAGGTACCTGCGCGCCACGAACGGCACGCCGTACCCCTTGAAGGCCAGCATCACCTGGCAGATCACGTGGACGGGCTCGGACGGCACCGGCGGCGACCTGCCCGACGGCACCTTCGAGACCACCCAGGACATGACCGTCCAGGAGATCCAGTCGATCAACCGCTGACGCGGTGAGATCACCCCACGGCTCAAACACCGGCACCACTCCGTGTCCCGAGGTCGAAGACAAGGCAAACAACCGTCAGGACCAGGGCCCCCCTCACGCCTCTCCCAAGGAGCGAACCCGTCATGCCCCGCCCCACCCCGACCCGCGCCGCCCGCAAGAACGTCATAGCCCTCGCCGCCCTCGGCATGGCCTCGGCCGCCGCACTCACCGGCTGCGCCGACGGCACCGGTGGCGCGGCCGATCCGACCGCCTCGCCGAGCGCAACGCCCAAGGGCGCGGTGACGCGCCAGCAGGCGGCGAAGATCCTCGACAACTACGTGGCCGTCAACAACAAGGCGAACGCGACGCAGGACGAAAAACTGCTGAGCACGGTCGAAGGCGGTCAGGTCCACGAGCAGAGCAAGGCGGACTACACGACCTTCGGCACCTGGACGAAGGCGGACCAGAGCGACTACAAGAAGCCCTTCTCCTACGAGGCCCGTGAGTACTACATCCCGGCCGACGAGGACTGGTTCGCGATCAAGGCCGCCGCGAGCGGCACGAAGACTCCGGCCCTGCTGGTCTTCGACAAGGAGGGCGGCAGCTGGAAGCTGATGTCCGCGGTCTACTCCGACGCTCCCATTCCGGCCGTCGACACCAGCAACCACGGTCTCGCCACCGCCGTCACCCCCTCCACCCGGGTAGGCACGCTGGCCCCGAACGACGTGAGCGCGGCGTACGAGGACCTCTTCGAGACCGGCGGCAAGAAGGCCGGCGCCGCGCTCTCCCATACCACGGAGCCGGCCAAGGACGCCCTCAAGCTCTACAAGGAGCGCGACAAGAGCGACGTGTCCCGCTGGGCGACCAAGAAGTTCTTCGCCAAGGACCCGGCGCACGAGAAAACGTACGCGCTGCGGCTGGCCGACGGCGGCGTACTCGCGGTGGTTCCGACGTCGCACACTCAGGAAACGCTGCTCAAGCCGCAGTACATGGGCAGCTTCCAGATCACGCCCAACGAAAAGGAGTCCGTCTACGACTCCACCAAACGGGCCATCATCACCGACACCTTCCAGGGCATGACGCTCGCCACCCTGCCGAAATCCGGCAAGCCCTCGGTGATCGCCGGCGAGTACCGGATGACGGACTCGAAGTGACGTGCACGGTGCGACCTGCGCGGAGACGAGGTCGCACCACACGTACATCCCCGGTTGCCGTCCCTGGCCAGCGCTTCCCACCGAACTCAGTGAGGAACTGTCGTGCAGCCTGAGGGAGTTTCTGCGGGATGCGGCCGCCCGCCGCACCCCGGCGCCCGCATCAGGCTCGGTCGTCAACGAACAGGTCCTCCGCGCCCGTCGCATGAACGGCTCGCTGGGCCCAACTGACCTGCTCGGCCGGAACGAATCCGTCCCAGACGAAGGTCACGTCCTCCACCACGGTCTCGTCGTCCGAAGCGAAGCGTCGTATCGCGGTTCGGCGGCCGAACGGGTCGTACTCGTAAGCCCACTTGGATCCTTCGGGCGTGGTCACCGATCAGGCGGTCTTGGCTGTCCCAGGTGTATCGCCACACATCCGGCTTGCGGGACAGCCTCTTCTTGGGCCGTACGATCACCCGGCCCTGGTTGTCGTAGTCGTAGCGGATGTCTCCGGACCTGTGGATCGATCCGGCTGTGAAAGTTGCGCAGGTGAACCCACAGTGGCAGCTTCCGGAACGGCACGAATGTCAGCGTTTCCTTGATGGCGTCTTCGGCGAAGCCGCCGGGCCCCTCCGCGGCGCAGCTCGGCGTGCGACTCCGGCGTCAACTCTCCATGTGCGCCGCCATTCACGCCGCGGTAAACGGAACTGCCGCTGACTTGTGCCCCGTAGACGCATCGCCCTGACGATCCGAAGCGTGGCCCGGACATGCGATACATTCACACGTAAGTTCTGATGTAGGCGCTGCAGGTGTTACGGGGGCAACACGTGTCGCACAGGCCGACCGACTGGCACATACTCGACCTGGACAGGGACCCGACGCCGGGTGACCCACAGCGCATCCGCAAACTCGCAGGCACCCTGCATGACTTCGCCGAGGACGTGGCGGAAGCTCTCCGCGACTTGAAGGGCCTGGCGAAGGAGGACGAGATCCTCTCCTGGGCGGGCAAGACGGCTGACGTGTTCGCCGAGGAGTTCGCGGACGCACCCAAGCATCTGCGGAAACTGAAAAAGTCGTACGATCTGGCAGGCGACGCTCTGGCCTCGTTCTGGCCCGACCTGGAGGATGCGCAGGCCAAGGCGGACAAGGCCCTGCGTGACGGCCGTAAGGCGCAGGCCGAACTCAGCACTGCCCAGACGGCGTTGTCCGGCGCCAACGACTGGGTACGCTCGGCGGCCGAGAAGGCAGACTCCTACGACCCGGCGAAGGACGCCGGAAAGGACGTCCCCAAGCCGGACGAGGCAGAGGTCCGCCGCGCCACGCGCGATGTGCAGCACGCCAAGGCCCGCCAGGCCGCGGCCGAACGCAACGTCGAGACCGCCCAGAACGCCCTCGACGCGGCCAAGAAGCTTGCCGACCAGGCCAAGGGCCTGCGCGAGGAAGCCGCACGCCGCACGGTGACCAGACTCCAGGAGGCCTCCGACGCCGGCATCCCCAACCGCCACTGGTGGGAGGAGATCGGCGACTGGGTCTCCGACCATTGGGACGAGATCGTCACTGTCTGCAAGTGGGTTGTGACCGTCGTCGGCATCATCGTAATGATCGTTGGCGGTCCACTGGGGTGGCTCGTGTTCGCCGCCGCCCTCGTCGTACTGGCCGACACTGTACGAAAAGTGATCAACGGCCAAGCCGGCTGGGGCGATCTCCTATGGGCGGTCCTCGACTGCATACCAGCCACCAAAGGCTTCACCAGCCTTGCCAAAATGGGCAAGCTGTGGAAGGCAGGCGGGTTACGTGCCCTCGGCGCTGGGTTCATGGGTGGCATCGGCGGCGGCCTGAAGAACCTCGCGGACAGCATTCGCGGGCTGAGAAACGTCCGATTCTCGACCTTCAGCATGATGGGCAAGAGCAAATGGTGGAAGGCCGATTCTCCACACGTGGGCCCTCCCGGCAGAGCGGCCGACGACGCGCTCCCCTCCGACATCCCCATCTATCACAAGGACGGGGCGACTGCCATCGGGTACGACCCCGCGACTCTCAGGAATTTCGATGTCGCAGACCGACTCCCCGGATATCAGGACGTCATCATTCACGGCACAAGGGATGGGCGCATGGTTGCAGGTGAGGCGAACCGCGCGGGAGTAAGGGCGGGCGGGCACGACATTAACCCGAACCATGTCCTTGATACAATCAATCGAATACCCGGCTATAACGGTGAACCAATCAGGATGCTCACCTGCCATTCGGGAGTCGCCCAACCGCACGTAATCCAGGGCATGGCCAACTCGCTGGGAGTCCCCGTCAAGGCTCCGACCAATGCGGTCGGTGTGCCATCCTTCGGAGAGGGGCCCTTCACTCCGCACATCAAGGACGATGGCGTATGGCTCACCTTCCTACCCATGGCCTGAAGATAGTGGCATGACCGAGGAGTTCTGATGATTCGCCCCGTAGGATTCTTTTCCGAGCTCGCCCCCGGATGGGGCCTTCCTGTCGACGGCTCGATCAAGGACGCCGTCAGGCCGGCGGGTGATCCGGACGAAAGCAGCATCGTCGCCTACCTGAGGTCCGGCACCGGAATCTGGAGCGAAATGAGTGCGGGTCCCGACGTACTGGACCCCGACGCACCCGTCCTGACCGGGATCGGATCGCTCTACACGGACGGGACATGGCTCTGGCGTGAAGATCTCCCGCACTACGTCACCAAATATCATGTGACCCTTCCCTCAAATTTCGTCACACATATGAGAGGGCTGAATTATAAAGCCCCGAAGGTGCCGGAAAGCAGGCTGATGGAAATTGCGACACAGGACCTCGGTATCGATATGGGCTGAACGCCTAGATGTGACAAAGGAAAGAGAATGAGGTCTTGATGCCCAGTTTCTCACTGGCAGTTCCGGATACTTGGTGGGAGTTCGAAATCCGCCCCGAAGGCCGCGGGTCGACGGTCCGCGCCTTGGTCGACGACCGAGTACGTGAAATTCCTGAGCTCATGCCGTACCGCTCCGACCTGACGAACATGCTCCGCAAGATGGCCCAGGACGCCCACGACTCAGGCGCCCTCTATCTGGGTTGCATGGCGGAGAACTTCGACGGCGTGCCCCTGTCCGCCACTGTCACGGTCTCCGTCCTCGGCGCGAAAACCAAGCAAGGCGCGTCACTGTCGACCGACCCCCGTGCCATCGCCGACAGCCTGCGCACGATCACACCCCGTCGCGAGGGTGACGCCTGGCGTAAGGTAACAACCGTCGACATCCCCGAGGTCGGCCCGGCCGCGCGGACTTACGGTGTCGAGGACGTACCCGTCGCTCAGGGCGACAACCGTACCCTGCGCATGGTGCTGACCCAGACGTACATTCCCGTCCCGGGAACCACCGACCAGGTCGTGCTTGTGTCGGGAGCCAGCCCGGTCCTGGATCTGGCCGAAGCGTTCCATGACATCTTCGACGCCGTGACCGGCACGTTTCGGTTCATCTGAACAACTCGAAGGGAAGGTCGGCATGAGCAAGGGGAAGAGCGACCTTGCACTCCCGCTGAGCGAGATGGAGGGCTATGGCAGCCGCCTCCGCTCCATCAGGACCCGTTTGAACCACACCAAGAAACTCTTCGATTCCTACAAGGACGACATCGGGGACGGCAGCGTCAACGACGCCCTCGCCGACTTCGAGTCCAACTGGGAGGACGGCCGCGAGGACATCACGCAGCAACTCGAAGCACTGGCCGACATGTCCGAAGCAGTGGTCCGCGAGTTCAAGAAGCTCGATGACGAACTGGCCAAGCAGGTCAACCAGGCCGTCAAGACCGAGGACAAAAGGGGTGCCAAAGGCAGCAAGACAAGCGGTAGCGGTGGCAAGTAGGCCCTCCACTCAAGCCTCTCTCACCAGCGCCTATGCGACGGCCGGCTGGCGGTCCAACCAACTCGGCTGCTGTCGTGCTGCACGGTGCGCTTGCCCACCGGCATCCGGGGGAGCAGACGCAGTTTCCCTCCATGCTGTCGGTCCGCCAATATCGCGCGCCGCGCTCCTCCGGCGTGACGAATCACAGGTGCACGCCTCAGCCCACCTCGTTCTCCGCCACCGCCTGCCCGTGAACGACCACGTCGCCGCCGTAGAACATCCCGGTGAACACCGGTGAGTAGGTCAACTGGACGTCGACCTCGACCTGTTGGGCGTTGGCCGTCACGCAGTGGGTCGCCGCGATGTCCGCGCCCGTCATGTTCATCTCGCGGGCGAAGGTCTTCACCCGGGCGTTGCAGTTCTGGAAGTTGATCGGCGCGGGGCCGCCCTCGTTGTCGTAGAGGGCTTCCCTGTCGATGTCCTGGGCGGCGAAGCGGGCCGCCTGTTCGGCGATGTCCGCCGCGCGCTCCCGCTTGGAGATGGACATGCCGCCGTCGATGACGAAGGCCGAGAGGGAAAGGAAGACGAGCGCGAAGATGATGACGGCGCCTGCGCCGGAGCCGCGGTCGTCCATTTCCGCGCGGCGGGCGGACCACCAGGCCCGTACGAGATCCCTCACGCCGTCCTCCGGTACGGGTCCAGGGGCGAGCTGAAGCTTGCCGTCAGCCTCGTCGGGACGTCCAGGCCGAGCATGGCCAGGCCGCGCACCTGGCAGCTCACCTCGACCGTGAAGATCGTGTCGGGCTTGAAGCCCGCGCTCGTCTGCGTCACCGACACCGGGCCCGAGCAGACGTCCGCGAGGTCCGCCTCCGCCGCCTTGCGCGCCTCGGCCATGGCCGTCCCGTGGTCCTTCTGGATGGAGCCCGCGCGGGCGGCGTCCCGGGCCGCTCCGTCGAGCGCCCCACGGCCGTCGACGAGCTGCCCGAAGGCCACCAGGACCAGGATGAAAAGGATCATCACCGGGGCGAGGATCACCACCTCGACGGTGGACAGGCCCCGGTCGTCGCGCCGCTGAGCGGATCTTTCCCTCAGGGAGGACGAGAGCCCCATCAGTTCCCCTCCTGAACGAACCGCTCGACCGGCCCTGAAGACCGCGCGTGCACTGTCAGGTCCAGCCCGGGAAACACCGTCGGCACCCTCGCCGAGATCTCGACGCCGACCGTGTTCTGCTCCGGCTGCAGCATCTTCACGTTCGGCGACAGCACCAACTGCGGTCCCAGTTGGCTGATGTAGCTGTCCACCACGCCCTGAGCCTCGCCCCGCCACGCCCCCGGCTGTGCGTCGGCCGTGGCGCGGGCCTTGCGGGCGCCGGCCTGGGCCGCCGCCTGGGCCACGTGGTCGGCGAAGAAGTACAGCGCGAACTGCACGGTCGCGAAGATCATGAAGAAGAGGACGGGCGTGAGCAGCACGAACTCGATCGCGGTCATGCCGGAGTCGCCGCGAGTGGCCGCCTCCTTGCGTGCGGTCTCCACCCTGCGGCGTACCCATCTGTCCACGCCCACGAGCAACCCCGTCAACCCCGTAGCCCCGTCAGCCCTGTCAGCCCCGTTGTCTGTGCGATCAGCAGGTCTTGCCCGCGTCCGCACCCTTGATGCAGTTGCCGACCTTGTTGGCGCCCTCGCTCAGCGCGGCGTTGATGATGGCGGCCACCACGCCGACGATCGCCACGACGACCGCCGAGATGATGACCCACTCGACCGCGGAGGCACCGCGGTCGAGTTCGCCGGAGCGGGCCCGCTGCACACGGCCCTGGAGGAAGGTGATCAGGAAGTCCACCCCCGGGATTCCTGTGCTGAAGTTCCGTCCGTTCATGGTGAGTTGTCCTCTCAAGAAGAAGTAGTCGTCGACATCAGACCTGGAACACGCGCATCGCCGCGGGGAAGATCAGGAACACCAGGAAGCCCGCGCACAGCAGGAGCTGGGCGACCAGCATCGACTGGGACTTCTCGCCCGCGCTGCCCTCGATCTCGGCCAGCTCGCGGTGCCGCATGGTCTCGGCACGCGAGGCGAGCGACTCGCGCACCTTGGCTCCGTCGTCCGCGACCAGGGCCAGGGAGGCGGACAGATCCTTGAGCTCCTCGACGCCCAGCTCCTCGCCAAGCGAACCCAGCGCCTGCCACTGGCTGATGCCGGTGATACGGGCATCGGCCAGGGCGTTGCGGATACGGCCGGTCGCCCAGCCGTCGGAGACCTCGGCGGCCGCCATCAGCGCCTCGGGGAGACCCCGGCCGCCGGCCAGGCTCATCGACACCAGGTCCAGGTACGCGCCGATCACCCGCCGGAGGTCGCGTCGCTTCTCGGCCGCGTCCCGGCGTACCTCCAGGTCGGGCAGGAAGAAGAAGATGGCCCCGAAGGCCAGCGCCAGCCAGACCGGGATGATCGGGCTGCTGCCGAAGCCCAGCGTCCAGACGACCGCGAACAGGAAGGGGCCGAAGAACAGACCGGCCGTGGCCAGCAGCACCTTCGTCGCCAGGAACTTCTCCCAGCTACGGTCCAGCACCGCCAGGTCCGCGCGCAGCGAGCGCTGCTCCCAGCCCTGTTGCAGGTAGAACTCGGCGACGCGATGGCCGACTTCGGCCCGGAAGGATCCGAGGCGGCTCTTGTCCCGCGTCGTCCGCGCCGACTCGTACGCCGCCCCGCGCGCCCGCATCGCGTCGATCCGCGCGACCTGCGCGACCGCGCTCCGCTTGGACGGCATGAGCGCGCGTACGAGGGCGTAGACGCCGAGGCCCAGGACCGCGCCGACGACGATCGGCATCGTCAGCTCGTTCATCGCCGCATCCCCTCTTCCTGCGGGGACCGCTGCTGGTGCGGCGTCCCGGGACGTACGAACTGGACCGCCGACTCGTTGCGCACCAGGAAACGTTCGGGCGTCTCGATGGTGGACAGCTTGCGCAGCCACCAGAAGCCGAGCGCGAACAGGCCGCAGACGACGGCCAGGACCAGCTGACCGACCGCCGTTCCGTACGGCTCGACGAAGTCGCGGTTGAAGATGGACAGGCCCAGCACGAAGGCGATCGAGACCGCGACGACGATCTGTACCGAGCGCCGCGTCGAGGCCCGCTGCGCCATCACGCGCTGCCGCATGTCGACCTCCTCGCGCGCCGACTTGGCCAGGGCGCCCAGAACTTGGCGCAGACCCGGGCCGCGCAGCCGTGCGTTGAGGATCAGCGCGGCGACGATGATGTCGGCGGAGGCGTCGTCGATCTCGTCGGCGAGCAGCTGGAGCGCTTCAGGTAGCGGGGTACGGGAACGCAGCCGGTCGACCAACGCGTCCAGATGGGGGCGCAGGACGGGGGCCGAGGCTCGCGCCGATGCCGGGATCGCCTGCTCCAGGCCGACCGCGCCGGCGATCGTGTCGCGCAGCGACTCCGTCCAGGAGGCGAGGGCCTCCACGCGCCGCATGGCCGCCTTCTCCTCCGCGGCGCCGCCGAAGAGGCGGTCCCAGAAGAAGACGAGGACGCCCGCCGCGATACCGGCCACCGCCCAGCGGGTCAGCAGGAGCACGACCAGGCCGACGATCGCCGCGAGCGAGCCGCGCTGTCCCGCGAACCGTATGAGCTCGTTCGCGCGCTCGCTGGCCTTCTGCTTCTCGTGCTCGGGCTTGGCGGGCAGACCGCGTACGGCGATCATGAACAGGGCGAGTCCGCCGCCGACGGCGACACCGCTCGCGATGGAGTACAGGACGGTGGTGGAGAACAGGCCGCCCATGGAACCGAGCGAGCCGAGGGCAGCAAGCTGTGCGGTCTGTGCGGTCATGGTCACCCCCACGTCCCGGTGGGCCGGTAGCCGTGGGCCATCAGGTCCTCCAGGCAGGCTATGGGTGCGTGCGGGACGATCCGGCCGTCGGGCGCCTCGGCGAACACCTCGCTGGACAGCACCCGGCCGTCGACGCCGTTGACCTCGCGGACCGAGGTGACCATGCGCTGGAGGCGGCCGCCCGTCTGGTAGTTGTTGCGCCGCTGGATGAAGACGACGAAGTTCACGGCGCCCGCGATCAGCATCTGGCTGGCCTCGATGGGCAACCGCTCGGACGCCTGCAGCGCGTAGGTGGAGATACGGTTGAAGACCTCGCTGGAGCTGTTGGCGTGGATCGTGGACAGCGAGCCGTCGTTGCCCTGTGACATCGCGTTCAGCATGGTCACGATCTCGTCGCCGAGCACCTCACCGACGATGACGCGGGAGGGGTTCATACGGAGTGAGCGTCGTACGAGCTCCGCCATCGAAATCAGGCCCTGGCCCTCGGAGTTGGGCAGACGCTCCTCGAACGCCACCACGTTGGGGTGGAGGTCGGGGAAGGTGTCGAGGCCGAGCTCCAGGGCGCGTTCGACGGTGATGAGGCGCTCGTGCGGCGGGATTTCGTTGGCGAGCGCGCGAAGCAGTGTCGTCTTACCGGCGTTCGTCGCGCCCGCGATCATGATGTTCTTGCGGGCTCGGACCGCGCAGGCCATGAAGTGGGCGACCTCGGGCGTCAGCGTTCCGTTGCCGACGAGGTCGGAGATGAAGACCTTGCCCATGCGCGCACGACGGATGGACAGGGCCGGGCGCCGGGCCACGTCCATGACGGCCGACAGACGCGAACCGTCCGGCAGCCGCAGGTCGAGCTGCGGATTGGCGGAGTCGAAGGGACGGGAGGAGAGGCCCGAGTACGCACCGAGCACCTGGATGAGCTCGATGAGTTCCTCGTCGGTCTCGGCGACGGGGTCACCCTTGGCCTCCCGTCCGTCGGCGTAGCCGACGAACACCTGGTCGCACCCGTTGATGTCGATGTTCTCGACCTCGGGGTTGTCGAGCAGCGGCTGCAGCCGGCCCACACCGAACAGCGCGGCGTGCACGGCGGCCGCGTACTGCTCCTCGGTCTCCGCGTCCAGCGGCGTACGCCCGGAGTTGATCTCCGTACGGGCGTACTCCTCCAGGATCTGGGCGATGACCGCGCGGGCGTACTGCCGCTCGTCCTCGCTGGACATCGGCGTGACGCCGTTGACCTGGTCGAGGCGGCGCTGCTCGGCGATACGGTCGCCGGCGTCCTGCCGGAACCGCTTGACCAGCGAGTGGTCGACAGCGGTCATCGGCCGGCCCCCGCGTGGCCCTGCTGTGCCTGCGCGGATACGGCCCAGGCGGCGCCGTACTGCTGGTAGAGGTCCGCGGTGACCTTGCGGGCCGAGCGGATCAGCAGCGACTTCTCGAGACGGCCGCGCTTACGGCCGGCCAACTGGTCGGCGCCGGCCGGGTCGTCGGCGATAGTGCCGACGACGCGGGCACCGGTCTGGGCGTGCACGAGCATGTCGTTGACCTGGCCGGCGAGCTTGGCCGAGTCGCCCGGGTCGGCGACCAGGACGACACCGATCAGCGGCGTGGCGAGGCTCGCGGCACCGCGCGGACCGCCGTGCAGCTTGGCGGACAGGGCCGCGGCCCGGTCACGGACACGGGCGATGGCCTCCGGCTCGGTGCGCGAGACGAGCAGTACGAGGGCGGCGTGCGTGAAGAGTTCGACCGCCGGGGTGTCCCCGCTGATCCGCCCGCAGTCGGCAATGACGTCGGCGGGCGCGTTCGCGGAGTCGGCGAGGGAGGCGAAGGCGTGGCCGAGCGTCGGCCAGAGGCCGGCGAGCCCGGCGGCCTGCTCGGCGTTGCCGAGGCCGACCAGGACCTCGAGTCCGCCGCTCAACGGCTGGACGTGGTCCCAGAGTTGGTCGGGCACGAGACCGCGGCGGGCGGTGGCCGCTATGGAGAGCATGCCGGTGTTCGGGTTGAGCGGCCCGCCGTGCGCCGCGGCACTGCGGTAGACCAGGTCGCCGCCCGCCGGGTCGGTCTCGGCGAGCAGGACGCGACGCGGCCAGACCGCCGCGAGAGCGACGGCCGCGGTGGTGACGCCGGGGGAACCCTTGTCGGCGGCGAGAGCGATGAGCGCCATGGGTGTGCTGCCGCCTTCTAGTTGCCGGGGACGTGCACGATGGCGACCGCGCTCGCGGATGCGGCCTTGGCGACGGCAGCGGCGTCGTCCTGGTCGACGAGCAGCGTCAGCGAGAGGTTGCCGGTGCTCACCGTCGCGTCGCTGGCCTCGGTCTTGGTGTTGACCTTCGCGTTGTCGACGATGAGACCGCCGGCCGACGTCGAGGTGGAGTCGGAACTGTCGGAGTCCGAGTTGTTCGAGCTGCCCGAGCCGGTGTCGACGTTGTAGACGGCCACGGTGTCGCCGGCCTTGATGTCCGCCGGGTACTGGCCCTCCTTGAGGGCCACGCCGACGGCGGCCTTGCCGGCGGGAAGGCTCTCCCCCTCGGCGAACATCTGCCCCATCACGACCGTGTCCGGGTAGATCGTCGACTTGGCCTTGAGACCCTTGAGTGCGTCCAGCTGCGACCATTCGACGTAGTTGATGCTGTCGTCCTCGGCGACCATCACGGAGGTCACGTCGCTGTCACTGACGGACTCTCCGGCCTGGATCTCCTTCGTCACCTTGACGACCTCGATCCGGTCCCCGGCCTGCAGCACGAGCATCGTTGCCCCGAGTGCACCGACCAGGATCAACAGCACCGCCAGCGCGGCCAACGCCGGTTTGCGCTCGCGAGGCGGAATGGGAAGCCGGTCACCGACCGACGGCTGAGCCGGAGCCGCGGAACGTCCCGCGCCCGCCCCCGTACGCTCCTGGATCTTCACGCAACCGCTCCCCGTACACCCAAGAAAATGTCTGTCAAATTCTCTGCAAATACAGACACTTCACCCCCGACCGCCCCTGTGGGACGTGCTGGACTTACCGCCCGACCTGGCCGAATAGCCATCGCTGGGGTGAGTGTCAAGCCATGGCACCGTATCAGCCGCACATAAGCCCCTCAAGGCGCGTCCGGCGTCACGCGGCTCACCCTGCGCGCCGTTCCCCCTCCGCAACTGAGCGGGCACGCGGCCCCGTTGAACAGCTCCCCGAGACGGGCGGTTCGCTGTGCGGGAGCGAATCGGCCACCGGTCCGACATCCCGCCGCCGCCAGGGCGTTCGTCACGCGGCGGCCATGATGCCTCCACGAACCGCTCACGAAGCCGTGGATCCGCCGTGCCATGATCTTTGCCGGCCCCGCCGCTCGACGTACGCCGCGCAGGTGGCGGACTACGGGGAAACGGGGAAACGGGGATACAGGAAGACGGAAAACGGGGGAACGGGAAACGGGGGTGAGGCAGTGACAGGGATTCAGGCCGGCCTGCTTCCGGTGGGCGGGACGACGCTGGCGTCCGACGCGCGGGTGCTGGAGGCCGTCGAGGCGATCGGTGCGCGAACCGGCGTCGACTACACGGACGACGCGGCCGTGACCGCGCTGCTCGCGGAGCGCCGGCGCGTGTTGAACGCGACACAGCGCGGTCCCCTCGTGTGGCTCGGCGCCCTGGCGCTGACGGTCGGCGCGATCTGGCCGGTCCTGGCCCCCGCGGTACCCTCGCTCGCCGGAAAGCCGGTGCTGGCGTACGGCCCGGCGGGCCCCCTCCTGATCGTGGCCGTGGCCGCGCTCGCTCACGTCCGCAGCCGCTGGAAGCGCGAGCTGACACACCCCGCGCTGACCGGATACCGCGAAGTCCTCGGCGTGGCCCGGGCCAACGGCCTGGCGCTGACCCACGTCCCGGCTTGGCTGGAGGGCAGGTCGGCGGACGGCGGCGGGAAAGGAGCGGCGCCGATACCGTCGTATCCGAAGGCGGCGCCGCGCCGAGCCGAGGTCAGGCAGGAGCAGGCGGCTCCTGAGCACGCTCCTGCCGCTCCGGTCGCAGTACCGCCGAATCCGGTGGCCCTCCCGCCGAAGCCCGCCGCGGTCGCCGAGTACGAGCGGATCGCCGACGCGGGCGGCTGGCACAACGAGGGGGGCTGTCTGCTGGTGTTCGCCGGTGCGGGCGGCGCGCTCTGGGCGTCGACGGAGGGCACCCCGATCGGCTACGGAGCCCTCGCCCTCGTCCCCCTCGCGGTCATCGTCTGGCTGGCGGGCGCCCGCCAGGGCAGCGAGAAGGAGCGGCTGCGGGCCGAGGCCGTGGCGTACGTAAGGGCCGTCGCGGCGGCACAGGCGGCGGGGGCGCGGGTGCCTGAACTGTCGCCGGTGCTGAGGAAGTTGCTGAACGATTAGCCCCCATACATGCATCTGTACATGCGTCGGTACATGCGTCGGTACTACGAGGAGCTCCGCATGAAGCGAGCCGCCCTGTGCGCGACCGCCGCATCCCTGTCCCTTGCCCCCGTACTGACCGCTTGCTCGGGCGGTGACTCGGACGCCAAGCCGGAGAGCTCATCTCTCCTTCTTCCGCTCAGAGACCTCGCAACGTCTGCGCGCCGAAGGACGAGCCGAAGGCCGTGCGGAAGACATCCTGCTGGTCCTCACCACACGCGCCATCGAGGTCCCCGAGCAGGTCCGCGAGCGGATCACCATGTGCACGGACCTGGACACACTCAGGACGTGGCTCACCAACGCCCTGACCGCCGAGACCGCCGAGGACCTGTTCACGGAGGGACCGGCCTGACTCAAGCCGGGCCAGCGGCGCTGACTGGGACTCGGCGGCAGCCACGCGGAGGGGCCTCGCCGTCGCAGGCGAAGAGGCCCCTATCACTTGCGTCAGCTACCGGTTGACGGACTGGATCTCCTTGACCGCCACGTCCTGCTCGAACGTCGACAGCCCGTCAGGCAGCGCCGGCTGCCGTGCCGGCCCGTCCGGGTCGGCCGAGTCGGTCCAGGTGACCTTCCAGGTGATCGACGCCTTGAAGGGGTAGGTGCCGCTTCCGGACGAGCGGCGGTACGTGACGTTGCAGCCCGCGTCCTCGCTGTCGACCGTGTAGCCGCCGTCGCCCCTGACCAGGTCGTACGTGCACGTCTGCGGGTCGGCGTCGGCGGTACCGGCGTCGACCTTGAGCGCCACCGGGGTCGCGACGGTGGTCGCGGCCATCTGGACGCCCTTGTAGTTGATGCTGGCTGTCGTCCACACGCGGTCGAAGTCGCCCGCGAACTTCACGCGCGTACCGAGGTTCACGATGAGCCGGTCCGCGCCAGGGCTGAGGACCACGGGCGGCGTGGGCAACTTGGTGGAGTTGTAGGCCAGTTCGGAGAGAATTTCCGGGGTCAGCTTGTTCGGATCCGGCTGCGGGTCCGCCGGCGGAACGAAGATTTCCCAGTTGTCGGTGGTGACGGGGCAGGCAGTGGTGTAGTCGTCGTTACGGAACTTCACCTGCCACCACAGGCCGTCGTCGCCCTTGTGGTACTTCTCCTTGTCGCGCTTCTCGGCGTAACTCGCCGCAGGCTCGCCGGCGCCGTTGTACGCGGTCTTGATGAACTCCTCGTACTCGTCTGACGTGTACATCGGCTCGTACCAGCAGACCGGGGGCTTCCAGTTGGCGTTGGAAGACGTGGCGGTGGAACTGGAGCCGCTCGAACCGGTCTTGCTCTGGTGGATCTGGATGTGGGCACCGATGGTTCCGTTGCCGGAGTTGGCGCCGGAGTTCTGGTCCGGCTGCGTGGTTCCTTCGTCACCGCCGACCGTGGGGTCACCCGCGTAAGCCGGATATCCCGTTCCCAGCACCATGACGAGGCTCACTACGGCGGCTGTCCGAAGAACCGGACGAGTAGCGCCTCTACCTATCCCTGCACGCAAGATGCGTCCCCCTTCTTCCAACTCTGCACCCCCACCTGCCAGTCACCGCGGGAGTCCTTCACAGCCTGGAGCGTGTAGAGGATGAAGTCCTTGTCGCTCGGCTGGGTGCGCTGCACCTTGTTCGTCTTGATGTTCTTGCCGTACGCCTTGCTCTGGTCCTCGCAGTAGCGAACCGCTGCCGTCTTGCCGTCCGCGACATCCGTAACCTCGAAGTCGTAGAACCGGTAGGCGCCCGTCACGGTCAGCCCTTGCTTCTTCACCGTCGCGACGCGCTCGGACCAGTAGGTGAGGGCGGACGCCGCGAAGTAACGATTCATGTTGGTCGTCTGCCCGTTTCCCTTTGCGAAAGCCTCGAGCCGGGCCTGGGCGGAGTAGGCAACGTCCCGCAGCAGCGCGTCCTTCGTGGCGTCCCCCGTCGGATCCTGCTCGACTGTCACGTCGATGTCTGACGGAAGCGCGAAGGTCGGCGCGTTCTTCTCGGCCGACTCGGACGCGGACGGCGACGGGGAAGTCGTCTCCCCCGACTCCGCTCCCGCGATCTCGTCACTGTCCGAGCCGCCGCCCGAATCGCTGCTGCAACCAGTCACAGAAAAGGCGACGGCAGCAAGAAGGCCGGCCCCGGCCGCCCTCTGTCGCGTGGTCAGCATGGCGTTCGTCCCCCGAGGTAGGTAGTCGGCGTGCGATGGGATGATCCCACGAGAGGCGCTTGCGAGGCCAAGCGCCTCATGGGACTGATGCGACTCTGTGAACTTCATGGAAGTCCCCTTCACAGAAAAGCCACTTGATGCACCGCGAGAAGAACGGCTAGTCACCCCGCCGGTCCATGAGCCGCCCCGGCATCGAGATCAGCGCCCGCGCAGCGACAGGCATGTACACGCCCTCGAACAGGATCGCGAGACTGATGTCCACGGAGTCCACGGCTTCATGTGCCGACCCTGAAATGTTCGTCGTATCCGCCCGACTGGAACGGACCATGACGATCCGGGACTCCGGCCGCTCCAGCACGTGACGCCGCCGGTTCCCCTCCTCCCGGTACCGGTACTCCCGCCCCGCTGCCCAGATCCTGAGCGCCCGCCCGCCCCTGCTCGTCCGCATGGTCTTCCGCGAGACGGTCGCATCCTGCCCGGCAACGCTCAACCGCCCCCGCGCCAGCCGGGGGCGTCCGCCGTACGGCAGCCCCGTGTAGGCGGACAAGGGATGTTCTCGCCGGTCACCATGGCACCCTTGCGAACGGTGCGATCAGCGTCGGGCACGACCTCCAACGCGGGAACGGCGAGCTCCACCGCGCCCAGCCCACCGACGTCGCCTCGCCAGAAGGACACGTGGTGCTGGTTTCTGGACGTCACGGTGTTGGTGAACCGCTGTAGCTCGAACCTGAACTCTTCCATGCTTGCGACCCTAGAGACCGCTGAGGCGGTTCAAGAATCGCCCAGGCAGCGACTGGTTCCGCGTGTACACGCCCTCAAGGACGAGCGCGAGCTGATGTCGAGAGCGTCCGCCTCACCCAGGCGCGTTGGAGCTCGTAGAAAACCCCGCTCATTCGCCTGGCGCCTCCCGCCCCTCGGTCGACCTGGCCGCGCATCCGACAGGCCAGAACGTCACGCCACAGCAAGGGGCAGTACGGAACAAGCAAATGCAAGCTCACCACATATTGAGGACGGTCGCAGTTGCTGCTCTCGTATGCGGAGTAACAAGCTGTTCAGAATGCCCGAAGGGCAGACCGGGAAGGATTCAAAGCACACGTACGACCAGGCTCTGAAGGCAATGACACCTGATGTGGTGAGCGCCCTGAAGTCGACGATGCCGGATGCCGAACTCGACGAGAGCGCCAGCGCGGCGGACTGCGGTGGCCTGGACATCCTCGATAGCAAGGACGGGAGCAAGCGAACCTCGACGGCCATCTACAACCTCACGGGCGACGGTCGAACAAACGGGACTTTAAGACTCTGGTGCAGGAGACCGTGAAGTACCTGACCAATCACGGGTGGAATGTCGAAAGAAGCGGCCGATTACAACCCCGGCAGGCCACCCCGACGGCTACGAGACGTACCTCAGAAGCCCGGCACCTTCGGCAGCGTCACATTTATGCCTGGCCGTTCAAGCTCACCTCCGGAGAGATTACCCAGGTTCGGTGCGTCAGCGAATACCGACTGCTTGCGAAACCCCGATTGGGAGAAGGAGTGAGTAGCCGGCATGGCGTGAATACGCACCGCGCCGACCAGGCGGATCAGGTAGTGCGGTCGGGGAAGACACCGACCACGTTGGTGCGGCGGCAATTCCGAGCCGGGAGTCAATGCCGACGAGTCACAGCCGCACGGCTTTTGCCCATGCCGCGCTTGCGCAGTTTCCGTAGGCGCTCACGCTCTTGGGCTCGCTGCGTTTCGGCCCTGTCCCTCGACCTGCGGTGCAGGAACAATGCCATCACAGCCCCGCTCACTACGTACGCGAGGACCGCGCTGACCGTTCCCGGAATGTACTCACAACCCGCCTGGTATGACCGGCAGTTCTTGCCAGGCAGGGCATTCAGCACATACGTGAGCGGACCGAAGGCGGCCACCGTGCAGATGGCGGCTCCGATGCCCTGGCCGACCCTGCGCATGCCTTTGGCGCGTGGGGACCGGACCGCGATGTGGACTCCGCAGGCTCCGCCGATGGCCGACATCAGTCCAAAGACCCCGCCGACGACCCAGGACGCACCGGGCCACCCCAACAGCGTCGGGGCCGTCGACCGGACGAACCACTTCCAGGTGCCGACCGTCAGTAGGATCACGGCCACCGCAGCAACGGCACCCGTAACAGCCGCTACGCCCCCAAGCCCCGGGCGCGTTCGGGACCCGCTGCCCTGCTGCTCCTCCTCTTCCTCCTTCACTCCCAATGGAGCGTCCCCGCAACGGTGTCGAACAGCTTCACCATCTGGTCCGCCAGCGGGTCGACGGGGGTGGAGAAATTCAGCATCAGCCAGCGCGTGGTGGTGGGAATCGGCACGTAGTACGTGAGGGACGTGGTCGGTAGAGTGTTCCCCATTTGTGCCTCGGGATCCGCTGCTTCCCGCCGACGGTGGCGCACCGCCTTGCCCGCCGCTTCCAACGCCACGACGCCCAGTTCCCCGCCTTCTCCGAGATCCTGCCCGGCCATGTGCTCGGCCATTTCGTCGGCATCCGAGGTCTGCGGCCATTCGTCCGGCCCCGGCACGCTGATGAGCAGCGACGATGCCAGTGGCACGGGGCCGATCGCCATTGTGGAGAGATAGAGTTCGGTGCCGCCGACCCGATACGCGTCTTTGGCTTTTCGCTGAAGGTCCAGCATGAACTCTTTCTTCAGGTGGGGAGCGTTGTCCACTCCGCGGAATGTCAGCTCGGCGAGAGCGACGATTCCACGATCGCGGTCGTCGGGATCCAGCGGAATCTGGAACCAGCCGTCGGGGACAATGAGGCGGTAGTCCGTGGGCCGCGACGTGAACTGGTCTGCCGTCTTCATTCGGTGCCTCCGTCGGCCGGAGCCGTGGCGTTTTCCGCATCGAGCGGCGTGATCGTCATTGTCCGTACGGCCTCGTCGGCCAGCGCCGCGATCTGTTCGGTGAGGGCGATCTTCTCCCACTCCACAGTGACGACGATGAGGCTCTGCATGCCAGGCGGAAAGACGGCATATTTGATGAATTCGGTCAATTTCCGGCCGAAGCCAAGCATGCGCTTCGCCTTGAGCATGGCCTGTACGCGCACGGCAGGTCCAGCCGGCAGCTCAAGGTGAGTGATCTCGGGGTCGCCCGTGACCTCGGCGTTCGCCCATTCCAGAATCATCGGAATGACCTCGTCGACGCCGGGACGCGACACGCCCTCGTCGCCATACCCATCAACCATGAGGTTGGCCAGAGCTTCTCCCGCCTCGGAGTAGTACGCCGCCGCGAGCGTGGGGACATCCGCATTGAGATCAACCGCACGCTCGACCATGTCGTCGAAGACCGCGCCGTTCTCGATCTCCAGGGCGAGCGGGTTGAGGCGGTTCACGACGTCCGTGGCCAGTGCCTTGGCCTCAGCCTTCGTACCCTCGCGCAGCGTCAGGTCGATCCAACCTGGCTGGAACTCGAAGGTGCACTCGTAGGTCTCGTCCAGCGGAGCGCCGTCATCCGGTGGGGCCATGCTCTGTCCTTTCCCGTGCGGGCGTAGTCGTGTTCTCAGCCGAGGCCGACGAGTTTTTGGAGGTTTCCGTCCAGGCCCAGCCCACCCAGCGTAATACCGGCCCCGACGACGGACAGGCGGCTGGCCGACTTGGAGATCTGGTTGACGGCATTGGCGTCGAATTGACCGCCCAGGGCCGCTGTTCCCAACTTGACCGACTTCAGGTCGGACGCGACACCGGGGTCGGCCATGGAGAAGGATTTTGGAATACCCTTGAGGCCGTTCAGGAAGCCGCTGCCCCCGCCTCGGCCGGCCAACTCACTGCCGGCTTTCGCGTAGTTTCCACTGAAGGGCTTAAGAATTTTGAGGTTGTTGCTCCATGCGCTGGTCGAGAAGGGTTCCGTGAACGGTTCCTTGATCGACTTCCACACGTCGCTCTTACCCAGAGTGGACCGACTGGCGGCCGTCCTCCGAAGGTTCTTGTTGGCGCGGCTGATCTGACGTGCGGTTCGGGCCACCCCAGCCTTGCCGAGCCTACCCAGAGCACCCTTGGCGAACTTACCCGCAATCTTGGAGAACCCTTTGCCGACCCCCATCAAGACGAAGCCGAGGGCCGCCATTCCAAGATCCAGCCATTCGGCGTTGCCCTGAAGGACCTGGACGAACGTGGCCACAAAGTTGATCAATGTTGCGACCATGGCAATGGCACCCAGCACACCGGCCAGGGCCTGTCCGATCACAGGAATCCAGCCCACTACGAGGGATAGGATCCCACATACCGTGGCGATCCACGACGTGACTTCCGCAATGTTAGCGACGAGGGTTTCCCAGAACCCATCCTTCAGCGAATCGTGGTTGATGATCGCGTCAATGGACTCCCGAGCCCGCTTGGCGGCGTCGTCACGAACGTTCTTCGCATCGTTGATCTTCTCGCGCGCGGCGTCGACTTCGTCACCGGCCGCGTCCCGCTTGGCCTCGAAGTCCTTGCGGTCCTTGTCGAGGTCTTCCTTCTTCTTATCCTTGCCCGACAAGCCGTCCAGGCTCTTCTGTGCCGCGCCTTTGCGTTCGTCGGCGTCCTTGGCGTCCTTCAGCGCCGCATCGGCCATTTCCTGGGCACGATTGAGGTCGGAGGCGTAGTTCGTGGGACTCGCGTGCAGCTTGTCCTGGTGGCCGCCACCCACCTCGTCGACTCGCGTACCCATGGCCGTGGCGGCGGTGTCATACCGCTTGAAGGCAGCCTCAAGCTTCTTGACGTTCCCCTTGGCCTTCTCGCGAAACTCCTTGCCGGACTTGTTGTCCCAGGCGTCCACTTCGGCAACTGCCTTGAGATTGCGGATTTGCCGCGCAAGTTCGTCCGCAGTCTTGCGTAGTTGCTTGCCCAGGGCCGCAACGCGGTCCGGATCTCCGGGAATCGGGTCGTTGTCCGCGACCGGGTGCCAGTCGCGCGGCCGTCCCGCCATGGGCTACTTCCCCTTCTTCTTCGGGTCATCGGCGCCGCGAATCGCCTCGGCCAGCTGATGGTCGATGTCCTCGTACGCCTTCGCCGCCGCCTTCGCGATCTGCGCCAGTGCGTCGATTTCGTCGGTCAGCCTCTTGCGGCTGAGCTCCCAGTTGTCGGCGAAATCCTCGAACTTGTCGGCCAGATCCCCGTTACCGAAGTCGTCCTCGTACTTGTCGTGCAGATCTTCCAGGCCGTCGAACGCCTTCTTGATATTGCCGAGCCCTGTTCCCATGCCCTTGATCACGTCAAGGTCGAGCCGAGTGTGATCGGCTTCGCCGCCCATGGTGCCCCCGTGTGCACTGATGCAGAGTCACATGAATAACTTAATGAACCGAAGAATCCCGGTGCGACGGGGCGTTGCTCGCCCCGTCGCACCGGGTTGATCGCGCGAGCCGGGCTCAGCTGCCCTTGACGCCCTTGGCCAGCTCGTCGTCCAAGTCCTGGTAGGCCTTGGCGGCACTGGTCAGGAACTTGGACATACCCGTCAGGCCGTCGATGGTGTCCTTGGCACCCTTCTTGAACTCGGTGAAGGAGTCCTCGAACGCCTGCGAGCCCTTGCGGGTGGTGTAGCCGTCCTTGACGAGCTGCTGGATGTACCGCTCCAGGGCATCCAGCTTCTCGTCGATCTTGTCCTTGGCGTCGGTCAGCTTGGTCGCCGCCTTATGCATCTCGTCATATGTAATATCTGCGTCTTTGCCGCCGGCCATGTGGCGTCCTCCGTAGCTCGACCTGCCGCAGGGCCAACCCCCGTGGCTCCTGATGCGGATGATGTGATCGTCCGCTGGGGCAGCAGCTTACGCAGACCGCTTGCAGGAGCACACCCCGGATCCGACAACAGCCTTCTGCGAACCAACACACTTGCCGTTGCCTGCGAGAAGGGTGAAGAAGCTATCGTCGTAGGGACTGTGGCCCGAGTTCCGGGAGGGCCTCAGGTGCCTGGGGAGGACGATCGTGCGCCTGACTCTGACCGTTGTCGACCCGCTCGGTGGCGCCTTTGCCGACGTGGTACTCGATGCGGATCCTGAGTCCTCGATGGGGGACATCGCGAAGGAACTCGCCGCTCATGTCGGATACAGCGGTGGTGCACAGATTATTCCCATCGGGCAGCGCCAGCCCGGAGGCGGCGGCGCCCCCGTGGCGTACGTCGACGGGTATCCCGTTGATCCGGCGGCCACGATCGGCACCTCACCACTGCGCGAGGGCGCTGTCGTCAGCCTGCACGACCCCGCTGGCTGCTTGCCCGGCGAGCCCACCGGAGTGGTCGAACTGCGCGTCGCAGGCGGGCCCGGCGCGGGTGCCGTGCATCGGCTCGGTATCGGCCGGTACGACATAGGCAGCGGCCCGGCCGCGTATCTCCGTGTCGACGATCCCGAAGTCCCGCAGCGAGCACTGACCTTGTCAGTTGCAACCGACGGAACGTGTCAGGTCGCTGTACACGCGGACCAAGACGACGTCACGCTCGACGGGGAGCAGATCGACGCAGACGCGTGGCCGCTCGGCGGTCAGATCGCCGTCGGGAACACGCTGCTCGAACTCGAGCGGTACTCGCCGCCGGACGCCGCCCTCAAGTGGTCCGACGACGGGACTGGGCTCGACTACAACCGCCCGCCCCGGCTCCAGCCGCCGGAACGCCAGACCAGATTCCGGCTGCCGGCGCCGCCGCGCGACTACGAGGCGCGGCCGCTGCCGTGGCTGATGGCGGTCACGCCGCTTGTCGGCGCCGTCGTCTCTGTGGCGATTTTCGGCCGCTGGTACTACCTGATCATGGCTCTGCTGAGCCCTCTGATCCTGTTCGGCAACTACTTCATGGACAAGAAGCATGGGCGTAAGTCTCATGCCAAGCAGGTCAAGGAGTACAACGAACACAAGGAGAGGATCGAGAAGGACGCGCAGCAGGCGCTTGTCGCCGAACGGCTTGATCGGCGCCAGGCCATTCCCGACCCGGCGGCCGTCCTCGGTCTGAGCACCGGCCCGCGCACCCGGCTGTGGGAGCGCCGCAGGACGGACCCCGACCATCTCCTGTTGCGGGTCGGCACCGGTGAACTTCCCTCCGAAGTCGTTCTCGACGACCCCGAACAGGACGACCACAAGCGCGAGGTCACCTGGCAGATCAAGGACGCGCCCGTGGCATTGTCGCTGCAGGAGCGAGGGGTCGTCGGCATCGCAGGACCGGGCGACTCCGCACAGGCGCTGGGTCGCTGGTTGGTTGCACAGACCGCCGTGCTGCACAGTCCGCTCGACGTGCAGTTCTACATCCTCACGGAGCACGGCGCCCAGGAGAGCTGGGACTGGGTGCGCTGGCTTCCGCACTCCCGCCCCGGCGGGGGCCAGGACACCAACTTCCTGATCGGCACGGATGCAGAGACCGTGGGTGCCCGCATCGGCGAGCTGACCCAGCTGCTCGACGCCCGCCAGAAGGCGGCCAAGGAGGACGGCCGCAAGGCGGCCTTCAGCGATCCGGACATCGTGGTGCTCTGGGACGGCTCACGGCGGCTGCGCTCCATGCCAGGTGTTGTACGCCTGCTGCGCGAGGGCCCGGGCGTGTGCATATACGCGATATGCCTAGACTCTGAGGAGCGGTTCCTGCCAGGCGAGTGCCAGGCCGTGGTCATCGCCGAGCCAAGGCCTCAGGAGTACACCACTACCTCCGCGGCCACGCAGGCAAGGCCCGCCCAGCCGGCTCAGGGCGGCTTCCCGTCCTTCCAGGCCTGGCACGTGAATGCCACGGACCAGGAGCAGACGGGCCCACAGCAGGCGCTCGAACTGCGACTGCGCGTCGAACAAACGGGCACCGCCCGGGTCAGGAAGGTCCGCCCCGACTTCGTCTCGCCCGCCTGGTGCGCCCGGCTGGCCCGCTCGCTGTCACCGCTGCGGGACATCAGCGGCGAGACCGAGGACTCCGCTCTGCCCGGCGCGAGCCGCCTCCTGGACGTGCTCCAACTGGAGCCGCCTACCAGTGCCGCCATCGCGGCGCGCTGGCAGATGGGCGGACAGTCGACAATGGCGGTCATCGGTGAGTCGTATGACGGTCCGTTCGGCATCGACATGCGGCGCGACGGCCCGCACGGTCTGATCGCGGGCACCACAGGATCCGGAAAGTCGGAGTTGCTGCAAACCATCGTGGCGTCACTCGCCGTTGCCAACACTCCCGAGAACATGACCTTCGTCCTCGTCGACTACAAGGGTGGTTCAGCGTTCAAGGACTGCGTCAAACTCCCGCACACCGTCGGCATGGTGACCGACCTCGACGCCCACCTCGTCGAGCGCGCACTGGAGTCGCTGGGCGCCGAGTTGAAACGGCGCGAGCACATCCTCGCCGCTGCGGACGCCAAGGACATCGAGGACTACCAGGACCTGGCGCGCCGCGACCCTTCGTACGCGCCCGTACCCCGTCTCCTCATCGTCATCGACGAGTTCGCCTCCATGGTGCGTGACCTGCCCGACTTCGTCACCGGCCTGGTCAACATTGCTCAGCGAGGCCGCTCCCTCGGCATCCACCTGCTACTCGCCACCCAGCGTCCCAGCGGCGTCGTCTCCCCCGAGATCCGCGCCAACACCAACCTCCGTATCGCACTGCGCGTGACCGACGGCGGCGAGTCCAGCGACGTCATCGACTCTCCCGAAGCCGGCCACATCTCCAAAAGCACACCGGGCCGGGCATACGTACGTCTCGGCCACGCCTCTCTGGTGCCCTTCCAGTCGGGACGCGTCGGTGGCCGCCGCCCCGGTGCCGCAGATCCGCAGGCCCTCGCACCGTGGGCCGGCCGGCTCAAGTGGGACGACCTCGGTCGCGCTGCGCTCGTCAAGCCCAAGGCGGAGGCGCGTGAGGAGGAGGAGATCACCGATCTGAAGGTGCTGGTGGACGCGGTTCGCGAGGCCAATCAGGCACTGGGTATCCCCGCCCAGCACAGCCCGTGGCTGCCAGCGCTCTCCGAGACCCTGCTGCTCGACGAGGTCGAGGCGCCGGCTGTCATGCCCGGTTCGGGCAAGCTTCCCCCAGCGCCGTACGGCGTCGAGGACCTACCGGCCGACCAGGCGCGGCGCCCTGTCGTCATCGAATTCTCCTCATTCGGCCACCTCCTCGTCGGCGGCGCACCGCGCAGTGGCCGTTCGCAGATCCTGCGGACCATCGCCGGCTCGCTGGCCCGCACCAATTCCAGCGCGGACGTCCACTTGTACGGCATCGACTGCGGCAACGGCGCGCTCAACGCGCTGACGCGCCTGCCGCACTGCGGTGCGGTCGTCGCACGCAACCAGACGGAACGCGCCGTGCGCCTGGTCACCCGCCTCAAAGGGGAGCTGAGCCGACGTCAGGACCTCTTTTCTGAGAAGGGGTTCGCGGACATCGGGGAGCAGCGGGCCAGTGTCACCGATGAGGAGCGGCTGCCGCACGTCGTGGTGCTGCTGGACCGCTGGGAGGGCTGGCTGCCCACGCTCGGCGAATACAATCACGGCGAACTCACTGACGAACTGCAGACGATGATGCGCGAGGGAGCGAGCGTCGGCATCCATCTGGTCGTCACCGGCGACCGGCAGGTGCTGATGGGCCGCATGGCCTCACTGACGGAGGAGAAGTACGGTCTGCGGCTCGCCGACCGCTCGGACTTCTCGATGCTCGGCATCAACTCACGCAAGGTGCCCGAGGAGATCCCGCCGGGGAGAGGCTTCAAGAACGAGACGGCCACCGAGACACAGTTCGCGCTGCTGTCCGAGGACGTCTCCGGTCAGGGCCAGGCGGCCGCCCTCGCCGCGATCGGCGAGGCGGCCACGGCCCGCGACGCCGCGCTGCCCCGCGCGCGGCGCCCGTTCCGGGTCGACGTGCTGCCAAGCCGTATCGCTTTCACGGAAGCCTGGGAGATGCGGGACGCGGAGACCGCTGCCTCCAAGCTGTGGGGTCTGGTCGGCATCGGCGGCGACGACATCATGGCCTTCGGACCCGATCTCTCTCAGGGCGTACCCACGTTCGTGGTGGCGGGTCCGGCGAAGTCAGGCCGCAGCACCACACTGATGAACCTCGCCCGCTCGTACCTCGCGCAGGGCGTGCGCATCGTCATCGCCGCGCCCCGGCCTTCCCCGCTGCGTGAACTAGCAAGCCAGGACGGCGTGTTGAAGGTCTTCACCGATGACGACATCGAAAGCGACGACTTCAAGGAGGCGATCGAGTCGGCCTCACCGGAGGAGCCGATCGCCGTCATCGTCGATGACGGCGAGGTTCTGGAGGACTGCGATGCGGAGCGGGAGTTCAAGCGGCTGATCCAGCGCGGTACGGAACGCGGGCTTGCGCTGATCATCGGCGGTGACGAAGAGGAGGTCTGCGGCGGCTTCTCCGGCTGGCAGGTCGAGGCGAAAAAGGGCCGCCGCGGCATCCTGCTCTCCCCGCAGGACTCCTCCGCCGGTGAGCTCATCGGCATCCGCACGACCCGCAGCATGGTCGGCGGCCCGGTCGCACCTGGCAAAGGCATGCTGCACCTGGGCAACGGCGAGACGATCACGGTGACGACTCCACTGTAGGAAGGGCTGTTGCTGCGTGAGAGCGACCGTCACACCTTTGTGACGCATGCGGTGGCTCTCACGCGAAAGCCCGCGGCTACTTGACCTTCCGCATCCTCGCCTCGGGATTGCCCTCCGCCGAGCTCTCCGACTCATACTTCAGGTCGTCGCCCACAGGTGTGAGGCGGACTGTGTGGGCGGCCGGGTTGCAGCCGTCGTGGTTGGACTTGGCGCCCACGGATGTGGCCACGAGCTGTGTGCTCGTCACCCGCTTCAGGGTGAGCACGTCATTGCAGACGCCGCCGAGGATGTCCGTCTGCCGGAGCGTGCCCAGCTCCTCGCCCACGGCCGCCTGGTGGACGGTCAGCCGGAAGGTGCCCATGGGCACGGTGCCGTCGAGGCCGCTGCCCTGGCCCTCCCACGTGCCGAGGTAGCGGGCGGGGACCTGGGCGGGCAGGCCCGTGGTCTCGCTCGAGTTGCCGGTCGGCGGCGTGGAGTAGGAGGCGTCGGCGTGGGAAGCGCCTGCGTCGTCATGGCCGTTGCTGCCCGGCAGCAGGTCGAACACGAACACCGAGCCCACCGTCACCGCGGCCAGCGCCCCCGCGACCGCGAGCGCCACGGTGCAGCTCAGCCTCCGGCCCCGCCCGCCGTCCCCCGGCACCGATGTCGCCGCCACGCTGACGGAGACCTTGCCGGGCCGCTGATCGGCGGCCGAGGCGGTCTCCGCCTCCCGCTGAGCGTCCCGTGGTTCGGGTACGGAGGCAGCGGGCAGCGCGGCCACAGGCACACCCGGCGACGTACTCGCAGGCTCACCCGGCGGATTTCTCGCAGTCATCACCGGCGGCGGCCCGAACTCCCCCACTGAAGGACTGCTGAACCCCACCGGCCCCGACGCCGTCTCCCGCGTCGCCCCCGCTGCCTCCAGGTTCAGCAGTTGTACGGCCGCCCGGCTGACCTGCTCGACCAGCGCGCCCGGCAGCCAGCCGCCCGCGACCAGCCGTGCCGCCCCCTCGGGAGCGAGCCGCCGGGCCACCTCGGCCGGGGTCGGCCGCAGGTCCGGTTCCTTGGCCAGGCAGGCCTCCACCAGCTCCCGCAAGTCGCCGCTCGGCAGAGCGAGTTCGGGCTGCTCGTGGACGACCTTGTAGAGCAGCGCGGCCGAGGAGTCACCGGGGAACGGGGACTCGCCGGTCGCCGCGTACGCCAGTACCGCGCCCAGCGAGAAGACGTCCGCCGGGCCCGTCGCCCCCTTGCCGAGGATCTGCTCGGGGGACATGTAGCCGGGGGAGCCGATCGAGACGCCGGTGGAGGTCAGGGACGCCGTGCCGTCCGTGGCCCGGGCGATGCCGAAGTCGATCAGCAGGGGGCCGTCGAGTGTGAGCAGCACGTTGGACGGCTTCACGTCCCGGTGCACCAGGCCGAGTTCGTGCACCGCCGCCAGCGCTTCCGCGAGGCCCGCGCCCAGCGCCCGTACCGACGCGGGCGGCAGCGGACCGCCGTCGGCGACCGCCGCGGCCAGGGACGGGCCCGCCGCGTAGGCCGTGGCGACCCAGGGGATCGGCGCCTCGGGGTCCGCGTCCAGGACCGGTGCCGTCCAGGCGCCGCCGACCCGCCGCGCGGCCTCGACCTCGCGCCTGAAGCGCGCGCGGAACTCCTCGTCGAGCGCGAAGTGCGGGTGCACGATCTTGACCGCGACCGTGCGGCCGCCGGCGCTGCGGCCGAGGTAGACGCGGCCCATCCCGCCGGAGCCGAGCCGGCCGAGCAGCCGGTAGGGCCCCACGACGCTGGGCTCGTCGACTCCGAGCGGCTGCATTGGCGTCATCCCTCCCCCGTACCGCGTGAGCCGTACGGCCCTCTCCCGTACGTCCCCTGCTCAGCAGCGTAGTGCCGCAGCCCTTCAGGACTCACGCCCCCAGCAGATCCACCTTCACGTCCGCCGGAAAGCCCGTCGTGGGTCCCACCCGCCGGGCGAACTCGGCCACCGCCTCCAGCTGCGGGCCGCCGAAGCGGAAGTCGAGGGTCGTGAAGTAGCGCTCGAGGATCTGCTCGTCGAAGGCCTCCCAGCGGGCCGCCTGTTCGGCGACCTTGCCGACCTCCTCCAGGGAGAGGTTGCGGGAGGCCAGGAAGGCCTCGTGCACTTGGCGGGTGATGACCGGCTCGCGCTTCAGGTAGTCGCGGCGGGCCGCCCACACCGCGAAGACGAAGGGCAGGCCGGTCCACTCCTTCCAGAGCGCGCCGAGGTCGTGCACGGCGAGGCCGTAGCGCGGTCCGTCCAGCAGGTTGGCCCGCAGCGCCGCATCGCCGATCAGCACCGCCGCCTCCGCCTCCTGCATCATCAGGCTGAGGTCCGGCGGGCAGGTGTAGTAGTCGGGCTGGACGCCGTAGCGCTCGGCGAGCAGCAGCTGGGCGAGGCGGACGGACGTGCGCGAGGTCGAGCCGAGGGCGACCCGGGCGCCGTCCAGCCGGTCCAGCCGGACCTGCGAGACGATCACGCAGGACATGACCGGGCCGTCGCAGCCGACCGCGATGTCGGGGAAGGCGACCAGGTCGTCCGCGTTCTTGAGGAACTCGACGAGGGTGATGGGCCCGATGTCGAGGTCTCCCTGCACCAGCTTCTCGCTGAGCTTTTCCGGGGTGTCCTTCGTGAGCTCGAAGTCGAGGAGCGTGCCCGTTCTCGCGAGCCCCCAGTAAAGGGGCAGGCAGTTGAGGAACTGGATGTGGCCGACGCGCGGCCGGGTGCGAGAATTGTCCACATCGCGAGGCTAGCCCCTTTGAGGTACGGTGCAGCCTCCAGGGTGGCGCGTCGCACCGGTCAACCCGACACGACGCATTCAAACGTCCGGGTGACGTGATCTTGACCTCTATTGCTTTCGGCTGCCCGCGTGCTAGGCTCGCCGCAAGTTGCAGTTTGGTTTCCCTTGCAGTACAGAGCCTGCGGAGCATGTGACCGCGGGCTCTCGTCGTTTTCAGACGTATGCAGTTGTGCGGCATCTTGTTTTCACACTTGCAGGGTTCTGGAGCAGGGCAACCCTTTGGGCCCAAGGAGGGCTTATGGCTACCGGAACCGTGAAGTGGTTCAACGCCGAAAAGGGCTTTGGCTTCATCGCCCAGGAAGGCGGCGGCCCCGACGTCTTCGTTCACTACTCCGCGATCAACGCGAGCGGCTTCCGTTCGCTGGAGGAGAACCAGCAGGTCTCCTTCGACGTGACCCAGGGTCCGAAGGGCCCGCAGGCGGAGAACGTCACTCCCGTCTGAGTCTTCGGTCTCGGAGCCTGGTGCTTTGATCCGGAACAGATAGCAGTACCCAAGGAGCCCCGCGCCGTACGGCAGCGGGGCTCCTGCCTTTCCCGCCGCCCGTCCCGCCCCTCCCGGGCGCCTCCCGGGCCCCTCCTCGGCCGTCTCACATGTGCTGCATGATCAGTACGAGCACCGTCCCCGGCGCCAGCGCCTCATAGGCGTGCGGCACGTCCCCGCGGTACGCCATGTAGTCCCCGACGCCCAGCTCCACCTGCTCCCCCAGCGGCCCGGCCTTCACCCGTCCGGCGCTGACCACGATGTGTTCCACGGTCCCCGGGATGTGCGGCCGCGAGTCGCGCACACTGCCGGGCTCCAGCCGAACGGAGTAAATATCGCGACGGGCTCCGGGCGGACTCGCCGAGAGCAGCGCGGCCGTGTAGCTGGACCGCTCGGAGTGAACCGTGGGCCCCTCACCCGCCCGGATCACCTGAATGGCCGGTGCCGGCGGCTCGACCAGCGCGCTGAAGGGAACCCCGAGCGCCACCGCCAGCGCCCAGATGGTCTCCATGCTCGGATTTCCGCTCGCACCCTCCAGCTGCGACAGCGTCGACTTCGCGATCCCGGCCTGTTTGGCCAGCTCGGACAGGGACAGTCCCGCGCGGGTGCGTTCGCGCCGCAGTGAGGCGGCGATCCAGTCGAGGGGCAGGCGGGACGGCGGGACGGCGGCATCGGACATGTCGTTCGCTCCAGAAGTACGATCGTTCGCCTTGACGAACAGAGCCTCTGCTGTCCAGCATAGAGAACATGCGTACGGTAGAGCGAACACCGAGAACGCCTCCCGGGGGCTACCCGGAGCTCGTCCGGGACGCGTCCCTGGTCTGGCTCGCCAGCGGTGTCGTAGGCGTCTCCTTCGGCGCCATCGCCGTGACCGGCGGGCTGCCGGTGTGGGTGCCGGTGGTGATGTCGCTGGCGGTGTACGCGGGCTCCGCCCAGTTCAGTGCGGTCGGCGTCCTGCTGGCCGGAGGCGGCCCCGTCGCCGCGGCGGCCACCGGGCTGCTGCTCAACACCCGCACGGCCGCCTTCAGCCTGGCCGTCGCCGACACCATCGGCCGGGGCCGGCTCGCCCGCCTGGCCGGGGCGCACCTGGTGACCGACGAGACGGTGGCCTTCGCCCTCGCCCAGACGGATCCGGTACGGCGGCGGGCCGCGTTCTGGGTCTCCGGGATCGGCCTGTTCGTCGTCTGGAACGCGGGCGTCCTGGCCGGGGCGCTCGCCGGAGGCGCGCTCGGCGACACGGCGACGTACGGCCTCGACGCGGCCTTTCCCGCCGTACTCATGGCGCTTGTGCTGCCCGCCCTGCGCGAGGACGCGCGGGTACGGCGGACCGCGCTGCTCGGCGCCGCCGTGGCACTGGCGGTGACACCGGCCGTCCCGGCGGGCGTGCCGGTGCTCCTCGCACTCACCGGACTCGTCCTGCACGGCCGCGGGGGCGCCGCATGAGCGCGACGGCTGCCGTGATCCTGGCGCTGGCGGTCGGGACATACGCCTTCCGGCTGGTCGGCCCGGCGCTGCACGGCCGGGTGGAACCCCCCGCGCGGGTGCGGGCGTTGCTGTCCGCGGGAGCGGTCGTCCTGCTCGCGGCGCTGCTGGCCACGGGGGCGCTGACCGAGGGCGGAGGCTTCGCGGGGTGGGCGCGGCCTGCCGGGGTGCTGGTGGGCGGCGTCCTGGCGTGGCGCCGGGCGCCGTTCACGGTCGTCGTACTGGGTGCGGCGGCGACGGCCGCGGGGCTGCGGGCGGCCGGAGTGGCGTAGGACGCTCGCCTGCCGGTGGCGAGCGGAATGGCGTGGAAGGCGCGGCTGCCAGTACCGGGCGACAGCGAGGCAAGCCCGACTGCCGGTACCGGGCCAAACGGCGAGGCAAGCCCCACAGACAGCCTGGCACGCCCGACAGTCAGTACCGGGCTGAACGGCGAGGCAAGCCCAACAGACAGCCTGGCACGCCCGACAGTCAGTACCGGGCTGAACGGCGAGGCAAGCCCGACTGCCAGTACCGGATCAAACAGCCTGGCACCCGACAGCCAGCACCGGGCCAAACGGCGTGGCAAGCCCGACTGCCCGTGCTGGGTGGAGTGGCTCAGACGCTCGGCTGTCAGTGGCGGCCGCTAAGGTCCCGACCATGACCGACCCCGACTTCGTGACCAGTACCCGTACCTTCTACGACACCGTCGCCGAGGACTACGCCGACCAGTTCCGCGACGGGCTCGCCGCCCAGCCGCTGGACCGGGCGATACTCGCCGGGTACGCGGAACTCGTCGGGCAGGGCGGGAGCGTGGCCGATCTGGGCTGCGGCCCCGGGCGGGTCACGGGACACCTCGCCGGGCTCGGGCTGTCCGTGTTCGGGGTCGATCTGTCGGAGTCCATGCTGGCGATCGCCCGGCGGGAGAACCCGGGGCTGCGGTTCGAGCGGGGCTCGATGCTGGAGCTGGACCTGCCCGACGGGGGGCTCGCGGGGGTCGTCTCCTACTACTCGTCCATCCACACCCCTGGGGACCGACTGCCCGCCCTCTTCGGCGAGTTCCACCGGGTCCTGGCGCCGGGCGGCCATCTGCTCGTCGCTTTCCAGGCCGGCGACGAGCACCGGCACCACGACTCACCCTGGGGGCACCCGGTGTCGCTCACCTTCCGCCGCAGGCGGCCGGAGCGGATCGCCGGGCTGTTGGAGGGTGCGGGGTTCGCGCTCGTCTCTCGGACGGTACGCGA
Source organism: Streptomyces sp. NPDC040410 (assembly GCF_055595715.1). Taxonomy (NCBI): domain Bacteria; kingdom Bacillati; phylum Actinomycetota; class Actinomycetes; order Kitasatosporales; family Streptomycetaceae; genus Streptomyces; species Streptomyces sp. NPDC040410. Next base: position 400,993 of record NZ_JBVIVK010000003.1, read on the forward strand.
ACCGGACGCCGCGGAGTCGTCGCAGCAGGCCTTCCTGATCGCGCGCAAGCGGGTCGCCGTCTAGTGCCGCCTCAGCCAAGGTTCGCCCCGTCGCGCAAACCTTGGTGACGCGGCACTAGAGCACCCCCGCGATGTCCCGGGCCGCGATGTACCCGAACGTCATCGCCGGACCGATCGTCGAACCCGCGCCCGCGTAACTGTGGCCCATCACGGCCCCGCTGGCCTTCCCGGAGGCGTACAGGCCCGGGATCGCCGAGCCGTCCGCCCGCAGCACCCGCGCTCTGGCGTCGGTGTTCAGGCCGCCCTTGGTGCCGAGGTCGCCGGGGACGACGGAGTTGGCCGGAGTGGTGGGTCGGCACCCGCTCCTCCCCCACCCCCGTCCCGGGTCCGGATCCCGGGCGGAGGGCGGAGCGGGTTGCCGCCCGGGCCCTGCGGAAAATCGTCGTGGATACGACAGAGGCCAGTCAATCCTTGGGTTTTGTCGCGAAACCCAAGTGTTAGCTTGGGTGTTGTGACTCTCGACGATCTGCGCGTGTTCGTGGCCGTGTGCCGGGCCGAAAGCCTCAGCGCGGTGGCGCGCGATCTGGGCTGTACGCAGTCGGCGGTGAGCCAGCACGTGAAGCGGCTGGAGCGGGAGACGGGGGTCGCGCTGCTGGAGCGGCAGCCGCGCGGAGTCCTGCCGACCCAGGCAGGGCGGGTACTGGAAGCGGCGGCCGCCGAGGGAATCTCCGGCCTCGACCTGGCGATACGCCGGCTGCGCGCCTTGGTCGACGGCGAGAGCGGCTTCGTGCGCGTGGCCACCGGGGCGACGACCGTACGGCACTTCATGTCGGACGCGGTCGTCGCCTACCGCCGGCGCCACCCCAAGGTCAACCTGGAGTTCCGGACCGTGAGTTCGGGCCGCGGGAGCTTCGACGCCCTCGCCGACGGCACGCTCGACCTCGCCTGGATCACACTCGGCCCGCCGGTGCGGGGAATCGAGCAGCGGGCGGTGGTGGAACTGCCGTGGGTCCTGGCGGTACGGCCCGACGACCCGCTCGGCGACCGCCCATACGTCGATGTCGGCGACCTGCACGACATACGGCTGATCCGCCTCCCCCCGAACTCCGCCTCCGCCGCCCATCTCGACGCGACCTGCGCCGAGTCGGGCATACGTTTCGCGTACGACACGAGCGTCGCCGACTGGGATACGGCACTGCTGCTGGCGGAGCTGGGGGTGGGGCGGGCGGTCGTCCCCGTACTGCCGGGCCTGACCCTCCCGGGTGACGGCAACCTCCGCCTGGTACCCGTACCCGCCCTGCGCCCCCTGCCCGTCGGCTGGGCGGTCCGCCGCTGGGACGCTCTCAGTCCACCGGCCCAGGCGTTCGCGGAGACGGTCGTCGCCATGCGAAGGCACGGCACGACTCCGGCTCCTTGAGGAAGAGTTCGGCCCAGACCGTCTTGCCGACCTCCCGCTCGGAGACACCCCAGGTGAGAGCGAGCAGCGATACGAGGAGCAGGCCGCGACCGGCCTCGCCGTCCTCCGCCGTGACGAAGCGGAGCCGGCGGTCGCCCCGGGCGTCGCTCACCTCGATACGCAGGGCGGCCTCGGGGAAGAGCAGGAGGCGCAGCTCGAAGTCGCGTCCGGGGACGCGGCCGTGAGTGACGGCATTGGCGGCCAGTTCGGCCACCACCTGCTGTGCGGTGCGGTTCGCGTCGCTGTCGTACGGGTGCCCCCACGCGGCGAGCTGCTGCGCGGTGAGGTACCGGGCCAGCCGTGCGCCGCGCGGGGTGGAGCTGAGACGCTGGGCCAGCTCGGCGGCAGGGGTCTCGCGGGTGGAGATTTCGGCGTTCACATCACCGAGCGTGGCCGGTTGTATCTACGCTGACCAGGGGCGACCTGGCGACGCTGGGTAGCTGTACGGCTGCGTCGGGTGCGGCGTACGGGTCGTCGGCCGTGACCACGAGGACGTGAGGCGGTGGCGTACATGACGACGGACGAGCGGAGGCCGGAGACACCGGCGGAGTCCGAGGGGACGACGGGGCTGTTCACCGCGCTGGGCAAGATACTGAAGCTGCTGCGGGAACGGAAAGGACTGACGCAGCGGGAGTTCGGGGAGCTGGTCGGATACGGGCCCGACGCGATCTCGGCCATGGAGCGGGGGGTACGGGTTCCCCGGCCGGAGTTGCTGGAGAAGGCGGACGGGTTGCTGGACGCCGGGGGCTTGTTGGCGGCAGCGGTCCCCGAGGTGCGGGAGGCGATGTCGAGGGTTCGGACGCGGCATCCGGACTGGTATCGGAGCTACGCGGCGTTGGAGGCGGAGGCAGTTGAGCTGCACTTCTACGCCAACCAGGGTGTGCCGGGGCTGTTGCAGACCGAGGACTACGCACGGGCGGTGTTCTCTCGCCGGCGGCCGCTGCTCGACGAGGAGACCATCGACAGGCGCGTGACGGACCGGCTGGCGCGTCAGCAGGTTTTCGACAGGTGGCCCGCCCCGTTGTGCAGCTACGTGCTGGAAGAAGTGCTGCTGGACCGGCCGATCGGCGGTCAGGCCGTGCGCGCAGGGCAGTTGAGGCGGTTGCTGCGTATCGGCAGTATGCGGAACGTGGAGATCCAGGTGATGCCGACGTGCATCGAGGACCACCCGAACATGGGTGGCGCGTTCAATCTGCTCACACCGCAGAAGCACCCGCAGGTGGCGTACACGGAGGTGCAGGGGTATCCGCGTCTGATCACCGACCTCCTGGAGGTCCGGAAGATCGCGGACCGCTATGGCATCATGCGGGCGATGGCCCTCCCGCCCACGGAAACCCGGGCCCTGATCGAGAAGAAGCTGGGGGAGCTGTGAACAGCCAGGAACTCAACTGGTTCAAGTCCAGCTACAGCGACGGCGAAGGCGGCGAATGTCTGGAGGTCGCCGCCTTCCCCGACATCATCCACATCCGCGACTCCAAGAACCCCGACACTCTCCAGGTGACCGTCACTCCCGCTGCCTGGTCCGCTTTCCTGGACGGCCAGTCCACCCCGCACGTCCAGTAGCCCCAGCCGTCCGTTCACGGGTGCCGTGGCCGCACGGGTTCACCGCTCGTACAGCCCTTCCACCTCCGTCGCGAAGTCCCGCAGGATGGCCTCCCGCCGCAGCTTCATCGACGGCGTCAGATGGCCCGCCTCCTCGGTGAAGTCGACGGGCAGGACCGCGAACCGGCGGATCGACTCCGGCCGGGAGACCAGTTGGTTGGCCTCGTCCACGGCTCGCTGCACGATGCTCAGCAACTCCTCGTCGTTGAGCAGGAGTTCTGCCGGCACCGGATGCTTGCCGTTCATCCGGCGCCAGTGGTTGATGCCGCCGGGGTCGAGGGTGATGAGGGCGGAGACGTAGGGGCGGTTGTCGCCCAGGACGATGCACTGGGAGACGAGGGGGTGGGAGCGGAGCCAGTTCTCCAGGGGAGCCGGGGCAACGCTCTTGCCGCCCGCCGTGATCAGCAGCTCCTTCTTGCGGCCGGTGATCGTCAGGTATCCCTCGTCGTCCAGGCTGCCGAGGTCCCCCGTGGCGAGCCAGCCGTCGGGCGCGGCCGGGATCACTCCGCCCGCCGCCGGGTCCCAGTAGCCGCGCAGCACCTGGTCGCCGCTGAGCAGGATCTCGCCGTCCGCCGCTATACGGACCCTGGTGCCGGGCAGCGGCCAACCCACCGTGCCCAGGCGGGGTTTGAGCGGAGGCGTCACCGTCGCCGCACCGGTCGTCTCGGTCAGGCCGTAGCCCTCGTAGATCTCGATGCCCGCGCCGGCGTAGAAGGCGGCGAGGCGGCGGCCCAGGGGTGAGCCGCCGCAGATCGCGTGCCGGACGCGGCCGCCCATCGCGTTGCGGATACGGCGGTAGACGAGGGGGTCGTAGAACGTGCGGGCCGTTCGCAGGGCCCGGGAAGGCCCGCTCCCCGCGCCCGTCTGCCTGGCCTCCACCGCCTCCCCGTAGCGGATCGCCACGGACGTCGCGCGGTCGAAGGACGACGCCCGGCCGCCCGCCTCCGCCTTGGCGCGCGCGGTGTTGAAGACCTTCTCCAAAACGTACGGGATGGCCAGCAGACATGTGGGCCGGAAGCCCGCCAGTGCGGGGAGGAGGTCCTCGGCCTTCAGGCTCGGCGCGTGAGCGAACCGTACGCGGGCGCGGACGCAGGCGATGGCGACCATGCGGCCGAACACGTGCGACATGGGGAGGAAGAGGAGGACGGAGACCTCGTGCGCCGACTTCGCCTTGAAGATCGGGTAGAGGAGCTCGATCGCGTTGTCGACCTCGGCGAAGAAGTTCCCGTGCGTGAGCACACAGCCCTTGGGGCGGCCCGTGGTGCCCGAGGTGTAGATGAGGGTGGCGAGGGTGTCGGGGCCCGACATGCCGCGTCGTACGGCGACTTCCTGGTCCTGCACGGACTCGCCGAGCTCCGCCAGCCGGTCCAGGTGGCCCTTCTCCATGACCCACATGTGCCGCAGGTCGGGGAGGCGGTCGAGCTCCGGGCCGAGGGCCGCGGCCTGTCCGGTGGTCTCCGTCGCCAGGGCCACCGCTCCGGAGTCCTGGAGGATCCAGCGGACCTGGTGCACGGAGGAGGTCGGGTAGACGGGGACCGTCACCAGGCCGGCGGCCCAGGCGGCGAAGTCCAGCAGCGTCCATTCGTACGTCGTGCGCGCCATGACGGCGATGCGGTCGCCCGGCATGAGGCCTTCGGCGATGAGTCCCTTGGCGAGCGCGTGTACCTGGCCGGCGAACTGGGTGGCCGTCACGTCCGCCCATTGCCCTTCTCGCGCCTTGCGGCTGAGGACCGCGGCGTCCGGTGCCGCGCTCGCGTTGTCGAAGGGCAGGTCCGCGAGTGAGCCGTGCTTGACCGGCGGCGCGAACGGCGGCACGTACGCCTCCCGGACGGCCCCGTCCAGGCGCCGGGTCTCCGGCTCCACGAGGACGGGACCAGGAGCGTCGTCGAAGGCGGCCGAGGCGGCGAAGGAGGGAAGCGGAGTGGACACGGGCGGCTCCTGAGGCGTGCAGCGACGAACTGCTCTGCTGCAAGACGTACGTACCTCGCATACCGAGGCGTTCACCGTGGACCCCGAAGAAGAGGGGCTACCGCCGGTTAAGCAGGGGATGGTACGGGCCTGGCGTGTGGGGCGTGTGCGGGTTCCGGGATGGTCCGGAGCCAGGGCTGTGCAGCCTCGGGGGTGCTCGCGGGGGAGCCGGGGCCCACCCTGTTACCCCCGGTGACATTACTCCGGAGTCAGTACTTTTCACCGCTGGGAGTTGGACGAGGCCGACCGCCGTCCGGGCTTCACCGGCACCGCGCCCGGCCGCTTCCCCGCGGGACCGGGGCGCGCGTGGTCACGGAAGCCGGCTCACCGCGTGAGAGATGGACTACCCGCTCACCTCATGGGCCGTGTCCGGCGCGGACCACGGGTTTCCCTCCATCAGGTTCCCCAGGCCCGCCCACGCGAAGTTCATCGATGTCGCCGCAGCCTGGCGGGCCGTGACACCCGGGGTCGCGTTGGCCCACGCGGCGAGTGATTCCGCGGCGCCGACCAGGGCCTCGGCGAGGCCGGCCACCTCGCGCTCGGGCAGGTCGGGATTCCGGTGTGCCTCCCGGGCGGCGACGGCGATCAGCCTGGTCACGAACGCGACGATCTCCTCGCGCATCGCGGTGACCTCGGCGGCGAACGGCTCGCCGTGCGTACGGGCCTGGAGGTGCAGGATCGACCAGCCGTCCGGGTTCTGCGCGGTGTGCGTGAAGAACGCCCGCAGCCCTTCCCAGAGTTGGCGGTCGGCGGGCAGCTCGGAGCGGACACCCGCGCGGACGGCCTCGACGAGGGTCAGGGCCTCGCGGCGGATGCAGGCGGTGAAGAGGTCTTCCTTCGAGTTCAGGTACAGGTACACCAACGGCTTGGACACGCCCGCGAGTTCGGCGATCTCGTCCATCGAGGCGGCCATGTACCCGCGCTGCCCGAAGGTCCGCACGGCGGCATCCAGCATCTGCTGCTCACGGACCGCGCGCGGCATCCGTTTGGTCTTCACGGCACCCATGGGCGGAAGCCTAGTTGGCTACGGCGGCAGAGGGTCTTAAAAAGGCCACGTCAGGAGGTCTGGCCCTGGACCGGGCCCGGGTCGTCGGCGCCGTCCTCCTGGCTGCGGTTCGCGTCCAGACCGGCCTTGACGCGGTCCACCTTCTGCACGATCTTCGCGGAGGCCCGGTCCCGCTCCTTGCGCAGCACCACGAAGCTGATCGGGGCGGAGATCACCAGCGCGAGCAGGATGATCCACATGCCGTTGGAGTCGCCGAGGCCGCGCGGGACGACACCGGAGTAGACGAGGCCCCAGACGACCACGAGGCAGCCCGCGAAGATCCCGAGGCGCATCAGCGTGTAGCGGAGCATGTCAATCCACTCTTCCGTGTCGAACGGTCCCGACGCCCCAAAGGGGCACCGTCCAGTGAAACACGTCAGCGGCCGGATCTTGCAGGGGGGTGCGGGCACTTCCCTGCACTCCCGTCATTACCGGCATACCGGCATTACCGGCCCTCCCGGCCCGATACTCCCGGCACTCACCGCAAGGGGAGCAGCATGAACACGTCGTCCCGGTCGTCGCCCGGCCCGACCCGGATCGCACCGGGCACCCGGCCGACCTCCTTGTAGCCGCACGAGCCGTAGAACCGCTCCAGCCCCAGCCCGCCCCGGCAGGTGAGCCGTATCGCGTCGATGCCGTCGAAGGTGCGGGCGGCGTCCGAGGCGGCCGCCAGCAGGTCCCGGCCGTATCCCCTGCCCTGGTGCCGCGGATGGACCATCACCGTGTACAGCCACACCCAGTGCGTCATCAGCCGGTGCGTGTTGAAGCCGAAGAACGCGGTCGCGGCCACCCGGCCACGCCTGTCGTGACCGGTGAGGAGCCGCATGCGGCCCTCCGCCATCGCCACGAGGTGCTGCACCAGCTCCGGCCGTATCGCCTCCCGCGTCACCGGCGGCACAAAACCGACCGCACCGCCGGCGTTGGTGACGTCGGCCCACAGGTCGAGGACGCCGTCGCGGAGGTCGGGAGTGACAGCGGGGTCGAGGGCGAACGTAAGGGACACCAGTGCATTGTATCTATTACGACAACGCCCGCGCCGCAACCTTCAGGTCCGAGACCAGCCCCAGGTACGCCCCTTCCTGGTCCTCCGCCCGCAGCACCGAGGAGGGATGCACGGTCGCCACGACCCGCTCCGGGCGCCCGTGGATCTCCCGCTCCAGCACCGCCCCGCGCTCCTGTGTGACCCGGAACGACGACCCGAGCAGTGCCTTGCCCGCGGTGGCCCCGAGCACCACGATCAGCTCCGGTTCGACGAGGGCCAGCTCGGCCGCGAGCCACGGCCCGCACGCGCTCATCTCCCGCAGGTTGGGCGCCTTGTGGATACGGCGCTTGCGGGGCTCGGCCTGCGTGAACTTGAAGTGCTTGACGGCGTTGGTGACGTACGCCTCGCCGGGGTCGATGCCCGCCTCGGCCAGCGCCCGGTCCAGCAGCTTGCCGGCCGGTCCCACGAAGGGCCTGCCCTGCCGGTCCTCCTGGTCGCCCGGCTGCTCCCCGACGAGCATCACACGGGCGTCCTCCGCACCCTCCCCGAAGACGGTCCGCGTGGCGTCCCGGTGCAGCGGGCAGCCCCGGCACTCGGCGGCGGCGCCGCGCAGCGCGGCCAGGCCGCCGCGGGAGGGGACGAAGGGTTCCGCGGTGTACGCGTCCTCGGGGGCGGTGGTACGGGGGCTCACGCCCGACGGGTACCCCCGTGCCCCGCGGGACTCACACCCGCATCGGCTGGGGGGACTCCCGAAGTGCCCGGTCGGGGCCGTCGTACTCGCGGATGACCTCGTACCGCGTGTTGCGCTCCACCGGCCGGAAGCCCGCGTCGCGGATCAGGTCGAGCAGGTCCTCGCGGGTCAGCTTGTTCGGGGTGCCGTAGTTGTCGGCGTCGTGCGTGATCTTGTACTCGACGACCGAGCCGTCCATGTCGTCGGCGCCGTGCTGGAGGGCGAGCTGGGCGGTCTGGACGCCGTGCATGACCCAGAAGACCTTGACGTGCGGGACGTTGTCGAAGAGGAGACGGGAGACGGCGAAGGTCTTGAGGGCCTCCGCGCCGGTCGCCATCTGCGTGCGTGCCTGAAGGCGGTTGCGTACCTTGCCGTCCTTCATGTCCACGAAGTCGTGCTGGTAGCGCAGCGGGATGAAGACCTGGAAGCCGTTGGTCTCGTCCTGGAGCTCACGCAGCCGCAGTACGTGGTCGACGCGGTGGCGGGGCTCCTCGATGTGGCCGTACAGCATGGTGCACGGCGTCCTGAGCCCCTTCTCGTGCGCCAGGCGGTGGATGCGCGACCAGTCCTCCCAGTGGGTGCGGTGGTCGACGATGTGCTGCCGGACCTCCCAGTCGAAGATCTCCGCGCCGCCGCCGGTGAGCGACTCCAGGCCCGCGTCGATGAGTTCGTCGAGGATCTCGGAGGCGGTCAGCCCCGAGATGGTCTCGAAGTGGTGGATCTCGGTGGCGGTGAAGGCCTTCAGCGAGACGTCCGGCAGGGCGGCCTTCAGCTCGCGCAGCGAACGCGGGTAGTAGCGCCACGGGAGGTTCGGGTGCAGCCCGTTGACGATGTGCAGTTCGGTGAGGTTCTCGCTCTCCATCGCCTTGGCGAGCTTGACCGCCTCCTCGATGCGCATCGTGTACGCGTCCTTCTCGCCCGGCTTGCGCTGGAAGGAGCAGTAGGCGCAGGACGCGGTGCACACGTTCGTCATGTTGAGGTGACGGTTGACGTTGAAGTGCACGACGTCGCCGTTCTTGCGCGTCCGCACCTCGTGCGCGAGGCCGCCGAGCCAGGCCAGGTCGTCCGACTCGTACAGCGCGATGCCGTCCTCGCGGGTCAGCCGCTCACCAGCCCCGACCTTCTCCTCCAGTTCGCGCTTGAGCCCGACGTCCATGCCCACACCTTTCTCCGACGACTTCCCCACCGTACGTCTACGCCTCTTCGGGAAGCTCCCCGACCCGGTTCTCCCACTTGGTGGACAGCACGATCGTGGTACGCGTCCGGGACACCCCCTTGGTACCGCTGAGCCGCCGGATGATCTTCTCCAGCCCGTCCACGTCCGCCGCCCGCACCTTGAGCATGTACGAGTCGTCGCCGGCGATGAACCAGCAGTCCTCGATCTCGGTGAGGTCCTTCAGCCGGCGGGCCACGTCCTCGTGGTCGACGGCGTCGGAGAGCGAGATGCCGATCAGGGCCGTGACGCCGAGGCCCAGGGAGGCGGCGTCGACGGTGGCGCGGTAGCCGGTGATGACACCGGCCGCCTCCAGCCGGTTGATGCGGTCGGTGACGCTGGGTCCCGACAGGCCGACGAGGCGCCCCAGCTCCGCGTACGAGGCCCGGCCGTTCTCTCTCAGGGCCTGGATGAGCTGCCTGTCCACCGCGTCCATGCGATCGAAGCCTTCCACTGAAGAGGTCTGAAGAGTTCCGGAGGTTGGTGTTGCGTGATGCTCACTCGGAGCGCTCGGAGCGGGTGCCGCCCAGTTCGCCCGCCCAGCGGCGGTACAGCCGGTGCTCGACGCCCGCGGCGTCGAGGACCCGTCCGGCGACGAAGTCCACGAGGTCCTGGATGTGCGTCGCCCCCGCGTAGAAGCCGGGCGAGGCCGGTACGACGCTCGCGCCCGCGTCGTCGAGAGTGACCAGGTGCCGCAGCGTCTGCCCGTTCAGCGGGGTCTCCCTGACGGCCACGACGAGCCTGCGCCGCTCCTTGAGGGTGACGCTCGCGGCCCGCTGCAGCAGGTCCTTCGACAGCCCCAGTGCGACTCCGGCGACACAGGCCGTCGACGCCGGCACGATCAGCATCCCTTTCGAGGGGTACGACCCCGAGGACGGTCCCGCAGCCAGGTCCCCGGCACCCCAGTGCCGTACGCCGGTGAGGTCGACGTCGAAGCCGCCGGGCTTGCCGTCGGCCCCCCTGGACAGCCATTCCCACAGGTCGTCCTGCCAGTGCGCGTCCCGGAAGGAGATGCCGGTCTCGTCGAGGAGGGTGAGCCGGGAGGCCCGGGACACCACGAGGTCGACGCTCTCACCGGCGTCCAGGAGCGCACGCAGCACGGCGGCCGCGTATGGGGTGCCGGACGCTCCGGACACCCCTACGATCCAAGGCGTACGGGGCGCCTCTCCTGGCTTGACTGGGTTCACGACACCGAGCCTATCCGGCGCGACGGGATGGGACCGGGCCAAGGGGGCCGCGAGCGGGCCGAGGGGGCAGGGAACGGCCCGACGGGGGCCGGGAACGGTGGCCGACGCGGGCCGGGAACCGGCCGGGGGTGCCCTGCGTTCCCCGGAGGGGACGAGTGAGTGGGGTTGCCGTGTCAGGTGCACAGTTGGAGTGGTCGAGGAGCCACCGGGCGAAGGCCGCGGCCAAGCTCATGCTGGGCTGGGTGGCGCTGCTGTGGCTCCTGGAAGCGGTCGACGTGGTGACCGGCCACGCCCTGGACGGCTTCGGCATCATCCCGCGAACCCCTTCCGAGCTGGTGGACGTCGTCCCGGCCGCGTTCATCCACTTCGGCTTCGCCCATGTCGCCGCCAACACGCTGCCGCTACTGGTCCTCGGCTTCCTCGCGGCCCTCGGCGGCATACGCCGCTTCGCCGCGGTCTGCGCCCTGATCGTCGTCGCCGACGGCCTGGGCGTCTGGCTGATCTCCCCTCCCGGCACCAACACGGCCGGCGCCTCCGGCCTGATCTTCGGCCTCTTCGGCTACTTGCTGGTCGGCGGCTTCGTGGAACGCCGCCCACTCGGTGTCCTGGTCGGCCTCCTGATCGGCGCGGTATGGGGCGGCTCGATACTCGCGGGCATCGCCCCGACCCAGACCGGCGTCAGCTGGCAAGGGCATCTGGTCGGACTGGTGGCAGGCGTGGCGGCGGCGTTCGTGTTCCGCCGCCGGCCAGCCCCGGCAGCGGCGCTCACACGGTGAGCCCGCGGACCAGCAGATCCAGCAGCGCGCACGCGAACAGGGCGATCCCGATGAACCCGTTGACGCTGAAGAACGCCCTGTTGAGGCGGGACAGGTCGTGCGGGCGCACGACGTTGTGCTCGTAGACGAACGCGCCCGCGACGATCACCAGGCCGAACCAGAAGAAGGCCCCCGCACCGGTCACCTCCGCGTACCAGACGAACAGCGCCGTCGTCACGGCGTGGCAGACCCGCGCGCCCCAGATCGCCGCCGGGATGCCGAAGCGCGCCGGGACCGACATGACGCCGGTCTCGCGGTCGGTCTCGACGTCCTGGCAGGCGTAGATCAGGTCGAAGCCGCCGATCCAGATGCCGACCGCCAGACCGAGGATCACCGCGTCCCAGGACCACTCGCCGCTGATCGCCAGCCAGCCGCCGACCGGGCCCATCGCCTGGGCGAGCCCCAGGATGGCCTGCGGGAAGTTCGTGAACCGCTTGCCGTACGGGTACACCACCATCGGGATCACCGCGATGGGGGCGAGGGCGAGGCACAGCGGGTTGAGCAGGGCCGCGGCGGCGAGGAAGACCACCAGGGCGACCAGGGCGCCCGTCCAGGCGTGCCGCACCGTCATCGCGCCGGTGACCAGCTCGCGGTGCGCCGTCCGGGGGTTACGGGCGTCGATCTCGCGGTCGATGATCCGGTTGACCGCCATCGCGAAGGTACGCAGGCCCACCATGCAGACGGTGACCAGCAGCAGCCGGCCCCAGTGGATGTTCCTGTCCCACTGGAACATCGCGGTGAGCGCGGCGATGTACGCGAAGGGCAGGGCGAAGACGGAGTGCTCGATCATCACCAGGCGCAGGAACGCCCTGGTCCGTCCCGGTTGCGGGAGAGCGGCTGACGCGCTGCTCACAGGCCGTACTCCTTCCACCGGCGGTCGACCTTCGCCGCCGTCTCCGGGTCGGACAGCACCATGTCGGGCCAGCCGCCGTCCCGGGTGTAACCCTCCTCGGGCCACTTCCTCGTCGCGTCGATCCCCGCCTTGCCGCCCCAGAACTGCTGGTAGGAGGCGTGGTCGAGGTGGTCGACCGGGCCCTCCACGACCGAGAGGTCGCGGGCGTAGTCCGTGTTGCCGAGGGCCCGCCAGGCGACCTCGTGCAGATCGTGCACGTCGCAGTCGGAGTCGACGACCACGATCAGCTTGGTCAGGGACATCATGTGCGCCCCCCAGATCGCGTGCATCACCTTCTGGGCGTGCTTGGGGTACTTCTTGTCGATCGAGACGATCGCGCAGTTGTGGAAGCCGCCGGACTCCGGCAGGTGGTAGTCCACGATGTCCGGCACGATGATCTTCAGCAGAGGGAGGAAGAAACGCTCGGTCGCACGGCCCAGCGGTCCGTCCTCGGTCGGGGGCCGCCCTACGACGATCGACTGAAGCAGCGGCCGCCTGCGCATCGTCACGCAGTCGATCGTCAGGGCCGGGAAGGGCTCCTGCGGCGTGTAGAAGCCGGTGTGGTCGCCGAAGGGGCCCTCCGGGAGCATCTCGCCGGGCTCCAGCCAGCCCTCCAGGACGACCTCCGCCTGCGCAGGCACCTGCAGCGGCACGGTCTTGCAGTCGACCATCTCGATGCGCTTGCCCGCGATGAACCCGGCGAACAGGTACTCGTCGATGTCGCCGGGGAGGGGCGCGGTGGACGCGTAGGTCACGGCGGGCGGACACCCGAAGGCGATCGCGACCGGGAGGCGCTCTCCCCTTCTCGCCGCCACCTGGTAGTGGTTGCGGCTGTCCTTGTGGATCTGCCAGTGCATGCCGATGGTGCGCTTGTCGTGGCGCTGGAGGCGGTACAGCCCGAGGTTGCGGACGCCGCTCTCCGGGTCCTTGGTGTGGGTGAGCCCCAGGTTGAAGAAGGAGCCGCCGTCCTTCGGCCAGGTGAACAGCGCGGGCAGCCTGTCGAGGTCGACGTCGTCCCCCTGCAGGACGACCTCCTGCACCGGGGCGTCCTTCACCTTCTTCGGCGGGACGTGCGTCATCGCGCCGAGCTTCCCGAACGCCTCGCGCACGCCGACGAACCCGTGCGGCAGCTCCGGCCGCAGCAGTCCGCCGATCTTCTCGGAGATCTCGCCGTACGACGTGAGGCCGAGGGACTTCAGCAGCCGGCGGTCGGTCCCGAACACGTTCATCGCGAGGGGCATCGCCGAGCCCTTCACGTTCTCGAAGAGCAGCGCGGGCCCGCCGGACTTCTGGACCCGGTCGACGATCTCCCCGACCTCCAGATACGGGTCGACCTCGGCCTTGACGCGCTTGAGGTCGCCCTCGCGTTCCAGGGCCCTGAGCAGCGAGCGAAGATCGTCGTAAGCCATGCGCTCCAGTATCTGCCACCCGCTACCCTGACCCCGTCACCGGGGCCGTCCCGCGCCCCGTCGTTCTTCTCCTGGGGGAACCCGCCACCATGCTCCGGTATCTGCCCTTCCTGCTGGTCCTGGCGCTGTGGATCTACGCCTTCATCGACTGCCTGAACACCCCCGAGGAGGAGGTGCGCGGGCTGCCGAAGGTGGTGTGGGTGATCATCATCCTGCTCTTCGGCGAGGTGCTGGTCGGCCCCATCGCCTGGCTGGTCGCCGGCAAGGTGCGCCACGCCCCCGCGAGCGGCTCCACGTCTTCACCCTTCTCATCGGGTCACCGCGACCGCCGCGCCGAGTACGTCGCGCCCGACGACAACCCCGAGTTCCTCAAGTCCCTCAGGGAAGACAACGAGAAGGACGAGGCCCTCCTCAAGGACTGGGAGGCCGACCTGCGCCGCCGCGAAGAGGAGCTGCGGCGCAAGGAGAACGGCGAGGACCCGAAGGCCGGCTGAGGGAGCTGCGGCTGCTCGTCACCTTCGAGAAAGCCGCCACCGTCCTGCGCTTCACCCAGGCCGCGGCGGAGCTGAAATACGCGCAGTCCAGCGTGACCGGCCAGACCCGCGCCCTGGAGTCCTCGCGGGCACGGGGCTCTTCGACCGGCTCGGCAGCCGCATCCGTGCGACCGACGCGGGCGAGCGGCTGCTGCCGTACGCCCGGCAGATCATCGAACTGACGGAGGAGGCGCCGGCGTCGATCGTCGCCGAACGAGGAGCGGCCGGCACGCTCACGTCGGCACGGCACGCGCTCGCATCACCAGCACGCCGGGCCGGCTCAGCGGCGCGCGAGGCGTTGTCGGGCAGGGCGTCGAGTTCGGCTGCGCAGTCGGCGGCGGCGGTGTACCGGGAGTCGGCACGTCTGCACCGGCCGATACCCGGGTGCGCCGTGGGCTGCTTGCCCGAAGACGGTGCTGTGCCCGGCCCCCTCAACGGCCCGAGCCAAATGACCCTGTGCTGACCCGGATCGGCGGCCCCACGGAACGGCCGCGGCGTGCCGGGAGAGTGCCTTCTCCACGTTGCCCTCGTGTTCCGGCCACCCCAGAGTGGGAGGCATGCAGCGCATCGACCAGGCACAGGCACGCACGTGGCTCGCCACCGCCGTCGCGGAGGCCCGCACCGGGCTCGCCGAGGGCGGCATCCCCGTCGGCGCGGCCCTCTACGGATCCGACGGCACCCTCCTCGGCCGCGGCCACAACCGGCGCGTCCAGGACGACGACCCCTCCACGCACGCGGAGACGGCGGCCTTCCGGGCGGCGGGACGGCAGCGGTCGTACCGCGGGACGACCATGGTCACCACCCTTTCGCCGTGCTGGTACTGCAGCGGTCTGGTCCGCCAGTTCGGTATCTCGCGCGTGGTCGTAGGGGAGGCGGCCACCTTCCACGGCGGGCACGACTGGCTGGCGGCGCACGGAGTGGAGATCGTGCTGATCGACGATCCCGAGTGCGTCGAGATGATGCGCGACTTCATCGGGAAGAACCCGGCATTGTGGAACGAGGACATCGGTGAGTGACACCCCCATCCCCACCATCGACCTGAGGCCCTGGGTGGACGGTGACGGCCCGGCCCGCAAGGACATCGCCCGTACCGTCGACGAGGCCCTCCAGACCGCCGGGTTCCTCCTGGTCACCGGGCACGGCGTGGACCCGTCCCTCCGCGAGCGCATCCGGGAGGCCGCCCGAAGGTTCTTCACCCTCCCCGTCGGCGTCAAGCAGCCGTACGCCGCGAAGGTCGGCGGCCGCGGCTGGCTCGCCCCCGGTGCCGAGGCCAACGGGTACTCGGAAGGGACGCAGACCCCGCCGGACCTGAAGGAGTCGCTGACGTTCGCGACGCACAAGCCCTTCGAGGACCCGGTGATCAACGCGGAGTGGTACGCGCCGAACGTCTGGCCGGCGGAGGTTCCGGAACTCCAGCGGCTCTGCGAGGAGTACCTGGGGAAGATGGCCGAGCTGGAGAACCACCTCCTCGCTCTTCTCGGCGAGGCCCTGGGGCTCGAACCCGGCTTCTTCACCCGGCACATGGACCACCCGACGTTCGGCTTCAACATCAACTGGTATCCGGGCACGGACGTCATCGGCGAGCCGCAGCCGGGGCAGTTCCGGATCGGCCCGCACACCGACTTCGGGACGGTGACGATCCTCGACCGGCAGGCCGGCAAGGGCGGGTTGCAGGTCTTCACGGATGAGGGAGGGTGGGAGGACGCGCCCTACGACCCGGCGGCCTTCACCATCAACATCGGTGACCTGATGGCCCGTTGGACCGGGGACCGCTGGCGGTCGGGGCGGCACCGGGTGCTGCCGCCGCCCGCCGACGTTCCCGCCGAGGAGCTGATGTCCCTCGTCTACTTCGGCGAGTGCACTCCCGGCACGCTCGTCGAGTCCGTACCGGCGCCGGTGGGGCGGGTGACATACGAGGCGATCGACTCGCACGTGTATCTGCGGGAGATGCTGAACTCGATCACCGTGGACTGAGGCTTCGGCGCTTTCGTGGGCATTTTCGTAACCAAACGGACATCATGCAATCTAGTCCGAACCAACTCCCCCTACCTACCCTGAAGTTGGATACAACGGGGGCAGGGGGGAGTTGCGGTGGGCAGACGGTTGCACGGGCGCGGGGCGCTGTTCGACACGGATCCGGCCGGCCTTGCTCCGCGGCTCGTGGGACTGCGTCCGCACCAGCACCGCGCCGGCCAGGTCGAGCACACGCAGGAGCTCCCCTTCGTCGTGCTCACGGGCGGCCGGGGACTCGGGAAGAGCGCGGTGCTCGACGAGTTGCGGGAGGCGTACAAGGGACACACCCCGGTCGCGCTGATCGACTGCGAGGACGCCCAGTTCGCGGCACCGCCGAGCGGCCGGCCCGCCGAGGCCTGGTCGCCGGTCTCGCAGGCGTTGCTGGTGATCGCCGAGCAGCTGGCCGAGCCGGTGACCGGCGCCGGGCGGATCCAGTTCCCACGGCTGATGTCGGGGCTGGTCGCGGTGGCCGCGGGCGGCTGGGGCGACGCCGACTCGGAGCGCATCCGGCGCGAAGTCGAGCGGATCCTGCTGCTGAACGAGAGCGGGTCGTGGATCGCCGGGTTCGCGGGGAGGTGGGCGGGGCGGGTCGCCGCCAACGTCGTGGCCGCCGCCACCGGCACCGGACCGCTGGTGTCGTCGGCCGTCGAGGCGACCCTGGAGTCCGTCTCGGACAGCTTCGTGCACCGGCGCCACCAGAAGGCCGCCACCTGGTGGCGCGACTACCCGAACGCGGGCGGCAACGCCCGGCGCGGACTGATGCTGCTGTCCGGGCACTTCAGGGCCGACGGCTCGTCCCGCGAGCACGCCGAGCGGTACCTGGTGCGGGCGCTGCTCGCCGATCTGGCCGAGGCCTACGCCGGGATGCTGCCGCGCATGCAGCGCCTCGGGCGCCCACTCGTCCTGCTCGACAACTCCCAGACGGCGCCCGGTCCCGGGCTGACCGACTCCGTACTGCGCGACCGCGCCGACGGCATCGCCGACCGGGTGGCGTTCATCGCCACTCTGCGCGGCGACGGGCGCCCCGCCCTGCGCAACGCCGTACGGCGCACCCTGCCCGAGGTGGCCCGGCGCAGCGAGTGGACGCCCGAGCCGGGAGCCGCGTCCTCGCGGGCGCTGCTGGTGTCGCTGCCCAGGCTCAGCCCTGACGACACCCTCCACCTCGTGGGTGCCGCCTGCGCCGAGACACCGGTGCCGCCCCGGCTCCCGCACGCCACGCACCGGCTGACCGGCGGCAACCCGCTGGGCATCACCCTGCTCGCGGAGTCCGCCGCGCGGCACCTGCCGGGCGCCGCCTCACTGGGCGAGCTGCTCGTCGCGGACGTACGGCTGCACGAGGACCGCGACGGGGCCCCCACCTACATGGAGTTGCTCGACCGGCTGGTGCCCGCCGCCCACCTCGACGAGCTGACCGTGCTGGCCGCGGCCCACGACCACGACTCGGCCTGTGCGCTCGCCGCCGCCCTCCTCCCGGACGACTTCGGCCCGGCGGACGTCCGGTCCCTGGAGACCCGGCTCGGCGAGGAGGGACTGCCCGCCGTGCCCGGCCGGTTCGTCGGCGACTCGTTCGTACGGACGCTGCTGCTGCTCCGGCTGCACCACCGCGACACCGATCACGCGCAGTGGCGCACGGCGCACGAGACGCTCGTCCAGCACTACGCGCCCACCGACGACGAGGCCGAGGCGCCGGCCCGCGCCCGCTACCGGCTGCACCACGAACTCGCCCTGGGCACCCCCGACTCGGCGGTGGACTATCTGCGCGACACCTTTCCCGCCCTGGACACCCGCACCTGGCTGCGGTCGCTGCGCTTCATCGCGTCGGCGCCGTACTTCCACGCGCACGACCACGAGGGCCACGACTTCGACGGGCACGACGACCGGCGGGCCGAGGTGGCGCTCGGCCGCACGGACGCCGGGACGCAGTCGCCGGCCGGCGTGGACGCCGTACTGCATCTGCGCATACGACGACTGCTGCACGCCGTGTGGCAGCTGACCGATCCGCTGGCGATGCCCGACCCGGCCGTGGGCCACCGGCTGCGGTTCGAGCTGGAGCAGCTGTCCAACCTGCGGCCCGCCGGCAACGCGCTGCTGTGGCGGGCCTCGCGCGACTGGCCGGAGGACGCGCTCGCCGGGCGGCCGCTGCGCGTACCGGACGAGGACGGGGAGGCGTGATGGCACGCGGATTCGGCCGATGGCTGCGGGAGAGTGTCTGGGAGATCCCGCTGCGCCGCTACGTCGCCCTGCTGCTCTCCTTGGCGCTGGTGGCCGGCCTGTTCTTCGCCGTCCGGGCGCTCGCCCACGACGACCGCTCGTGCGCGCCCGGGGTCGCACGGCCCGAGGGCAGCGACGAGTGCGTGGGCGTCGCGACGACGGCCTACGACTTCGGGCGGCCTCAACTGCGGGACGCGGTACGGGCGATCCACCGCGAGAACGACCTGCTCAAGCCGGGGAGTTACGTGACCGTCGCGCTGATGCTGCCGTACACCGCGACCACGCGGTCGACCCTGAGCGACATACAGCACGAGCTGCAGGGCGCGTACCTCGCGCAGTACCAGGCCAACCACGGCTCCAACGGCCAGGCCCCGGCCATCCGGCTGCTGCTCGCCAACCCGGGGGCGACCGGCGATCACTGGGAGCGGACGGTCGACCGGCTGGAGCGCATGACGAGGAGCGCGGACCGGCTGCGTGCGGTGGCCGGGGTCGGCATGAGCACGGACAGCAACAAGGCCGCCGTCAAGGAGCTGACCCGGCGCGGCATCCCGGTGGTGGGCAGCTCCATCACCGCCGACGACCTGGCGAACGGCCAGAACGGCCAGGACGCCTTTCCCGGTCTGGCCCGCGTCTCCCCCACCAACACCGACGAGGCCCGCGCGCTGGCCTCCTTCGCCAAGGTGACGGCGGGCAGGGCGCTGCTGGTGTACGACAAGCCGGGCGACCCGTACACGCGGACACTGCAGACGTCGTTCGCCAAGCTGATCAAGGGCTCGCCCTACGAGCCGCAGCCCTTCACCCCGCCCGCCGACCGCAGTCAGGAGGGCACGACCGCCAACACCTTCCGGCAGATCACCCACCTCGTGTGCGACACGTCCCCGGAAACCGACACGATCCTGTTCGCGGGACGCCACGTCCAGCTGCGGCAGTTCATCAACGCGCTCGGCGGACGCGGCTGCCAGGACCGCAGGTTCACGCTGCTGACGGGCGACGAGGGTTCGTACCTCACCGGTGAGAAGGACCTGGACCGCACCGCTCTCGAACGCAGCCTCTCCGTCCGGTACACGGCCCTCGCCCACCCGGACGCCTGGGCGAAGGACACGGCGAAGACCGGCGGCTCGGCGGGGGACGCGCAGGTCCTCACCGACCTCCTGGCGAAGAGCGCGCGCGAGCCCGTCGGCCCGATCGGTTCGGTCGGCCTGGAGGACGGCCAGCTGATCATCGCGTACGACGCCGTGCGGCTGGCCGTGCACGGCATCCGCGAGGCCACCGCCGAGGGCAGGGTGGTCCCGCCGCTCGCCGACGTCGGTCTGCAGTGGCCGCAGGTCAAGGGCTCGCTGCGGGTGAGCGGGGCGAGTGGCTGGATCTGCCTGGACGCGCACGGCAACCCGTACGACAAGGCCGTACCGATCGTGGAGCTCAACCCCGACGGAGGCTCGCGCTTCGTGAAGATCGCCTGGCCGGAGGGTAAGCCGCCGGGGAAGGAGTGCCTGCCGGCGTCCTGAGACGGGCGGGGGCGCAGGGCAGCCGGCGCCTGCCCGCAGGCCATCCGACCCGGATACCGCTCAAAGACGGTCATGGCGCCGCGCTCGCCCAGCAGCCCAACGACGCCCGCGAGAAGCCCGTTCAGCAGATCGCAGACCTCTTCGGCGTCCCCTGTTCCACGGCGGACACCTCGGAGGACAAGACCTCCCAGGGTGATCGACACACCGTCAGACACGAGATGCTCCTGCCGCCCCGGCACCCAGCCGCCAGGCCTCACGACCGGCGTCGGCCGAATGATCAGTCAGAGACTGTCGCGCTGTTCCACGACCAGGATGCGTGCCTGTGGAGCCGGGTGGGCGACATGCTCGTCGCCGGGCTCCACGCAGCACACCCGGCCCGCGGTCAGGTGCTCGACGAGTTCCCGGCCATCCACTCGGTAGTGCATGTCCACCGCTCCGTCGAGGACCACGAACACCTCGGCGCCGTCGTTCACGTGCCAGATGTAGGGCTGGTCGGTCCAGTGCAGACGCACGGTGGCGTCGTCCAAGGACGCGAGATCGAGAGCGCCCCAGGGGCGCTCGGCCGTGAACGCGGCAGCATCGATGAAGCGCATGGGTGCCTCTGTCTTCCTGTTCGGCAAGCTGCCGGCGCAGCCCGGCACCGTCCCACTGTGCGCCGGACGCGCTCTGCGCACGAGAGGCAGGAATGACTGGTGTCGTAAGATTTCTGCCATGCACCATGTGGTCGTGCTCGCCCTGCCCGGAGTCGTCGCCTTCGACCTCGCCATCCCCGCCCAGATCTTCGGCGCGCCCGGCTCTCCGGCCGGCTACAGCTTCGCGCTGTGTGCCGCCAAGGCGGGACCCGTGGGGACCAGTACGGGGTTCGAGATCCACGCGCCGTACGGTCTGGGCGCTCTGGCCGCGGCCGATACCGTCGTCGTCCCCGGCTACACACCGCTCGATCCGCCCCCGCCTGCCGTCTGCGAAGCCCTGCGCGCTGCCGCCGCCCGTGGGGCCCGGGTGGTATCGGTGTGTACCGGTGCTTTCGCTCTGGCCGCCGCGGGATTGCTGGACGGCCGCGCCGCCACCACCCACTGGATGGACGCCGCCGTACTCGCTCAGCGCTACCCCGCCGTCGCAGTCGATCCCGCACCCCTTTACACCCACCAGGGGCGCATTCTCACGAGCGCCGGCTTCACCGCGGGGATCGACCTCTGCCTTCACCTGGTGCGCGAAGATCTCGGCGCAGACGCCGCCGCCGACATCGCCCGCACCCTGGTGGTCCCCGCACACCGGGAGGGAAGCCAGGCCCAGTACATTCCCCGGGCCATGCCCGCGGAGGACAACGCAATGGCCCACGTGTGCGCCTGGGCGCAACGGCATCTCGACGAGCCGCTGACCGTGGCCGATCTCGCACGCCAGGCAGCCCTCTCCCCCCGCACCCTGGCACGCCGCTTCAAAGCCGAAACCGGCACCACACCCTTGCGCTGGCTCACCGCACAGCGCCTCCAGTACGCATGCCGTCTGCTGGAGACCACCGGCCTCACCATCGAAGAGATCGCCCGGCAGTGCGGACTGGGTACCGCAACCAACCTGCGCCAGCATCTCGCCCGCGACACCCGCACCACACCCACCGCTTACCGCCGAACCTTCCAGCGCCTCAGCGCAGCCCCCTGAAAGCCCTGGCGCACCTCTCGCGCGCCCCTTTCCCCACGCCTCGAACCCGCCCCTCCGCCCGACGTGGACGAAACCACGACCCGCGCCCGGCCCGGCAGGCGAGAACCGGGCCGTCGATCCGGATGAGCTGGAAGCCGAGATGAGCGGCCATCTGAGAAGCGGTCGCAGGTCGACTCACCCCGCGGACACCACAGGCGCGTCTGGTAGCGCCGGCCGGCGACCGCGAGGCAG
Organism: Streptomyces sp. NPDC040410; assembly: GCF_055595715.1. Taxonomy (NCBI): domain Bacteria; kingdom Bacillati; phylum Actinomycetota; class Actinomycetes; order Kitasatosporales; family Streptomycetaceae; genus Streptomyces; species Streptomyces sp. NPDC040410. Next base: position 422,441 of record NZ_JBVIVK010000003.1, read on the forward strand.
TAGCGCGTGGAGCTGACGCGGCCCTGCCATTGGTGTGCGGCAGCCTCCCGGCCGTGCTATACGGGTTGATAGACTGCGCCGGTGAACATGATCAACATTCCTTTCGGGACGACTGACTGGTCACAAGTCGAGGCAACCAAGCACCCCGGCGAGACGGGCACCGCGACGTGGCGCACCCGCGAGTTCGGTTCCCTGCGCGTGCGGATGGTCGACTACAGTCCTGGCTATCTGGCCGACCACTGGTGTGACCGGGGCCATATCCTCCTGGTTCTCGAAGGGACGCTCACCACCGAACTGGCCGACGGCGAGAGTGTCACGCTTGGGGCGGGCAGTAGCTACCAGGTGGGGGACGACACTCGATCGCACCGCTCCAGCACCCGGGACGGCGCGCGCCTGTTCATCGTCGACTAGAGATCGACTAGAGACCATCCAGGCGAACGCCCGCGCCACTCATCACCAGGTTCTCCTGGTATCGCTGCAGCTCACCCACGGCGACCAGGTCGTCGTCCCGCCACAGGACCACCTGCGTCAAAGCCCGGTAGCAGTCCATGATCACCCTGGCCGACAGGAGCCGGTGCACCGCACCGGACGCCGCGGCCCGATCCGACCTGATCCGAACGAAACCTCCTAGGCCTCCAGGAAACCGATCAACCGCTCGAACCGCGCCCGCCAGCGAGCCTCCGACTCCCCCTCGCCCCGGAACTCGTGGGTGAACCGGAGGATGCTGGCGTCGTCCCCGTCCCGCTCCAGATGGAAGCGGAGGCGGGCGGCGTCGTCCATCGTGTACTCGGCGACCCGGTCCACGTCCCAGGCGGTCACCCGGCCGCTGCCGAGGTCACGCAGGGTGACCGCGCCGCCGAGCCGGGGCTCCAGGACGTCGACGGCGGTGCACCAGGCCCCCAGCCCCTCCGAGGTGGACAGCGCCGGCCAGACCGATTCCATGGGCCGCGGGATCCGCACCAGGAAGTGGAGTATGTGCGTGTTCCCGTGGATCTGGCTGGCGCCCTGCTCGATGGAACCGGTCATGACACCAGCGTGACGCGGGGGACGGCGTTCCGCACGTGGTTTCGGGCGCTGACCGGCCGGTTCGTGTCCGCGCCCGGCCGTCGGTCCGTACGGCGTAAGGGCCTTACACGCCCGCGTAGGAGTGCTTGCCGGAGACGAAGATGTTCACGCCGTAGTAGTTGAACAGCCAGCAGCCGAAGGCGATCAGGGCCAGGTAGGCGGCCTTGCGGCCCTTCCAGCCGGCGGTGGCACGGGCGTGCAGGTAGCAGGCATAGGCGACCCAGGTGATGAAGGCCCAGGTCTCCTTGGGGTCCCAGCCCCAGTAGCGGCCCCAGGCGTCGCCCGCCCAGATCGCGCCCGCGATGATCGTGAACGTCCACAGCGGGAAGACGGCGGCGTTGACGCGGTATGAGAACTTGTCGAGGGACGCGGAGGCGGGCAGCCGCTCCAGGAACGAGGTGGCGAACTTGCCGGGCTTGCCGCCGCTCGCGAGCTTGTTCTCGTAGGAGTCCTTGAACAGGTAGAGCAGCGTGGAGACGGCGCCCACGTAGAAGACCGCGCCGCACAGGATCGCGGTCGAGACGTGGATGTACAGCCAGTACGAGTGAAGTGCGGGGACCAACTGGTCGCTGGCGGTGTACAGGACGGTGACGGCGACGCCCAGATCGAGGAGGACCGTCGTGACCAGGAACAGGCCGAGCCAGCGGACGTTCTTCTTCAGCGCGAGCAGCGTGAGGTACACGCCGACGGCGACCGTCGAGAACGTGATGTTGAACTCGTACATGTTGCCCCACGGCGCCCGCTCCACGGAGGCGGCGCGGGCGATGACCCCGCCGAGCTCGACGAGAAAGGCGAGCACGGTGAGGGACACGGCGATACGGCCGTAGAGGTCGCCCTGCTCGTCGCCGCCGTGGGCGCCGGGCCCGTCGGGCACGTCACGCGCACCGGCCGCGGACCGCACGACGACCTTCGGCCGCTCGAGCACGGCGGTCGCGCCGGCCTTCTTCACCGTGACGGCGGGTGCCTTGGCCTCCCTGGCCCCGGGAGTGAGCGCGGCTGCGGTGCGCCCGATCTTGCTGCGGCTGCCGAAGATCCATTCGGTGATGTACGCGAAGAAGGCCAGGGTGTAGACGGCCATCGACGAGTAGATCAGCGTGTTGCTGATGTTCGCGAGGTGTTCGTTGGTGGCGGCGGCGAGAGTCACTTCGTCTCAGCCCCTTCGGGGGGTACGACTTCGGAGTCGGGGGTGGGGGTGTCGTCGGAGGAGTCTTCGGGGTCGGGCGCGCCCGGCGCCTGGTCGTACAGGATCCCGGCGAGGTCGCCGAGTTCCTCGGGCACCTTGGCGGACTCGCTGCGGCCGAGGCCCGCCATCTCGACGACGGTGACGCCGTCGGCGCCCTTGACCGCACGCACCCACACGCGGCGGCGCTGGATGAACAGGGAGGCGGCCAGCCCGAAGACCGCGGTCGCGGATCCGGCGAGCGCCCAGCCGCTGCCGGGCTGCTGGGTGACCTGGAAGCCGGCCCACTCCTTGATGCCGTCGAAGGTGACCGTTCCGGCGCCGCCCGGGAGCTTCATGGTCTCGCCGGGCTTCAGGTTCTCCCTGAACTGCGCGCCCTTGGAGTCCTTGAACATCTTCAGGTTGGTCTTGTCGAGCTGGTACACGCTCTGCGGGATGCCGGCGTCGACCCCTAGGTCGCCGTGGTACGCCTCCAGGTTCAGCACGGGGTTCATCAGCGCCGGGAACTGCGAGACGACCGCGGTGTTCGGTCCGCCGTAGGCCGGCAGGAAGAAGGCCTGGAAGCCGAGCTGTTCCTTCTCGCCCTCGGCGTTGCGGTAGCCGTCCATGACCTTGATCGCACCGGAGGAGGTGACATTGCGGTCGAGCGGCAGCAGCGGCACGGCCTCGTGGTTCATGACGACGTTGCCCTGGGCGTCCTTGACGGTGACGACGGGGGCGTAGCCGTGGCTGACGAGGTAGACCTTCGAGTCGCCGATCCGCAGCGGCTCGTTGACCTTGACGGTGGTCTTCTCGTCCTTGCCGTAGGCGCCGACGCTGTAGGTGACTGCGGCCTGGAAGGTGCGCGGGGTGCCGCGGTTCGGGCCGGTCAGCTCGTAGGTTCCCGTGAAGCTGTTGAGGGTGAAGCTGAACGGGTCCAGGTCGTCCTGGCCGAAGAGGCTGCCGGACTTGAAGTCGTCGTACTGGGTGAGGGTGTTGGAGAAGCCTCCGCCCTCCACGATCAGCTTGTTGCCCTCGGACTTGTAGAGCTGCCCCCACGCGAAGGCGGTCAGCATCACGATCAGCGCGATGTGGAACGCGAGGTTGCCGGCCTCGCGCAGATAACCCTTCTCGGCGGCGACGGCGTCACCGGTGACGTGGGCTCGGAAGCGGCGTTTCTTCAGCAGCGCGAGTGCCGCCTCGCGGACCTGCTCGGGCTCGGCCTCGGTGCGCCAGGTGGTGTAGGCGGGCAGCCGGGTCAGGCGCCTCGGCGCGGCCGGCGGGCGGCCGCGCAGCTGGCCCACGAACTGCCAGGTGCGGGGCACGATGCAGCCGATGAGGGAGACGAACAGCAGGATGTAGATCGCGGAGAACCACACCGAGCTGTAGACGTGGAAGAGGCCGAGCTTGTCGTAGATCGGCGCGAGGGTCGTGTGCGCGTCCCGGAAGTCGGCGACCTTCGTCTCGTCGACCCCGCTCTGCGGGATCAGCGAGCCGGGGATCGCGCCGAGCGACAGCAGCAGGAGCAGCAGCAGCGCGACCCGCATGGAGGTCAGCTGCCGCCAGAACCAGCGGGCCCAGCCGATGACGCCCAGGGAGGGCAGGTTGGGGGGCTCCTCCTGGGGCGCGGTGGTCAGCTGGGAGCCGGCGGCGCCGAGGTCCTGGTCGTCCGCCCGGTCCGGCGTGGTGCCGGTCGTGGTGTCACTCATCGATCAGATCCCCACAGTGAAGCCGTCGGACCAGGCCTGCATCTCCTGCACGATGCGGTCCCACGCGCCGGTCAGGAGCAGCACACCGGTCACGATCATCATGGTGCCGCCGATGCGCATGACCCAGACGTAGTGGCGCTTGACCCAGCCGAACGCGCCGAGGGCCTTGCGGAAGGCGACCGCGGCGAGCACGAACGGTACGCCGAGACCCAGGCAGTACGCGATGGTCAGTATGGCCCCGCGGCCCGCGCTCCCCTCGTTGAAGGAGAGCAGTTGCACGGAGGCGAGGGTCGGACCGATGCAGGGTGTCCAGCCGATCCCGAACAGCGCGCCCAGGAAGGGGGCGCCGGCCAGTCCGGCCACCGGCCGTTTGTGGAAGCGGAACTCGCGCTGCGTGAGCCAGGGCATCAGGCCCATGAAGAAGACACCCATGAGGATCATGAGCACGCCGAGCACCTTGGTCAGGATGTCCTTGTGTTCCTGCAGGTTCTGCCCGAAGTACCCGAAGAAGGCGCCGCCGGAGACGAACACCGCGGTGAAGCCGAGCACGAACAGCGAGGCGCCGGCGACCATCCGCCCGCGGCGGGCGTCGGCGAGGTCGGTGCCGCTGACCCCGGTGACGTAGGAGAGATAGCCGGGTACCAGCGGGAGGACGCAGGGAGAGAAGAAGGAGACGAGGCCGCCCAGCAGGGCCACGGGGACGGCCACCAGCAGGGCCCCGTTGAGGACCGTCTGGTTCTCCGCGGCGAGCGTGGAAAGACCGGTCACGTCACTTCTCCGCGACGACCGGCTCGACCATGCTGCGCAGCTTGTCCTCGGTGAGCGGCTGCAGCGCGCGTGCCGCGACCTTGCCGTCCCGGTCGATGACGAGCGTCGAGGGGATCAGCTGCGGGTTGAGCGTGCCCTTCTTGAAGCGGAGCATCAGCTTGCCCGTCGGGTCGTACAGGCTCGGGTAGGTGATCCCGTAGTCCTTCTCGAAGGCCTTGGCCGGGCCGGTGCTGGTGTCGCGGGTGTTGATGCCGACGAACTCGACGCCCTGGTCCTTGACGTCCTGGTAGACCTTCTCGAAGTTCTTCGCCTCGGCGCGGCACGGCGGGCACCAGGAGCCCCACACATTGATCACGACGACCTCGCCCTTGTGGTCGGCGATGTCGAGCCGTGTGCCGTCGACGGTCTTGCCGGACAGGTCGGGTGCGGCGTCCCGGTCGCCCTGTTCGACGGTGGCGATGCCGTTGGAGCCGGTGACGAAGTTGGTGTCGCCGCCTCCGCCGGACGTGCCGCTGGAGCCGCACGCCGAGAGGGTCAGCGCGGTGACCGCGGCACCTGCGACGAGCAGGGCGACGCGGCTGCGGTCGCGCGTCGTGCGGTTCGTGCGGTTCGAGCGCTGGGGGGCGCGGCTGGCGGCACACATGTGAAAAGTTTCGCATGCCCGTTCCAGGGATCTTGCGCACCCCCCTTGCGGGTGGAAACCCGCATTTCAGGCGGCCTGTCCGGAGGCCGTCGAGGTGTCCGCGGCGCCGTCCGACAGGAACTCCTTCCAGCCGCCGGCCGGCTGCTGTCCGACGTCGAGGGTGCGCAGCCTGGCAAGCACCTCGGGCCTTTGCACGTCGATCCAGTCGGCGAACTGCCGGAAGGAGACGAGGCGTACGTCCTCGCCCTTCTCCTTCTCCCGAGCGATGTACTTGAACGCCTCCTCTACGGCGTCCATGTATATGCCGCCGTTCCACTGCTCGAAGTGGTTGCCGACGAAGAAGGGTGCCCTGTTTGTCTCATATGCCCGCTTAAAGCCTGCTATGTACGCCCCGGCCGACTGCTGCCGCCAGGCCGGGTAGTTGTGGGCGGGCGCGTTGGTCGAGTTGATCGACTGGTTGGCGAGCATGTTGTAGTCCATCGAGAGGACCTCGAAGCTGCGCCCGGGGAAAGGTATCTGCTGCAACGGCAGGTCCCAGACGCCCTGCTTCTTGTCCGGCCAGACCTGGCGGCCGCCGGGCGAGGAGGCGTCGTAGCGCCAGCCGAGGTCACGGGCGGTCGGCAGCAGGTTGTCCTGGCCGAGCAGGCAGGGCGTGCGGCCGCCGACGAGCTCCTTGTCATAGTCGAAGGGCAGCGCCGGCAGGTCGGTCCAGCCGGTGTTGGTCCGCCACTCCTTCACGAAGGACTTGGCCTGGTCGATCTCACTGCGCCACTGCTGGGGCGTCCACTTGCCGACGGACCCGTAGCCGTCCCCGCAGAAGTGGCCGTTGAAGTGCGTGCCGATCTCATGGCCCTCGAGCCAGGCGCGGCGGACGTTCTTCAGCGTCTCCCTGATGTGCGCGTCGGTGAGGTAGCCGATGTCGGAGGCGCCGCGCGGGTTGTTCGGCGGGTCGTACAGGCGCTTCTTCGACTCGGGCAGCAGATACAGCCCGGAGAGGAAGAACGTCATGTGCGCCTCGTACCTCTTGGCGAGGTCGAGGAAGCGCGAGAAGAGACCGTTGCCGACCTCGCCGGCGCCGTCCCAGGAGAAGACCACGAACTGCGGCGGGGTCTGGCCCGGCTCCAGCGGCTCCGGCTTTCCGGGCTGGTGGGGCTGTTTGCCCGTGAAGGAGGTGGAGCCGTCACCGAGGGGGCGGACCGGGTAGGGCTTCTTCGTACCGCCCTTTCCTGAACCTCCGGCACCGGACGAACCGTCTGACGGCGTGAGGGTGCCGCAGCCCGAGAGTCCGACGGCGGCCGCGGCACCCGCACCGAGACCGAGCATTCCCCTGCGAGTGAGAGTGCGCATGGCCTCCCCCTTCGTCACGTTCCTCTGAGTGGTCACCCAGTCAGAGGACACGGCGAAGGGGGAAGGTTCCTGATCATCACACCTGTTCGGCAACAATTGTCACGAACGTGTCATAGCCCCTCACAGGGCGGTGATTCAGGCGGGACTTACGCGCCGAACGCCTTTCCCTGCCCCTTCACCGGCTTGGCGCCGGCGAGGAGATGGGCAGGGACGAGGTCGCGGGCCGGCTCGGTGTAGCCGACGGACACGATCTTGTCGCCCCGGTACGTGAAGGTCGTCAGGGACGCGAGCGTGCACTGCCGCTTGCGCGGGTCGTGCCACAGCCGCCGCTTCTCGACGTACGACCGCACGATCCAGATCGGCAGCTGATGGCTGACGAGCACGGCCTCGTGCCCACGGGCCGCGTCCTTCGCCGCGTCCAGCGCCTGCATCATGCGGACGACCTGGTCGACGTACGGCTCGCCCCACGACGGCTTGAACGGGTTGACGAGGTGCTTCCAGTTCTCGGGCCTGCGCAGCGCCCCGTCCCCGACCCCGAAGGTCTTGCCCTGGAAGACGTTGTCGGCCTCGATCAGCCGCTCGTCGGTGGCGAGGTCGAGCCCGTGCGCCTTGGCGATCGGCGTCGCCGTCTCCTGCGCCCGCTCCAGCGGGGAGGCCACGACGTGCGTGACGTCCCGGGAGGCGAGGTGCTCGGCGACCCGGTCGGCCATCTGCCGCCCGAGCTCGGAGAGGTGGTAGCCCGCGAGACGTCCGTACAGAATCCCGTCCGGGTTGGCCACTTCGCCGTGCCGCATCAGGTGGACGACGGTGATGTCGCCGTTGCTCGAGGTGCTCACGCGGTCGCCTCCGCTGCCGCTCGGGCCGCCGCCGGAAGGGCGTCGGCGATCCGCTGGACGGCCCGCTCGTCATGGGCCGTGGACACGAACCAGGACTCGAAGGACGAGGGCGGCAGGTAGACGCCCTGCGCCAGCATCGAGTGGAAGAAGGCGGTGAAGCGGAAGGACTCCTGCTTCTTCGCGTCCTCGTAGTCACGGACCGCGCGGTCCGTGAAGAACACGGAGAACATGTTGGAGGCGTTCTGCAGGCGGTGCGCGACGCCCTCCTTGGCGAGGGCGTCGGTGACGAGCGACTGGATCTGCGCGGACACGGCGTCGACCGTCTCGTACGCGGCCTCGTCGAGGAGACGCAGCTGGGCGAGCCCGGCGGCGGTGGCGACCGGGTTCCCGGAGAGGGTGCCGGCCTGGTAGACGGGACCGGCCGGCGCGAGGTGCGCCATGACGTCGGCGCGACCGCCGAACGCGGCGGCGGGGAAACCGCCGCCCATCACCTTGCCGAAGGTCATCAGGTCGGGCCTGACCCCGTCGATGCCGTACCAGCCGGCGCGGCTGGTACGGAACCCGGTCATGACCTCGTCGGAGATGTAGAGGGCGCCGTTCTTCGCGCAGGCGTCCTTGAGCCCCTGGTTGAACCCGGGCAGCGGCGGCACGACACCCATGTTCCCGGGCGAGGCCTCGGTGATCACGCAGGCGATCTCGCCGGGGTGCCGGTGGAACGCCTCCTGCACCGCCTCGAGGTCGTTGTACGGGAGGACGATCGTGTCACCGGCCTGGGCGCCGGTGACGCCGGGCGTGTCGGGCAGGGCGAACGTGGCGACACCCGAGCCGGCGGCGGCGAGGAGGGAGTCGACGTGTCCGTGGTAGCAGCCTGCGAACTTGATCACCTTGGTGCGCCGGGTGAACCCGCGGGCGAGCCGGATGGCCGACATGGTGGCCTCGGTCCCGCTGGACACGAGCCGCACCTGCTCCAGGGGCTCGATCCGGGCGACCATCTCCTCGGCGAGCGCGACCTCGCCCTCACCCGGCGTACCGAAGGAGGTACCGCGGGAGACGGCGTCCTGCACGGCGGCGATCACATCCGGGTGCGAGTGCCCGAGGATCATGGGCCCCCAGGAACAGACCAGGTCGACGTACTCCCGCCCGTCGGCGTCGGTCAGGTACGGGCCGCTGCCGGAGACCATGAACCGGGGCGTGCCGCCGACGGCGCGGAAGGCGCGTACCGGGGAGTTCACGCCGCCGGGTGTGACGGCCGCCGCACGGTCGAACAGTGCCTGCGACCCGGGTGCTTCGTATGAATATGGCAGTTCGCTCATGACCTGCGACTTCTCCGACTTCTCGGACTCCGGTTGCCAGTGACCTCCTCAGGGTAGGCCAGCGGCGCCGGGCGGCCGGGGGGCGGCTGCGGGCCCCTGCTGACCGGACGGACAGTCCCGTGCGCCGCGATCTGCGAAACTGGGACCCGATACACACAGCTCACACGGCCCTGGCGTACGTATTGGTGTACGGAGCCAGGTTCAGGGGCTGCGAAGATCCTGCGGACAGGTGTTTCAACGCACGTTTCGGCGTGCGGCCGTGGGGGAGGTCACTGACACGATGATCGGGTTGCGCGGCGGGGGCCACGCGTCCTAGAAAAGCAGTCGGGTGGAGATATGCATCGCGGTGGCGGACTGGGCGAGGGGACTGATGACCTGGGTCCTCGACGTGCCCGGCGGGGAAGGCACCGGCGCGACGCGGAGGAAGCCGCCGAAGCACGTCAGGGACACGGTGTACCGAGTGAGTCCGAGCGGCTGGACCGACGGGTCGAGCAGCTCGGGGCGGGGAGCAGGAATGGTGGTCGGGTGGGGGTGACGTACAAGTACTTCGGCGCGCCGGACGGAGCGACCGCGGCCCGCGTCCCGATCTCGATGCGCCCCGAGGAACTCGGCGGCGACGAGCTCGGCATGAACGGCATGTTCACCAAGATCAAGCCGGAGACGATGGCCGCCATGGTCCTGACGGGCATAGAGGGCGTGCCCCTGCACAAGGTCCCGCCGCTCGAGCTGGTCGTCCTGCACCCCGACTACGCGGTGGTCAAACTCCCCATGACGGTCGTCGACCCCCTCCGTGGCATCGGCGAGGAAGCGGTGGGCGCGGCGGCGTTCATCTGGTCGACGGTGCCGGACCGGGGCGGCCCCCGGGACGCGTTCAACGTGTACCAACTGCTGCACGAGTGGCAGGACTTCTCACATCGGCTGCATGAGGCGGGGCATCAGCCGTATTGCCTTGTCTGGCCCTGAGCTGGGGTCTCTTGCGGATTGGGCGGGGTCTTCGGGCCTCGCCCTTTTTGGTGCCGGAGAGGGGCCGTTGGCCAAGCCGCCGGGCAGGTGTTCTTGATGACCCGGCGGATGGTCGCGCCACTGGGCGGGACACGTACGGCCAGGGCGGTCGCGGCACGGGCGCCGAGTACGTGGAGAAGTTCCTGGCGGAGCACGACGTACGGGGCGGAACCTTGGAGATCGTGGTCTTCTTGCCTCGGTGAGGAAGGGGATCGCGGCCCGGGCGCGGGCCAGGGCACGACAGCTGAACGTCGCTGTCAGCCGTGCTGTGCCGGGTTGCTGCCCTGGATGACCTGCCAGCCTGACGTACGACTGGGCGACGTGAGCTCGCGTGTGCCTGTGCCGCACAGCGTGACCAAGGCCGAGTGGACGGGGTCGAACTCTTCGACTGGTCGGCCGTAGCGGAGGATCCGCGTCACTTCCAGGTCGATCGATGCCTCCGCGTCGCGAATCCTGTGGAAGCAGGCATGGAGACGAACCGGTCCGCGGATGCAGCGCACGACGACCGTTGCATCGGTTTCGTCGACGCTTTGGATCTCGTGGATCTGTAGCTCGACGTCGATCACTGGGAGGTCAGGCAGCATCAGTCGAACTCCATACCTGCTTGCCTTATGGAGTTGCGTGAAATTCTGGCCACCTCGCGCAGCCCTGCCCACGCCGCCGATTCCGTCAAGGCCGGTGCACTCCACTCCTCAGCGGAGGAGTTCGTCATGTCCGTGAGGATTTTATCGACGGGATGCAGGGCTTCAGCGACCGTTTTCCGGAATTGTTCCTTCCTGGACGATCCCTGTCGCCATTCGGAAGGCGTCATCAATATCCAGCCCCAGTTCATCCGCCCCAACCCCCAGAGCGGGACACGGAGTCAAGCTGTTCTTCAGAACTCCAGGCAAGTCGCTCCAGTTCCTGCTGCACCTGACAGATCACCATTCACCATTCGACCACCCACGCCCCCTCCGCGAAGAAGTCATCGAGGGATTCTCGGTCTTCCACCCAGTAGTCACCGCAACCGTTCCGGAATTCTCGATCATGAGCCGTGAGGATCAGGTAGCTCGGTGGTGAATCCGGGAGCTCCTGGATCTTCACGTACTTTCCCGCATCATCCCCGGAACGAATATATCCAACTTTACCGATCTCAATCACAGGCCCTCCAGGAATTCTTCACCCTCAACGCGAGATCATTATTCGATCAGGGGGACATGATTGTTCACCACCGCCTTCTTGCCTCCGGGGACGAATATCTCAAAGTGTACGTGCGGGATGTCCGGCCAGTGTCCGCCACGCATCGAATCAGGGTCCATACGGAACTGTCGAAGCCCGTCGGCGCTGCGGAAGACTCCTCGGCCCTTCCCAAGCTCCTTGTATCCGGGTCCCAAGAAGTTCTCAGCGGCGTCCAGAGCCTCGTCGGCATTGATCGGGTGCTGGCTGACGATGCTGCCGTCACCGATCCGGTTGCGCGTCTCGGCCACGGCGGCGTGCTCACACTCCGGTGCGAGGCCGAGAGGATCGGACCAGGTGTGGGGATTGTCGACGTAGGCCGTCGGGTTGGGAGCGGGTGCCAGCCCCAGCGGATCCTTGGTCAGGTACTGCGCCGTCTCCGGATCGTAGTGACGGAAGTAGTTGTAGTGCAGTCCCGTCTCCGGGTCGAAGTACTGTCCTGGGAAGCGCAACGGTGTGTAGGCCGACGCTGCCGCGTTCCAAGCGGTGACGCCCCAAAGCGTCGTACGAGCGTGCCAGACGATGTCACCCGACGCGTCGACGAGCTCGGTGGGGGTACCGATCAGGTCGGTCACCATGGCGAAGAACCGGGCGTCGATCTCCTCCTGGGGCGCGGCGGCCGAGATCACTCGCTCCGCCTGCAGGACGGGCTGCTGACCTTGATGTTCCCAGGTCAGGGAGACCGGGTGGGGTAGATCGGTGGATGTCGTGGTCTGTTCGCACAGTCGAGAGCCGTCCCAGACGAAGTCGACCTGCTCCACGACCGTTTCGCCGTCCGGCGTGAACCGCTGTTTGGCGACGCGGCGGCCCAAGGGGTCGTACATGTACCGCCAGTGGACTCCGTCCGGCGTGATGACGGACGTGAGCCGGTCTTCGGCGTCCCACGTGTACCGCCAGATGTCGGGGTTGCGTGACAGCCGAGTCTTCTGGCGCACGGTCATACGGCCCTGCTCGTCGTACTCGTAGCGGACACGTCCGGCTCGACGCACGCGGGTACCTGTGGAGCTTCGGTCTCCGGCGGCTTCCTGACCGGGGTGAGACGTCGGCCAATGAGCACTTGTCTGATTGCCGGCAGCGTCATAGGCATATCGCTCCGTCCACTCCCCCGCGTCGACACCGGTCACCCGGCCCGCGGAGTCCAGCCGGAGGGATCGGGATCCACGCAGCTGGTCGTCGATGCGGAGAACGTGACCATCGGCCCGATAGGCATAGGAGCGGTGCTGAACGCTTCTGCCGTCGACGTGGTCCAGGGACTGGGTAGAGACACGCCCCACAGAGTCGTACATGTGTGACAGGGTGAGCGTTTCACCGACACGACGGGCGAGTTCCCTGCCTGTGGGATCGTGCTCGAAGTCGATCGCGCGACCGCAGGCAGTGAGGCGGACCGGGTTCCCCGCCGCATCGTAGGACCATGTGCTGGTCGCTCCGGTCGGAGTGACCCGGTGCGTGCGGCGCCCCAGACGGTCGTACCCGTAGGTGGTCGTACGGCCGTTGATGCTCTCGGACGTCACGTTGCCCTGCGCGTCGTGGCCGAGCGTGAGAACAATGTGGCTGTTCCGCGCCTCTGCGAGTTGGCCGGACGGGCTGTAGGCGAACGACGTCACCTCGCCGGCGGCATCCTTGCAGATCACTTGGCCGAGCGCGTTGCGCTCGAAGGTGACCCGCTCACCCATCGCGTTGACGCGGGAAGACACACGGCCCGCCGCATCGCGGGTGTAGACGACGCGTCGCCCGTCGAAGTCCGTCTCCGACTCAAGGCGGCCTGCCGGATCGTAGGCGTATCCCCATGTCAGCCCCAGCGGGTTGACGACCTGTATGAGCCGTAGCTCGGTGTCGTGAACGAATTCGTGGCGCGTGCCATCCGGCTCCGTACGCGCCGACATCAGATCGAAGTGCGTGTACTCGAAGCGGGAGACGGCACGCGTCGGATCCGTGTGGCTCGTGCAGTTGCCCTCGCCGTCGTACGTCCATGATTCGACGCTGCCATCGGCTTCGGTCCGCCGGGCGAGCTTGCCTTCGACAGTCCAGTCCAGGCGCCTGATACGGCCGACAGCGTCCGTGATGACGGTAGGACGGCCGAAAGCATCTCGTTCATAGCGGGTCACTGCATGCAACGGATCCTTGATCACAACGGGAAGGCCAGCCGCGTCGCACTCAAGAACGGTGGTGTGCCCTTCCGCATCCGTGATCGAAGTGAGCCAGCCCCGCGAGTCGTAACCGAAGCGCGTTGCCGCTCCCATGGCATCGACGACGGCGACGCGGTTGCCTCGATCGTCGTGCTCGTACCGCTGCTCCGTTCCGTCCGGTTCCCGCACGGATGCGGGGGAGCCGAGCCCGTCATAGTCAATGCTCGTTGCACCGCCATCCGGGCGGACGACGGACAGCATCCGTCCGTTCTCATCGTATTCGTACCGGGTGGTGTGGCCGAGCGGGTCGGTCACTGCGACGAGTCGCAGGTCCTCGTCCCACGCCTGCCTCGTGACGTTGCCGAGGGGGTCCGTCTCGCGGACCAGGCGGAGCGCCTCGTTGTGCTCGTAGACGCGGGTGTGGCCGAGCGAGTCGGTCACACGGGTGGTGCGGGTGGCGTCTTCGTAGGTGAGGGTGGAGGCCAGCGCGTCCCCGGTGCCGCCGGTGGCCACGACGCGGCCCTGCTCGTCGTAGGCGTACCAGTAGGTGGTGTTGTTGCGGTCGGTCCAGGAGGTGATGCGGCCGTCGGCGTCGTAGGTGTAACGCATGGGCAGGCCCGAGGAGTTGGTCTCCCCCGCCAGTCGGCCGTTCTCGTCGTAGCCGAAGGTGAGCAGTGTCGTGCCGGGACCGTCCGGAGCGGCGGGGTCGAGCAGGCGCAGACCTGTGATGCGGGAGATGGTCGGGTGGTGGTCCAGGGCGATGTGGTAGCCGCCCGAGTGGATGACCGCGCTCGGGGTGTCGCCCTCTTCGTAGACGACGGTGATGCGGTTGCCGTTGCGGTCCTGGATGTGCTGCAGGGGCAGGTCGACCGCGGTGCCGTCGGCTGCGGCGACGGGGCTGTGGAAGACGTGGGTCAGACCGGTGTCGGGGTCGGTGATGCGGACGGCACCGTCGGTCTCGTCGTCCCAGGACAGCGCCAGTCGGGACCCGGGGGTCTCTGGGCGGACCGGATCACTGCTCTCCGGATCGAGGAGCGGGAAGACCAAGCGGGCACCGTCCGCGGCCGCGTACACGAAGCCCTCGTCGTCGGCCTGCACGCGCTGGTCCAGCGTCGAGGCCCAGGACGGGCCGAACCAGCCGCCCCAGCGGTAGGACGAGATGTGGGTGCGCTCCAGGACCAGCGGCAGCACACCCGGGAGTTGAACGTCGACGCGCGGCAGGGCCATGTCGCCGGTGGCCACGTCGATCGGGTCCCGCACGAACTTCTTGATCATGTTGCGGACCGAGGCTGGCAGCTTGTCGAAGCCCGGGTTCAGCTTCAGCCGCTCGAACGTGGCGCAGTTCAGTTTGAGGCCCCGGCTCAGCTTGGCCAGGTCGGCCGGCTTGAGCGCCTTCAGGCCCTTGCCCAGCGCCTTGCCCAGGACACCGAAGCCCAGGCCCAGCAGGGCCCCCTCGGTGAGGAGGCCGGCCAGCTTATCCGGGTCCTTGAACGCGGCCGGGTCCTTCAGCAGCGCGTCGAAGGCTGCGAACTTCGCGCCCTCCTTGGCGTACTTGGCCGCCGTCGCCACGCCCCGGATCTCCTTGAGCGCCTTCAACGCCCGCTCCACCGCCCGGATGACCTCCATCACCCCGCGGATCGCGGAGGCCAGCACGGTGCCCTCCTTCTCGATCCGCGCGACCAGCGCGACCACCTTGACCGCCCGTGAGCCGGCCATGAGGGAGGAGACCACCGCGGAGGCGCCGCCGGTCAGGACGGACAGCGCCAGGCCGGCGATCTCGAACTCGGCGATCTCCGCCACGAGCACGCCCATCTCGGTGAGCAGTTCGTGTGCCTGGTCGGCGAAGTCGTCCAGCGCCTTGGCGCCCTCGCGCAGCGAGTCGGCCATCTCGGTGGCCTGCTTGCGCGCGGCCTTGGCCCGCTTGTGGAAAGCCCTGGCTGCCTTGCCCTCCCACTCCACGTCCGCCAGTGCCCTGCGGGCCGCCTCGGCCGCGTCGTCCAGACCCGTGGCCAGGTGCCGCCACTTCTTGGCGATCTCGCGCACGCCGTCCGGGTCCACCGCCGGGTCGGTGATGCCGAGGAACTCCAGGCCGCTGGCGAGGTTGTCGCCGAACATGTGGTTGAACTTGTTGACGTAATGCAGGGGGTTGAGGTCGACCACGCCCGGCTCAGCCCTTCTTCGCCCGGGCCTGGGCCGCCAGCAACACATCGAGGAGGTCGAAGGCGTCGGAGATCTCGCCTATCAGCTTCGCCTCCACCTCCCACTCCTCGTCCAGTTCCTTGGTGAGCTTGGCCAGGGTGGTCATGCCCTCCTGGAGCTCGTCCTTCGCCCCCAACAACGAACCGAGGGCGCCCAGCGCCGAAAGGTCGTGCGACTCGGCCTTGAACTCCTGCAACGGCTTCGCCGTGTGACGCCCCACCCCGCGCAGCCCCGAGGCCGCCTTGTGCAGCGACGCAGCTTCCTTCTTCAGATCCGACACGCGACCCGCCCCCGCACTTCGCTCTGTGCACATGCCAACCCAACAACGCTAGTCAGGGAGGCTTTGACGGAGGCATAGCCCAGACCAAGATCAAGCAAAGCCTGCCCCTGGCATACATGAAAATACTGTCGACCCCACCTGCAGCGCGAAAAGAGGCCAACAGCCGCAGAAAAAAGATGCCGATGACCGACTACCAGTCGCGGCACCCCCGCTACATCCTCGGCGCGGAGCGCGCGGAGTACGCCAGGATCGCCGCCAAACGGCACGCCGCAGGGGCCACCATGCGGGCCATCGCAGAGGAGCTGGGACGCAGCTACGGCTTCGTCCTGAACCTCCTCCACCGTGACCCCAACGTGCGCTGCGTGTCAGCGACAACCGGAAGACCAGCCCGGCGACAGACGCTCGGACCTGCTCCATTATCTGCCGGAACCCGAACTCGCCGATGCCGAGCACGACCGGGGAGCCGTTGCGGGCCACCACGATGCGGTCGGGGAAGTCGGCGGGCAGGACGGCGATGCCGCTCGTGGCGAAGCCGTGCTTCGGGTACTCGATCACCCTCTGCAGGTCGCCGACAAGCATGTCGATGCCCGCTTCGCAGGCTCCGCCTAGGATGATCCCGATGCAGAGCCCCGAGCAGCACATGGAGCCACCGCCCGTGCGGCGGTGGCGGGCGCTGCTCGTGCTCGGACTGCTTGCCGGGCTGCTGGCCATGCACGCCCTGGCCCCCGGGGGCACCGTCCACCAGCACTCCGGACCACCGCACATGACGGCCAACGCGGTCAGCGCTCACGACGACCGTGCTGGAGACGGCGGGGACTGCGGTGGAGGACACCTTCAGCACGCCGACCCCACGTGCGCGGCGGCTGCCGTAAGCGGTGCACCGGCTTTGCCCGCCCTCGTCCCGGACCCGGTGGGCGCCGCCCCCGTACGCGCCGACGCAGTCTGCCCGTGCGCGGCCGAAGCCTCGGACAGCGCCCGCGCGCCACCATCCCTGGCGGAACTCCAACTCCTGCGGATCTAGTGCCGCGTCAGCCAAGGTTCGCCCCGTCGCGACGCCCGGCACGCCCTCTCGCCGCACCGGCCGAAAGCCCAAGTACGTCCAGTACGAGGACTTCCGGCCGGCACGCCGAGAGCACGCACCGGACGCCGCTCCTTGACGGGCAAACCCTGGCTGACGCGGCACTAGACACCACGCGGCACCACGTCCACAAGCCCAGCCACGTGGTGCGCCTCGGCACGTCCGGATCCCTTTCGCACAGCACAGCAGGAGTTCCAGCATGCGCAACACCCGTACCCTGACCCGCCGCGCCGCCGTGGCGGCCGCGTCCGTCACCGCCGCGCTCGTCCTCGCCGCCTGCGGCGACGACGGCGCCGCCGGGCACGCAGGCGGCCACAACACCGCGTCGTCGTCGACGAGCGCCGAGGCCCCGTCCGGCGCGCACAACGACCAGGACGTGTCCTTCGCGCAGGGCATGATCCCGCACCACCAGCAGGCCCTGGAGATGGCTGAACTCGCAGCCGACCGGGCCTCGTCCGCCAAGGTCGAGGACCTCGCCTCGCGCATCGCGAAGGCGCAGGACCCGGAGATCAAGACCCTGAGCGGCTGGCTGACGTCCTGGGGCGAGGACGTCCCGGCGTCCGGCGGGTCTGCGGAGTCCATGCCCGGCATGGACCACTCGGGCAGGTCAGGGATGCCCGGCATGATGAACAGCTCGGACATGAAGGAGCTCGAGAAGGCGTCAGGCACGGACTTCGACACCATGTTCCTGACCATGATGATCGACCACCACAAGGGTGCTGTGGACATGGCCACCACCGAGAACGACAAGGGCAAGTACGGTCCCGCCACGTCCATGGCCGACGACATCATCACGACGCAGACCGCCGAGATCGCCGAGATGAACAAGCTCCTCGGCAGGAGCTGACCCGTCCGGAGGGGGGCCCGGTCTCATGACGGCTCACCTGGCTCCCCTCCCCTTCCCTGCCTCCGGGCCACCGCAGACGGACGGAACCGGGCCGTCGGAGGTGAGGTCCTGCTTCAGTGCACGTGCAGGCCGCCGGCCGTCTGCGGCCTGGTGTGCGGTACGAGGACGAGGGCGATCAGTGCGCTCGCCGCGGCGGCGACGGCGCTGAGGGTGAAGGCGCTGGTGAAAGCGTGGGCCGTTCCTTGCTCGATGCCCGATGCGGCGACGGTGGACAGCACGGCGACACCGATCGAGCCGCCCACTTCGTGGGAGGTGTTGACGACCCCGGAAGCAAGCCCGGCCTCCTCCGGGGCGACCGGGGCGAGCGCGGTGGTGACGGCGGTGACGAAGACGGCGCCGATCCCGAGCGCGGCGATGACCAGGCCGGGCAGCAGCCTCGCGTACACGCTGCCGTCCGCGGGGAGCCAGGCCAGTGGCACCGTTCCGGCCGCCGCGACCGCAAGGCCGGCGACCGCGGTCGTACGGCTGCCGATCCGGCCGACCAGCTGCGATCCCAGGTGGGCGCCGATGCCCGTGGCCACGGCGACCGGCAGGAAGACGAGTCCGGTCGCGAGCGGGCTGTAGTGGCGGAGCCGCTGGAGGTAGACCGAGCCGAGGAAGAAGAAGCCGATGAGCGACGCGGTGGCCACGAGCATCAGGAACGCGCCCGCCACCACCGGGCGCCGGGTGAACATCCGCGGGTCCATCAGCGGGGCCCGGCTCGCGCGCTCGACGGCGGCGAAGGCCCCGTACAGGACGAGGGCGCCGAGCAGCGGCAGGACGGCCGTCGTGCTGGCCCAGCCCGCGTCCCCCGCCCGTACCAGGCCGTAGATGAGTGAGGCCGTGCCCGCGGTGACCAGTGCGGCGCCGGGCAGGTCGAGCCGGGCCGGTTGCGGAGCGCGGCGCGGCAGCAGTGCGGGCAGGGCCGCCAGCGCAACGAGACCGACGGGGACGTTGACGAAGAACACCCACTGCCAGCCGGGGCCGGCGGTCAGGGCACCGCCGAGCAGGACTCCGGCGGCCGATCCTGTGCCGCCGAGGGCGGCCCACACGCCGAGGGCCTTGTTCCGCTCGGCGCCGTGGAAACTGGTGGTGACGATCGACAACGCCGCCGGAGAGAGCAATGCGGCGCCTGTGCCCTGCAGGACGCGCCCGGCCATCAGCATCGGCGCACCCGCGGCGAGGCCGGTGACGAGCGAGGCGGCCGTGAACAACGCGAGTCCGGCGAGCGCGGTGCGGTGGGCGCCCACTACGTCGGCCAGGCGGCCGCCGAGCAGCATCAAACCGCCAAAGCACAGGGTGTAGGCGGTGACGACCCAGGTGAGGGCCTCGCGGCCGAGATGGAGGTCGGCGGCAAGGTCGGGCAGGGCGACGTTCACGACCGTGACGTCCAGGATGAGCATGAACTGGGCCACACACAGCAGCCCCAGCATCAGCCAGCGGCGGGGTGCGGGCGGTGCGGAGGCGTGCTCCGCATGGAGAGTGGGGTGGGCGTGGCTCATGACGGCTCCCTCGTGGAACAGCCCATGGCGCCGGCACCCGGGCAGGCTCGTGCCACGGCATGCGGCGCGCTGCGGCACCTGAACTGAACCGTACGGCCCAGTTCACGTGAACTCAACCGCTCAGTTCACGTGAACTCAACCGCTCAGTTCATGTGAACTTAACCGCTCAGTTCAGATGTTGGTTAGAGTGACCCCATGAACTCCACGAACGACGCATCCGCCACAAAGCAGCCACCCACCGGGCCACGCGCCGAGGCCAAGCGACAGGCCATCGTCACGGCGGCCCGCGAGCTGTTCATTCGAGAGGGCTTCGAGGCGAGCGTCGACGCGATCGCCGCTGCGGCGGGCGTGTCCAAGGTGACGGTCTACAACCACTTCGGCAGCAAGGAAGCGCTGTTCATCGGGGTCGTCAAGGACTCGATCGACGCGCCGCTCGGGGACGCGCCGGTCAGCGCGATCAACCGCCTGGCCGACGCCGACGACCTTCGTGAGGCCCTCACCGACACGGCTCGCGCCTGGATTCACAGCACCCGCAGCAACCCCGACGTCCTCGCCCTTCGCAAGGTCGTCAGCCGCGAACTGCACCGCTTCCCCGAACTCGGCGCCGCCTGGCATGAGGCCAAACCGGAACACCATCACCACGCCGTTGCCGGGGCGCTGCGCGGCCTCGCGGACCGGGGTCGGCTCGAGATCCCGGACATGGAGGTGGCCGTCCTCCAGCTGTACTCGCTCCTGCTCTTCCCGCACCTGGTGTTCAGCAACTACGGCACGACGGTCGACGACGACCTCACGGACCGCCTGATCACCAGCGGCGTCGACATGTTCCTCTGCCACTACACGCCACGCCCCGCCAAGCCGTAGCCGCTCACGCGAATCCTCGGAGGACCCGCCTGCACCGACACAGCCTTGGTCCGATGTCCGCCGGCGGTCTCCTCCGGGGCCGTCGGCCCACCGGTACGGACCGTGAACGCCGCGGTGTGAACGCGTCCTTCGGCCATGAAGTCGAGGAACAGGCATGGGTGCCGCTGCCGGGACGCCCCGGCCGTGAACGAGAGGGAGGGGCGGGGTCCCGGGCACCCCGCCCCTCCTCGTCCGTGTTCCCCGATGGGGCCCTGGACCGGCTGCTACACCGCCGTCCGGCCGCCTGGTCCGGTACCGGTACGGCCGCTACACCGCCAGCCAGGCCGCCTGGTCCGGTGCCAGGAGGTCGCCGTCGGCGGGGCCGCTGGACAGCAGGACGGAGGCATCGCCGGGCAGGCGGTACGGCTCCGTCGAGAGGTTGACCACGCACAGGAAGCCCGGGTCGCGGCCGAAGGCGAGGACTTTGTCCGGGGCGTCCAGCCACGTCAGGGTGCCGTCGCCGAGAGCGGGGTGCTCGCGGCGCAGGCGCAGGGCCGTGCGGTAGAGCTCCAGCATCGAGGCCTCGTCGCCCGTCTGGGCTTCCACGCTGAGCCGGGCCCAGTCCGCCGGCTGCGGCAGCCAGGGCGCGGCGGACGCACCGTCGGGGCTGAAGCCGTACGGCGCGCTCCCCCCGGACCAGGGGAGCGGGACGCGGCAGCCGTCGCGGCCGCGGTCGGCGTGTCCGGAGCGCTCCCACACGGGGTCCTGGAGCACGGTCTCGGGCAGGTCCTCGACCTCGGGCAGGCCGAGTTCCTCACCCTGGTAGACGTAGGCGCCGCCGGGCAGCGCGAGCATCAGCAGGGCCGCGGCGCGGGCGCGACGGGTGCCCAGTTCCAGGTCGAGGGGGCCCTCCGGCCGATAGGGCTCGTTGGCCGCCCATCGCCTGACCGGGCTCTTGCGGCCGTAGCGGCTGGGGTGGCGTACGACGTCGTGGTTGGAGAGCACCCAGGTGGCCGGGGCGCCCACCGAGCCGAGCATCGACAGAGAGTCGTCGATGACCGTGCGCAGGTCCTTCGGGCCCCAATTCGACATGAGGAAATCGAAGTTGAAGGCGGTGTGCAGGCCGTCCCGGCGGACGTAGGCGGCCAGCCGCTCGGGCGTGTCCGCCCAGGCCTCGGCGACGAAGGACCGGTCGCCGGGGAACTCGTCGGCCACCTTGCGCCAGGCGCGGTAGATGTCGTGGACCTGGTCGCGGTCCCAGTGGGGGTGGTCGATGTGCTGCCGGCGCTGCCCGGCGTCCGGGTCCGGCCGGGGTGGCAGGTCGGGGAGTTCCGGGTGCTTGATCAGCCCGTGGGCGACGTCGATGCGGAAGCCGTCCACTCCGCGGCTGAACCAGAAGCGCAGGATCGACTCGAACTCCGTGCGCACGTCGGCGTGTTCCCAGTTGAGGTCGGGCTGCTCGGGGGCGAACAGGTGCAGGTACCACTCGCCGTCGGGCAGACGGGTCCAGGCGGGTCCGCCGAAGCAGGAGGCCCAGTCGTTGGGCGGTTCGGCGCCGTCGGGACCCCGGCCGGGGCGGAAGACGTAGCGTTCGCGCTCCGGGCTGCCCGGGCCGGCCGTCAGCGCTGCCTTGAACCATGCGTGCTGGTCGGAGGTGTGGTTGGGCACGATGTCGGGGATGACGCGGATTCCGTGTCGGTGCGCCTCCTCGATGAGCTGCTCCGCCTCGGCCACGGTCCCGAAGAGGGGGTCGATCTCGCGGAAGTCGGCCACGTCGTAACCGTGGTCCGCCATCGGGGACTTGTACCACGGATTGATCCAGACGGCGTCGACGCCCAGCTCCTTGAGGTACGGCAGACGGGAGCGGATGCCGGCGATGTCGCCGACGCCGTCGCCGTTGCCGTCGGCGAAGCTGCGGATGTAGACCTGGTAGATGACGGCGCTGCGCCACCACGGTGCTGCGGTGGGGGACATGTCGGTGGGGTGCTCCTTGGACGTCGGGGGAAGAGGGCGGCGGAACGCCCGGGTCTACTTCGCTGCTCCGGCCGTGAGTCCGGCGACCATGCGGCGCTGGAAGTGTCCTTGCCGGCCACGTACGTGATGGGGCGCCGCCCCTCGAACGACGTCCCCGCGGCCTGTCCGACTCTGTCGAGACAACGTTTGCAAGCTAGGGGGCGTGAATGCCGGAGTCAATGCGTTACCGCGCGGTAATTCGCTGGAACAGGGCCCCGTAAGCGCCTGAAAGCGCTGCCATTCGCAGCCGGGCGGGACGTGCTCGCTGTGCTACCGTCCGCTCATGCCACCAGCTCAGCGTCACCCCACGATGGCTGACGTAGCCGAACGGGCCGGGGTCTCCACATCCACCGTGTCGCGCACCCTGCGTGGCATGTCCACCGTTTCCCCGGAGGTCCGCGCCCGCGTCGAGCAGGCCGCGCGCGAGCTGAGCTTCGCCGTGTCACGGCAGGCTGCAAGCCTTGTCACCGGCAGGACCGGGACCGTGGCGGTGCTGGTGCCCACTCTCAACGCCTGGTTCATGGGATCCGCCCTGTCCAGCCTGGGCCCGCTGCTGCGCGCGGCGGGCATGGAACTGAACGTCTACGTGATCCCGGACCTGGCCGAGCGCACCTCGTTCTTCGAGCGCCTCCCGGCCCGGCGCAACGCCGACGCGCTCCTGGTGTTCTCCTTCGACCTCACCGACGAGGAGACCGCGCGGCTGGACAACCTCGGCATGCCGGTCATCTACGTCAGCCAGCACGTCGAGGGACGACCGAGCGTCTACGTCGACGACGCGGCCGGAGCGCTGCACGGCACCCGGCACCTGCTCAACCTCGGCCACCGCCGGATCGCCTATGTGCAGACCGTGGGCGCCAGCGGCTTCTCCTTCAGCTCCAACGAGCGGCTGCTCGGCTACCAGCGGGCGCTCACCGAAGCGGGTCTCCCCCTCGACGAGGATCTGGTGGTCTCGACCCTGGCCGGTGACAAGCGCCGCACCGCCGAGGCGCTCGGAAGGCTGCTGAGCCTGCGCGAGCCGCCCACCGCCGTCTTCGCCGAGCAGGACGAGGTCGCCGTCGCAGTCGTCTGGACATTGCGCAGGACGCAGATCGCCGTGCCGGAACGGATCTCCGTCCTCGGCTTCGACGACCAGCCGCTGGCCGACTGGTTCGACCTGTCCACGGTGTCCCAGTCACCTTCGGACATCGGCCGCGAGGCCGGCGAACTGGCCCTCTCCCTCATCAACGACCCGCACGCCGACCACAAGCGGCACATCGTCCTGCCCACCCATTTGATGCCACGCGCCACGACGGCTCCGCCGGCGATCCCCCAGGAGGAGCCCGACCGCCGGGGCGACCGGCCGCACGAGTGACGCGACGAGGCGGCGGGCGTGCGGCCGAACAGCCGCCCCCGCTCGGCGCCCCGTTCCTGCCCGGTCACATCAGCGAAGGCCTCAAGGGCCTGCGGCGGGCTTCCCGCCGGCGGTGTACCTGTTCATCGGCTGGGAGAACTCGGCGGTCCGTACGACTGGTCCCCTTCGCACCCTGGCCGCGCCGCTCACCGCCGTCGGCTACGCCGGCGTCCTGGTCCGCCGCGACCCGGGCCTGGCCGACCGCGTCGGCTCCGTCGTCGCCGACGAGGAGTGAGCGGTTGGTTCCCGGGCAACCGGGCGGCGCCGACCGTGGATCACTTCAGCGGCCGGCCCGCGGGCAGCACCCCGGTTCTTCGAGGGCCGCGCTCACGACCGGGCCTTTGGGCTCGGAGCCTGGCCGGGCCATACGGCCGACGCGTCGTCGCGGTCGGGATCGGGCAGGCGGAGCGGGCGGACGGGGATCGTGCGGGTCCGTCCTTCCGAGACCGCGGTCCAGGGGGCGGGGTGGCCCGTGTAGCAGAGGGTGGTCAGGGCGAAGACACCGTCCGCGTAGATCTCGACGTACTCGCCGATCGTGAGGATGCGCAAGGTGGTCGCGGGCACGGTCAGGGCGGTCTCGCCGAGCCGCTCCCCGCCCGGGCCGGTGACCCAGAGGTCCTTGCCGTCGCAGCCGACCACGAGGGCGGGGCCGTCGTCCCCGCTCCGCAGTGTGATCTCGACGCGGCCGAAGACGCCGACGTCGCCAACGGCGTGCACGACGGGCTGCCCGGTCTCCTCGCCGAGCCAGGTGTTCAGGCCCGGCCACCATTCCAGGCGGGGGGCGGAATCGGCGGGTACGACAAGGGACTTGGGCTGGGCGAGCATCCCGCGGCAGGGTTCGCCGGAGTCGGTGAGACCGACACGGCGCGGGGTGGTGTGCAGGACGACGCGGGAGCCGTCGGGGGCGGCGATGACGCGGGGGGCGTACGAGCCGTTCGGGCCGAGGGGACCGCGACGGGTCCACGGCCCGCGCAGACGGGGCGCGGTCCACGCCTCGAAGTCACGCGTCGCACCGATCGAACCGAGCAGCAGCCAGCTGCCGTCGTCGAGGCGCTCCAGGACCGGGCACTCCAACTCGTCGACGTCGCCCGGTGAGAGGAGCGGCGGGTGCACGGTCCAGTGCTCCAGGTCGTCCGAAGTGGCCCAGGCGACGCAGCCGCTGACCTCGACGGGCAGGGAGGCGTCCGCGGCGCAGACGACCATGACCCAGCCGTCCGTCTCGTCGTCGCGTACGACGAACGGGTCGCGCCAGCCCATGCGTTCACCGGTGCGGTACCAGCGTGCGTCCGCCTCGACCACCGGACCCGTGCCGTGCCGGCGCCAGCCGGTGCCGTCGGTGCGGTCGGAGTACGCCAGCCCGACGGACTGCAACGGCCAGCCGTCCGCCGTCAGCCCGCTCACGCCCGTGTAGAACATCGCCATGCCGTCGCCGTGCCGGATCGGGTGCATGGTCCACACGGCCTGCTGGTCGAAGCGGCCGGGCCGGCCGTTGCCGAAGGCGGTGCCCTCGGGCCTCCAGCGGACCAGGTCGGTGGAGGTGGCCCGGCCGTAGGAGGTCTCCATCCGCAGATGGTCGAACTCGGCCGTCCACGGGCCCTGCAGGTGCAGCACCGCGTAGGTGCCGTCGTCGTCGCGGAGCAGGGCGAAGTCGTTCAGGCAGAGGCCGGGCGGGGCGTATCGCATGCACATTCCTGTCGGCTCGCAGCGCTCAAACGCGTGCGCTGACCATAGACGCTGAAGGTCTCGCTTGAGAATCGGCCCAAGTAAATATGAACGCAAACGCTTGCGCAACAACGGGGCCCGGTCTACGGTCACGTCACCCACAGATCACACCGATGTGAACCGACGTGAAACCGACGGGAGAAATGCGCTGTGACGGTCAGCATCACCGATGTCGCCCGCGCCGCCGGAGTCTCGGCCTCCACCGTGTCGCGCGCTCTGCGCGGGCAACCGGGAGTGTCCGACGAGGTGCGGGCACAGATCACGGCCGTCGCCGCACGACTCGGCTATACGGCATCCCGCTCGGCGTCCAGTCTCGCCAGCGGACGCACCTACACGATCGGGGTCGTCGCCCCGTACATCGGCCGCTGGTTCTTCGGCACCGTGCTGGACGCCGCAGAGCACGTGTTCAGCGCGGCCGGATACGACGTCCTGCTGTACAACCTCGGCTCGCCGGAGACACGCAAGCGTTTCTTCACCAAGCTGCCGCTCCGCAAGCGGGTGGACGCCGTGCTGTCGCTGCTCATCCCCGACGAGGCCGAGTCCGCCGCACTGCGCTCGCTCGGCGTGCCGCTGGCCAGCACTGTCGGCGGCCCCCGGCCCGGCTTCTCCGTGGTCGGCATCGACGACCGGGCCGGTACCGAGAGCGCCGTACGGCATCTGGTGAACCTCGGCCACCGCCGCATCGGCATGATCAGCGGGACGAGCGGGCCGCTGCACTGGACGACGCCCGTCGCGCGCCGCCAGGCGTACCTGGACGTGCTGGCCGACGCCGGGATCGAGCACGACCCGGCGCTGGAGGCGGACGGCGACTACACCGTCGAGGGCGGCGAGCGGGCCATGACCGAGCTGCTGGCCGCGTCCCGGCCGCCGACCGCGGTGTTCGCGCAGTCCGACGAGATGGCGATGGGCGCGCTTCGTGCCCTGCGCCGGCACCGGCTGAAGGTGCCGGACGACGTGTCCGTCGTCGGCTTCGACGACCACGAACTCTCCGACGTGATCGGGCTGACCACCGTCGCCCAGCCGGTCGCCGGCCAGGGAGCCGAGGCCGCCCGGCTGCTGCTGCGGCAGCTCGACGAGCCGGACGCCGAACCCCCCGGGCACGTCCAGATGCCCATCCGTCTCGTCCTGCGCGAGACCACCGCCCCGCCGCGCCCTCGCGGACCCCAGTGACCCCCCTCCACCAACGCCTCCACGGCCGTCAGGCCCCGAGGCAGACCCCCCGCGGCCGTCAGGCCCAGAGGCCCCCCCCCACACACACACCCATGCCCCCACGCCGGAAAGCACCAGCGCACCTCGAACCCTCGCACCACATGGAGGCACCAACCATGAGCTCGACCAACAGAAGACTCCGCCGCACCGCTCGTACGGGCGTCGCCCTCGTCCTGCCCCTCGCGGCGCTGGCCGCGTGCGGCGGCGGAAGCGGCGGTGACACCTCCGCGGACGCGGGCAGCGGCAAGGGCACGATCAGCGTGTGGGCCCACCAGAGCCAGAAGAGCGAGGACACCGCCCTGCAGAACGCGGTGAAGTCCTTCAACTCCTCCCAGGACAAGATCAAGGTCGAGCTGAAGCTGATACCCGGCAACGACTACACCAAGACCATCACCGCCACCGACGCCGCCAAGCTGCCGGACGTGATGGAGTTCGACGGTCCGACGATGGCGAACTTCGTCTACAACAAGAAGCTCGCCCCGCTCGACGGCTACGTCTCCATCAAGACCATGGCCAACGCCACCGGCGCCGTCAAGGCACAGGGCGAGATCGGCGGCAAGCACTACGGCCTGGGCATGTACGACTCCGGGCTCGGCATCTACGGCAACAAGAAGCTCCTGGACGCGGCCGGGGTGAAGTACCCCAAGAGCCTGTCCGACGCCTGGACCGCGGACCAGTTCACGGCCGCGCTGAAGGCGCTCAAGGCGAAGGACTCCGACGGCAAGCCCCTCGACCTCCAGGAGAACAACGGCTACGCCAACGAGTGGGGCACCTACGGCTTCGCCCCGATCGTCTGGTCGGCCGGCGGTTCGCTGCTGAAGCACGGCAAGGCGCAGGAAGTGCTCGACACCCCGGCCGTGGTCTCGGCTCTGAAGACCTTCCAGTCCTGGAAGCCCTATGTCGACCCCAACACCGACGGCAACGCCTTCGCGAAGGACCGCGTCGCGCTCAGCTGGGTCGGCCACTGGATGTACCCCGCCTACAGCAAGGCCCTCGGCGACGACCTCGTCGTGCTGCCGCTGCCCGACTTCGGCAACGGCCCCAAGACCGGCCAGGGTTCCTGGACCTGGGGCATCGGCGCGGGCTCCAAGAACGGCAAGGCCGCCGGCGCCTTCCTCGACTACCTCCTGAACGACACCAACGTCACCGCGATGACGACGGCCAACGGCGCCCCGCCCGCGACGAAGAGCGCGCTCGCCGCGAGCCCCCTCTACAAGAAGGGCGGCCCGCTCCAGATGTACGCCGACCAGCTGGCCAAGCCCTGCGGCACAACCAACATCGACAAGTCCTGCGTCGCCGTCACCCGCCCGGTGACCGCCGGATACCCCACGGTCACCGCCAAGTTCAGCGAGGCCCTGAGCTCCGTCTACGGCGGCGCCGACCCGAAGACCGCCCTGGAGAAGGCCGCCCGCGCCATCGACAAGGACTTCTCCGACAACGCCGGCTACCAGATCCCGTAAGACCGCGTCGGACGCGGGGGGGGGGGGGGAAAAAGGGCCCCCCCCCCCCGCGAAAAAAACAGAAAAAAGAGCCGTGGGGGAAAAA
>NZ_JBVIVK010000003.1:450293-489294 GCF_055595715.1 Streptomyces sp. NPDC040410
CGTACCCCCCCCCCCCCCCCCCCCCCCCCCCCCCCCCCCCCCCCCCCCCCCCCCCCCCCCCCCCCCCCCCCCCCCCCCCCCCCCCCCCCCCCCCCCGCGTCCGGGAACAGGACTCACCCGTGAAAACCGTGGAACCCGCGCACGCCGCGACGCCTGACCGGGAGCAGACCCCACCCATGACCGCCGTGAAGCCCGCTCGTCCGGCGCGCAGGAACCGCGACTGGGTGCACGGCGTGCTGATGTCCGCTCCCGCCGTCGCCGGACTCGTCGCCTTCGTCGGCATCCCGTTCGGCTATGCCGTCGTCCTCTCCTTCTACAACGTGCGCCTCGGTTCGCCGCTGGCTCCCACCTTCTTCGGCCTGGAGCAGTACCGGCGGCTGTTCACCGACCCCGACCTCGCCGGCCCGTTCCTGCGGGCCCTGCTCAACAACCTGACCTTCGCCGTGGTCGTCGTACCGCTCCAGACGGGCCTCGCTCTGGCCCTGGCGATCCTGCTGAACCGCAAACTCAAGGCCATCGGCCTGTTCCGGTCCCTGTTCTTCATGCCGGTCGTCTTCCCGATGACGCTGGTCGCCGTCATCTGGCGGCTGATCCTCGCCCGCAGCGACCAGGGCCTGCTCAACTCCGCACTGGACGCCGTGAGTTTCGGCAACTGGGGCGCCTTCGACTGGCTCGGCGACACAGCCACCGCCATGGCCTCGATCGTCGTGCTGTCCGTCTGGCAGGGCGTCGGCTTCCAGATGGTGATCCTGCTCGCCGGCCTCCAGCAGATACCCGGCGAGCTCTACGAGGCCTCGCAGCTCGACCGGGCCTCCCGATGGCAGCAGTTCCGGCACGTCACCCTGCCCGGTATCCGCGACACCCTCGTCTTCGTCGCCATGCTCACCTCGGTGCTGTCCTTCCGCGTCTTCGACCAGGTGTACGTCCTCATCCACGGCGGCGGTCTCGACGAGGACGCCACCCGGACCGTGATGTACCAGGCCGTCACCACGGCCTTCGACCAGAACAACATCGGCCAGGCGTCCGCGATCACCGTGGTCTTCTTCCTGATCGTCGTCGCCCTGACCCTCATCCAGCGCCGCGTCGTCCGGCCCGACAACGAGGACTGACCCCCATGGCCACGACCCGCGCTCCCCTGCGCCGCTTCGCCGACTACACCGTCCTCGGCGTGCTGGCGTTCATCTTCGTCCTGCCTGTGCTGTACCTGCTCCTGGGCAGCCTCAAGCCCTCCGACGAGGTACTGAACGGCCTCTCCGGCTTCCTTCCCACCCACCTGACCTTCGACAACTACAAGCACGTACTCGACGCTCTCGACTCCGGCAGCACCGGCTACTTCTGGCGCTTCATGGGCATCTCGCTGCTCGTCGCGTTCGTGGTGGTGACCGGCGGCCTGTTCGTCAACTCGATGGCCGCGTACGGCATGTCACGGCTGAAGTGGCGCGGCAGGGAGGCCGTCTTCACCCTCGTCCTGTTGCTGATGCTGGTGCCGTTCGAGTCGGTGGCCGTGCCGCTCTTCTACATGTTCAACGACCAGCGCAACACCGTCTACATCCAGGCGATCCCGTTCGTCGCCAACGCCTTCTCGGTCTACCAGTTCCACACGTTCTTCCGTTCGATCCCGCCGAGCATCGAAGAGGCGGCCCGGCTGGACGGCGCGGGACCCTGGCGGACCTTCTTCGCGATCATCGTCCCGATGTCGAAGCCGGTGTTCGCGTCGGTCGCGATCCTGACGTTCCTCACGCAGTGGGGTTCGTTCCTGTGGCCGGTCCTGATGGTCTCCGACCCGTCGGTCCGCCCCCTCCCCTTGGAGATGAGCGTCTTCCAGGGACAGCAGCCCCCCGACTGGGGCCAGATCCTCGCCTTCGGCGTCCTCCTCGTCCTGCCGGTGCTGGTGATCTTCGCCTTCTTCCAGCGCTGGTTCGTCCAAGGGGTGGCCAGTTCGGCGGTCAAGGGCTGAGCACGGGATGCCGTGACCGGTCCGCCGCGCCGGTCACGGCCCCACTGGACCCCGCCACTCCCCGCTCGTGAGCCCCCCGCCCACCGTGAACCCGATCACCGTCCCGCCGCCGTCCCGCCGGAAGGCGAACGGCGCTCCCCCGTGGGCGAGGGCCACCTCCCGGACGATGGACAGGCCGAGGCCCGAGCCGGGCAGGGAGCGGGCGTCGGCGGCACGGTAGAAGCGGTCGAAGACGCGGACGAGATCGCGGTCGGCGATGCCGGGGCCGCGGTCGAGGACATCGACACGGACCATTCCCGGCCGGGCCGGCCCCGCGATGTTGATCTCGATGGGCGCGGTACCGGCGCTGTCGAACTTCGCCGCGTTCTCGACAAGGTTGGAGACCGCCCGCTGGAGCATGCCCGGCCGGCCGTCGGTCGTCGTGTCGCCGCTCGCGTGGACCAGGATCTCCCGCCCGGTGCGGCGCCGGGCCAGGCCCGCCACGTCCTCGGCGATGTCGGCGAGGTCCACCCGCTGCGGCGGCCCGTTGTCGGACTGGCCGGCCGCGAGGTCGACGAGCTCGTTGACGAGGTCGGTCAGCTCGCGAGCCTCCTGGCCCAGGTCGGCGACCAGTTCGTCACGGGTGGCGGGCGGGAGTTCGTCGATGCGGCGCAGCAGCGAGATGTTCGTCCGCAGGGAGGTCAGCGGCGTACGCAGCTCGTGTCCCGCGTCCTGGACCAAACGCCGCTGGTCCTCCTCGGACTGGGCGAGGCGGCCCAGCATGCGGTCGAAGGCGCGGCCGAGGCGGCCCACCTCGTCGTAGCCGGTGACGGGGACCTCGATGCCGAGGCGCCGGGTGCGGGCGACGTCCTCGGCGGCGGACGTGAGGATGACCAGCCGACGGGTGATGCGCCGGGCCAGCCACCAGCCGAACAGGCCCGCGGCGACCACGACCGCGGCCATCAGGATCAGCGTGCGCTGTTGCAGCGCGCGCAGCAGGTCCTCGGTGTCACTGAACTCCTGCGCGACCTGCACCGCGCCCCGGCCGCCGCCGAGGGATACGGTCGCGATGCGGTAGACGTCGCTGCCGACGTCGACGTCCTTGTGCTCGGTGATCCGCCCGGCCGTGGCGGCGTGCGCGATCGTCCGGTCGGCGCCGGTGACCGGCAGTCCCGGGTTTCCGGGGTCGACGACCGTGCCGTCCGGACCCAGCACCTGCACGTCCGTACGGGCCGGCCGCACGATGTCGTGGCCCGGCGCCGCCGAGGAGAAGTCGTCCGGCGCCATCCCGTGCTGCCGCACCTCGCCCCGCAGGTCCTGCACGACCTCGTCGAACACGGACTCCTGGTCCACGCGGACGAGCCGGGCGGCGGCCGAGTACGACAGGACGCCGACCAGGACGGTGACGGCGGCGGTCACGGCCGCGAAGGACACCACGAACGTGGTCCGCAGGGACAGGAGCCGGGGCCGCCGTCTGCCCAGCAGCCGCCTCAGGCGGCCCACTCAGTCCTCCCGCAGCACGTAACCCACACCGCGCACCGTGTGGATCAGCTGCGGCGCACCCGGCTCGTCGAGCTTGCGCCGCAGGTAGCCGACGTAGACGGCGAGGTTCTTGGAGCCGGGTCCGAAGTCGTAGCCCCAGATGCGGTCGTAGATGGTGGCGTGGTCGAGGACGATCGCGGCGTTGCGCACCAGCAGTTCGAGCAGCTCGAACTCGGTGCGGGTCAGCTCCAGCTCCCGCCCGCGTCCAGGCCGGCGATCCGGTCCGCGGTCTCCACGAGCGCCGTCAGCATCAGGATCGGCGTGCGGTCGCCCTCCGCGCGCAGGACACGGCAGACCTGGAGGCCGTCGATTTCGGGCATCATCACGTCGAGGACCAGTACGTCCGGCGGGGTGCGGTGGGCCTGCGCGAGCGCCTCGACGCCGTCGGCGACCGCGGTGACCTGGTAGCCCTCCAGGGTCAGGGCGCGCTCCAGGGCGTGACGGATGGCGCGGTCGTCTTCGGCGAGCAGCACAGTTCGGGACACGGCTTCAGTGTGCCAAGGCCTCCGGCGGTTGGACCGAGTGAGCGGTCGTACGATCACCCTTCTTACTGGGCTCTCACCGTCAGGCCCGCTGCAGGACGCCGAGGCTCCGGACCCTCGCTGATCCGACGGCTGTCAGTGCCCCGTCCTACGATCGCGACATGGCCGCCCCACGCCGAGACACCCGAGGCATCGTCGACGCCGCGGAGCTCTTCGCACGCGTGCGCTTCCGCCGCCTCGAACCCGCCGAGGCCCTGCGCCCCCACGTCGAGCACTACTGGCTGATCGACTGGGACCTCACCGAGCCGTACGTCTCCCAGGTGGTCCCGCACCCCGCGGTGCACATCGTCTTCCAGCGGTTCGAGGGCCAGGAACCCTTCGTCGAGGTCGCGGGCGTCCAGCTCGGCCTGTTCACGCAGAAGCTGGAGGGCCGGGGGCGGGTCTGCGGCATCAAGTTCCGGCCGGGCAGCTTCCGCCCCTTCGCTCCCGGGCGGCCGGTCACGGAATGGACGGGCCGACGGATACGGCAGCCCGAGGTGTTCCCGGACACGGACCCCGCCCCGATCCTCGCCCCGGCCGCCGAGGCGGCCCGCGTCGCCGCCCTGGACGCCTTCCTCCTCGCCCTCGACCCGCACCCCGACCCGCAGGCCGGCCTCGCGACGGCTCTGGTCGAGCGCATCCGCGCCGACCGCACGATCCGGCGCGTCGCCGACTTCGCCCGCGCGGAGGGGATGTCGGTACGGGTTCTGCAGCGCCTGTTCGCCGCGTACGTCGGCGTCGGCCCCAAGTGGGTCATCCTGCGCTACCGCATCCACGAGGCGCTGGAGCGCGCCCGGACCGAGGAGGCGGTGGACTGGGCGCGCCTCGCCGCCGACCTGGGATACGCCGACCAGGCCCACCTGGTCCGGGACTTCACGGCGACCGTGGGGGTGTCACCGACGGCGTACGCGCAGGGCGTGCACTGACTCCGCCCCCAGGGCACGCGGCCCCGGTCAGGGCACGAGCACCAGCCGGCCCCGCACTCCGCGCTCCCCGAGCCGGGCGTGCGCCTTCGCCGCCTCGTCCAAGGCGTACGTCTCGGCCACCCGCAGCGTCAGCACGCCCTCGTCGACGAGCCCGGCCAGTTCCGCCAGGCGGGCCCCGTCGGCGCTCACCTCGACGGCCGTCGTCCGCACCCCGCGCACGGGGGCCGGGGCGGCCTGCGGGATGACGCCGACGAACGCACCCCCGTCCCGTACCCACCCCAGGGCCTTGTCGCCGAGGACCGCGGCATCCAGCACCGCGTCGACGCTGCCCGCCCCGACGGCACCATGGGCGAAGTGCGCAGCCCCCAGGGACCGTACGAGTTCCTCGTCGTCCTCCCGGGCCACCGCCGTCACCGATATCCCGCGGTGGGCGGCGAGTTGGACGGCGTATCCGCCGACCGCACCCGCCGCACCCGTCACGAGCAGGGTCTGCCCCGGTGTCAACTCCAGGAGATCCAGGGCCTGTACCGCCGTCAGCGCGTTCAGCGGCAGAGTGGACGCGTGCACCGCGTCGGCGGTGGCCGGCGCCTTGGCCACCGCGTCCGTGTCGACGACGACGTACTCGGCGTGCGTGCCGAGCGGCTTCACCGTGCCGTAGAGGAGAGCCACCACCTCGTCACCCACACTCCACGCGCCGGCGGTCCCCGTCGCGTCCACGGTCCCGGCCACGTCCCAGCCGAGCCCGATCTGCTGGCCCGCGCCACCGAAGACGCCCGCGCGGACCCCCGCGTCCACGGGGTTCAGCGCGGCCGCCGCGACCTTGATCCGCACCTGTCGCGCGGCGGGCTCCGGCACCCCGGTCTCCACGACTCGCACGGCCTCGGGCCCGCCGAACGTCGTCACCACTGCAGCACGCATGACTGAAAACTCCCTGATCGTCGCTGTTCGCTTCGGTATCTCCTCAGCTGTCAGCAACCCTAGGAAGAGTTACTATCGATTGGTAAGTAGTTACCTGAAGGTGCGTACGTATCCGGGAAGTGAGCGGAGGCCAGGAACCATGGCGACCATGACGGCGGCCCAGCGGCGTGAACAGGCCCGTGCCGAGTACGACGCGTTTCTCAGGGGCTGCCCCACCAACCAGCTCCTGGACCGCATCAGCGACAAGTGGGTCAGCCTCGTCGTCGCGGCCCTCGCCCCCGGCCCCATGCGCTACAGCGACCTCGGCCGCAAGATCGCGGGCGTCAGCCCCAAGATGCTGACGCAGACACTGCGTTCACTGGAACGCGACGGCATTCTCTCCCGCGCGGTCACCCCGTCGGTCCCGGTCCGCGTCGACTACGAACTCACCCCGCTCGGCCTCAGTCTCAGCCGACTCCTCGTCGCGGTGAAGGACTGGGCGGAGACGCACATAGAGCAGGTACACGAGGCGCGCGAGCGATACGACACCGAGAGCCAGGCGGGGTGAGTCCTGTCGTCAAGACGGGAAATGCGACGACGGGACCCGGACGCAACGCCACTGACCCAGCAAGGCCGACGAGTCTCTGAACTGCAACGATGCCCCGCTCGGCACACCTTGGAAGCCACCAGGGTCACCGGCAGGGGCCTATGACCTGTCCGGCCGATCACTGCGGAGACGCGGGGTGTGGCACGCACATCTGCCGCGTTGTCATCGGTTGCCGACGCTCCGCGTCGACGCCCTCCTCCGCCTTGCATCTGCACGCACCACACCCAGCTCACCGGAACCGACAGGGCGCCGCCGCCTTCCTTCGCCGTGATCGCCCGGACAGGTCCTAGACGTCCCCCGCCCGCAGCCGGGCCGCCTGCGCCGCGCTGAACTCCGTCGTACGCCTCATGTGCTCGACGATCACGGCGAGTTGGGAGTCGTCGAGGTCGTCGAAGAGGCCGACCCAGCCGCCGCCCAGCCGGTCCCACATCCGCCCGAACTCCGCGGCCTTCTCCGGAACGGTCGCCACGAGCACCTTGCGCCGGTCGGCGGCGTCCCGCTCCCGCACGACGTGACCCGCCCGCTCCAGCCGGTCCACCAGCCGCGTCGCCGACCCGGTCGTCAGCCCCGTCAGTTCGGCGATCCGGCCCGTCGTCACCGGCCCGCCCTCCAGCGTGAGCAGGTTCAGACACTGCAGGTCGGTGGGGTGCAGGCCGAGGTGGTCGGCGACGGCCTGGTTGAACAGGGCGTACGCGGCCATGGAGCGGCGGGAGACCGTGGACAGCTCGTCCAGCAGTCGCTCTCGTGCCTTGCCGGCCATACCGCCCGTCCTCCCACTGTTGTCCTCTGCGCCGAGCAGAGATCGTACGACGCAGAAGCCGAGGCGCCGTCAGAAGTAGTACGCGTCGCCGGTGTCCAGGACCAGCACCCGCAGCCGGTCGTTCTGCCGGTTGCGGTCCACCGCCCCGCCGCTCCACACCGTGTCGATCTCCAGCATCGCCTCCGACGGAGTACCGCGCAGCCGCACACGCAGACCGACCTGCTCACCCAGCCCGTCCGCGGCCAGCGCCCCGATCCGGCACAGCACCACCCGCGCCCCGGAGCGGGCACACCCGGCCGGCAGCACCTGCCGGTCCGCCAGCTGCTCCGACCAGCGCAGCCTCACCGTCACGTCCGGAGCGGCGGACGGACCGTGATTGCGCGGAGTGAACCGGAGGTCGACCCGCCCCGCGGCCATGGTCACGGAGCCGTGATAGGCAAGATCGGCCTCGGGGCCCACGGCCACGGCGCGGGCCGGCAACGCCGCCCCGCCCGCCCACGCCAGAGCGAGACCCCACACCGCAAGAACCCGAAGCACTTGCTTCCGCATGCCACCCACTCCTCGGACCGCCATAGCCGTAGTCGTAGTCGTACGGGGACGTCTCCGGATGTATCCCACGAAGAGCGCGGGGCAGGCGCCCTCCATCAGGTGACACAGGCGGACCGGAGACGACACCGGCGGCCCGGAGACGAACCGGCGGCCCGTCGGGCGACACAGGCGCCGCGAACCGCCGCGGGAGGGCATGCGAAGCTGCGCGCATGCTCGTCCTCCGCTCCGCGGCCCTCTTCGTCGTCGCCGCGCTCTTCGAGATCGGCGGCGCCTGGCTGGTCTGGCAGGGCGTGCGCGAACAGCGCGGCTGGCTGTGGGCCGCGGGCGGTGTCCTCGCCCTCGGCGCGTACGGCTTCGTCGCCACCCTCCAGCCGGACGCGCACTTCGGCCGCGTCCTCGCCGCGTACGGCGGGATCTTCGTGGCCGGTTCGATCCTTTGGGGTGTGGTCGCCGACGGCTACCGCCCCGACCGCTGGGATGCCGCGGGCGCGCTGATCTGCCTCGCGGGCATGGCGATGATCATGTACGGGCCGCGGGGCGACTGAGGGGGCGCCTTCACAACGGCATGTCGGGGAGCAGCCCCAGCTGCTCCAGGAACTCCATCTGGTCGAAGTAGAGCCGGTAGCTGACGATGTGGCCGTCCTCCACGGTGGCGAAGTCCACCCCGCGGATCCGGACCTCCTTCTGGGTCGCGGGCAGCGTCTCGCCGGAGGGCAGCTGCAGCGGGCCCGTGTTCTTCCCGTGGAAGAACCCCTCGTCGATCGCCGTGTCCCCGGCCTCGTACGAGTACACCGGCTCGTACGTCGCCTCGGGCACCGCCTCCGTCATCTGCCGCCAGTACTCGACGATGTTGTCGCGCCCGTGGATCTCCCCGGCGTCGGGGGTGACGGCGACCGCGTCCGGCGCGTACAACTCGGCGATGACCTTGAGGTCCGGGTGCGTGGTCAGCGCCTCCGTGAGCCGGTCCATGACCTCACGTGCCTGTCCCATGATCCACCTCCGCTCAGGAAAGGATCACCCACCTCATTTTCCCACCAAGACCCCGCTCGGGCCGACCCCTGGACGAGCCGGACATCCCGCCCGCCTATCCTGGCCGGACAGGCTTTCGACCACGTCCGAGGAGCAGCCCATGGCCACCGCCGCACCGTCCGCCGCCACCCGCATCGCCGTCGTCACCGGTGCGAGCAGCGGGATCGGCGCCGCCACGGCTCGCCGACTCGCCGCGGCCGGCTACCGCGTCGTCCTCACCGCCCGCCGCAAGGACCGTATCGAGGCGCTGGCGGAGGAGATCAACACAGCGGGCCACCAGGCGACCGCGTACACCCTCGACATCACCGACCGCGCCGCCGTCGACGAGTTCGCCACCGCCTTCAAGACGATCGGCGTGCTCGTGAACAACGCGGGCGGCGCACTGGGCGCCGACCCGGTCGCGACCAGTGACCCGGCCGACTGGCGCACGATGTACGAGACGAACGTCCTCGGCACCCTCAACGTCACCCAGGCCCTCCTCCCGAAGCTGGAGGCGACCGGCGACGGCACGGTCGTCGTCGTGTCGTCCACCGCCGGCCACGGCACCTACGAGGGCGGCGCGGGCTACGTCGCCGCCAAGCACGGCGCCCACGTCCTGGCCGAGACCCTCCGCCTGGAGATCGTCGGCAAGCCGGTCCGGGTCATCGAGATCGCGCCCGGCATGGTCAAGACGGACGAGTTCGCCCTCACCCGCTTCGGCGGCGACACGGAGAAGGCCGCGAGTGTCTACAAGGGCGTGGCCGAACCGCTGACCGCGGACGACGTGGCCGAAACGATCACCTGGGCGGTGACCCGCCCCAGCCACGTCAACGTCGACCTCCTGGTCCTGCGCCCGCGCGCGCAGGCGTCCAACACGAAGGTCCACCGGGAGTCGTGATGGCGGACGCCGAGCGGGAGCGGGAGCGCCTGAAGGAGGAGAAACGCGACGAACGCCACATGTGGATGTGGCTCGCCTACTTCCTCTTCGGCATCCACATCGTGGCGTTCGTGATGATCTACGCGGTGACCCACGCCCCCGAATAGGGTCACCGCCTGTGAACAGGCACACACCGTTCGACGGCCTGAACAACTTCCGCGACCTCGGCGGCTGTACGACGGCGGACGGGCGGCACGTCCGCCTCTCGCGCGGACTCTCTCGGCCCAGGCGGAATCCCGCGTAGCCGCCACCGGCCGCCTCTTTGCCCGCCTTGACTGCCTCGCCACCAACCCCCGCCTGCGCAGGTACCACGAGTCGGCGGGCTACCGGGTGGTCGGCGAACAGCCCCAAGGAGGGCGGGTTGGGCAGCCCGTACGCGGTGACCCTGCCGGAGAAGCGGCTCCATTGACGCCGATGGGCCCGAGCCGGGTCGGCTCGGGCCCCGTGCGTGCGGGGGTCAGCCCTTCACACAGACAACCTGCTTGAGCTTCGCGACGACTTCCACGAGGTCCCGCTGCTGGTCGATGACCTGCTCGATCGGCTTGTACGCGCCAGGGATCTCGTCCACGACACCGGAGTCCTTACGGCACTCCACGCCCCGCGTCTGCTCCTCCAGGTCCTTCGTCGAGAAGCGCCGCTTGGCCGCGTTGCGGCTCATGCGCCGACCCGCGCCGTGCGAGGCCGAGTTGAACGCCTTCTCGTTGCCGAGTCCCTTCACAATGTACGAACCCGTGCCCATCGAGCCCGGGATGATCCCGTACTCGCCGGAGCCCGCGCGTATCGCGCCCTTGCGGGTCACGAGCAGGTCCATACCCTCGTAGCGCTCCTCGGCCACGTAGTTGTGGTGTGCGCTGATCTCCGGTTCGAAGGTCGGCTTCGCCTTCCTGAACTCCTTGCGGATCACGTCCTTGAGGAGCGCCATCATGATCGAGCGGTTGTACTTCGCGTACTCCTGCGCCCAGAACAGGTCGTTGCGGTATGCCGCCATCTGCGGGGTGTCCGCGATGAACACGGCGAGGTCGCGGTCGATCAGGCCCTGGTTGTGCGGCAGCTTCTGGGCGACGCCGATGTGGAACTCGGCCAGCTCCTTGCCGATGTTCCGGGAACCGGAGTGCAGCATTAGCCAGACAGAACCTGTCGTATCCGTGCATATTTCGACAAAGTGATTTCCCGATCCGAGCGTCCCCATCTGCTTCGTGGCGCGCTCCTCGCGGAACTTCACCGCATCGGCGATCCCGTCGAACCGCCGCCAGAAGTCGTCCCACCCTCCGGTCGCGAAGCCGTGCAGCCGGTCCGGGTCGACGGCGTCGTCATGCATCCCGCGACCCACCGGAATCGCCTGCTCGATCTTCGACCGCAGCCGCGACAGATCCCCCGGAAGATCGTTCGCCGTGAGCGAGGTCCGCACCGCCGACATCCCGCAGCCGATGTCCACGCCCACCGCCGCGGGGCACACGGCTCCCTGCATCGCGATCACCGATCCGACCGTCGCACCCTTCCCGTAGTGCACGTCCGGCATCACGGCCAGGCCCTTGATCCACGGCAGGGTCGCCACGTTCCGCAGCTGCTGCAGTGCCACGTCCTCGACCGTCGCGGGGTCGGTCCACATACGGATCGGAACCTTCGCGCCCGGCATTTCCACGTACGACATATCGCCCTCATTCCCCCGGAAAACAAACAGAAGTCTTGATTCGCAAAACCAGCGCCAAGGTCGACGAAAAAGGACAACGGACCGGCATTCAAGGCAGTGCGTGCGATACACATTGTCTGCGGGGGACGCCCCCGCGCAGCAAGCGAATAACCAGCGGGGACGCCGAGAGACCGGCACCGAGAGACTGTCGAGAGGAGCCCGACCGTGCAGCGGAAGGCCCACGTATCCGGCGTCGTCGCGCTCCTCGCGGCGCTGTTGGCCGGCTGCACCGGCAGTCCGGGAGACGACGGCACGACGGACGCCGCGAACCCCGGCAACGCCGGTACGGCGACCCCGGCGGCCGAGCCCGGCAAGTACCGAACGCTCCCGGAACCCTGCG
Organism: Streptomyces sp. NPDC040410; assembly: GCF_055595715.1. NCBI lineage: Bacteria > Bacillati > Actinomycetota > Actinomycetes > Kitasatosporales > Streptomycetaceae > Streptomyces > Streptomyces sp. NPDC040410. Next base: position 462,007 of record NZ_JBVIVK010000003.1, read on the forward strand.
GCGCGGTCAGCCAGGGCACCCTCGACTCGCTCCTGCCAGGCATCAGGCAGCTCACGGACGAGGTGCAGCAGGAGAAGGCGTACGCGGGCGAGCCGACGCTGACCTACGACACGGACCGCAAGGTCGGCTGCCGCTGGAAGGTGGACTCGGCGGACGCCACGAACCATCTGCTCGTCGACTTCGAGCGGGTCGTGGCGTACGACAGCTCCGTGAGTGACGACAGCCAGGCCGAGGAGCTGTTCGCGAAGAAGGTGACGGCGGCGGACCTCCCGGAGCCGGCCGCACCCGTCACAACCGAGGAGAGTTCCTCCCCCGCCCCGGGCAACTCCCCCTCCTCGACGGCCTCCTCGCCCGCCTCCTCCTCGTCCTCCTCGTCCTCCTCGTCGTCCTCCGTGCCCCCGTCCTCCTCCACCACACCCTCGGACCTCCAGCCCCGCGTCCTCGACGATCTCGGCGACGAGGCCTTCCTGGACGACGCGTTGAGCAGCGCTGGTTCGACGGCCCAGCAGCGCACGGTGACTGTGGCGTTCCGCACGTCCAACGTGATCGTGACGATCGAGTACGAGGAGCAGCCGGCGACGGTCGGCGCGGTCCCGGACAGCAAGGAAATGCAGGACAGGGCCCGGAAACTGGCGGCTCAGCTGGCGGACGCGCTCGCCGAATAGCGTGCCTTCGCCGCCCCCGTGCCCCCGTACGCAAAGCAGACGAATCGAGACCGCACTGCTCCCTCACCGCGTACCGTGGCCCCTCGGACCCGATCCGACGGCAGGAACCACAAGCGTCATGAGTGAAGGAACCATGCAGCGACCAGCACATCGAGACATGGGGGTACCTCCCACGCCGTTCCGGCAGTGGGGGACCGACCAGCGAGCGAAGCGCCTGAACCGCGTCCTTGTCTGCGCGGCCGCCGTCCCCGTGGTGCTGCTCGCGGCCGGCTGCTCCTCGGACTCCGGCTCCGACGGCGGCGGGAGCAAGAGCCCGGCCGGCGAGACGAAGGCGTCCGCGAGCGCGTCGCCGACGGTCCAGGCGGCGGCGTACCGGGAGCTCCCCAAGTCCTGTGCGGTGCTGTCGAAGAAGACGCTGGGCGATCTGGTCCCGAAGGGGGTCAAGTCCGGCAAGGAGGGCGCTTCGGACGACACGGCGACGCGCGCCAGCTGCTCCTGGAGCAGCCTGGACAACAACGGCGTGAAGGGCTCGCAGTTCCGCTGGCTGAACGTGTCGCTGCTCCGATTCGACTCGGACGTCTCGCGCGGCCCGGCCGACAAGCAGGCGCGGGCGTACTTCGAGAAGCAGGTCCGGGACGCCCAGGCGGTGGAGGGCGCGAAGAACACCAAGTCGGAGCCGGTCGCCGGGACGGGCGACGAGGCGACGGTGGTGCAGTACGACCTGAAGAAGAAGGAAGGCGCCTTCAAGCAGCAGACGGTCGTGGCGCGTGTGGAGAACGTCGTCGTCACGGTCGACTACAACGGTGCGGGCCTGGCCGGCGAGAAGACGCCGAGCGTCGCCACGCTGAAGAAGGCTGCCGAGAAGGCCGCCAAGGAGGCGGTGGCTGCGGTGACGTCGGCGAACGGCGGCGGCACGGGTTCGGGTACCGGCTCGGGTCCGGGCACGGGTTCGGGCACGGCAAACTCCACGCCTTCTGCGTCGCCGTCGAAGTCGGCCGCCAAGGCGTCTCCGTCCAAGTCAGCGTCGAAGAAGAGCTGACTGTCACACCAGCACTTAACCTGCAGCTCAGCCAAGCCTTTTGAAGGAGCCCGGCCCTTTCGGGGACCGGGCTCCTGACGTACCGGCAACGCGTCCGCCGTACACATGTGCCACCCTGTTGCGCGCACCAACACGCAAGGGGAGGGGAGTACGGGTGGCCGCGCCACTGCAGCTGACTCGGATGCACCGCGTTCTCATCGGCGTGGTCGTGACCGGCGCCGTGATCATCGCCGGCATCGGCTTCGCCGGTTCGTACGCGGCCGTCCGCGAGCTGGCCGTCAAGAAGGGCTTCGGAACCTTCTCCTACGTCTTCCCGATCGGCATCGACGCGGGCATCTGCGTCCTGCTGGCCCTGGACCTCCTCCTCACCTGGATCCGCATCCCCTTCCCGCTGCTGCGCCAGACGGCGTGGCTGCTGACGGCCGCGACGATCGCGTTCAACGGCGCGGCGGCCTGGCCGGACCCGCTGGGCACGGGCATGCACGCGGTGATCCCGATCCTGTTCGTGGTCTCCGTGGAGGCGGCCCGGCACGCGATCGGCCGCATCGCGGACATCACCGCCGACAAGCACATGGAGGGCGTCCGCCTCACCCGCTGGATGCTCTCCCCCGTCCCGACGTTCCTCCTGTGGCGCCGCATGAAGCTGTGGGAGCTGCGCTCCTACGAGCAGGTCATCAAGCTGGAGCAGGAGCGTCTCGTCTACCAGGCCCGCCTGCGCTCACGCTTCGGCCGATCATGGCGACGGAAGGCTCCGGTGGAGTCCCTGATGCCGCTGAGGCTGGCGAGGTACGGGGTGCCCCTGGCGGAGACGGCTCCGGCGGGCTTGGCGGCGGCGGGCATAGAGCCGGCGCTGCTGCCCCCGGCGCCGCAGCCGGAAACGCAGGTGGCTGCGGGCCATCGTGCCGCTGGGGCGGCGCCCGTCCCGCAGAGAGCGGCACCCGCCGGCGAGCAGCGCCTGGAACTGGCGGGCAACCAGCACGCCGAGCAGCCCGACCACATGCCCGACGACGACCAGAGCCCCTGGTTCCAGCCCCCGCAGCACATCGAGTACCACGGCGACTACGACCCCACCTACGACCCCGAGCAGTACGCCCAGTGGTACGCGGAACAGCAGCAGTACGAGGAGCAGCAACCGGAGCGGTACGAGGAACCCCCGGCCCCGCAGGACCCGTCTCCGGAGGAGACCGGCAGCTTCCCCATCCCGGCGGGCCCGGGCCGCACACGCGAGCTCGGCGAAGGTGGCGGCACCCCGGCCCCCGAGCCGGACGAGGAGTCGCTCTACCAGGTCTTCAAGCAGTCGATAGACGGCAGCGGCTATCCGACCCCGCGCGAGTTCAGCAACAACGTCGAGGCGACGTACGGTGTCCCCGTCCTCGACGCCGAGGCCAAGCGCATGGTCCTGCGCTTCCAGAACCGCCACACCGCGGAACTCGAAGCCGACCACATCGCCTGAGCGAACGACGGGGGCGCCCGGTGATCACCGGGCGCCCCCGTCGTCGTACCGCGGGCGGCTCTACTCCCCGAGCAGCGTCCGGACCCGCTCCTGGCCCACGGCCAGCAGCAGTGTGGGCAGTCGCGGCCCCGTGTCCCGCCCCACGAGCAGGTGGTACAGGAGCGCGAAGAACGACCGCTGGGCGGTCTTGATCTCCGCCGGAAGCTCCTTGGGGGTGGCGTCGGCGGAGAACCCGGCCTGGACCTTGGGCACGCCGTAGACGAGGTGGGTGAGCCCGTCCAGCGACCAGTGGTCCGCGAGCCCGTCGAGCAGCAGCCGCAGCGACTGCTGCGCCTGCTCGTCGAGGGACTTCAGCAGCTCGACGTCGGGCTCGTCGCGGACGATGGTGCGCTGGTCGGCGGGGACGTGGGTGTTGATCCACGCCTCGGCCTTGTCGTACCGCGGCCGGGCCTCGTCGAGGGCGCCGAGCGGGTTGCCCGGGTCGAGGTCGCTGAGGATCCGCAGTGCCTGGTCCTGGTGTCCGGCGGTGATGTCGGCGACGGAGGCCAGCGTGCGGTACGGCAGCGGCCGGGCCGTGCGCGGCAGCTCGCCGCCCGCCGTCCGCACCGCACGCGCGTGCGCGGCGACGTCGGCGGGGAGGGCCGCCCCTTCGGCGACCTTGGCGTCGAGCTTGTCCCACTCGTCGTAGAGGCGCTGGATCTCCTGGTCGAAAGCGATCTTGAAGGACTGGTTGGGCCTGCGGCGGGCGTACAGCCAGCGCAGCAGCTGCGGCTCCATGATCTTCAGCGCGTCGGCGGGGGTGGGGACTCCGCCGCGGCTGGACGACATCTTGGCCATGCCGCTGATGCCGACGAAGGCGTACATGGGCCCGATGGGCTGCTTGCCGTCGAAGATGCCGACGATCTGCCCGCCGACCTGGAAGCTGGAGCCCGGAGACGAGTGGTCGACACCGCTCGGCTCGAACACGACGCCCTCGTACGCCCAGCGCATCGGCCAGTCGACCTTCCACACCAGCTTGCCGCGGTTGAACTCGTTCAGCCGGACGGTCTCGGAGAAGCCGCACGCGGTGCAGGCGTATGTCAGCTCGGTGGTGTCGTCCTCGTAGGACGCGACGGTGGTGAGGTCCTTCTCGCAGTTGCCGCAGTAGGGCTTGTACGGGAAGTAGCCGGCGGCGCCGGAGCTGCCGTCGTCCTCGCTCGCCGCGCCCGAACCCTCTTCGGCCTCGAGCTCGGCCTCGTCGACCGGCTTCTGCTGCTGCGGCTTCTTCGCCGGGGCCTTCTTGGTGCGGTACTGGTCGAGGATCGCGTCGATGTCGCCCCGGTGCTTGATGGCGTGCAGGATCTGCTCGCGGTAGGCGCCCGAGGTGTACTGCGCGGTCTGGCTGATCCCGTCGAACTCGACGCCCAGCTCGGCGAGCGACTCGATCATGGCGGCCTTGAAGTGCTCGGCCCAGTTCGGGTGGGCGGAGCCCGCCGGGGCCGGGACGGAGGTCAGCGGCTTGCCGATGTGCTCGGCCCAGGCCTCCTCGTCGACGCCGGCGATGCCCTTGGGCACCTTCCGGTACCGGTCGTAGTCGTCCCACGAGATCAGGTGCCGGACCTGGCGGCCCCGTCGGCGGATCTCGTCGGCCACGAGATGCGGCGTCATGACCTCACGCAGGTTGCCCAGGTGGATGGGCCCGGAGGGGGAGAGTCCGGACGCGACGACGACCGGTTTGCCCGGGGCCCGACGCTCCGACTCCTCGATGACCTCATCCGCGAAACGGGAGACCCAGTCGGTGGTCTCGGTGCTCTGAGCCACGATCGGCACGTCCTTCTTTCTCAACGGGGTGACACCCCATTCTCACAGAACGAGTTGCGACCGGGAAAACCGCTTTACGCCCCATGGGATACTGGGCAGGTCTGTCCATCCCCACGAGGAGAACGGCTCCCATTCCTATGGCCCCGGTCACGTCCCTCAGCGACTCCGTCAATCAGCGCCTCGCGTCCGCCCTCTCGGCAGCCCTGCCGGAGGCCGGCTCCGCCGACCCGCTGCTGCGACGTAGCGACCGGGCCGACTTCCAGGCCAACGGGATCCTCGCGCTGGCGAAGAAGGCGAAGGCCAATCCGCGGGAGCTGGCGACGCGGGTCGTGGCGCGGATCGAGTCGGGAGACGAGCTCGACCCGATCAAGGACATCGAGGTGTCCGGCCCCGGCTTCCTCAACATCACGATCAGCGACAAGGCGATCACGCAGAACCTCGCCGCGCGGTACGCGGACACCGCCCGCCTCGGCGTGCCCGTCGCCGAGCACCCGGGGACGACGGTCATCGACTACGCCCAGCCGAACGTGGCGAAGGAGATGCACGTCGGCCATCTGCGCTCCGCCGTGATCGGTGACGCGGTGGTCCAGCTCCTGGAGTTCACGGGCGAGACGGTGGTCCGGCGGCACCACATCGGCGACTGGGGCACCCAGTTCGGCATGCTCATCCAGTACCTGGACGAGCACCCGCACGAGCTGGACCACAAGGCCGCCGAGGTGACCGGCGAGGAGGCGATGTCGAACCTCGACCGCCTCTACAAGGCCGCGCGGAAGCTGTTCGACGCGGACGAGGAGTTCAAGACGCGGGCCCGGCGCAGGGTGGTCGACCTACAGGCGGGCGACCCGCACACCCTCGCCATGTGGCAGAAGTTCGTCGACGAGTCGAAGATCTACTTCTTCTCCGTCTTCGAGAAGCTGGACATGGAGATCCGGGACGAGGACATCGTCGGCGAGTCGGGTTACAACGACATGCTCGCCGAGACCTGCCGCCTCCTCGAGGAGTCCGGCGTGGCGGTCCGCTCCGAGGGCGCCCTCTGCGTCTTCTTCGACGACATCAAGGGCCCGGACGGCAACCTGGTCCCGCTGATCGTGCAGAAGTCGGACGGCGGCTACGGCTACGCGGCGACGGACCTGTCCGCGATCAGGGACAGGGTCTTCAGCCTGAAGGCGGACAGCCTGATCTACGTCGTCGACGCCCGCCAGTCGCTGCACTTCAAGATGGTCTTCGAGACGGCCCGCAGGGCGGGCTGGCTGGGCGACGACGTGAAGGCGCACCAGCTGGCGTTCGGCACGGTCCTCGGCAAGGACGGCAAGCCGTTCAAGACGCGTGAGGGCGAGACGGTACGGCTGGTGGACCTCCTCGACGAGGCGATCGAGCGCGCGACCGCCGTCGTCCGGGAGAAGGACACCCAGGACCTGCTCTCCGACGAGGAGATCGCCGAGCGTGGCACCCAGGTCGGCATCGGCGCGGTGAAGTACGCGGACCTGTCGACGTCGGCGAACCGGGACTACAAGTTCGACCTGGACCAGATGGTCTCGCTGAACGGCGACACGAGCGTGTACCTCCAGTACGCGTACGCCCGTATCCAGTCGATCCTGCGCAAGGCCGGCGAGGTACGCCCGTCCGCCCACCCGGAACTCGGACTGGCCGAAGCGGAGCGGGCGTTGGGCCTGCACGTGGACGCCTTCGCGGAGACGGTGGCGGACGCGGCGACGGAGTACGCCCCGCACAAGCTGGCGGCGTACCTCTACCAGCTGGCGTCCCTGTACACGTCGTTCTACGACAAGTGCCCGGTCCTGAAGGCCGAGACGCCGGACCAGGTGGAGAACCGCTTGTTCCTGTGCGACGTGACGGCCCGCACCCTGCACCAGGGCATGGCCCTGCTGGGCATCAGGACGCCCGAGCGGCTCTGACGGCCCGCGGCGGGAGCTCGAACTCGCACCACACCGCTTTTCCGAGCTCCCGCTCCGCCACTCCCCACTTGTCGCTGAGCGCCGCCACGAGCAGCAGCCCGCGACCGCCCTCGTCGGCCCGGTCGGCGATGCGGGGGACGCCGGGTCCGCTGTCGTGCACCTCCACCCGCAGTACGTGGCCGTCGTAGCGCAGGAACACCCGGAAGTGGCGGCTCGGCGGCACCCCGTGCAGCAACGCGTTAGTGGCCAACTCGCTTACGCAGAGGACCACGTCGTCGGCGCGCTCGCTTCCGGCCAGCCCCCATCCGGCCAGGGTCTCGCACGCGAAACGCCGGGCGGTGGTGACGGACCGGCGGTCCCGGCGGAAGAACCTCTCGCGCAGGGGCGGAAGTTGGATCGTCTCGTTCACGGGACGAGAGTCGCAGAGAGTCACTAGTGTTGATCACTGAGTGAACCCGTACAGATTTTTTGTACGGGTTCGCACGGGGTCGCGTACGGGCGGCGTGGGGAGTTGGACCAGCATGAACTCCAGGAAGCTTCCGCGGAAGAAGAACCTCTCGGCCATGAGGATGCTGGGCGTCCAGCTGGGCACGGCACGCCGTGCGGCGGGCTACACCCAACGCGCCCTCGCGGACCAGCTGATGCTCGACGAGGAGACCGTCGCGTCGATCGAGCAGGGCAGACGGCCGCTGAAGCCGGATCTCGCGGAGCTGCTGGACCAAGTCCTGGACACGAAGGGGATGCTGGCGGCGGGGGTGGAGAACCTGCCGGAGATCGATCAGTTCCCCATGTGGGCGGAGCTGTACATGGAGCACGAACGTGAGGCGATCGCCCTCTCCTCGTACGCCAACCAGGTCCTGCCCGGCCTCCTTCAGACCGAGGCCTACGCACGCGCTGTCCTACGCGAACGCGTTCCCGCATACCACGCGGACGAGGTCGAGACGAGGACGGCCGCCCGCTTGGGCCGCCAGGACATCTTGTGGCGCAAGATCCCGCCGACCGTCAGCTTCGTCGTGTGGGAGCCGGTCCTGAGCCTCGAGGTCGGCGGCCCCGAAGTACGAACCCGACAACTGCTTCACCTGCGCAAGTGCACCGAATTGCCGGGCCTGTCAGTGCAGTTCCTGCCGATGTCCAGCACGTCCCACGCCGGGCTCAACGGCCCCTTCGTACTCCTGGAGACCCCGGACCACCAGCACCTGGCCTACATCGAGGGCCAACGCGGCAGCCAGTGGGTCTCCGACCCGAACGAGGTGTCCATCCTCGCGCGCAAGTATGCGATGCTGCGAGCACAGGCCCTGACGCCGCAGGAGTCGAAAGTCCTGCTCGACCGTCTGCTAGGAGAGCAATGAGCACCGCACTTCAGTGGTTCAAGTCGACCTACAGCGGCGACGAGGGCGGCGAATGCCTCGAAGTCGCCTACACCTGGCGCAAGTCGAGCTACAGCAGCGACGAGGGCGGCGCCTGCCTCGCAGTCGCCACCACCCCCCACACCATCCACATCCGCGACTCCAAGAACCCGGAAGAGAGCGCCCCCACCCTCCGGCTCGCCCCCGAAACCTGGGCCGCGTTCACCGCATACGCATCGAGGCGAGGTGACCTACGCGTCTGAGTCCTCCTCGCATGCACTCACGGCAACTCTCTAATGGACACCATTGGAGAGAAGGGAACCGCCGCATGCTTGGCTGGTACGTCATTGTGTCGAGCCGGACTCCGGGGCAGATGGACCGCGAGACGGTCGAGGCCGGCCAGGCGGCTGTCCTGGCGCGGTGGGAAGTCGGCGTGTTGGGGTTGGATTGGCTCAGGGAGCTCGTGGAGGCCGGCAGGGCCGAGCAGCTGTCACACAACGGGTACCCCAACCGCTACACCGCTCGCGCCGGCGACGTGCTGCCCTTGCTCGCCGATGGGCCGCCGTCCCATGTCCGTCATCCCGCCATCTCCGAGCCCCGGCTCGTGGAGCTGCACTCCGACCGCATGGCCGCGTGTCCCCCGGACCAGGTGCTGACCGTCGAGGTATGGGACCAGTCATGAACCCGGACGGACCTGGCCCTGTGATTGTCAGTGCCTGCCCCTACAGTCACTGGCATGGCGAAACTTCCCAATCCGCTGCCCCGGTTGGCAGCCGATCCGAGCGGGCGCGTACTCGGGCTTGAACTCCCTCCCGGGAGACTGATCGACACGACGGACGACGGGCCGTGGCACGAGCCGTTGCTGTGGCATGCGGGACGCCCGGCCTCCTCCGGGAACTGGGCGCGGCTGGGCTCGCCCGGCGCACGGGTGGGGCTGCTCCCGGTGCTCGTCGACGTCGGCGGGAGCCAAGGCGGACCGGAGGAGTGGGAGTTGATGCCCGGGGAGATGTCGTACCCGGGGGATCACGACGCCGAGGAGGTGCTGGCCGAGTTCTGGGAGGAGAACGCGGAGGACGCACCCGGCCCGGACTGGCCCGGCCTCGCCACTGCCCCCCGGCTGGAGGCCGACCCCGACACCCGCGCCGCCGTGGTCGCCGATTCCCTCCTGGACGAGGGCTCCTGGTTCAAGGAGCCGCGCCTCGCCCTCGTCCCGGCCCGCCGTTCCGCCGACATCCCGGCGGCCATCGGCTGGTCCGGCCCCCTGAACTACGAGAACGACGTGGCGCGCCTCTGCTCGGTGCTCCGCTCCTGGGAGGACCGCTTCGGCATACGGGTCGTGGCGCTCGGCTTCGACACGCTGGTCGCGTCCGTCGCCGCTCCGCCCGCCACCCTTGCCGCGGCCGAGGCGGTCGCCGTCGAGCACTTCGCGTTCTGCCCGGACAACGTCCTTCAGAACGGCGACAGTTCGCTGCGGTCGTACGCCGAACAGCTGGTCGGCCAGGAGGTCTGGTCCTTCTGGTGGGACTGAGTGGGCGGGGCCGCCGTCAGCGGCCCGGCAGCCCGAGCCCCTTCCCCAGCCTCCGCAGCCCCTCCCCGATCTCCTCGGGCGTCTGCGTCACGAAGCACAGCCGCAGCGTCGAGCGGTCGGGGTCACCGGCGTAGAAGGGCGCGCCCGGGACGTAGGCGACATCGTGCCGTACGACCTCGGCGAGCAGGGCTGTCGTGTCGTACGACTCCGGCAGCCGCGCCCACAGGAACATCCCGCCCTCGGGACGCCCCCAGGTCGACCCCTCCGGCAACGCCTCCGCCAGCCCGCCGAGCATGGCGTCGCGACGTTCGCGGTACACATCCGCCACCCGCGCGACATGCGCGTCCAGATCACGGTCCGCCAAGTACCGCGCAGCCGCCAGCTGGTTGACGGTCGGCGTGTGCAGATCCGCCGCCTGCTTGGCGACCGTGCAGGCCCTGCGCAGGTCTCCGGGTGCCCGCAGCCAGCCGAGCCGCAGGCCCGGTGCCATGACCTTGGAGAAGGAGCCGAGCAGCACGACCCGGTCCCCGGCCCCCTCGTGGGAGGCGATCCACGGCACCCGCGCACCCTCGAAGCGGAGCTCGCCGTAGGGGTCGTCCTCGATGATCCACAGGCCCCGGCGGGCGGCGACGGACGCGACGGCGGCCCGGCGTTCGGCGGGCATGGTGCGGCCGGTGGGGTTCTGGAAGGTGGGGACGGTGTAGAACAGCTTGGGGCGCTCCCTCACCACCAGTTCCTCCAGCGCGTCGGGGTCGACCCCGTCCCCGTCCCCCGGCACGGGGACGACCCGCGCGCCCGCGAAGCCGAAGGCCTGCAGGGCGGCCAGATAGCAGGGGTTCTCGACGAGCACCGTGTCCCCGGGGTCCAGCAGCGCGGTGGCGAGCAGCGACAGCGCCTGCTGCGAGCCGGTGGTGACGAGGACGTCGTCGGCGTCCGTGGGCAGCCCGCGCGACGACATCCGCCCCGCGAGCGCGGTCCTGAGGACGGACTCGCCCTCCGTCGTGGAGTACTGGAGCGCCTGCGCGGGCGCCTCCGTGAGGACCGCCTGGTACGCGGCCGCGATCGCCTCCGCGTCGAACAGCTCCGGCGCCGGCAGCCCGCCCGCGAAGTTGATCACCTCGGGGCGGGCGATGACCGCCAGGATGTCCCGTACGGCCGAACCACCGATCGAACGAGCCCGCGCGGCGAGCGGCGGCACGGGGGCGGCGGCATGGATGGGCGCCGGTGCGGGCTCGGTTATGGTCATGACATGCTCCTTCGGCTGCGGCGACTCGCGTGCCCCGCAGCCTAGAGAAGTACGTGCCACCTACAAGTAGGTTTCCGTGATACGGACTGGCCGCAGCCCCGGGCCGGTCTCGGCGTCTCCGGCCATTCATCGGTCGACACGTGGTCAACCACCCGACTCTCAGCGGAACTCGATGCTGCCCACAGCTCGGGCAGCACCCGTCCCCGCGTCCCACGCCACCTTTCTGGGACACGTCATCCCCGCAGGTCAGCCGCCGTCCCACAGATCCGGTGTCCCGAATCCCCCGGCGAGAGTGGCAGCCGGAGTTGGTGACCCCTCAGGCTGTGGGTCGACCCCGAACGACTCACGAGAGGGCAGTCCCATGTCCGCATGTCCCGCCCTCTTCCGGCTGCTCGCCGCCACCACGGCGGCCCTCGCGGCGCTCACGCTGACCGCGTGCGAGGACGGAGAGGGCCTGCGCGACGAGGGCCCGTCGTCGGCGGGCGTCCCCTCCGCGACGAGCACCGCCGCGTCGAGTCCGTCCGGGTCGACGTCGGCATCCCCGCTGCCCTCCGGCCGCTGGTGCCGCGCCAGAATCACGCCACGTCAGAAGATCCCCTGTCCCGGCACCAGCACATTGCCCGGGTCGTAGAGCCGCTTGGCGGCGACCAGGAAGGGCCACGCGGAGCCGAAGTGGGCACGCCAGTCGGCGCGGCTGAAGGGGATGGAGCCGACCGGGTACTGGGTGCCGCCGGCCGCGGCGGTGGCCTGGTAGGCGGCACGGTTGGCGGACAGCAGGCGGTTGACGGTGGCGGTGTCCTCGGGCGGGGTGGTGCGCAGGACGGCGAGGAGGTACGGGACCGGGTCGTCCGGCATGCGCAGCAGGTGCCGGTGGAAGCGCTCACGCAGCAGCGGATAGAGGAGCACCACGCCGGGGCCGAGGTCGGCGGGGGTGAGGTCGTCCAGGATGCCGCCGGCGACGGAGGCGACCTGGTCACCGGGGATGAGGAGATTGAGCCAGGGGTGCGCGTACGCCCACAGGCCCGCCGCCTTGAGCGCGGCCACGGGACCGGCGAGCCGGTCGAGGAAGTCGTAGTAGGCGAGGTCGGCCGTCTGGACGCCGGAGGGGTCGTGGTGCAGGCCCGCCAGGAGCCGGGCATCGTCCGGGTGCGCGTCGTACGAGACGGCTTCCAGGGTGTAGTTGCGGAAGGCGCCGCTCTCGTCGGCGGCGACCTGGCCCTCGACGTAGCCGAAGCGGCCGTCGGTGACCAGCAGCAGCTGGTCGGCGAGGAAGGTGTTCAGGTCGTCGTAAGGCAGCAGGTAGTGCCGTACGGTCGTGGGCGCGGTGACCAGGCGGATGGTCGCGCCGACGATGATGGCGCACTGTCCGAGGCCGGCGAGGACGGCGCGGAAGAGGTCGGGGTGCCGGGTCGGGGAGCAGCGGACCAGCCCGCCCGCGCCGGTGACGACCTGCAGCTCGGTGACGTTGTCGACCTGGGCGCCGTGGTGGTGGCTCTGTCCGCCCAGGCCGCCCGCGGACAGGGTGCCGCCGACGGAGAGTTCGAGGTAGTCGGTGAAGACGGGCGGGGTGAGCCCCTTGACCAGGGTGGCCTTGGTGACATCGCTCCACCTGGCGCCCGCGCCGACCGTGACCGTGCGGCTTTGGGCGCTGACGGCACCGATCCCGGCCAGCGGCGTGGTCTCGATGACCAGCCCCCCGTCGACCTGCGCCTGGCCGAACGTGGCATGGCCCTGGCCGCGCGGGGCGACCTTCAGACCGTGCCTGTTGCAGAAGCGGACCATGGCGACGACGTCGTCGACCGAACCGGGTCGCAGCACCGCGACCGGCCGCCGGTGGATGATGTGACCGAAGTCGTCCGCGGCGGCGATGAGCGAGGCGTCGTCGGTCAGCAGCGTCCCGTCCAGGTGGGGCAGGCCCACCAGTGCGTCGTCCGCCTGGTCCGTCGGTGTCGCGGCGACGGCCCAGTTCCGGCCGATCGGGTCGAAGCCGATGACCACGGCCCCTGCGGTGGTGGCCATTCCGCGCAACATGGCGCGTCGGGACGGCAGTTGGGACATTGGCTCTCCCTGAACGGGTCGGACGGCGGATCAACAGTGCGGGATTGTAGCTAGGATCCCTCGCCCTCGGCCACGGCCACTGCGAGCCGCCGAGGGGGAACTCGTAGGCCGGGCGCCCGTTGTGACCCGCCTCGGGCTCGACCGCGGGACGAAAGCACGGCTTCCGGAGGCACGGCTTTCGACCGGCGCCGCCGTCACCACGCTCGCCCCCGGCGAGTCCGGCTACGCCGGCGCCCTGCTCTCGGCCGCGGACGGCAGCGGAGACGGCGGGAGCACCGGCCACAAGCTGACGGTCTGCTTCCAGGGCAGGACGCCCAACAGCAGCGGCGGCGCCGCGACCCGTCACTCCGGCCAAGGGCGTGTACTACGACAGCTCGCTGTCGGTCACGTACCGGCAGTCGAGCTCCGACGACGCCGTTGAAAGCCAGTGCCGCGTCAGCCAGGGTTTGCCCGGCAAGGAGCGGCGTCCGGTGCGTGCTCTCGGCGTGCCGGCCGGAAGTCCTCGTACTGGACGTACTCGGGCTTTCGGCCGGTGCGGCGAGAGGGCGTGCCGGGCGTCGCGACGGGGCGAACCTCGGCTGACGCGGCACTAGGGCCGGCGCAGCATCTGGGCCGCCTCGGTGGCCCAGTACGTGAGGATGTTCTGCGCGCCCGCCCGCTTGATGCCGGTCAGCGTCTCCAGGATGGCCCGGTCCCGGTCGATCCAGCCCTTCTCGGCGGCGGCCTCGATCATCGAGTACTCGCCGGAGATCTGGTAGGCGGCGACCGGCACGTCCACGGTGTCGGCAACGCGGGCGAGAATGTCCAGGTAGGGCCCGGCCGGCTTGACCATCACCATGTCGGCCCCCTCCTCCAGGTCGAGAGCCAGCTCACGCAGGGACTCGCGGACGTTCGCCGGATCCTGCTGGTAGGTCTTCCGGTCGCCCGTCAGCGACGAGGCGACGGCCTCCCGGAACGGCCCGTAGAACGCGGACGCGTATTTGGCGGTGTAGGCGAGGATCGCGACGTCCTCGCGCCCGATCTGGTCGAGGGCGTCCCGGACGACCCCGATCTGGCCGTCCATCATCCCGCTGGGCCCCACGACGTGCGCGCCGGCGTCGGCCTGGACCTGGGCCATCTCGGCGTACCGTTCGAGGGTGGCGTCGTTGTCGACGCGGCCCTGCTCGTCGAGCACCCCGCAGTGCCCGTGGTCCGTCGTCTCGTCGAGGCACAGGTCGGACATGACGAGCAGGTCGTCCCCCACCTCGGCCCGCACGTCCCGGATCGCGACCTGGAGAATCCCGTCCGGGTCGGTGCCGGGCGTCCCGAGGGCGTCCTTCTTCGCCTCCTCGGGCACGCCGAAGAGCATGATCCCGGAGATCCCGGCCGCGACGGCCTCGGCGGCCGCCTTCTTCAGGCTGTCCCGGGTGTGCTGGACGACACCGGGCATCGCGGCGATCGGCACCGGCTCGGTCGCGCCCTCGCGCACGAACGCGGGCAGGATGAAGTCGGCGGGGTGCAGCCGGGTCTCGGCGACCATGCGCCGCATGACGGGGGTGGTGCGCAGCCGCCGGGGACGCGTACCGGGGAAGGATCCGTACTTCGTCATGCACCTACGCTACGCCCGCCTCCAAGGCGCCTTTGCCGACGCCGTGTCGACCGCCCGGCGAACGCGGGGGAGCCCGCGCAGACGCCCCGCCCCTTCACGGCGTGAGGTAGGTGTGGAAGACGTTCTCCGGGTCGTACTCCGCCTTCAGCGCCCGCAGCCGCTCCCAGTCGTCCGGGGTGTACGACCGCCGGGCCCGGGACGGGCCGGCGGTGAGGTCGGCCTCCGCGACGTAGTGGCCGGTGCCGTAGGGCTCGACGGCCCGCATCGTGTCCCTCAGCCAGCGGGTGTTGGCGGCGTCGTCGGCCGGGTCGTCCCAGATCGCGAAGGGTGCGAGATAGGTCTCGCCGAGGACCGAGAAGGCCATGTCGCGCGAGAGGACGCGGTCCCGTGAGGCGGGCCACAGGGGGGCGAGGACGAGCGACTGCTCGGAGGGGGCTTCGGCGACCGCGGCGGCGAGCGCGGGCAGCAGGATCTCGTACCCGGTGTCCGACCACAGGGTGTCCACCACGTTGCGGTGTTCTCGGGGCCAGAAGTCGGACGACGTGCCGTACAGGTCCTCGAAGGTCTTCGGCTCGTCCGTCTTCTGGAACAGGGCGCGTTCGGCGAACGGGCAGTTCCGCAGCGGTGCCAGGCAGCGGCCGGCCTCCTCGCGCGAGCGGGCGAAGGCGGTACCGGTGAAGCTGATCACCTTGGGCCTCGGCGTCGCCGCGATGACGTCCGGGGAGGCGGTCGCGAGCATGAAGGACGCCTCGACGTTCGCCGGAAGCCGCCGGGCTGCCGTGGTGGCCCAGCGGGTCACCGGTTCGACGTCGGCCAGGGGAAAGGTGTACGTGGTCTCGGCGACGGCTGTCGGGAGGTCGTGCAGTGTCACGTGGAAGCGGGTGGCGACGGCGAAGAAGCCGGGTCCCGCGCCGCGCGCGGCCCAGAAGAGGTCGGGGTTCTCGTCCCGGCTGCAGGTGAGGGCGGCGCCGTCCGCCGTGACCACCTCGACCGCCCGCACGCTGGCGGCGGCCGGTCCGAGGGCGCCGGAGTTCCAGCCGAGGCCCCCGCTGAGGAGGAAGCCGCCCAGGGCTACGGGTCCGCAGTGCCCGGCGGGGAAGGCGAGGCCGTGCTGGGCCAGTGCGGCGACGAACTCGCTTCCGCTGAGGGCGGGTTGCAGGGTCGCGGTACGTGCGGCCGGGTCGATCTCGCTTGCGTCGAGTGCGGACAGGTCGATGAGCATGCCGCCGTCGCGCAGCGGTGAGCCGCACCAGCTGTGTCCGTGGGAGCGAAGCGCGATCCGATGGCCCTCGTAGCGGGCCAGCCGGATGGCGGCCGGGACGTCCCGGTCCGAGGCGGCCCGGACGATCAGGTCGGGAAAGCGCTGTGGTTTGAGGTTGTTCCACAGCATGTCCGACCAGGTGCTGTCGTAGGCGGCGTCGCCCCGCCGGACGATCTCCCCGTCGATTTCTGCGCTCATGACGGCTCCTCATCCGGTCGTGAGCCCGAAAATCAGGAGACAGAGCGCCCAGCACAGCACCACGACGGCGGTCCCCGCCACATGGATGCGCACGGAACGCGCGCGTGTCGGCACCAGCCAGAAGGCGAGGGCACGGTTCACCAGGGGCATCAGCAGCCAGGTCAGGGCGGAGACGCTCAGGACGTTTCCGATGAACAGGCCCAGATAGCCGGGGATTCCGAGGTCGCGCAGCTCATAACCGACCGTCAGATTCAGGACCATCACGGTGGGATACAGCGCCAGCACCACCGACATGGCCTGTTTCCAGTTGGGCGGGACCTCGCCGTCCGCGCCCTCCCCGAAACGGAACCAGCCGCTGAACGCCGACCCCACCTTGTGCACGTCGTAGGCGGAGAAGTAGTTCTCCCCCTCCGCCAGGAGTTTGGCCCGGACGCCGGACCGCAGCCAGTCGTCGAGGTGTTCGCGGGTGTCGAAGCGGAAGACGACGACCCAGTTGTCCTGGATTCCCTCGACCGGCTTGAACAACTCGGTGCCCATGAAACCCGGGAACCTCCCCTGGGCCTTGAGGACCTTGTCCTGCCACCGCGCGAAGTCCTCCTCACGGCCGGGCCGCACATGATGGGAGATCACCGCCGTGACGGCTTCCTCCTCGGGTGGCGTCGGCGCACCGCCGGCCAGGACCTCCTGTGTCGGCGTCCCGTCGAACAGCGGACGGCCCTCGGAGAGCAGTTCCCCGCGCTCGCCGGAGTCCAGCCAGGCGGTCAGCTTGTCGATACCGGAGAACCGGAAGACCACCACCCATGCGCGTTCGTCCCCGGGACCCGGGGGATACATTTCGGTCCCCTCGAATCCGTCGAATGCGCTCACGGCCCGATTGGTCCGCTCCTGCCAGCGCTGGTACTCGTCTTCGCGGCCTGCCCGCACTTTCTGCGAGGTCACCACGGTCGCAGCGTCACCGGCCGGGGCACGGATTGCACTGACACCCATACGGAGTAGTCTAATTCAAAGGGGAGTTATCGGACAAACGGGGACATGCAACGGGTGGAGGTCCGACATGGGTCACAAGGAGTTCCTGGCCGAAGCGGTACGCCTGGCCACCGAATCCGTCGAAGAGGGCTGGGGCGGTCCGTTCGGTGCCGTCATCACCCGGAACGGCGACATCGTGGCCCGGGGACAGAACCGAGTTCTGCTCACCGGCGACCCCACCGCGCACGCCGAGGTGGAGACCATACGCAAGGCCGTGCAGCGCCTGAACCCCGAGGCTCCTTCGATATCGCCGGAACACCAGAACGAGAGCACGCTCGAGTATGTGCCGCGCCCCGAAGGCTCACCCGACCCGGTACCGGAGCGGGCCAGGATGCTGCAGGGCTGCTCGATCTACATCAGCGGCGCGCCCTGCCCGATGTGCATGAGCGCCATCTACTGGTCGCGGATCGACGACGTGTACTACAGCTGCGACCTGCATGCCACGCGGAAGATCGGCTTCGACGACGCCTTCCAGTACGAGGACTTCCAGAAGCCCCTCGCCGAGCGCCGCATCCACGTCGAGCAGATCCACCCCGAACTCGGCGCCCAGGCCTACGAAGCCTGGGAGCTCAAGCCCGACCGGCACCCCTACTGACGTACCGGCGAACGGGGTTGCGGCGAGGAGTGCCGTCCGGGCGGCCTCCCCGCCGCTCCGTCAGGTCGTCGTACGACGCCGGCGCGCTCCCGGCCGACGCTCACTCGGCCGCGTGACCGGGTCTCCCGCCTCGAGTGCCGCGGTCCTGCGCCGCAGCCCGAAGTCGGCCAGCGCCTCGGCCAGCTTGTGGACGGACGGCTCGGGCGCCATCACGTCGACCCGCAGCCCGTGCTCCTCCGCGGTCTTCGCGGTGGCGGGACCGATACACGCGATCACGGTCACGTTGTGCGGCTTCCCGGCGATACCCACGAGGTTGCGCACCGTGGAGGACGACGTGAAGAGCACGGCGTCGAACCCGCCACCCTTGATCGCCTCGCGCGTCTCCGCCGGCGGCGGCGAGGCCCGCACGGTCCGGTAGGCGGTGACGTCGTCGACCTCCCAGCCCAGCTCGATCAGCCCGGCGACCAGAGTCTCGGTGGCGATGTCGGCGCGCGGCAGGAAGACCCGGTCGATGGGGTCGAACACCGGGTCGTACGGCGGCCAGTCCTCCAGCAGTCCCGCCGCCGACTGCTCGCCGCTCGGCACCAGATCCGGCTTCACGCCGAAGGCGATGAGTGCCTTCGCGGTCTGCTCGCCGACCGCGGCGACCTTGATACCGGCGAAGGCGCGGGCATCGAGCCCGTATTCCTCGAACTTCTCGCGCACGGCCTTGGCCGCGTTGACCGACGTGAAGGCGATCCACTCGTAACGCCCGGTCACCAGTCCCTTGACCGCCCGCTCCATCTGCTGCGGCGTGCGCGGCGGTTCGACGGCGATCGTCGGCACCTCGTGCGGCACGGCGCCGTAGGAACGCAACTGGTCGGAGAGCGAAGCCGCCTGCTCCTTCGTCCGCGGCACGAGCACCTTCCAGCCGAACAGCGGCTTGGACTCGAACCACGAGAGCTGCTCACGCTGAGCCGCGGCGGAACGCTCACCGACCACGGCTATGACCGGCCGCCCGCCCTCCGGGGACGGCAGGACCTTCGCCTGCTTCAGCGTCTGGGCGACCGTGCCGAGCGTGGCGGTCCACGTCCGCTGACGCGTGGTCGTGCCGGCTACGGTGACGGTCATCGGCGTGTCGGGCTTGCGTCCTGCGGACACCAGTTCGCCTGCGGCGGCGGCCACGGAGTCCAGCGTGGTGGACACCACGACCGTCCCGTCCGACGCCCCGACCTCGGTCCAGCACCGGTCCGAAGCCGTCCGCGCGTCCACGAACCGTACGTCCGCGCCCTGGGCGTCCCGCAGCGGCACACCCGCGTACGCGGGCACGCCGACGGCCGTGGCGACACCGGGCACGACCTCGAACGGCACACCCGCGGCGGCGCAGGCGAGCATTTCCTCGGCGGCGTACGTATCAAGTCCCGGGTCCCCGGACACGGCACGCACGACCCGCTTGCCGCTCCGCGCGGCCTCCATGACAAGATGTGCGGCATCCCTCACAGAGGGGACCCCAGCGGCTGTTGACGCACCGTCAACAACCGTCAGCTGAGGCGTGCCTGTGCCCGGAACCGGGTCGCTGGCAGGGTCCGCGTCCGTGTTCACCACGGACACGCCCTGCCTGGCATGCACACGTACGACGTCGAGCACCTCGTGCTCGGCGACGAGGACGTCCGCGTTCGCCAGCGCCTCCACGGCGCGCAGAGTCAGCAGTCCCGGATCCCCGGGTCCGGCACCGAGGAAGGTGACGTGCCCGTGTTCCGGACCGACGGGATAGGTGGTGGGGCTCACTGTGCTCGCTCCCCCATCAGACCGGCCGCGCCCTGGGCAAGCATCTCGGCCGCGAGTTCACGGCCGAGCGCCATTGCCTGGTCGTACGTCTCGGGCACGGGACCGGTGGTGGACAACTGCACCATGCTCGTGCCGTCGGTCGTGCCGACGACGCCGCGCAGGCGCATTTCCTTGACAATCTGCCCGTCGGCCAGCAGGTCGGCCAGCGCGCCTACAGGGGCGCTGCAGCCGGCCTCCAGGGCGGCGAGCAGTGACCGCTCGGCGGTCACGGCGGCCCGTGTGAACGGGTCGTCGAGCTCACCGAGCGCCGCGATCAGGTCAGTGTCCTGGGCGGTGTTCCCCGCCCTGCACTCGATCGCGAGTGCCCCCTGGCCGGGGGCGGGCAAAACCGTGTCGACCGACAGGAAGTCGGTCACCTCGTCACTCCGGCCGATCCGGTTCAGTCCGGCGGCCGCGAGGACGACGGCGTCCAGTTCGCCGCCGTGCACGAGCCCGATGCGGGTGTCGACGTTGCCGCGGATCGGCACGGTCTCGATGTCGAGGCCGTGTGCGCGCGCATACGCGTTCAGCTGGGCCATGCGGCGCGGTGAACCGGTGCCTATGCGGGCTCCGCGCGGCAGGTCGGTGAACTTGAGTGCGTCGCGGGCGACGATCACGTCGCGCGGGTCCTCGCGCGGCGGCACGGCGGCCACCACGAGGTCCCCGGGCTGCGTGGTCGGGAGGTCCTTCAGCGAATGAACCGCGAAGTCGACCTCACCCCTGAGCAGCGCGTCGCGCAGCGCCGTGACGAACACACCCGTGCCGCCGATCTGCGCAAGATGCTCACGGGAGACGTCCCCGTACGTGGTGATCTCGACAAGCTCCACGGGCCGTCCGGTCACCCGGCGCACGGCGTCCGCCACCTGCCCGGACTGGGCCATGGCGAGTTTGCTCCGCCTGGTGCCCAGCCTCAGTGGCTCCTTTTGATCGGTTCGCCTGCGGGGCTCACGTCGCTCAGTCATGCCGGCCCTCGGTTCTTGCCGTTCTGGTCGTGCTTCTCGGTGCTGTCCTCGGCGCGGGAGACGGCGGCAACCGTCTCGGGGTCGAGGTCGAACAGGGTGCGCAACGCGTCCGCGTACCCAGCTCCGCCGGGTTCAGCCGCGAGCTGCTTGACTCGTACGGTCGGCGCGTGCAGCAGCTTGTCCACGACGCGCTTCACGGTCTGGGTGATCTCGCCGCGCTGCTTGTCGTCGAGTCCGGGCAGCCGCCCGTCGAGCCGGGCGATCTCGCTCGCCACGACGTCGGCGGCCATGGTGCGCAGCGCGACGACGGTGGGCGTGATGTGCGCGGCCCGCAGGGCCGCCCCGAAGGCCGCGACCTCGTCGGAGACGATACGCCGCACCTGGTCGACGTCGGCCGCCATCGGGGCGTCCGCGGAGGCCTCGGCGAGCGACTCGATGTCCACGAGCCGCACTCCGGCCTGCCGGTGCACGGCCGCGTCGATGTCGCGGGGCATGGCGAGGTCCAGGAGGAACAGCGCGGGCGCGGGACGCGGGATCTCGGCGACCGGCTCCGGCCTGCGGCGCTCCGGGATGCGGCCGACGCCGGCCGCGGCGGCGGCGAGCGCCGCGATCGCCTCGGAGTCCGCTGCCGGGTCGAGCACGGTGACGGTGCCCGGCCTGGCCTGCGTGCGCTGCGCGCGGCCGGGGGCGTCGACGGCGCCGTTGTCCACCCAGGCCGCGTGCTGCTCCAGCTCGGCGGCGGCCATCCCGGCCACGGCGGCCTCGCCGAGGACGGAGAACCCGGCGGTGCCCTGCACGGCGGAGAGGTCCAGCGGACAGGCCTCCTCGGTGCCGACGCCGGTGGGCGGCAGGGCCGCCTCCCGTACACCCGCCTTCAAGGCCGTACGACCGCTGCCGCCGTCGCGCCCGGCGACGGGTGCCCCGACCCGGCCCTCGACCGCCTTCGCGACGGACTCGGCGGTCAGGACCAGTCCCGTCGCCCCCGTACAGGAGACGGCGACATCGGCACGTGTCAGCTCGACCGGCACCGACTCCATCGGTACCGCGCGGGCCAGCACGTCCGTGTCGTCGCCCTCGGCAAGGATCTGCGCGAGGCGCTCGGCACGGTCCAGGGTGCGGTTGGCGATCACGATCTCGGCGACCCCGGCCCGCGCGAGCGTGGCGGCGGCCAGCGACGACATCGAGCCGGCGCCGATCACGACGGCCTTCTTGCCCGCGGCCCACTGCTCGACCGCCGTACCGGACGACAGCTGCTCCAGGCCGAAGGTGACCAGAGACTGCCCGGCGCGGTCGATGCCGGTCTCGGAGTGAGCCCGCTTGCCCACCCGGAGGGCCTGCTGGAACAGGTCGTTCAGGAGCCGCCCCGCGGTGTGCAGGTCCTGTGCCCGGGCGAGCGAGTCCTTTATCTGGCCGAGGATCTGCCCCTCGCCGACGACCATGGAGTCCAGCCCGCACGCCACCGAGAAGAAGTGGTGGACGGCCCGGTCCTCGTAGTGGACGTAGAGGTAGGGCGTGAGCTCCTCCAGGCCGACCCCGCTGTGCTGGGCGAGCAGCGTGGACAGCTCGGCGACACCGGCGTGGAACTTGTCCACGTCGGCGTACAGCTCGATGCGGTTGCAGGTGGCGAGAACGGCGGCCTCGGTGGCCGGCTCGGCGGCGACGGTGTCCTGCAGCAGCTTTATCTGGGCGTCCGCGGACAGTGCGGCCCGCTCCAGGACGCTGACCGGGGCGCTGCGGTGGCTCAGCCCGACGACGAGGAGACTCATGCCGGCATCACGGCGGGCACGTCCCCGTCCGGTCCCTTGTCGGCGGACTCGCTGCGCGTGGCGGCGGCCGGACCGGCGCCGTCGGGCGACGCGGCCTCCTCGCCGGCCTTGCGCTGCTCGTGGAAGGCGAGGATCTGCAGCTCGATGGAGAGGTCGACCTTGCGCACGTCGACGCCGTCCGGGACGGACAGCACGGTCGGCGCGAAGTTCAGGATGGAGGTGACCCCGGCGGCGACGAGCCGGTCGCAGACCTGCTGGGCGGCCCCGGCGGGAGTCGCGATCACGCCGATCGACACACCGTTGTCCTCGATGATCTTTTCCAGGTCATCGGTGTGCTGCACGGGGATCCCGGCGACGGGCTTTCCGGCCATTGTCGGGTCGGCGTCGATGAGCGCGGCGACCCGGAAACCACGGGAGGCGAACCCGCCGTAGTTGGCGAGCGCGGCGCCGAGGTTACCGATACCGACGATCACAACCGGCCAGTCCTGGGTCAGGCCCAGTTCGCGGGAGATCTGGTAGACGAGATACTCGACGTCGTACCCCACGCCCCGCGTCCCGTAGGAGCCCAGGTAGGAGAAGTCCTTGCGCAGCTTCGCGGAGTTGACCCCCGCGGCGGCCGCCAGCTCCTCGGACGAGACCGTGGGCACAGAGCGCTCCGAGAGCGCGGTGAGGGCTCGGAGGTACAGCGGAAGACGGGCGACGGTGGCCTCGGGAATCCCTCGGCTACGGGTCGCCGGTCGGTGAGTTCGGCCAGTTGCCACGGTGCTCCTGCGGGTAGAGCGGGGCTGCAGGCGGTCACACGTACCTAGACCGCCCCGTCGAATGCAGGCTATGTCTTTGTGAACGCGTGCACAAAGATGGTGTCCGATTTGCCCGGCCAACGTGACCGGGCTCACGCGCCCCCGGCGCGCGAGTGCGGAACCGGCGCACAGGCACCACCACTCTCTTGCGCCCGCGGGCAAACCGGACGCTCTAGTCGGTCAGAGCCTTGCGGAGGCGCTCCTCGTTCACACGCCAGAAGGTGTGCTGTTCCCCGTCGACCAGGACGACGGGGATCTGCTCCCAGTACTGGGCGTGGAGTTCGGCATCCTCGGTGATGTCCTTCTGCTCCCACGGCACCCCCAGATCGGCGCACACCTTCTCGATCAAGGCCTGCGCGTCATCACACAGATGACACCCCGGCTTGCGGACGAGGGTGACGAGCCGGTCCTCGGGGGACCGGGCGGGCTTTCGGCGGAAGACGGGACTCATGTCGGCCATTGTCGCGCCGCAGCTCAGCGACGGAAGCCCCGGTCAGATCAGTTCTTTAACGGCGCGGTCGCGGAGAGTTCACAGCGACCGAACCTCAGGACTCCGGAAGCCCTGAACAAACTGGCTATGCTCACGACATGGCCGCTCTTGGATGGCTCACTCCCCGTAGGCGCTCCGCCACGGCGCGGAGCGTGTTGGCAGGCGAAGCCTCGGCGGAGGCTGCGCGCAAGTCGTCGCAGGACGTCCCCGACGTCCCGGACGTCTCCGGTGCCGGTGGGGAACCGGCGTTTCCGGTGCTCGGCGACGACATGGCCGCCGCCTTCTTCGACCTCGACAACACCGTCATGCAGGGCGCCGCGCTGTTCCACTTCGGCCGGGGCCTGTACAAGCGGAAGTTCTTCGAGACGCGGGACCTCGCCAGGTTCGCCTGGCAGCAGGCGTGGTTCAGGCTGGCCGGGATCGAGGACCCCGAGCACATGCAGGACGCGCGCGACTCGGCGCTGTCGATCGTCAAGGGCCACCGCGTCTCCGAGCTGATGTCGATCGGCGAGGAGATCTACGACGAGTACATGGCCGAGCGGATCTGGCCCGGCACCCGGGCGCTGGCGCAGGCCCATCTGGACGCGGGCCAGAAGGTGTGGCTGGTCACGGCGGCCCCGGTGGAGATCGCCCAGGTGATCGCCCGCCGGCTGGGCCTGACCGGCGCGCTGGGCACGGTGGCGGAGTCGGTCGAGGGCGTCTACACGGGCAAGCTGGTCGGCGAGCCGCTGCACGGCCCGGCGAAGGCGGAGGCGGTGCGCGCCCTGGCCGCGGCGGAGGGCCTGGACCTGTCCCGCTGCGCCGCCTACAGCGACTCCCACAACGACATTCCGATGCTCTCCCTGGTCGGCCACCCCTACGCCATCAACCCGGACACCAAGCTGCGCAAGCACGCCCGCCGGCTGGAGTGGCGCCTGCGCGACTACCGCACGGGCCGCAAGGCGGCGAAGGTCGGCATCCCCGCTGCGGCGGGCGTGGGCGCGGTGGCGGGCGGCACGGCGGCGGCGATCGCCCTGCACCGGCGCCGCCGGTAGGCGGCTCGGACCGTTCGACACCGTGTGCGGTCGCGTTGGCTGCACACGGCCACAACACGCCCCGGACCGAGACCGAAGACGAATCATTTCGATCAACAACCGGTCACTCTGCGGTACTTGGTACCGCCTCAATCGGTTACGGAAGCGCCGTAATCGATGATTTGAGCAACTGGGTGTAGCAGTGCCTGCACGAAGCGTTATTCTCCTCAGACGCATACCGGTACCCCTCCGTCGCTACGACGGGTGAACGGTCCCGCACTGCACGTGATGGAAGCTCTGCCTCTGGGAGTCCCGTGTACCCACACGTCGGGGTTGACGCCTCGGGCCTGGCTACGCTGCGCGCAACGGTCCAAGCCCTGTTGCGCGGCTTCGTCCCCACCGCTTGTGCCGTCCCAACCGCGTACGCCGTCCCCGCCCTCGCCGTGGCCGGCGCGCCGGTCGGCCCCTGCTACGCCCTCGCCGAAGGCAGCGCCGCCGTCGGCAGACGAGGGCGCTCGACCGGCGCCGCCACCCCCCGCCGTCCGGCCGCGGACAGCGACAGCGCCCGAATGATGGATCTCGTCGAACGCGCCCAGGCCGGCGAGTCCGACGCCTTCGGGCGTCTCTACGACCAGTACAGCGACACCGTGTACCGGTACATCTACTACCGCGTGGGAGGCAAGGCGACCGCCGAGGACCTCACCAGCGAGACCTTTCTGCGCGCCCTGCGCAGGATCGGTACGTTCACCTGGCAGGGCCGCGACTTCGGCGCATGGCTGGTCACCATCGCCCGCAACCTCGTCGCCGACCACTTCAAGTCGAGCCGCTTCCGGCTCGAAGTGACGACCGGCGAGATGCTCGACGCCAACGAGGTCGAGCGGTCCCCCGAGGACTCGGTCCTCGAGTCCCTCTCCAACGCCGCCCTCCTCGACGCCGTACGGCGACTCAACCCCCAGCAGCAGGAGTGCGTCACGCTCCGCTTCCTGCAGGGCCTCTCCGTCGCCGAGACCGCCCGCGTGATGGGCAAGAACGAGGGCGCCATCAAGACCCTCCAGTACCGCGCCGTCCGTACCCTCGCCCGGCTCCTGCCGGACGACGCCCGCTGAAGGAACACACTCGGTAACACCCAACTCGCTTTCGGTGAAAGTCCGTTGACTACCCCATCCAACCATCCGGTGTCCGTAACCCAAGTGCCGCGCCGCTCGTTGTGCGGGATGCAGACTCCCTGTGGTCACTCCCTGGCCGACTCCGATCACTCGATCGTGTGGATGTGGTCAGGGCGTGCAACCCTCAGGACCCCCTGGGGAGTCGACCGTCATGACGAGAGGAGGTGCCGCCAGTGATCGCAAATGTATCGGCGCACCGGCGGGCGAACGCCTTCGCCCAGGCCCTGGAGGAGTCCGACCGGGGTACGGCGGCCGAGCAGTCCGAAGGACCGGCACCGTCCCCGGCTGCTGCGGAACAGACCGGGCAGGGCCTCCTGATGGCCCTCGCCGAGCGTCTCGGCGAATTGCCCAGGCCGGAGCTGGACCCCGAGGTCAAGGTCGTCCAGCGGGCCCAGCTGGTGGCCAGGTTCGAGGCCATGCTGCAGGAGGGCACCGCCGGGGGCGAGGCCAGGGATCCTTCCCTGCCCGAGCAGCGTTCCACTCGGACACGAGGAGCTCACCGGGCGTCCCCGCTGGGGAAGCTGCGACCGCGTTCAAGACTGACCAAGGGGCTCGCCGCGGGCGGGCTCAGCGTCGGTGTTGCCGCGGGAGCATTCGGCGGAGTCGCCGCCGCGAGCTCGGACGCCCTGCCCGGTGACTCGCTCTACGGCCTCAAGCGCGGCATCGAGGACTTCAAGCTCAACTACATGTCCGACGGGGAGGACGAGCGCGGCCAGGCCTACCTCGACCAGGCCTCCACGCGGCTGAGCGAGGCCCGCCGGCTGATGGAGCGGGACCGCGGCGGCCAACTCGACCACGAGTCCGTCGGCGAGATCCGCCGCGCCCTGTCCGGCATGCAGCACGACGCCTCCGAGGGTCACCGCCTGCTGCACGAGGCGTACCAGCGCGACCCGGACTCCCTGGGCCCCATCCAGGCCCTCTCCGCCTTCTCCCGCTCGCACCGCGAGACCTGGGGCGCCCTGCGCGACCGACTGCCCGTCCAGCTCGGCGACGTGAGTCAGCAGGTCTCGTCGGTCTTCGACGCCATAGACGAAGAGGTCGCCCCGCTGCAGTCCCTGCTTCCGCAGCCCCCCGCCCGGAGCGGCGGCAGCGGCCAGCGGCAGGGCTCGGGTCCGGCGTCCCCCGGCTCGCCGGGTTCGGAGCCGGCGGCGGCACCCAGCACCGGCAGCGGCACCTCCGACGAAAGCGGCGCAGGCAGCGGCAGCCCCAGTGACTCGGCCGGCTCCGCCGGCGAGGACGACGGCCTGCTCGGCGGCGACACCGGCGGCCTGCTCGACCCGCCGAAGGACACCGGGAGCGCCTCCCCGTCCACGTCCGCATCGACCACCGAGCCGGACGTCACCCTCCCGCCGCTCCTCCCGGGCCTGCTACCGGGCCTGGGCATCGACAGCGACGACGAGGACTAGGACCAGCGCGCGGACCGGTCCGTACGACGGCGGGGGCGCCCCTCTCGGGAGGGGCGCCCCCGCCGTCGTACTCCCCCAAAGGCCCCCCCGAAGGGACTCCTCCAAACCCAAAAGGGCTCCCCCTAAAAACATTCTTCGATGTTTTTCAAATAAGTCATATTCG
>NZ_JBVIVK010000004.1:0-80784 GCF_055595715.1 Streptomyces sp. NPDC040410
TCCGGCAGACGGGGTATCAACATATCTGGCGTTGATTTTTGGCACGCTGTTGAGTTCTCAAGGAACGGACGCTTCCTTTGTACTCACCCGAGAGAATCTCTCAGGCTTTCCTCCGGGCGCTTCCCTTCGGTGTTCCAGACTCTATCAGTGTTTTTCCGGCTCTCTGACCATCGTTCTGCAGGCATGCAGAAAGTGACCCCGAGATAGGATCTGACAAGTTTGGGTACTGCTGAGCAAGGACGCTCGGTCGCGCCTCTCGGCCTCAAGCAGGAGTACGACTGTACATGGGGCTGCGAAGCGCGCGCAAATCCATTATGCTAGTGGTCTAGACCACCAAGTGGATCTTTCAGTGACAGCCCATACGAATCTCCACCCCTGGGAGGCTTCCCATGACCACCGTGACGTCCCCGCTTGCCGGACGCGCCATCGGACTGGCCGCCGTGCCGGATCCGGTCTTCTCCGGGGCCATGGTCGGCCCGGGTACGGCGATCGACCCCGTGCGTGAGCCTTCCGAGGCCGTCGCGCCCGTGGACGGAGTGATCGTCTCTCTTCACCCGCACGCTTTCGTCGTCGTCGACGAGAAGGGTCACGGCGTGCTCACTCACCTGGGCATCGACACCGTGCAGCTCAACGGCGAGGGTTTCGAGGTCCTCGTGAACAAGGGCGACACCGTGACGCGCGGCCAGGGCGTCGTGCGCTGGAACCCGGCCGCCGTCGAGGCCGCGGGCAAGTCCGCGGTGTGCCCGGTCGTGGCGCTCGAGGCCACGGCCGATGTGCTCTCCGATCTCCGTGACGACGGCGATGTGAAGGCCGGTGACAGTCTCTTCCTCTGGAAGTGACGCCGGCGCCGTCGTATGGCGGCACGTAGGGACAACCACCGCGGCGGCGGGACCCGCCGCACTATCGGAGACGGGTGCAATGGAGACAACGCTGCGAGGCGTCGGCGTAAGCCACGGTGTGGCGATCGGCGAGGTTCGGCACATGGGAACGGCGGTGCTCGAACCGCCTGCCAAGCAGATTCCGGCCGAGGAAGCGGAGCGTGAACAGGGGCGCGCTCGCAAGGCCGTGGAAGCTGTGGCGGCCGACCTGATTGCGCGCGGCAATCTGGCGGGGGGCGAAGCCCAGGCGGTGCTCGAGGCGCAGGCCATGATGGCCCAGGACCCCGAGCTGATGGCGGACGTGGAACGCCGGGTCGCCGTGGGCAGCACGGCCGAGCGGGCCGTGTACGACGCCTTCGCCGCGTATCGCGCCCTGCTGGCCGCAGCCGGTGAGTACCTCGCCGGCCGTGTGGCCGATCTCGACGACGTGCGGAATCGTATCGTCGCCCGGTTGCTCGGGGTGCCGATGCCGGGTGTCCCGGACAGCGACGAACCATATGTCCTTATCGCGCGTGACCTTGCGCCCGCCGACACGGCGCTGCTGGACCCGACTCTGGTCCTCGGTTTCGTGACCGAGGAGGGCGGTCCGACCAGCCACAGCGCGATTCTGGCGCGGGCGCTCGGCGTGCCGGCCGTGGTGGCGCTGCCCGGAGCCGGTGAGCTCGCAGAGGGCACGGTGATCGCTGTGGACGGGAGCACGGGCGAGATCTTCGTGAACCCCAGCGAGGAGAAGAAGGCGCAGCTGGAGTCCGCGGCCGCCGAGCGCAAGTCCGCGCTGGCCGCGTCGACCGGGCCGGGTGCCACCTCGGACGGGCACAAGGTGCCGCTGCTGGCCAACGTCGGCGGTCCGGCGGACGTGCCGGCCGCGGTCGAGGCCGGCGCTGAAGGTGTCGGTCTGTTCCGTACCGAGTTCCTCTTTCTCGACGACAGCAGGAACGCACCCTCGGAGGAGAAGCAGGTCGAGGCCTACCGGCAGGTGCTCGAGGCGTTCCCGGAGGGCCGTGTCGTCGTCCGCGTGCTGGACGCGGGTGCGGACAAGCCGCTGGACTTCCTGACTCCGGCCGACGAACCGAACCCGGCCCTGGGCGTGCGCGGGCTGCGGACGCTGCTCGACCACCCTGAGGTGCTGCGCACCCAGCTGACGGCGCTGGCCAAGGCGTCGGAGGGGCTGCCGGTCCATCTCGAGGTCATGGCCCCGATGGTTGCGGACCGGGCCGATGCCAAAGCGTTCGCCGACGCGTGCCGTGAGGCCGGGCTGCATGCGAAGTTCGGGGCGATGGTCGAGATTCCGTCGGCCGCGCTGCGGGCGCGCTCGATTCTGCGGGAGGTCGAGTTCCTGTCCCTGGGGACCAACGACCTCGCGCAGTACACGTTTGCCGCCGACCGTCAGGTGGGTGCCGTGTCCCGGCTGCAGGATCCGTGGCAGCCCGCGCTGCTCGACCTGGTCGCGCTGTCCGCGGAGGCGGCGAAGGCCGAGGGCAAGAGCTGTGGAGTCTGCGGTGAGGCCGCGTCCGACCCGCTGCTCGCGTGTGTACTGACCGGTCTTGGTGTCACCTCTCTTTCCATGGGCGCGGCGTCCATTCCTTATGTACGGGCGATGCTGGCGAAGTACACGCTGGCGCAGTGTGAGCGGGCGGCGGCTGCCGCGCGAGCGGCGGACAGTGCCGCAGATGCGCGTAACGAGGCGCAGGCGGTGCTGTCCGGCGAGTAGCCGGACGGGGCCGGACAGCGGCGGGTTCCGAGGGGCGCTCCACCTGTGTGTGGGCGCCCCTCCCGCGTTCGGTTCAGTGGTGGTGCGGCGTGGGTCCCGCCTCCCCGAGGTCCGGCGGCGCGCAGTAGTCGACATCCGATTCCGGAGAGATGAGGTCCCCGGAGTCCACGTCGGTGCAGTACGCGTCGAAGACCTCTCCGGCGGTGAGGGGTTCGAGGGTGTCGCCGCGCAGGCGCCAGCCGTAGACACGGTCGGTGCTGCCGGGGGCGCTGGTTCGCATGACGAGTCCGCCCGGGCTCCGGGTGCCCAGGCCTACGGCCAGGACGGTGGTGAATTCCAGGGCTTCGGCTTCGTCGAGTTGTGTGACCCCGCTGGGGTCGTCGTCGGCTCGGAGGACGGACGCGAGTGGCTCCGGGGTGCCCGAGACGCTGCAGACGAGGTGTCGGTTGCCGGGCGAAGCCGTGTCGAGGATGCGGACGAGGAGGTCCGAGGCCCGGGAGAAGGCGGCGCGGCCGATGTCCTCGCCGCAGGAGGCACAGGTACCGAGCCGGGTCAGGAGTGTGGACGCGTACTCCCGGATGGCCTGGCGGACTCCTTCGTCGACGAGGGCCGGAACGAGGTCGGCGAAGGGCTGGCCCTCGTAGGTGACAGTGGGCCCGTTGGTGGCGAGCTCGGCGGTGAAGCGGGTACGGCTCGACGGGATGTCGGGGTCGATGCCCGCGGCGGCGCAGTACTCCGCGTATTCCTGCGGGTCGAAGAGGGCCACTTTCGTGTGGCTGCCCTGGACGGCCCGTGTTTTGAGGAGGGACTCCACCTGTTGCAGATAGATGGTGTGGTCGTCGAAGGAGAAGCTGCGGTAGCGCCGCATGGCGAGGAAATCGTGCTCGTCGGTCAGCAGGCCGATGGTGCCGGCGATTTCGCGGCGCAGGACGCGTCGCATGGTCTGGTGGTCGTTGTGCGCCATGTTTCCCCCTGTACGCAGTCGATCAATGCTCACTCACAGTAACCGGCAGCACTGACAACGGCGTCGGGGTGCGGCGGGCCGCCGTCCCGGAGAATGGCGAATCGTGCAGGTCAGGGGGGGTGCGGGGCGCCGGATGGCCGGCCGCCGTGGGCCGGCCGACTGTTCTGCGGGGAGCTCAGGCTCGCTTGCGGGCCAGGTCCTCGTAGAAGTGGAGCAGGTCGAGGTTGTCGATGGAGCCCACGTTGACCGCTTTGTCCAGGGGAGTGCCCTGGAGAAGACGCTTCACCGGAACCTCGATGCGCTTGCCGGTGAGGGTGTGCGGAATGCCGGGCACCTCGATGATCTCGTCGGGGATGTGGCGCGGTGAGAGCTGTTCGCGGATGGTCTGCCTGATGCGGTTGAGGAGGGCTTCGTCGAGGACGGCACCGGGAGCAAGGTGCACGAAAAGGGGCATCCAGTAGCCGCCGTCGGGCTGCTCGATGCCGACGACGAGGGATTCCTTGATCTCGGGAAGGCGCTCCACGGCTTCGTAGATGTCGGCGGAGCCCATGCGGACACCCTGGCGGTTGAGCGTCGAGTCGGAGCGGCCGTGGATGACGACGGAGCCGCGGGAGGTGACGGTGATCCAGTCGCCGTGGCGCCACACTCCGGGGTACGTGTTGAAGTAGCTGTCGTGGTAGCGGCTTCCGTCGGGGTCGTTCCAGAAGTGGATGGGCATGGAAGGCATGGGGTTGGTGACCACGAGTTCGCCGACCTCGTCCACCAGAGGGCGACCGCTCGGGTCCCAGGACTGCAGGTCGGTGCCCAGCCCGGGGGCCTGTAGTTCTCCGATGTGCACGGGGAGTGTCGGTACGGCTCCGGCGAAACAGGAGCACACGTCCGTGCCGCCGCTGACGGAGGCGATCCACAGGTCGTCGCGGACCTCGTCGTGGAGCCAGCTGAATCCGTCGGGCGGCAGCGGTGATCCGGTCGTGGCGACGCACCTCACCTTGGAGAGGTCGAAATCGCGCGCCGGATGCACACCCGCCTTGCGGCAGGCCATGACGTACGCGGCCGAGGTGCCGTAGAGGGTGGCTTCCGTGCGTTCGGCGATCCGCCACTGCGCGGCCGTGTCCGGGTGGCCGGGGCTGCCGTCGTAAAGGACGATCGTCGTTCCGGTGAGAAGGCCGGAGACGAGGAAGTTCCACATCATCCAGCCGGTCGAGGTGTACCAGAAGAAACGGTCCTCGGGGCCGAGGTCGCAGTGCAGGCCGAGCTGCTTGAGGTGCTCGACGAGGATGCCGCCCTGGGACTGGACGATGGCCTTGGGGAGGCCGGTGGTGCCCGAGGAGTAGAGCACCCAGAGGGGGTGGTCGAAGGGCACCTGCTCGAAGACGGGCGCCACGTCCGCCGCTGTCAGGTCCGACCATTCGACGGCTCCTTCGGGAGCCTCGGTGCCCAGGAGGGGGATGTGGACGACCGCGCGCAGGGTGGGCAGTTCATGGCGGAGTTCGGCGACGACCTCTCGGCGGTCGTGCTCCTTTCCGCCGTAGCGGTAGCCGTCGACGGTGAAAAGGACGACCGGTTCGACCTGCTGGAAGCGGTCGAGGACGCTGCGGGCGCCGAAGTCGGGGGCGCAGGACGTCCAGACGCCGCCCACGGCGGCCGTGGCGAGGAGGGCGACGACGGCCTGGGGGATGTTCGGGAGATAGCCGCTGACGCGGTCTCCGGGGGTTACTCCGAGCGCACGCAGTTCGGCGGCCAGGGAGCCGACCTGGCGGCGCAGCTCGGACCAGGTCACCGGGCGGGGCTCATGGGTCTCGTCGACGTAGAGGAGGGCGGGTTCGTCCGCGCGGGTCGCGGCCGCGCGGAGCGCATGCTCGGCGTAGTTGAGGGTCGCCCCGGGAAACCACTGGGCGCCGGGCATCGAGCGGTCGCCCAGCACGCGCGCGTAGGGGGTGGAAAAGCGTACGTCGAACCACTCGGTGACGGCCTTCCAGAACACGTCCAGCTGGTCGACGGACCAGCGGTGCAGAGCCTCGTATCCGCCCTCGGACGGCGCGCCGTGGTGCTCGGCGGCCCAGGCCTGGAACCTGGTGACCTGCGCCTGCGCGATGCGTTCCGGATCTGGCTGCCAGAGCGGCTGGGGGTTCACGGTCGACATGGGGCGGCTCCCGGACTGTGCGCGTCGTGTGCGTCGGTCGCGCACGTGCTGGGTGTGCGCGTGACGCGGCTGACACGGACGATGCCATGTGATCGACTTCTGCACCAGGGCGAACCACACATACTCCGTGTCGTGAAGATGTGGTCTGGGCACGGGTGAACGGAAGTTGAACGACACACGCGCGTGGGGGTGTCAATGGCAGGGTGAGCAGCATGGACGGTCGTGACCTGGTGCGTTCGGTGAAGGCGGTCGGTTCCGCGGGGGTGAGTCAGGGGTTGCGTACCGTACGGGCCGCGTGGAGAAGGAGACGTGCCGACGCCGCCGCGCTGCCGTCGCGAGGGGCCGAGCGCGCTCGGGTGCCCGGGCAGATGCGGGAGGTCGAGGCCGGGCTCGGTGGGGGCATCGTCCGCTTCAGCCGCTCCGAGCTGCGGATCCTAGTCGCGGTGAACGGCGCCGTCTTCTGGGGCTGGGACGGGGCGGGTCCCGAGCCGTCTTACGGGCTCGCGGACCGTTGCCCGGAGCCGGATCCCCGCGCGGTGCTGGAGCCGGACAAGGACGGCGGCTGGCGGGTCGTGGCGGAGCGGGTCACGGTCGTGGTCTCGCGGCACGGCGCGGTGGAGGTGCGTACGCCCGGAGGCGTGACGCT
This sequence comes from Streptomyces sp. NPDC040410, assembly GCF_055595715.1. Taxonomy (NCBI): domain Bacteria; kingdom Bacillati; phylum Actinomycetota; class Actinomycetes; order Kitasatosporales; family Streptomycetaceae; genus Streptomyces; species Streptomyces sp. NPDC040410. The sequence goes on from NZ_JBVIVK010000004.1 coordinate 6,343, forward strand.
GCGCCGTGATCTGCCGCCGCGATGGTGGGAGCCGGTCGATGGCGGTGAGGCGCGCTGGATGCAGCGGTCGGAGGTGGCCGCGGACGCCCGGTTCTTCGGGCTCGGGGGGCGAGCCGCGGGCCCGCGGCTCCGGGACGGAACGTACCGGCTGTGGAACACCGACCCGGGCGGCGCGTTCGGCCCCGGCGACGATCCGCTGTACCTCACGATGCCGGTGCAACTGGTGGTGGCCGACGCGGCCGCTCATCTGGTGTTCCACGACACCTCGTGGGACGGCAGGGTGACACTGCGGGAGGGCGAGGAGGGCGCCGGCTCCGGGCACGACCGGGCGGGAACGTGCGAGCTGCGGATGGACGGCGGTCCACTGCGCTGCTGGGTGATCGTGGGCACCCCCGCGCGCGTGCTGCACGCCTGGTCTTCGCTCACCGGTGCGCCCGCGCTGCCGCCTGCCTGGGCCCTCGGCCATCATCATGCGCGGTGGGGCTTCGGCACCGAGCAGGAGGTGCGGCGGATCGTTTCGGGATACCAGGAGCGTGGCCTGCCGCTGGACGCTGTCCATCTGGACATCGACCACTTTGACGCCCATCAGGTGTTCACCGTGGACCATGAGCGTTTCCCGAAGCTGCCGCAGCTTGCCGAGGATCTGCGGCGGGACGGGATCCGCCTGGTGTCGATCGTCGACCCGGCGGTCAAGGCGGCGCCGGGCAACGCCGTGTACGACAGCGGGGCCGCCGAGGACGCGTTCGTGCGGGACGCCTCCGGGCGTGTCGTGCGTGGAGTGGTGTGGCCCGGGGAGGCGGTCTTCCCGGACTTCACGCACCCGCGCGTGCGTGGGTGGTGGGGCGGCCTCTACGCGGAGCGGCTCGCGCAGGGGTTCTCGGGCTTCTGGCACGACATGAACGAACCCACCTCGTTCAACGCCTTCGGGGAGCCGACGCTGCCACGGTCGGCCCGGCACTTTCTGGAGGGCGGGCGCGGGGATCATCGCGAGGCGCACAACGTCTACGCGCTGTGCATGGCCCGAGCCGGCTACGAGGGGCTGCGTGAACTGGCGCCTGAGGAGCGGCCCTTCGTCTTCTCGCGCTCGGGATGGGCCGGCTCGCAGCGCTACGGCGGGACCTGGTCCGGTGACGTCACCACCGGCTGGCCCGGACTGCGGGCCTCGCTGTCCCTGGTCATGGGGCTGGGGCTGTGCGGGGTGCCGTATTCGGGGCCGGACGTGGGCGGCTTCGACGGGAGTCCGTCGCCCGAGCTGTATCTGCGCTGGTTCCAGCTCGGCTCGTATCTGCCGCTGTTCCGCACGCACTCGAGTCTGCGGGCGGGCCGCCGGGAGCCGTGGGAGTTCGGAGCCGATGTGCTGGAGCACGCGCGCGTGGCACTCGTCGAGCGCAGGCGTTTGCTCCCGTATTTCATGACTCTGGCGCACCTGGCCCGGCGCACGGGAGCTCCCTATGTGCGCCCGTTGTGGTGGTCGGCACCGGAGGACCGTGCGCTGCGGGACTGCGAGGACGCCTTCCTGCTGGGCGAGTGCCTGTTGGTGGCGCCGGTGCTCGACCCTGGGGCGGACAGGCGCGCGGTGCAGTTGCCGCGCGGCCAGTGGTACGACACGGCGACGGGGCAGGTGTACGAGGGGCCGGCACAGGTTCTCGTCGACGCCCCGTTGTCGCGGATTCCGGTGCTTGCGCGCGCGGGCGCCGTCATACCCGTGCGCGGGGACGACGGTGGTCTGGAACTGGAGGCGTGGGCGCCCGCCCGGGGACGGACCGGGGGCGGGCTGGTGGTGCCGGACGCGGGCGACGGGTGGGAGGAGCCGGAGATCGAGCGCTACGTGGCCCGCTGGGAGGGCCGGCGGGTGGTCGTCGAGCGGGAGGGTGAGGACGGTGTGAGCGAGCCGCTCCACCCGGTGCGGGTCCGGGGGCACGGAAAGTGCTGACCTCAGAGGTACCGGCCCTCGAACCATGATCGCACCGCCAGCGTGTGCAGGGGGAAGGCGAGCTCCTCCGGCCTGCGCAGGAGGTGCCAGCCTTCCGTCTCGTCCGTGGCGGCGGACTGCGGGAGACCCTCGGCCGGACGCTCCGGCAGGAGCCCGAACAGCAGCAGGTGCCCGTCGGGCGAGCTCATCGCGTCGGCGAGCCGTACGGCTCTGCTCGCCGCGTCGATACCCGTCTCCTCTCTGAGCTCGCGGACGACGGCGTGCCGCCAGTCCTCGCGGTCGTCGATGTACCCGCCGGGCAGGGCGGTGCCCCCGCGCGCGGGGCCGACGGTTCGTGTGATGACGACCAGGGCGGTGCCCTTCGTGTCGTACACGGGCTGGAGGGCCACCGCGACCGGGAGCGGATTGCGGTAGACCACGGTGTGGCAGGCCGGACAGGTGCGGGGCCAGCCGGAGTCGCCTTCTCCGTACGGCGCTCCGCAGCTCGAACAGTGGGAGTTCGGCCCGGAGTTGGCGGTGGAGGCGGAGTGATGAGTTTCGGACACGCGGCGGACTGTATCCGATCCCGGGGAGGCCGTCCTCCGGAGGCGTCTCAATGGCTGTTGACCAGCGCTCTCGGGGACACGGGGAAGTCGAAGTGGGTCTCGGGATACGGCTCGGGTCTGAATTGTCGACGGAGTTGTCGGGGAAGCGCCGGTCCTTGGGTGCGTAGCAGGGTACGAGCGGCTCTTGCGGGTGGTACGGCCCCTGGTGGGCTTCGCCGGGAGCTTCACGATGCTGAGGTCCATGGGGGAGCCGCGGCTGTGGCCGGATTTCGCCGTAGCGCCCGTCCTCCAACAAGCGGGTCTTGTCGACGTCGGAGTAGAACTCGCCCTTCATGGCCTGGTCATCGAGGACCTGGGCCGAGCGGACGAAGTGGTTCACGGCGCACTGCGGCCGGTAGCGGTCGTACGGTTGAGGAGGCACAAGGGGTTGCCGGTAGGGGCGATGCGCTCGCCGACGAAGTTGTGAGGGGTGAGGTAGCGCATCTCCCCCACATCTATCGGGAGGCCCATTCCGTCGGGGAAGCGATCGGACGCCCTGCCTCTTTCCGGTTGCCCGTGGCACACTTCTGACGTTCCGTCAGATCTGTTGCCGGGGAGGGGCTTTGTCACGGACTCGCACGCCTGTGGTCGCCGGGTGGTTCGCCGGCGACGGTGACCATTTCAGGCTCCTCGGCACACGCTGTGCCGTCTGCGCCTCGGTCTTCTTCCCACGGGAGGACGCCCACTGCCGCAACCCCGGGTGCCCCGGCGGTGACCTGGAGGAGGTCCCCCTCTCCCGCCGCGGGCGGGTGTGGTCGTACACGGACAGCCGGTACCGCCCGCCGTCACCGTATGTGACCGATCCGGAACTTCCGTGGGAGCCGTACGCGTTGACGGCTGTGGAGCTGGAGTCGGAGCGGATGGTGGTACTGGGACAGGCAGCACCCGGAGTCACCGTCGCCGATCTCGCGGTGGGCATGGAAGTGGAGGTCGTCTCCGGCGTGCTCCATGAGGACGCGGAGACGGTCTGGACGACCTGGAGCTGGCGGCCGACGGGGGTGCGGGCATGACGCAGGACGTGGCGGTGCTCGGCGCGGGCATGCACCCCTGGGGCAAGTGGGGGCGCAGCTTCGTCGAGTACGGAGCGGCCGCGGCCCGCACGGCGCTCGCCGACGCCGGGCTGGACTGGCGCGAAGTCGGCTCCGTCGTCGGAGCGGACACCGTGCGCGGCGGCTGTCCGGGGTATGTGGCGGGTGCGACCTTCGCGCAGGCGCTCGGCTGGCAGGGAGCCCGTGTCACGAGTGTGTACGCGGCGTGCGCGTCCGGGGCGCAGGCCGTCGGCGCCGCTCGGGCGCAGATCCTTTCGGGCCTCGCGGACGTGGTGCTCGTGGTGGGAGCCGATGCGGCGCCCAAGGGGTTCTTCCGGCCCGAGGGAGGAGACCGGCCCGACGATCCGGACTGGCTGCGCTTCCGGGTTCTCGGGGCCACCAATCCCACGTACTTCGGGCTGTACGCCCGTCGGCGGATGGCCGTGCACGGGGACACCCGGGAGGACTTCGCACAGGTCAAGGTGAAGAACGCGGCACTGGGGGCGCTGAATCCGAACGCGCGCTACCGCAAGCGGGTCACGGCGGAGGAGGTGGCCACCTCAGCCGTGGTCGCCGACCCGCTCCGGCTGCTCGACATCTGCGCGACCTCGGACGGCGGGGCGGCACTGGTGCTGTCCAGCATGGAGTTCGCCCACCGGCACGGGGCGGCGGAGCCGGTGCGGATCCGGGCGGTGTCCACCGTGACGCCGCGCTACCCCAGCACGGTGCTGGACTTGCCGGTCGCGACGGACTCCGCGGCGACCGTAGGGCCCGCCGCGGAGACCTTCCGGGCGTCGATCGCGCGGGCGGCCTACGAGGAGGCGGGCATCGGGCCCGAGGACCTCTCGCTAGCCGAGGTCTACGACCTGTCCACCGCCCTGGAGCTGCAGTGGTACGAAGATCTGGGGCTGTGCAGAGAGGGCGAGGCGGCGAAGATGCTGCGGGAGGGTGCGACCGCCCTGGGCGGGCGTATACCCGTCAATACGAGCGGCGGGCTCGCCTCGTTCGGGTAGGCCGTTCCGGCCCAGGCGATCGCCCAGGTCTGCGAACTGACGTGGCAGCTGAGAGGGGACGCGGGCGGGCGACAGGTCGCCGGCGCGCACGTGGGGATCACGGCGAACCAGGGGCTGTTCGGACATGGATCAGCGGTGATCGCCGTGCGCTGATGCCAGGGCCCCTTCCAGGATCGGCGATGCTGGGCTCGTAGCCTGGCGCAAGCCCTTTCGCACACGCTGCGTGATCGACCCAAAATGCTGCGTGAACGTCTCATGAACTGCGCCTGGGCGTGGTCCGGCAGCGCCATCATGCTCCACGTGCACTCCTGGACGGATACTCTCCGCTTCGCCTTCCAGCCGGTGGTAAACCTGACGACCGGAGGGGTCGCAGGGCTGGAGATACTCGCCCGGCCGGAGACCGGCGACATCCTGGCCGAGGCTCGCCGAGACCCCGAGCGTGACGGCCGACTTGCCGTGCTGGCGGTCCTGGCGGCGGCTCGCAAGGAGACTCTGCTGCCGCTGCACGTCAACGTCTTCGCCGGTACCCTCGCCGATCTTGGCGGGCTGACCCCCCTGTACGAAGCCGTGCGCGAGGCGGGGCGGCTGCCCTGGGAGGTCACGATCGACGTCGGCCCGCCCTACACGCACGTCCCCCAGCAGGCCCTGCTGGACGCGGTGGCCGGGCTGCGCGGGCAGGGCTTCAGGATCAGTGCGGACGGCGTCGGCGACGGGGACGTACCCCTGCGACTGCTCACCGACATGGCTCCCGACCTGGTCAAACTCGATGCGTCGGTGCTGACTCGGCCGGCGGCGGTACGGGCCATGCGGACGCTGTGCGATCAGTTGGGAGCCCTGCTCTGCGTCGAGGGCGTGGAGACCGAACTGCAGTGCGCGGCCGTGCGGTCGGCCGGCGCGCAGCTCGCGCAAGGCGTGCTTTTCGCGCCGCCGGCCAGGCTGCCGGCCGCGGACGTATACGTTCCGCCCCGCTCCCCCGGTGTCGCGGCTGTGCCGCGCTTGGGCCCGTCGGTGCGGGAGTTCGTGCGGCCCGCCGCGCTGTTGCCCGTCACCGCTTCGGCCGGCCAGGTGCGGGCGCTGCTGACCGGGTCGCCCGAGGTGTCCGGGGTGCTGCTCGTGGACCGGGACGGCGTACCGGTCCGGTCTGTGCACCGGTCCCGTTTTCTGCTGTCGATGTCGGGGCGCTACGGGCACGCCCTGTACGCCGACCGGCCCGCCGCAAAGCTCGGGGACCCGCCGCGGACGGTGGGCTCCGACGCCACGGCGTGGGAGGTCCTGGACGTGGTGGCGGTCGGTGGCAGGGGCCGCACGTCGGACGACGTGGCCGTAGTCGACCGGTACGGGCGGTGTGTGGGCGTCGTACGGCTCGCGGATCTCGTACGGGCGCTGACGGAGTCGCGCGTCGAGGAGGCGGCCGGGCTCAATCCGCTGACCCGGCTGCCGGGGTCGGACGCGATCACCGGTGAGGTGGACCGGCGGATCGCGGACGGGCGGACGTTCGCGCTGAGCTGGCTGGACGTCGACCACTTCAAGCAGGTCAACGACGGGGCCGGGTTCGCGGCGGGCGACGAGCTGATCCGGTCCGTGGGGCGGGCACTGCAACGCGCCGCGTCCGGCAGCACACACGTCGGCCACATCGGCGGCGACGACTTCCTGGTACTCACGGATCCGGAGGGCCTGGAACCGCTTGCTGCCTCGGCGCTGGACGCGCCCTGGTCCGCGGGCGGGCGACCCGTGACTCTGTCCTTGGCGACGGTACTGTGCGGGCCGGGGAGCGTGACGGACCACCGGGAAGCGGCTGCCTGTCTTGCGCCGCTGAAGAAGGCCGCGAAGGAGCTGAGCGGGGCAAGTTGGGTACTGGGCCACGCGGGGCTGCCCGGTCACGAGGTCCGTCGCGGCCCGGCGGCGGCAACCGCCCAGCCGGGTTACGCTGTGATGGAACCGGGCTGAGCGCCTCTTCACGTCAGCCAGGGGCTCGGCCTCGTCGCCCTCAACCGTTGTCGTCGACGACCTTGACGCTCTCGGGACGCCGGTGAACACTTCCGGTGTTGGCCGACATCGCCGCACATTCTCAGCGTATCCAGGCACTGCGCAGCGCGGGCCCCGCCTGAGCCACGGGCCGTTCCCCAACGGGCGACTCGGCTGCTACGGCACGCTCGTCATAGACGCCGGGCGGGGCGCGGGACCTCCCTGCCTTCGGCTGTTCGCCAAGGGAACCGCACCCTGCACGGAGGACCGGGGCCGACCGTCCCGGGCCAGGGCCTAGGAGCCGCTATGAGCAACGGAGACATATTTCTCGGCGAGTTGATCGGCACCGCCATACTGATTCTGTTCGGCGCGGGCGTGGTAGCCGGAGTCATCCTCAACAAGTCGAAGGCACAGAATTCCGGCTGGATCGTCATCACCTTCGGATGGGGCTTCGGCGTCCTCGCAGGGGCGTACACCGCGGCACCACTGTCCGGCGGGCAGATCAACCCGGCCGTGACGATCGGCTTCGCGATCGAGGGCACGACGAAATGGGAGGACGTGCCCTTCTACCTTCTCGGGGAGTTCGCCGGAGCCATGCTCGGAGCCGTCCTCTGCTGGCTGGTCTATCTCGGGCACTTCAACCTCAACGCCGACAGGGACAACGCCATCGAGACGCTGGGGATCTTCTCGACCCGGCCGGCGATCTACAACCCCGTCCAGAACCTGATCACAGAGATCATCGCCACGGTCAGCCTGATGCTGCCCATCCTGGCGCTGGTCGGCGGGGACCGTCACGTGGCGGGCATCGGGGACGCAGGCCTGCCCGTCCTGCTCATTTCCTTCCTCGTCGTGGGCATCGGCCTCTCGCTCGGCGGCCCCACCGGGTACGCCATCAACCCGGCCCGCGACCTGGGACCACGCATCATCCACGCGCTGCTGCCGATTCCCAACAAGGGCACCTCGGAGTGGAGCTACTCCTGGATTCCGGTGGTCGGGCCGCTCGCAGGCGCCGCCATCGGAGCCGTGATCTACAACGCAGCCTTCTGAAGGAACCCACGAAGGGGACGTCATGACGGACAAGTTCGTCGCGGCTATCGACCAGGGCACCACCTCCAGCCGCTGCATCATCTTCAACCAGGACGGCGCGATCGTCGCCGTCGACCAGCGCGAGCACCGGCAGATCTTCCCCAAGCCCGGCTGGGTGGAGCACGACGCCACCGAGATCTGGTCCAAGGTGCAGGCGGTGGTCGCCGGCGCGATCGCCAAGGCCGGACTTCGTACCGACCAGATCAGCGCGCTCGGCATCACCAACCAGCGCGAGACCACCGTCCTGTGGGACCGAGCCACGGGCAAGCCCGTGCACAACGCCATCGTGTGGCAGGACACGCGCACCGCGGCACTGTGCAACCAGCTGGGTAGCTCGGACGGGCAGGACCGTTTCCGCGAACAGACCGGCCTGCCGTTGGCCACCTACTTCTCCGGCCCGAAGGCGGCCTGGCTGCTCGACAACGTGCCCGGCCTCAGGTCCCGCGCCGAGAACGGTGAGATCGCTTTCGGCACCATCGACTCCTGGCTCATCTGGAACCTCACCGGCGGCACCGACGGCGGCCGGCACGTCACCGACGTGACCAACGCCGGGCGCACCATGCTGATGAACCTGGAGACCCTCCAGTGGGACCAGTCCATCCTCTCCGCGATGAACATCCCCGAGGCGGTCCTTCCCGACATCAGGTCCTCGGCCGAGGAGTACGGCCCCGCCGTCGGCCAGCTCGCCGGGGTGCCCGTCGCGTCGGCCCTCGGCGACCAGCAGGCGGCCGTTTTCGGACAGGCCTGCTACGACGTGGGCACCGCGAAGAACACGTACGGCACGGGCAGCTTCCTGCTGCTCAACACGGGCAACCGGCCGGTGCCGTCGAAGAGCGGTCTGCTGACGACGATGGGCTACAAGATCGGCAGCGAAGCGCCGGTCTACTGCCTGGAGGGCGCGATCGCCATCACCGGCGCGCTGGTGCAGTGGTTCCGCGACCAGCTCGGCATCATCCGAACCGCCGACGAGATCGAGCCCCTGGCGGCCAGCGCGGAGGACAACGGTGGCGCGTACATCGTGCCCGCCTTCTCCGGTCTGTTCGCACCGTACTGGCGCTCCGACGCTCGCGGCGTGATCACCGGGCTCACCCGGTACGTCACCAAGGCGCATCTCGCGCGCGCGGTGCTCGAAGCGACCAGCTGGCAGACGCGCGAGGTCGTGGACGCCATGTACCAGGACTCCGGGGTGCACATCACCACCCTGAAGGTCGACGGCGGCATGACCAAGAACAATCTGCTCATGCAGCACCAGGCGGACGTGCTCGACGTTCCGGTGGTCCGTCCGAAGGTCTCCGAGACGACCTGCCTCGGAGCCGCCTACGCGGCCGGGCTCGCCACCGGCGTGTGGAGCGACCTCGACGAGCTGAAGGCGCACTGGCAGAAGGACGTCGAGTGGACGCCCGCCATGGAGCCCTCGGTACGCGACCGCGAGTACCACAACTGGCACAAGGCCGTGGAGAGGACGTTCGGCTGGCTGGAGGACGACGAGTAGGCGCCACGCACGCGTACCTGGCGCCACGGGCCTCGGCCCGTGCCCCGGTCGGCGGGGGTACGGGCCGTGCGCTTCAGGTGGTGACGGTCTGACGGCGCTTCGCCGCGTACGCCATCGCATGCCGCACGACGCCGACGAGGACCTCCTTGACGGACTCCCGGTCGCGGGCGTCACACAGCAGGAGGGGTACGTCGTCGTCGAGGTCGAGGGCCTGACGGACGTCTTGAGCCGGGTAGTGGGCGGCTCCCTCGAAGCAGTTCACACCGACCAGGAAGGGTATGGAGCGCCGCTCGAAGTAGTCCACGGCGGCGAAGCAGTCCTCGAGCCTCCGGGTGTCTGCGAGCACGACGGCACCGAGCGCACCCTCGGAGAGTTCGTCCCACATGAACCAGAACCGTTCCTGTCCGGGCGTGCCGAAGAGGTAGAGCACCAGGTCCTCGCGGAGCGTGATACGGCCGAAGTCCATGGCCACGGTGGTCGTGTGCTTGGCCTCCACCCCGCTCGTGTCGTCGACCGGGCGACCGGCCTCGGTGAGGAGCTCCTCGGTGCGCAGCGGCCTGATCTCGCTGACCGCGCCGACGAGCGTGGTCTTGCCCACTCCGAAGCCGCCGGCCACGAGGATCTTGAGCGTGACGGGCTCGACCGGGGGCTTGCCGCGCTCAGAACGCCCGAAGATCATCGATCTCTTCTCCTGCTTGATGGGGGTCGGGCGACGGCGGGCCGTAGCCTCCGCCGCCGGGGGTTTCGACTACGAGTACGTCGCCGGGGCCGACGTCCGCGGAGTCGCTACCGCCGAGTGGGGTGACCGTCCCGTCGGCGCGCTCCACTCGGTTGGCGCCCAGTGCGCCGGGTTCGCCGCCGGCCATGCCGTACGGAGGGACCCTGCGGTGCTGGGACAGCGTGGAGACGGTCATGGGTTCGTGGAACCGGATGCGGCGCACGGCTCCGTCCCCGCCGCGCCACCGTCCGGTGCCGCCACTGCCCCGCCGGACGGCGAACTGATCGAGCTGGACCGGCAGCCGCCATTCCAGGACCTCGGGGTCGGTGAGCCGCGAGTTGGTCATGTGGGTCTGTACGACGGGTGCGCCGGGGAAGCCGTCGCCCGCGCCGGAGCCGGAGGCCACGGTCTCGTAGTACTGGTGGCGGTCGTTGCCGAAGGTGACGTTGTTCATCGTGCCGGATCCCTCGGCCTGGACGCCGAGCGCCGCGTAGAGAGCGCCGGTGATGGCCTGGGAGGTCTCGACGTTGCCTGCCACGACGGCCGCCGGGGGCTCGGGCGCGAGCATCGAGCCCGGCGGTACGACGATGTCGAGCGGGCGCAGACAGCCGTCGTTGAGCGGGATGTCGTCGGCGACAAGGGTGCGGAAGACGTACAGGACCGCCGCGTTGACGACCGCGAAGGGTGCGTTGAAGTTGGTCGTCAGCTGGGGGGACGTGCCCGTGAAGTCGACGGTCGCGGAGCGGTTGGCGCGGTCCACGCGCACGCGTACCCGGATGACGGCGCCCGAGTCGGTCTCATAGGCGTACTCGCCGTCGTCCAGGGCGTCGATGACTCGGCGGACGGCCTCCTCGGCGTTGTCCTGAACGTGCCGCATGTACGCCTGGACGACGTCCCGGCCGAAGTTGTCGATCATTCGGGCGACTTCGTCGACGCCCTTCTGATTGGCCGCGATCTGTGCGCGCAGATCGGCGAGGTTCGTCTTCGGATTGCGCGAGGGATACGGCGCCTCGGTGAGCAGGCGGAGGGTCTCCTCCTCGCGGAAGCGGCCGTTCTCGGCGAGCAGCCAGTTGTCGAAGAGGACGCCTTCCTCCTCGATCGTGCGGCTCTCGGCGGGCATGGAACCGGGGGCGATCCCGCCGATCTCGGCGTGGTGGCCGCGGGAGGCGACGTAGAAGAGAATCTCCCCGTCACCCTCCGTGTTTTCGGCGGCCGTGGTTTCGAAGACCGGAGTGATCACGGTGACGTCGGGGAGATGCGTGCCGCCGTGGTACGGGTCGTTGACCGCGTACGTGTCCCCCGACCGCATCCGGGACCCGCGACGCCGGATGACCTCTTTGACGCTCGTGCCCATCGAGCCCAGGTGGACGGGGATGTGCGGGGCGTTGGCCACCAGGTTTCCGTCCGGGTCGAATAGGGCGCAGGAGAAGTCGAGGCGCTCTTTGATGTTGACGGACTGGGCCGTGGACTCCAGGCGGGCGCCCATCTGTTCGGCGATCGACATGAAGAGGTTGTTGAAGACCTCAAGCAGAACCGGGTCGGCTTTTGTGTCGAGATCGGAACTCTGCGTAATCGTCGCGCGTTCCATGACCAGATGCCCGCCGTCGGTCGCCGCGGCCCGCCAGCCGTCGTCGACGACGGTCGTCGCACTGGCCTCGGTGATGATCGCGGGGCCGGTCACGGTCTCGCCGGGAGGCAGGTCCTCGCGGCGGTGGAGGGGTACGTCGCGCCAGGTGCCCTCCGTGTGGAGGCGGACGGTCTCCGGCGCGGGGACGCCGCCTCGGCGGGCGGTTTCGTAAGGGGTGAGAGCGGAGAGATCGGGGGGGTCGGTGATGCCGGTGGCTTCCACGGAGAGGGCTTCGACCACGATCGGGCGGTCGAGGACGAAGGAGTACGTGGCGCGATGACGTTCTTCGAAGGAATGCCTCATCCTGCCGGGCTCGGTCAGCTCGACGGTGAGGGTGGTGTCGGTGCCGTCGTAACGGAGCTGGGCACGCCGGGCCACCCGGATGTGGTCCTCGGGGACGTCCTCGGCGAGGAGTTCGGCGCGGGCCGCTGCTTCCAGGTCGTCGGCCGTCTTGAGGACGCCGGGCATGGAGGCGGGCTCCAGGGGTGCCTCCACGGACTGCTCGCGCATGGCCGTCGTGTCGGCGAGACCGATACCGAGGGCGGACAGGACTCCGGCCATGGGCGGCACGAGAACGGTGCGGATGCCGAGCGAGTCGGCGACCATGCATGCGTGCTGTCCGCCCGCACCACCGAAGGTGGTGAGGGCGTAGCGGGTGACGTCGTGGCCCTTCTGGACGGAGATCCGCTTCACGGCGTTGGCGATGTTGGCGACGGCGATCTGCAGGTAGCCCTCGGCGACCTGCTCCGGCGTGCGGTCGTCTCCGGTCTTCTCGCGGATCTCGCGCGCGAGGGCGGCGAAGCGGACGCGGACGAGCGCGTCGTCGAGGGGCTGGTCGCCGTCGGGTCCGAACACCTGGGGGAAGTGTGCGGGCTGGATGCGGCCCAGCATGACGTTGGCGTCGGTGACGGCGAGCGGTCCGCCGCCGCGGTAGCAGGCGGGTCCCGGCTCGGCGCCCGCCGAGTCCGGTCCCACGCGGTAGCGGGAGCCGTCGAAGTGCAGCACCGAGCCGCCGCCGGCCGCGACGGTGTGGATGTCGAGCATCGGCGCGCGCAGCCGGACGCCCGCGATCTGCGTGGTGAAGACGCGTTCGTACTCTCCGGCGAAGTGCGACACGTCGGTGGAGGTGCCGCCCATGTCGAAGCCGATGACGCGGTCGAAGCCGGCGAGCTGCGACATGCGGGCCATGCCGACGATGCCGCCCGCTGGGCCGGACAGGATGGCGTCCTTGCCGCGGAACTGTCCGGCTTCGGCGAGGCCGCCGTTGGACTGCATGAACATCAGCCGTACGCCGGCGAGTTCGTCGGCGACGTGCTGGACGTAGCGGCGCAGGACGGGCGAGAGGTAGGCGTCGACGACGGCTGTGTCCCCGCGCGGGACGAGTTTCATCAGCGGGCTGACCTCGCTGGACAGCGAGATCTGCGGGAAGCCGGTGCGCGCGGCCAGTTCCCCGACGGCCTGTTCGTGGGCGGGGTGGAGGTGGCTGTGCATACAGACCACGGCGACGGCCCGGATCCCGTCGTCGTACGCCTCCTGGAGGGGGCCGGCGAGTGCCTGAAGGTCGGGGGCGCGCAGGACGGTGCCGTCGGCGGCGATGCGCTCGTCGACCTCCACCACGCGTTCGTACAGCAGCTCCGGCAGTTCGATGCGGCGGGCGAAGATGTGAGGGCGGTTCTGGTAGGCGATGCGCAGGGCGTCACGGAAGCCGCGGGTGACGATCAGCAGAGTGCGCTCGCCCTTGCGCTCCAGGAGGGCGTTGGTGGCAACCGTCGTTCCCATGCGGACGGCCTCCACCGGCTGCTGGGAGTCCTCCAGCAGCCGGCGTACTCCGGCGACCGCCGCGTCGGCGTACCGCGCGGGGTTGTCCGACAGCAGCTTGTGCGTCAGCAGACGGCCGTCCGGGCACCGCGCGACGATGTCGGTGAACGTGCCGCCTCGGTCGACCCAGAACTGCCAGCCTGTCACGTCAGTACCCCGCTTCCGCGCCGCTCACAGCGCCCGGAGGCCGTTGATCACGTCGCGCAGAATACTCTCGTCCGGGAGCTCGGCCGGGGGTACGGGCCGGTTCACATGGACGAATTCCCCGTTCACCAGGTCTCCGACGAGGACCCGGACCACTCCGATGGGCAGATCGAGTTCTGCGGCGAGCTCGGCAACCGACTGCGGGGCGTCACGGCACAGCTCGACGATGTCGACGTGTTCCGGAGACAGCGTGTGGTCCGCCTCCGGATCGTCCGCCTGGGCTTCCGTGACCACCACCGCGATCACGTCCAGGCGGTGCTGGCCCGCACTGGTGGTGCGGCCCCGCGTCATGGCGTACGGACGGACGACCGGCCCGGCTTCGTCGTCGAACCAGTGGCTTCTTCCCTGACCGTCTGCGCTCATGTCATCCCACTACCCGCCCGAGGGCAGATGGGTGCGTGGAGCGGCACCCAGATGCACGCCGACCCGCTTGACGAGGAGCGTCATCTCGTAGGCGACCTGTCCGACGTCCGAGTCGGCGTCCGAGAGGACGGCGAGGCAGCTGCCGTCGCCCGCGGCGGTCACGAACAGGAAGGCGTCGTCCAGCTCAACGACCGTCTGGCGGACGCTGCCCGCCTCGAAGTGGCGGCCGACGCCCTTGGCGAGGCTGTGGAACCCGGAGGCGACGGCGGCCAGGTGCTCGCCGTCCTCCCGGGTCAAGTCCTTGGACACCCCGGTGGCCAGTCCGTCGCCGGAGAGGACGACGGCCTTGCGAATGCTCGCGACGCGGTCCACCAGGTCGTCGAGGAGCCAGTTGAGCTCACCGGACCTGGTCGTGGTCTGGCCGGTCGGCTTCGGTGCGGTCATCGACCGTCCCCCTTAGTCGTTCCTTGTGGTGCTGTGCCGCTGTCGTCGTCGCCCGCGGCGTTCTCCTCGCGGCCGCGCTGCCAGCCGCGCTGGAGCGAGGCCATGCGGCTGCGTACCTCGCCGGCGTCCCGCTCGGCGGGTTCCGTGGCCCTCTCCTGTGGGCGCTGCTCGGTGTTGTCCCGCCTCAGCTGCGGGGCCAGGCTGGCCTGGCGTACGCGCCGGGGCAGGGGTGCCGTGCCGGAGCCGGCGTCCTGGGGCGCGAGGCCGGGAAGCCGGGCGCGGTCGCCGGAGCTGCTCGACGCGATCTCGGCGCGCCGGGTACGCCTGGGGAGTGCGGGGGCCTCTCTGCTGCCGCCGAGGTCACGGTCCGGGGATGCCGGGGATGCGGCGAGCTCGTCGGTGGGGTCGGCCACGCCGGCGCCCCGGCGGAGCGGAGCGGCGCCGCGGCGGCGGGACGGCAGCGGGGGCGTCGCCCGCGCCCGGGCAGGGTCCGTCGAGGGCTCCTCTTCCGTCTCCTCGCGTCGCGGACCCGGCTCGGTGACCGGGTGCCCGTGTGAGCTGACCAGCTTGGGTGTCCGGCGGCCGGGCAGCGGGACCGGGGGGCCGAAGGCGGCGTCCGGGTCCGCCAGATCCGGTCCGACGTGGGTGTCGTGGACCTCGCGGAGCTGCTCGCCGGGGTGGCTGTGGGTCTGGTCGTCCACGCGGACGAGGGAGCGGCGCGGGCGGAAGAGCCCGCCGCGTTCGCTGTCCTCGTCGCAGAGCGCACCAGGGAAGCCCTCAAGGGCATCCAGATCGACGGGTGCCTCCAGTTCGACCGGTCCGTCCAGGAGGGTGGCGGGAAGGCCGGGCCGCTGTGCGGGCATCTGGGACAGCGACGCCCAGCGTGCCTCCTCCAGCTCAGCCTCCTCCAGCTCCGCCTCCTTCGAGGGCTGGGGGCGGTCGAGGCGGAAGCCGATGCCGTTGGTGTCCGGCACGTCGTCCGTCAGCAGCGCGTCGGGGATGAAGACGACGGCCGTCGTACCGCCGTACGGGGACGGCTGCAGCGAGACACGGACGTTCTGGCGCTGGGCGAGCCGGCTCACGACGAACAGACCGAGCCGGTCGGTGTCGGACAGCTCGAATTCCGGTGTCTCGGCGAGCCGGAGGTTGGCGTCCAGCAGCGCGTCGGCCGCCATGCCGAGGCCGCGGTCGTGAATCTCCAGGGTGAAGCCGTTGGCGACCCGTTCGCCGAGGACCTGGACGGCGGTGTGCGGAGGGGAGAACACGGTGGCGTTCTCCAGGAGTTCGGCCACCAGGTGGGTGAGGTCGGCGACCGCCGGCCCCGTGACGGCGACCCTCGGCAGCCGGCGGACCTCGATGCGTTCGTAGTCCTCCACCTCAGCCACGGCGGCGCGTACGACGTCCATGAGCTGGACGGGCTTGCGCCACTGCCGCGAGGGGGCGGCGCCGGAGAGGATCACCAGACCCTCGGCGTGGCGGCGCATACGGGTGGTCAGGTGGTCGAGGCGGAACAGGTCGGCGAGTTCGTCGGCGTCGTCGGTCCTGCGCTCCATGGTGTCGAGCAGGGTGAGCTGCTTGTGAAGGAGGACCTGGCTGCGGCGGGCGAGGTTCACGAAGACCTCGGAGACGCCGGCGCGGAGCTCGGCCTGTTTGACGGCGGCTTCGACGGCGGCGCGCTGCAGGGTGTTGAGGGCCTGGCCGACGTCGCCCATCTCGTTCTTGTCGTACTCCAGACGCGGCACCTCGGTCTCCACGTCGACCTCTTCGCCCGTGGAGAGGCGGCGTATCACGCTGGGGAGGCGCACGCCGGACGCCTCGTGGGCCTCCAGGCGCAGCTGTCGCAGGTCACGGATGAGGCCGCGGCCGACGCGCACGGAAAGGAAGAGCGAGAACAGGATGGCGATCAGACCGAGCACGCCGACGACGGCCGCTTTGACGATGACGTCCATCGCGGCCGGGCGGACCCGGTCCTGATAGCGGTCGCTCGCCTGGTCGTCGATTGTGGCGAGCTCGTCGAGCACGCTGTCGGCGGCGGCGTCCCAGCTCTTGGCGCTCACCGCGCCGCCGGCGGTGCCGGGCTGGGAGGAGATGACGGCGTGCTCGGCCGACCGCAGAGGCGCGGTGGAGGCGTTCTTCCAGAAACGCTCGTAGCGTTCGCGCTCCGTGGGCGGAAGGACCGGCAGGCTGATGTCGTACATCAGGGTGCGCTGGGCGACGAGGTCGGAGACGTCCCGGATCTCGTCACGGGAGAGTTTCCCGACCACGAGGGCGGAACCGAGCAGGGCGTCCTCGCGGGAGAGCAGTTCGCGGGCGCGGATGACGTTGACCAGCGCGCGGGCCTGCTTGTCCATCTCCACGGTGTCGACGCCGTCGAGCGAGGCCAGCAGGGCGTAGCAGGGGTCGACGAGGCGGTTGTAGAGATCGAGGGCCTGTGCCCGGCTCACCGTGCCCTCCTCGACGCTGCGGCGCAGCGAGTCGATCCCCTCGAAGGCGTCGAGGACGGTGATGATGCGATCGGTGTCGTCCCCGTCGAGTCCGTCACGGACGTCGGAATTCCGCGCGTTCTCCCGGAACTTGGCGATGACCTGGTCGGTGGCGCTCCGGGTGGAGCGGAGGGCGGAAAGCGCGTCCGACGCCCGGGGATCGGCGAGGTAGACGAGGGTCTGGCGGCGTTCCTGCTGCAGGCTGCGGACGGTGTCCTCGGCGGGGTAGCCGATCTCCTCCACGACGGACGACACGTGGAACAGCTGGGCGACCTCCCGGCCTGTGAGTACCGTGGCGAAGCCCCAGACCGCGACCAGGGACACCAGCGGCACGAGAAGCAGCGCCACGATCTTCCGGCGGATCGACTTCCCGCGAAAGCGCATGGCCTCCCCCAGCTTGACCCCCCGCGTCAGGGGGTTCACATGTACGTCAACAAACGGCGTGAGCCTACTACCGACGCACAGTTAACTCGAAGACCCGTCCGGAAGCCGAACCTCCGCACCGGCGGCGAGACATGGGGAGTTGTCCGTTCATTGGGGGCGATTACCTCCCTCGATCCCACGACGTCACGCGGAACCGATCGGACCGGCCCGCATTGTCAGTTGGCTGAAATTTTTCGATTCTTGGGAATCTTGAGGACGTTTCGTTCGTCCTTCTCCAAGGGAGTTGGGGGCGGAATCGGCCACACGAGCCGTATTCCGCAACCGGGCGGCGTAAAACAGCGCAAGCCGGGCAGCCACTGGGGGACCAGGTCTACGGAGACCGGGGCGACGGGTCTGCCGGCGGTGGGGAGTGACACGTTGATGGGCACGGCGGAGCGGAGCGAGGCGCCCGAAGGCGGCGTGACGGCGCAGTTGACCGCGGAGCGCGGCCCCGAGGCAGCGGATCGCGACAATCAGGCGAGCGGGAGCGCGGCGACGGGCGGACACGAGGAATACGGCCCGGGGGGTGAGGAGCAGCCGTCGTACCGGCCGCAGTTGTGGGTCGAGGAGCCTGCGCGGCGCCGTCGGATGCCCGATCCGGTGCGTACGGCGGCGGTGCGGGCGGTGCTCATCATCGCCGTGACGCTGATCCAGGCGATGGTGGCGTTCCTGTGCACCATCGCCGGTTCCTGGCTGGCGTTCCCGATGGTGCTGAGCAGCGTGACCAGCACAGTGGTGGCCACATGGGGGGCGCTGGACGTCTGGGTGACGCGTCAGGTCTGGAATCAGCGCAACGGCGTGGTGTCGACGCCGAGCAGCACCGCGCGGTCCCTGCGCCGCGAGCGGCGCAGGGTTCGGCGGCAGACTCGGGCGGCCGAGCGGGCGCAGGAGCGGATACGCCGACGGCGCGGGACAGGACAGCTGTCGCACTCCTGACCCGGCCGACGGCGCCAGGGCGTCACGTCTACGGGGCGCCCGGCGCAGGCCGCTTGAACATCCGCGTCGCCGTGATCTCGCTGTGTACCGCTTCCCCGGCGGGAGCCTCACGCGGCAGTCCCGGGCGGAGGTGCTCCTCCACGCTGATGTACTTCAGGCCGGCCCGTAGGTCGGCGTCGTTGCGCAGCCGGATGACGAGGGGGAACTCGGCGAGCGCGGTCGTATCGAACAGGCCGGTGGTGTAGAGCAGTTGGACGCCGAGGGCGTCGGACACGGCTCGCTGGAGCTCCAGCAGGTAAGTGGCGTTCGCGCGCCCGATGGGGTTGTCGAGGAACAGGGTGCCGGCGTGCCGGCGCTTGTCGCGTCCCCGGTCGTTGCTTCTGAGGGCTGCCATGGTGCAGTAGAGGGCGATGGCCGCGGTGAGCAGCTGTCCGCCGGAGAACACGTCGCCCATCTGCCCGACAGGGACGCGCTCGGCACGCAGCACGGCGTCCGGCTTGAGGATCTCGACGGCGACGCCCTTGGGCTGGAGCGCCGCGCCGACCCCGCGCAGCAGCAGGGACATGCCGTCGCGCCGTAGGTCGGAGTTCTTCTTGACGGCCGCTCGGGTGGCGTCGTCGATGACCTCGCCGAGCCGCTCGGTGAGCGTGGCCTGGTCGGGCTCCTCGAAGCGGATGCGCAGAAACTCCTGTCCGGACCACTCACCGAGGCCCTCTGGCAGCCGGGACAGCCGCTGCGCGGACCGCAGGGTCGCCAGGGCCGACTCGACGAGGCCGCGCAGCCGGTCCACGATCGAGTCCCGGTTCCGCTCCAGCTGCGCCAGTTCGTCGGTCAGGACGCGGAGTCGGGGTGCGAAGGCCTGGGCCCACTTCTGGGCGTGCTCGGGCAGCGCTGACCCGGGCAGCTCGCGGATCTGCTGCCGGGCGGGGGTGCGGACCTGCTCGTAGCGCGTGGAGTTGGCGTGCCGGACAAGCACGTCGCTCGCCTCGCGAGCGGCGGCCTCGGCCGCGGACAGGTCGGCGGCACAGCCCCGCAGGGAGCGGCGGGCCTCCGCGGCGGACTGCCGGGCCTCGTCCGGGCTGCCGGGGTACGGCTCCGGCTCCTCCTGCTCCTCCTCCGAGGCGTGCTCGCGCAACAGGTCGCGGAGCATCGCGGCGATCTCGTCGAAGCCGCCGGCCGCGTCCTCTGCGGCTCGGTGGGCGTCGAGAAGCTCGGCGTGTGCCTCCCGTGCCTGGCTCAACGCCTCGGTACGCGAGGCGAGTTCGGCCGTCGCCGTGCGCAGCAGCGCCTGTGCGTGCTCGGCGTCGCGCGGGAGAAGCTCTTCGGGCAGCTCGGTGTGCGCCTCGCCGTCCTCGGGCGCGTGCCGCTCGGCCTCGCCGCGCAGTCGGCCGAGCTGCTCGCTGGCGCTCGACATCCGCGTCTCGAGGAGCTGCACGAGTTCCTCGGCGCGGGCGGCGGCGGCCTGGCGGGAGGGGCCGTCGGAGCCGTCGGGCGACTGAAGCAGCTGCTCCGCGCGCGTACGGACCTTGTTGCTCAGCCGGTCCAGCTCCGCGCGTGCCGCGCTCTCGTCGCTCTCCGCACGAGCCTGTTCGGCACGCAGATCGGCACCGACACCGACCTTCTCGTACACCTGGGAGGCGGCCCGGTACGCCTCACGGAGGGCGGGCAGGGACGCCTCAGGGGCTACCGCGCCGTCCTCCGGTACATCGTCGGGGGCACCCGCGATCTCCGAGCGCTCGGCGCGCAGCGCACGGGCCGTACGGCGGGCGTCGTCGGCGGCGCGCTGAGCGGCCCGCCGGTCCTCGTCGGCGGCCCGGGCGCGCTCCAGGCAGCTTTGGGCGCGGGCCTCCGACTCCGCCGCCTCATCGGCGAGTTCACGCAGCTTGACCTGCCAGCCGGCTCGCTCCCGCAGCCGGAAGGCCAGCCCGGCGAGGGCGTCGGCGGCCCTCCGGGCCTTCTGCGCGGTCTCCTGCCGTGCGTCCCGCACCTGGGCGGCCTCGGCGGCAGCCTCGTCGGCCTCGGCCCGCACGGTCCGCACCTCGGCCAGCTCGGCCTCGGCCTCCTCGGTGAACGCGCGCGCGTCCCAGGCGGCCTGGGCCAGCTCGACTAGCCGCCCCGCGGGGCAGCCGGTGCGCCAGGAGGCGAGCCGTGCCGCCAGCTCCCGGTCCTTGCCCAGCCGGGCCGCGAGCGCCCGGATCTCCTCGTCCCGCTCGCCCGCCCGCGCGCGCAGCGCCTGCCGCTCCTCGTCGGCGGCGTGTTCGTCGTGCATGGCGGGGTTCGGCGGTACGAGGAAGACGGCAGCGCTCTGGGCATCGGGAGCCGGGGTCGGCGCGAGCAGGGCGGCAGCCGTGCCGACCGCCACGGCGGACCGCGGCAGCAGCGCCGCGTCGCTCAGCGCCTCGCGGGCACGCGCGTGGGTGTCAGGGTCGGTGATGATCACACCGTCGACCAGTTCCGGCCTCGCGGCCAGCACGCGCGCGTGATCGGCAGGGTCGACGGCCTGCGCGAGATAGCGCCAGCCGGGCAGTGCGGGGATACCGTGCTCTCCGAGGAACTCCACGGTGGCCAGCACGTCAGGGCCGGGTGGCAACAGCCCGCCGTCACCGAGCGCGCCGAGGATCCGGGAGTCGTCGGCGGCTGCGGTGCGCAGCTCGAAGAGCTGCCGTTCGGCGGAGGAGACGGCGTCGTCGAACAGTTCGCGCAGTTCGTCCGCGAAGCCGTCCAGTTCCTCGGGGGTGAGGAGGCCGCCTTGGGCACCGGTGGGCCTGGCCTCGACCGCACTGCCGTCGCCTGCGGCGTCCGCGCCCGCCCGGGGCAGCGGCACCCCGACACGTCCACTGCGCGCCACACCGGGCAGGCTGAGCAGCTCGGCGAGCCGCTCCTGCGCCGCGAGACCCTCGGCAAGGCGGCGTTCCGCCTCGTAGGACCGTTCGGCGGCGGCGGCCGCGTCGGCCGCGCGGGCCGCCGTCAGCTCCGCGCGGGACTCGGCCGATGCCGCTTCGCGGGCGTGCTCGGACGCCCTGCGCGATGCCTCACGGGCCGTGTCCCAGGCGGCGACGGCCGTCTTCTCGGCGTCGCTGGCCGCCAGCGCGGCCCGCGCGGGATCGGCGTCAGGCGCGCTGTCGTCGAGCCAGCCCGCGCGCACCGCCTCGGCGGTCTCCTGCTCGACCTCGGTGAGGCGCTGGCGCAGGTGTCCGGCCTCACTGCGGGCGCGCTGCGCTTCCGTGGCGGCGGAGGTGGAGTCCCGGTGCGCGGCCTCGCTCACCTCCTGCAGCGCTGCGGACCGCTCCTCCCCCTCGTTGGCGAGGGTCTCGGCGCTCTCCACGGCCGCGTGCAGGGCCCGTACGAGCTCGACCGCGGCCTTGGCGCGGGCGGCGAGCGCCGGGGCGGCGTCCCGTTCGGCTTCTTGGATCGCGGCGGCCACGCGCGCGACGCGGTCGGCGGCGGCGCGGTGGCGCAGCACGGCCTCGGCGGCCTGCCAGGCGGAGTGCAGCGTTCGCGCGTCGGCGAGCCCGCGCTTCTGCACGGCTGCCGTCTTCTCGGCCGCGGCCAGAGCCAACGAGGCGTGTCGGTAGGCGAGTTCGGCGGCGATCAGGGCGCTGCGCTCGCGGCCGCCCTCGGCGTGCGTGACGGCGTACGCGGCGGCGGTGACCCGCTGGGCGAGGTCGGCGGCCCGGACGCGTTCCTGCACGCCTCGCGCGGAGAGCCTGCGTGCCAGTGTCCTCGTACGCCGCTCGGCTGCCGTGTGGATGTCACGCGCGCGGGAGCGTGCCTCGGCGGCGTCGACGATCCGGCCGAGCAGGTCGACCGATCCGGCGGTGAAGTCCCGTTCGGCGATCAGCTCGGCGCGGCGGCCCAGCTTGTTGCCGAACCCGCTGACCAGGTCGGCGAGGCCGTCGGTGTCCCGTGTGTCGGTCACGGCGCGCAGCAGCAGGTCGGTGAAGTCGGAGTCCTTCTTGACCGCGAAGAGGCCGGCGGCCTCACCCTCGTCGGCGTTCATCTCCCGCTGGTAGCGGAAGAGTTCGGGGTCGAGGCCGAGGTCGCCGAGGTGCTCGATCCACCGGTCGTGGATCTCCTCCCAGTGCACTTCCAGGTGCGGATACGCCTTGCCCGCCTCGGTGATGGCGTCCCGGAAGCCCTTCATGGTGCGCCGACGCCCCTGGGCGCCGGACTGGCCCTCGACGGGCGGCCGTACGGCGGTGGACTCGGCGACGGGGAGGTTGTCCAGGCTCAGCCCGGGGCCGGGCCGGAAGGAGTACCAGGCCTCGGCGAACTTCCTCGGGTCATTGGAGACCTGGCGGCCCCGCCACTCACTCACCTTGCCGACCACGACACACTCGCCGGTGTGCACGTGCTGCCATTCCAGGGCGACGTGCCCGCAGTCGTCGGCGAGCAGGAACTTGCGCAGCACACCGGAGCTGGCACCGCCCAGCGTGTTGCGGTGGCCGGGCAGCATCACGGAGAAGATCAGCTTGAGCAGGACGGACTTGCCGCCGCCGTTCTCCAGGAAGAGCACGCCGGCGGGCGCGGGCCGCAGGGGTGGGCCCACGGGCTCCTCCTGGAAGAACTCCGCCTGGGTGGGCGCGGGGTCGGGCACGGGCTCGCCCACGCCCCGCAGGTCCAGCACGGTGTCGGCGTAGCGCGCACCGGCGGGACCGATGGAGTAGAGGCGGACCCGGGACAGCTCGTACATGGCGGACTCTCGTAAGTCTTCGTCAGATCGGGGGAAGTTCAGGAGCAGCTCGGGAGGAGCTCAGAGGGAGTGGAACGGCAGTCCGGCGTCGGCCACCAGTTCCAGGTCGTCTCTCTCCTCGGCCGGCAACAGGGTCGGTGTCCCGTCCGTCACCGGGACGACGCCCAGTTCGAGGAGCTCGGCCATGGCGGCACTGCCCGCCATGTCGCGGACCTGGAGCTGGTAGCGGGCCGTGGTGCGGTAGGTGCCGCCGTTGTCGTCGCCGGTGCGCTGCAGGAACCCGGAGTCGGTGAGGAACGCGACCGCCTTGCCGACGATGCCTGTCGTGGAACCGGCGAGACGGCGCGCGTCCTTGGTGGCGCCGGTGGCGCTGCGTCTCGCCCAGATCCGCCAGGCGGCCTCGAGGCCGGGTGCGTCGGTCGCCGGGTCGGTGTTCTCTCCCAGTTCGTCGGCGCGCTCCTCGAGCCGGCGGCAGGCCTGGCGCACGAAGGCGTCGACGCCGTTGACCGTCACCCGCCCGATGTACCCGTCGTCGGCGAGGTCCTCGGGCCGCGGGAACGCCATGGCGGCGACGGCGAGATGGGCGAGCCCGTGCAGGAAACGGTCTGCGGAGTCGGCGGACGTCCGACGCGCGTAGTCGCCCATCCGGACGGCGAACACCGAGTCCTCGGCGGCGGTCACGGCCATTCCCGCGCGCGGGGAGACCTCCAGCACCACGAGACCGAGCCCGGCGGCCACGGCGTCGGCGAGCCGCGCGAACGGCGCCTCTTCACGGTAGCGCCGCAGCAGGTCCTGGTACTCCTGGTCACGCGCGGGCTGCAGCTTGGGCTGCAGCCCGAAGGCGACGAGCCGCGCCGCGTCGGCGGCGTCGGCGGGGGTGACGGGGGCGGCCACGGGTACGGCGACGGCCTCCGGCTCACTCCGATCGACGTGCTCGCTCACGGCTGGAACTCCTTGATGTGAGAAGCGAGGGGCAGGGCAACTCCGTAAGGGGCGCGGGGCTTTGACATATGCGGCTCCGCCGCGCGGGCGCGACCAGCCACGAAGGACCCGCAGTCGCGCACCGGCCGAACCATCACGCCGCCTCCGTCCGATCCGCAGCCATCCCCGCCGCATCCAGCAGCGCCGTGCCCACGATCAGGTCGGCTCCACCGAACTCCGGGTCGTCCAACTCGGTCCCGTCGTCCACCGCGAACAGCAACTTCTCCTCACCCTGGCGATAGGCGGTCCCCACCGGCGGACTGGCCGCATGCACGGCCAACAGGGCCACGAGATACGGCAGGTCGGGATCCTGGCGGCGAGCCTCAACCAGCAGCCCCGACAATCGCCGCGGCGCGTCCGCCGGCAGATCCAGCAGCTCCGTCGCCGCGGCCAGCTGCTCCTCGCTGAACCGGCTGTCGTCCGGTGTGGCGATGAGGTCCGGCTCGGGCATCTCCGCACCGAGGTGCTCCCGCTCCACCGGCGGCGTCAGCAGGATGCCGACGAGATCGCCGACACGGGCGGACACCGGGGTGCGCAGTCCGGTCCCGCACGCGAAGAACGCGTCCGTTACGCGGACCGCCTGTTCAAGGGGCAGCGGGAGGACGGGGGCGAGGACGTGGCCGTACAGGTCGGTCCCCGACGTCGTCATGGGCGTGGCGAAGGCCTGCCGGTCCTGCTCTGCGCGGAACAGGGGCCCCGCCTCCAGCAGTCGGGACTGAAGCTGCGTGTGGCGCCGGATGCAGTCCTTCACGATGTCGACGAGCTCGGCCGCGCGCCGCTTCTGCTCCGGGTCCTCGGACTCGTCGCGCGCCTTGCGGATGTTGGTGAGGATCGCGTTCTCGTGGCGGTAGCGGTCGGCGACGTGGTCGAGGGCCTCGGCGATCATGTCGGGCACGGTGTTGAGCCAGTCGACGGCCCGGACGTTGCGCCGGGTGGCGTCCAGGGCCCTGCGCAGGGTTTCCGAGTACTGGACCGTCCGGTACCGGGCCTGCTCCGCGGCGAGCTGGGCGTCGGCGAGGCGGCCGCGGCTGATCAGAACCTCCAGCTTGACCTCGGCGGCGATCTGCGCGCTGGTGACATCGGTGTCGAGGGCGCCGACCAGGACGTTGACCGCCTCGTCTGTCGTACGGAGATAGA
The DNA here is from genome assembly GCF_055595715.1 of Streptomyces sp. NPDC040410. Classification (NCBI taxonomy): domain Bacteria; kingdom Bacillati; phylum Actinomycetota; class Actinomycetes; order Kitasatosporales; family Streptomycetaceae; genus Streptomyces; species Streptomyces sp. NPDC040410. Next base: position 31,271 of record NZ_JBVIVK010000004.1, read on the forward strand.
CGGTGCCGCCGGGGCCGGGCACCTCCTCGATCAGCTTGAAGTCGTAGTCACGGCGCACATAGGTGCCGTCCGCCGCGAACGTGCCGTACACGGCCCGGAAGCCGCGGTCGACGCTGCCGACGTTGATCAGGTTCTCCAGGACCCAGCGGGCCACGCGCTCGTGCTCGGCGACGGGTCGCTGCGGGGCCTGCGCGGCGATGCGGGGGATGAGCCGGGCGACTATCTGGTCGTGGTCGGCGCCGGTGTCGAAGTCCATGTTCAGCGTGACGAGGTCGATGGCGGCGAGCGCCACCTCCGCCATGCCGTACACCGAGTACTCGCCTGCGAGGTTCGCCTTGCGTGCGTCGAGGTCGTGCAGCGGCGCGGTGCAGGCGAGCGCACGCAGCCGCCGCGCCAGCCCCTCGTCGGCGGCCGGTCCCGGTGCGGGGCGCGGCCCCGCGCTGAGCTGGGGCGGAACACTGTCCGTCGATGCAGGCGAAGTCACGGTGCACAGACTAGGTCCTCGGTCTGACAACGACCCAAACGACGCAGATGCGCCCCCCGTCACGGTTGTCACACCGATCCGGCGAGGCCGTTGTCCCTCGTCGCCGACCACCCGCCGCCGGTAGACCTCCACGACACCCTCGAGCGAGTCCTCGAGATAGACCTCGAGCAGCTTTTCGGCGCCGGCCCGGTCTCCGGCCCGCAGGGCCTGGAGGATCTGCCGGTTGCGGGCGAGATACGGCTCGTGCAGTTGTTTCGGGTCGTCCACGATGTGGAAGTGCCGGCCGGCGGGACGGCTGCACGGCCCACTGGTGGTGTCCATGCGCCCGGTGCCGCCGGGGCACCTCGCCACCGCGATCCGGGAGAGCAGCCTGTTCCCGGCGGTGCACGGCAGCCCCGTACACTGCGGCGATCCGTCGGCGCTCGGCATCGATGACCTGGGCCGCCCCGACTTCGGCGACCCGGTGGACGCCGGGCCCGACGACATCCCGGTGTTCTGGGCCTGCGGAGTGACCCCGCAGGCCGCGGTGACGGCCTCGCGCCCGCCGTTCGCCATCACCCACGCACCGGGGCAGATGTTCCTCACCGACGCCCGCGACGAGCAGTACCGCGTGGCCTGATCAGGAGACACGAAGGATCCATGACCTCGATCGATCTCAACGCCGACCTGGGCGAGGGCTTCGGCCGCTGGCGGCTGACCGACGACGAGCGGCTGCTGTCCGTCGTCACCAGCGCCAACGTGGCCTGCGGCTTCCACGCCGGGGACGCGGCCACCATGCGGCGGGTGTGCGAGCTGGCGGCCGAGCGGGGGGTACGGATCGGAGCCCAGGTCTCCTACCGGGACCTCGCGGGGTTCGGCCGGCGCGCGATGGACGTGCCGCCCGCCGAGCTGACGGCCGAAGTCGCGTACCAGATCGGCGCCCTGGAGGTCTTCGCGCGCGCGGCGGGCACACGCGTGTCGTACGTCAAGCCGCACGGCGCGCTCTACAACCGCGTCGTGCACGACGAGGAGCAGGCCGGTGCCGTCGTCGACGGCGTCCTCCTCGCGGACGCGACGCTGCCGGTACTCGGCCTGCCCGGCTCGCGCCTGCTGGAGCTGGCCGGCAAGGCGGGCCTGCCGGCCGTCGAGGAGGCGTTCGCGGACCGCGCGTACACCGAGGCGGGCACACTCGTGCCGCGCGGCGAGGACGGCGCCGTGGTCACCGACCCGGAGGCCGTCGTGGCGCGCTCGGTGAGCCTGGCCCGCCACGGCACGGTCACCGCGCACTCCGGCGCGAGAATCGAGGTACGCGCGCGTTCCCTGTGCCTGCACGGGGACACACCCGGTGCGGTGGAGCTGGCGCGCCGGGTCCGGGAGCGGCTCCAGGAGTCGGGCGTCCGGGTGGAGGCCTTCGCATGAGGGCGCCGACCGTAGGCGATTCCGCCCTGCTCGTCGAGGTGTCCTCGGACGACGAGGCCCAGGCTCTGCACACGGAGCTGCAGGCCCGCCGCATGGCGGGCCTGCCCGGTCCGGCGAACTCCCCAGTGAGGGCGTGTTGCTGGGCGTGGTCCAGGTGCCGCGGGCCGGCAGGCCGGTCGTCTTCCTGGCCGACCACCCGACCACCCGGGGCTGCCCGGTAATCGCGGTGGTCCGCGCCGCCGACCTCCCGGCCGCCGCCCAGGCCGTGCCGGGCATCCCCGTGCGCTTCGTGACGGTACGCCGCCGCTGAAGCCGGGCCGGACGCCGCGGCCGCAAGACCCCGTCTGACGAGCCTCATGCGGCGTCCGGCCGCTGTTCCGCCACCGACAGGGCAGCCAGTGCCGCGGACACCGCGGCGGACGCCCGCAGGTCGAGCCGGGCGCTCGTCCCGCGCGCGCGGTGGCGCAGTTCGTCGGCGGCGAGTGTCACGAGCTGGGGCAGCAGGTCGGTGCACCGCCGGGCCACCCAGCCGGTGCCCGCGGTGGCCAGCCACCACAGGCTCGCCGACTTGGTGGGCGCGGGGAACTCGGGCTCGGGCGAGGGCGCGGCGCCCGTCGCGATGCCCTCCTGCGCCAGCAGGGCGTGGAAGCGTACGGCGAGCTGCCGGTGCCCCCGCTCACCGGGGTGCAGGCGATCTGCGCTCCACATCGCCCGGTCGGCGAGCCACACGCCCTCACAGGCGTGCAGATGCACGGCCCCGTGGCGGTCGGACAGGGCGTGGACCACGGCGTTGACCGCCCGCTGCCGCCGGGCCAGCGGGCGGGCCAGGGCGCCCGGCAGGCCGAGCATCGCACCCGGGTCGGGCAGGCACGCCGTGAGCAGGACCGCTCCGCCCTGCCCGGTGCAGGCCGCGTACACCGTGTCGAGCCGGGCGGCGACTGCATGGATGTCGAAGGTGCAGCGCAGGGTGTCGTTTACGCCGATGACGACCGACACGACGTCCGGGCGCAGGGCCAGCGCGGCGGGCAGCTGCCGTTCCAGCACATCGCGCGTCTGGGAGCCGCTCACCGCGAGGTTGGTGAAATCGGCAGGCTCCTCGCCGAGTCCCGCCGCGAGGAGCGCGGCCCAGCCGCGCCACCCTTCGCCTACGGGATCGCCCACGCCCTCGGTCAACGAGTCGCCGAGGGCGACGAAACGCACGGGTCTCATGCGATGCCCCCCGGCACGAAACGGCGTGGGGCGGGCACCGCGTCGTGCGCGGCGAGGAACGCGTCGACCGCCGTAGGCCACCCGAAGCACTCCGCACGCGCGCGTGCGGCCTCGCGCCGCTCCCCCGCCGGGCGGTCGAGCAGCATCTCCACGGCGTCCGCGAAGGCGTCCCCGTGGTCCGCGGCCGTGGCCCCGGCGGAGCCGATCACCTCGGGCAGCGCGGACGACGCGCTCGCCACCACGGGTGTGCCGCATGCCATCGCCTCCAGCGCGGCGAGCCCGAACGTCTCGGCGGGCCCCGGCGCCAGACACACGTCGGCGGTCGCCTGCAGCGCGCCGAGCGCACCGGGGTCGCCGACGTGTCCGAGGAAGGCGACCGGCAACCCGCGCTCGCGCGCCCGCGGTTCGAGCCGCCCGCGCAGCGGCCCGTCCCCGGCGACCACCAGCACCGCTCGCCGGCCGCGCCGAACCAGCGCCTCCAGGGCGTCCAGCGCCGTTCCGGGCCGCTTCTCCACCGACAGCCGGGAACACATCACCAGGAGCGCCTCGTCCACGCGCGCGTGCCGGGCGCGCAGACGGGGGTCGCACAGGGCGGGGTGCCGCTCCACCAGATCGACGCCCAGCGGGGCCCGTACGACGTTGCGCGCCCCGATCCGCACGAACTCCCGCTCGGCGAACTCCGTGGTGCACACCACGCGCGCGTACGTGTGTGCCGTACGGATGTTGAGGGCGTCGGCCGCCCGCCGGGACAGGTGGTCCGGCAGACCCCAGGTGCGCAGGACGCCGTCGGCGGTCTCGTGGGAGACCATCACGGCCGGGACGCGCGCCCGCCGCGCCCACTTGCCGGTCCACCTGAGGGTCGTACGGTCGCAGACCTCCAGACGGTCGGGGGCCAGCTCCTCCAGAAGCCGGGCCACTCGCCGCTTGTCGGCGAGAACGCGGTAGCCGCCTGTGCCGGGCAGCAGCGGACCCGGCAGTGTGATCACCCGCCCCTGCTCGGTCTCGCGGTCGCCGGCCCGCTCGCCGGGCACGATGAGAACCGGCTCGTGTCCCGCCGCCTTGAAGCCCTTGCCCAGCTCGCGCAGCGCGGTGCGCAGCCCACCGGACGCGGGCGCGACGAAGTTCGCCAGCCGGACGATCCGCAGCGAGCTCATGCGGCCACCGCCGTCCGGCGCGTGCTGAGCACGCCCGCGTAGTGCCCGATCAGCTGGTCTCCGACGGCCGCCCAGGTACGCCCCTCGACGGTCGCGCGCGCGGTGGCGCCGTAGGCGGCCCGCACGGCGGGGTCGGCCGCCAGGGACCACACCGCGTCCCGTACGGCGGCCGCGTCGCGCGCCGGGACCAGCAGCCCGGTGCGCCCGTGTGCGACCAGGTCCAGCGGGCCGCCCGCGGCGGGCGCGACTACCGGCACGCCACTCGCCATGGCCTCCTGCACGGTCTGGCAGAAGGTCTCGAAGGGACCGGTGTGCACGAAGACGTCCAGGGAGGCGAAGACCCGGGCGAGTTCGTCGCCGGTGCGCCTGCCCAGGAAGACCGCGCCGGGCAGCGCCTGGTCGAGGCTCGGCCGGCTCGGCCCGTCGCCGACGATCACGACGCGGACGCCCGGCAGACCGCACGCTCCGGCCAGGAGCTCGATCTGCTTCTCCGGGGCGAGGCGCCCCACGTAGCCGACGATCAGTTCGCCCTCTGGCGCGAGTTCGCGGCGCAGCGCCTCGTCGCGGAGGTCGGGGCGGAAGCGGACGGTGTCCACGCCCCGCGGCCACAGCCGTACGCGCGGCACGCCGTGCGCCTCGAGGTCGTGCAGGGCCGCGCTGGACGGGGCGAGGGTGAGGTCCGCGGCCGAGTGGACGGAGCGGATGCGGCGCCAGGCCGCTGCCTCACCGGCGCCCATGTAGGTGCGGGCGTATCCGGCGAGGTCGGTCTGGTAGACGGCCACGGCGGGGATGTCCAGCCTGGCGGCGGCGGCCATGCCGCGGACGCCGAGGACGAAGGGGCTGGCCAGGTGGACGATGTCGGCGCGGTGCTCGCTGATCGCCGCGGCGACGCGTCGGCTGGGGAGCGCGACGCGGACCTGGGGGTAGCCCGGGAGCGGAAGGGAGGGGACACGGAGGACGGGGCACGGCGCGAGGGCGTCGGGCCCGTTCCCGGCGGCGGTGGCCGGGGCGACGACGACGGGGGCATGACCACGAGCGACGAGGTGTCGGGCGGTCTGGAGCGCGCAGTGGGCCACGCCGTTCACGTCGGGGGGAAAGGATTCGGTCACGATGACGACACGCATACCGGTGTTGTCGCCGTGCCGGACGTGGCCGCGTCAACGTGGATCTTTCCGGACAAGGAACGGTCCGTGAGCGTTGCGCTGCGCACCCGAGCAGGTCAGGCGGCGTCCATACGCGCCTGACCCACGGGTCACGCCTCGTTCACACGGCGGGCGCGTCGGGCCCGATCCGGCTGCGTACGGCTGTCTGGACTTCGGCCTCCTCGGCCGGATCGGCCGCGAGCCTGCGCAGGCGCTCCACGACCCGGGCGTCACCGGTCTCGGCGTGCCGGGCGGCGATCTCGCGGGTGGACTCCTCGCAGTCCCAGAGGCACTCGACGGCGAATCCGGTGGCGAAGGAGGGGTCAGTGGCGGCGAGCGCGCGTGCGGCCCGGCCGCGCAGGTGGGACGAGGCGGTCTCGCGGTAGACATGGCGGAGCACGGGTGCGGCGCAGGCGATGCCGAGCCGTCCGGCCCCGTCGACAAGAGTCCACAGGGTCGGCGCGTCGGGTCCTTCGCCCCGTACGGCCTCGCGGAGTGCCGCGAGGACCAGTTCGCTGTCCTGGGCTCCGCCACGGCAGGCGAGCATCCGGCCGGCGGCGGCGCCCAGCGGGTCGGGCCGTCGGGCCCAGCCGCGCGCACGGTCGACCGCGGCGACACTGCGCATGCGCTCGAAGGCGTCGACGGCGGCCTCGACGACGGTCACCGAGCCGGTGGTCACGGCGCCCTCGATCAGGTCGAGGGCTTCGGGATCGTTGCTGTCGGCGAGGTAGCGCAAGGCGGTGCAGCGGGCACCGTCGCCGCCGTGCTCGGCGGCCCCCACGATCTCGGGCCGGTCCTCCGGTCCGGCGACGGCCGAGAGGCAGCGGGCGGCGGGGACGTGGAGGGCGGCGCCGCGTTCGACGCCCTGCTGGGCCCATTCGAAGACGGCCTGCACGCTCCATCCCGGACGGGGGCCGGCCGGTCGCATCTGGCGTTGCCAGCGGTCGAAGCAGCCGGTCTCCTGAGCGGCACGCACGCGCGTCGCGATGGATTCGCGCGGATCTTCGGCCCACAGCCGCCAGGGCCGGGGCTCGAATGCGTCGCGCACGGCGGCGGCCAGCTCGGCCTCGCCCTCGGTATCGGCCGCGAAGCGCGCCAGGACGGGGGCCGCGAGGGCCCGCAGACCGGCGTCGTCGTCACGCAGCGCCAGTTCGTCCAGTGCCCAGGCCCAGTTGGCGCCTGAGGCGGCGTACCTGCGCAGCAGTTCGAGCGCGTCGCGCCTGCCGTACGAGGCGAGGTGGCCCAGGACCGCGAGGGCGAGCCCGGTGCGTGACTCGTCGGTGTCGAACACGTCCTCGACGTCGAAGAGGTGGGCCTCGATCTCGTCGAGCTCGCCGTTCAGGTCGAGGTAGAGGCGGGCGTAGTACAGGCTGCGGTTCTCCACCTGCCAGTCGTGGCGGGGGTCGCGCAGCACACAGTGGTTCAGGGCCGCGAGCGCTTCGGCGCGCGGTGCGGTGAGCGCGTGCAGCGTGCCGTCGCCACGGCCCCGCTGAAGCAGGCCGAGCAGCGTACCGCTGGGCGCTATGACCGGATCGAACATGGGAAACAGCCTCACATCAAGCGTCGACGCAACCGGGGACGTGCATTACCTGGCCGCGTGACAACACGTCGGGGCGCCCGCCGTTTCCTGCTTGCTGTAGACCATCTTCCTCTGCCTCTCGTCGGTGGCCCATGCGGACCTCATCACGGTCCGCGCGGTGCGGCATCACCTGCCCAGCCATCGCGTCCGTGAATCACGACGTCATGATGACTCGGCAGTTCCATCTGCCGCGACCGAAATTTCGGCGGCCCGTTACCGCCTCCCCCGTTTTGTTTGTTTTCCCTGGTCAGGACAGTTGGATCAGCTTGCGCCGAACAGTTCGAGCAGGTCAGCCTTACCGAACATCCGGGCCGTGTCGACGGCCGACGGCGTGCCGGCGGCCGGGTCGGCGCCGGCCTCCAGGAGGACCTTGATGACTTCTCCCTCGCCCTTGAAGACGGCCCCGGCGAGCGGGGTCTGGCCACGGTCGTTGATCCGGTCGGCCTCGGCACCCCGGGCGAGCAGTCCGCGCACCGCTTCGGCGTGGCCGTGGTAGGCGGCGAGCATCACCAGCGAGTCACCGCGGTCGTTGGTGAGGTTGGCCGGAACGCCCGCGTCGACGTACGCCACGAGCGCCTCGGTCTGCCCTCGCCGGGCCAGATCGAAGATCTTGGTCGCCAGCTCCACGACCTCGGGGTCGGGGGCTTCAGTCATCGGCCGGACCGCCTCTCGTTACAACCGTTCGAGTGAATCGCCAGGGTACTGGCTTCCGGAGCACATCACCGGACGCGTCCTCGGCAAAGATCACCACGGGTGCCCTTCGCGGCAGGAGCCCTCCCCGGAGGGTCCAAGGCAGTTCAGTCACCCGGGTGGAATCTATAGAAATTCACCCAGTTGCACCTTTTATCGTATGGATACATCCTGTGATCCTGGAAGTACTCATGGTGACTGTCCCCGCGAACCAGGAGAGCTCAAATGATCCTGTCCATCTCAGGCGTGGTCCTGCTCGGCATCATCGTCTTCCTCTTCTTCCGCAAGGACGGACTGAAGGCGTCGCACGCCACGGTCTCGGTCCTGTTCGGCTTCTACCTGGCGAGCACGGCCATCGCCCCGAGCATCAAGGCCGGCGGCGAGAGCCTGGCGAGCCTCCTCGGCGGAATCAACTTCTGACGCCCCACCCGACCGTACGCACCTTCAGGAGACAGCTGTGGCCCGGCGCCCCCTCCCCCGCATCCTGAGCACAGGCAGCGCGCAGATCGCCCGGAGCCGGGAGCTGGCCCGGACGGCCGCCGACAGCGCCACCGACGTCCTCCATCCGCTGCTCACGATCACCCGCGGGCTGCGCCGGCTGGCGTCGGCCGCGCGCCGCAAGTGGGCCGACACACCCAAGGACAAGCGCGGGCCGCTGCTGTTCCTGGTGGCGTCGGTGGTTCTGGTCGTGGCACTCGTGCCGTACGGCCCGCTGCTCGCCGTCATCACGCTGATGGCGGCGGCGGCCTGGCAGGGCCGGGAGCGCAAGCCGCAGGCTGCGGCGGGACCCGACGAGCCGCAGACACAGCGCCTCCGGTCACTGTACGAGGCCCTCGTCCCCTACTTCTCGACCGCCGAGGACCCGGCTCCGCTGTACGCCCACGGCGGTGAGTGGGAGAAGGCCTTCCCCGCCTACGAGTTCGACGGCTCGGGACGCGTCACTCACCTCGTGATCCGCTACCCGGCCTACTTCACCGACGGCGAGGCGGAGTCCCGCGCGCGGATCGAGCAACTGCTGCACGCCAAGTCGGGCCGCGGCCGCGAATACCACTTCGCCTGGGAGGAGGAGGGCAACCAGCTCACCGTCACGGTCCTCGCGCCGCTGCCCACCGACATCGCCGCCCAGCGCTTCGTCACGGCGCCCGGCGAGACGGTCCTCGGTTTCACCGACCCCAGCCAGGTCCAGCGCACGCTCCCCCTCACCCATGGTGAGGAGCAGCGCGACGTCCCCCCGGTCGTCTGGCGCACGGGCATCCGCTCCACCGAACCCCATCTGCTGGTGCTGGGCCAGCCCGGCAGCGGCACCTCGACCCTGCTGCGTTCGGTCGCCCTCCAGGCGCTGCAGCACGGCGACGTGGTGATCGTCGAGGGCGGCAGCACCGGCGAGTACGCCTGTCTGACCGGCCGGGACGGCGTCCTGGCCGTCGAGTGCGGGCTGGCCGGCGCCCTGGCGAGTCTGGAGTGGGCGGCCCACGAGACCGAGCGCCGTCTCATCGCGGCCAACCAGGCCCGCCAGGCGGGCCACCCGCCGCCGGACGACACCAGGCGGCCGCTGTGGATCCTCGTGGACCGCCCGAGTGCCTTCGCCCACCTGGCCGCCGCCGACGGCCGCAAGGACCCGCAGTCCCTGCTCCAGGTCCCGCTCCGGCACGGCCGCGCGGCGAACGTGACGGTGGTCGTGGCCGACCAGTCCGACAGCACGGACGTCCTGAGCGACGCCGTACGGCAGCACACGCGCGCGCGTGTCGTCCTCGGTCCCGCCACGGCCGAGCAGCTGGAGGCGGTCCTCGGCGCGCCCCCGCCCACGACCCCCCTCGCGCAGGTGCCGCCCGGCCGCGGCTACGCCCGCCTGGGCACGGGCCCGGTCCACCGTCTCCAGGTCCCGGCGACGCCGGACCCGTACGACGACGCCACGAGCGAGGCGGACCGTCAGGCGGTGCTGGCGCTGCTGCCGCCGCGCACGAAACCGGCGGACGAGGAGCAGCTGCCGGAGCCGGTGCCCACGGAAGCTGTCGTCGCGGAGACTTCCTAGAGCCGCGCCAGCCAGGGTTTGCCCGTCAAGGAGCGGCGTCCGTCGCGACGGGGCGAACCCTGGCTGACGCGGCACCAGGTCCCGCGGACAGCGGCGGGACGTCTCGCGACACGAGGTCACGCCACGAACGTACGCGGCGTCTCCCCGCCCCCGGACCCCCCGCTCTCCACCAACCGCGCCGCCGAAGCCAGCCGCACCGCCGCCTCCTCCGCCACCGCGCCCCCCACGGTGAACGGCAACCGCACATATCCTTCGAACGCCCCGTCCACCCCGAACCGCGGCCCGGACGGCACCCGCACCCCGACCCGCTCACCCATCTCGGCGAGCCGCGACCCGGACAGGCCCCCCGTCCGCACCCACAGCGTGAGGCCCCCCTTCGGCACCTCGAACTCCCACTCGGGCAGCTCCCGCCGTACGGCGGCCACCAGTGCCTCCCTGTTCTCCCGGGCCTGAGCCCGCCGCACGTCCACGGCCTGCGCCCAGCCCCCGGTGCTGAACAGCCAGTTCACGGCCAGCTGCTCCAGCACGGGCGTGCCCAGATCGGCGTACGCGCGCGCGGCGACCAGGCTGCGGATCACGTCGGGGGCCGCACGCACCCACCCGATGCGCATTCCCGCCCAGAAGGCCTTGCTCGCCGACCCGACGGTGATGACGGTCGACCCTGCCGCGTCGAAGGAGCACACGGGCCGCGGCATATCGACGTCAGGGTCCAGCCACAGCTCGCTCATCGTCTCGTCGGCGACCAGCACGGTCCCCGCCGACCGGGCAGCCTCCACCAGCCGGCGCCGCTGGTCGCCGTCGGCGAGCGCACCTGTGGGGTTGTGGAAGTCGGCGACGACATACGCCATCCGGGGCGCGGAATCCCGGAGCACCTGCCGCCAGCGGTCCATGTCCCAGCCCGCCAGCCCCTCGGCCATCGCGACCGGCACGAGCCGGGCACCGGCCTCCCGCATCAGCTGGAGGATGTTGGCGTACGAGGGCGACTCGACCGCGATGCGCTCGCCACGTCCCGCGAACAGATGACAGATGGCGTCGATCGCGCCCATCGCCCCGGTCGTCACCATGATCTGCTCGGGCATGGTCGGGATCCCGCGCGCGGAGTACCGCTCGGCGATCATCGAACGCAGCGCGGGCAGCCCGGCGGGATAGTCGCCGTGCGTGTGGGCGTACGGCGGCAGCTCCTCGAGGGCCCCCTGGACGGCGCGGGTCAGCCACGGCTCGGGAGCGGGCAGGGCCGCACAGCCGAGGTCGATCATCGAGCCGAGGGCCTCGGGCGGCAGCGGCTCCAGCCCGCGCGCGGGCAGGGGATTGCCGGCCGGCACGGCGGTCCAGCTGCCCGCGCCGCGCCGCGACTCCAGGAAGCCCTCGGTACGCAGCGCCTCGTAGGCGGCGGCGACGGTGGTGCGGCTGACGGACAGGGACAGCGCCAGCTCACGTTCGGCGGGCAGCCGGGCGGCCACCGGGACGCGTCCTTCCAGCACCAGCAGCCGGATGCCGTCGGCCAGCGCGCGGTAGGCGGGCGGACGGCGCGTGCCGGGACCCGCCGGACGGTCCTGCTGGGAGTTGAGCAGCCGGGCAAGTTGTGCCGCCCCCACCGCCGAGGTCCACTGCCCCATGGAAATCAGTCCACCTTCCCCGAATTGGCCATGGATGACGCTTCCCATCAAGCCACAGGGTGTCATGCATCAGGCCACTACCACCACAGGGGGGACCTCTTGTCCGCGTTGCCTGCATTGTCGGCCTTCCCGGCGAAGCGTCGTCTGGGGCGACGGTTGATCCAGTTGTACGTCGGTCTCGCGATCTACGGGGCGAGCTCGGCGCTGCTCGTCGAAGCGGGGCTGGGCCTCGAGCCCTGGAACGTGCTGCACCAGGGACTGGCCGAACTCACGGGCTGGACGATCGGCGTCGTGTCGATCGTCGTGGGGGCGGCGGTGCTGCTCCTGTGGATTCCGCTCCGCCAGCGGCCGGGCCTGGGCACGGTCTCCAACGTCTTCGTCATCGGGATCGCCATGGACGGCACCCTCGCAGCCGTCCCCGAGGCGCACACACTGGCCGTACGGATTCCGCTTCTCCTCTCCGGCATCCTGCTCAACGGCGTGGCCACCGGCCTCTACATCGCCGCCCGCTTCGGTCCGGGCCCGCGGGACGGGCTGATGACCGGACTCCACCGGCGCACCGGCCGCTCGATCCGGCTGCTGCGGACGGCCGTCGAGGCCGCCGTCGTGGCGACCGGCTTCGCCCTGGGCGGCACCATCGGCGTCGGCACCGTCCTGTACGCGGTGTCGATCGGCCCGCTCGCCCAGCTCTTCCTGCGGCTGTTCGCCGTCCCCCCGGCATCCGGCGGCAGCACGGTCGTTGCCACGGGGCAACCGGGGCGAGCGATACTTCGACGGTGACCTCGCGGATTCGCCACCCCTATCTCGACCATCCCGGTCCGATCCCCTTCGCCCACCGCGGCGGGGCGGCGGACGGCCTGGAGAACACCGTGCTGCAGTTCCGGCGCGCGGTCGAAGCGGGGTACCGGTACATCGAGACCGACGTCCACGCCACCGCCGACGGGAAGCTGGTCGCCTTCCACGACTCGACGCTGGACCGGGTCACGGACGGAGCGGGCCGGATAGCGGACCTGCCCTGGCGGGACGTGCGGCACGCGCGCGTGGCGGGCAAGGAGCCGGTGCCCCTCTTCGAAGAGCTCCTGGAGACCCTCCCCGACGTGCGGTGGAACATCGACGTCAAGGCGGAGCAGGCACTCCACCCCCTGCTCGACCTGATCGAGCGCACGAACGCCTGGGACCGGATCTGCGTCGGCTCGTTCGCCGAGGCGCGCGTGGTGCGCGCCCAGCACTTGGCCGGGCCGCGCCTGGCGACGTCGTACGGCACCCGGGGTGTGCTCAACCTGCGGCTGCGCTCGTGGGGCGTGCCTGCCGCCCTGCGCCGCTCGGCGGTCGCCGCCCAGGTGCCCGAGTCCCAGTCCGGTATCCAGGTGGTGGACCACCGCTTCATCCGCACCGCCCACGCGCACGGGCTCCAGGTGCACGTGTGGACCATCAACGAACCCGATCGCATGCACCGGCTCCTGGACCTGGGAGTCGATGGCATCATGACCGATCACATCGACACGCTGCGCAAGGTCATGGAAGATCGGGGCGTCTGGGTCTGACCCCGTGAGCGAACGCCTTCGCGCGGCACCTTCACGGGGAAGCGAGGGCACGGGTGGGCACCGACACCGTGCGGGCGGGTTCGGCCGACGAGGCCGGCGAGACCGCCCAGCGGCGGCGCGAACAGCGCGGCTGGTACTTCTACGACTGGGCGTGCTCCGTCTACTCGACGAGCGTGCTCACGGTGTTCCTGGGGCCCTATCTGACGTCGGTCGCCAAGTCGGCGGCGGACGCGGACGGGTTTGTGCATCCGCTGGGGATCCCGGTGCGCGCCGGGTCGTTCTTCGCGTACACGGTGTCACTGTCGGTGATCGTGGCCGTGGTGGTGATGCCCTTGGTGGGCGCGGCCGCGGACCGCACCGGCCGCAAGAAGCCCCTCCTGGCGGCCGCGGCCTACACGGGGGCCGCGGCGACCGCCGGCATGTTCTTCCTCGACGGCGACCGCTATCTGCTCGGGGGCGTGCTGCTGGTCGTCGCGAACGCGGCACAGTCCGTCGGGACGATGCTCTACAACTCCTATCTGCCGCAGATCGCCCCGCCGGAGGAGCGCGACGCGGTCTCCTCCCGGGGCTGGGCCTTCGGCTATGCGGCGGGGTCGCTGGTCCTGGTCGTGAATCTGGTCCTCTACACCGCCCACGACAGCTTCGGCCTCTCGGAGGGAGCGGCGGTCCGCATCTGTCTGGCGTCGGCCGGCCTGTGGTGGGGTGCCTTCACCGTGGTTCCGCTGCGCCGGCTGCGCGACCGCCGCACCGGGACGAGGGAGGCTTCCGTACCCGGGGTCAGGCAGCTCGCCGCGACCGTCCGCGACATGCGCCGCCACCCGCTGACGCTCGCCTTCCTCCTGTCGTACCTGATCTACAACGACGGCATCCAGACGGTGATCTCCCAGGCCTCGGTCTACGGTTCCGAGGAACTCGGCCTCGGACAGTCGACCCTCATCGGTGCCGTACTGCTGGTCCAGGTCCTGGCGGTGGCGGGGGCCCTGGGGATGGGCCGGCTGGCCCGGGTGTACGGCGCGAAGCGCACGATCCTGGGCTCGCTGATCGCCTGGACCGTGACGCTGGGGGCCGGATACTTCCTGCCCGCCGGGGCGCCCGTCTGGTTCTTCGTCCTGGCCGCCGGGATCGGGCTCGTCCTCGGCGGCAGCCAGGCCCTGTCCCGCTCCTTGTTCTCGCATCTCGTTCCGCCCGGCAAGGAGGCCGAGTACTTCTCCGCGTACGAGATGAGCGACCGCGGCATGAGCTGGCTCGGCCCGCTTCTGTTCGGCCTCACCTACCAGCTGACGGGAAGTTACCGGGACGCGATCATCTCGCTGGTGGCCTTCTTCGTCATCGGGTTCGTGCTGCTCGCGCGGGTTCCGGTGCGGCGTGCGATCGGCGCCGCGGGCAATCCGGTTCCCGAGAGGATTTAGCGTTCAACACGAAAGGGCTGTAGTGTACGCGTTTGGCCTGCCAGGCGTACCGTTACTGCGCGTCAAAGATGCCGAAACGCTGGGTGACATCTGCTAGCAGATGTGACAAACCGGGCGCCGGTGGGTACAACAAGGGGCGGCTACGACGGCGACGCATCACCCGGAACGGGAATCTTTACCGCCGACCGGACGTTGACCGGATGACGACGACAGCGACACCTGTCCTGTGGGCGACAAGCCCGGGAGGCACGATTCATGAGTGAGCGAGCTCTTCGCGGCACGCGCCTCGTGGTGACCAGCTACGAGACGGACCGCGGCATCGACCTGGCCCCGCGCCAGGCCGTGGAGTACGCATGCGAGAAGGGGCACCGCTTCGAGATGCCCTTCTCGGTCGAGGCGGAGATCCCGCCGGAGTGGGAGTGCAAGGTCTGCGGGGCCCCAGCACTCCTGGTGGACGGCGACGGCCCTGAAGAGAAGAAGGCCAAGCCCGCGCGTACGCATTGGGACATGCTGATGGAGCGGCGCACCCGCGAGGAACTCGAAGAGGTCCTCGAGGAGCGCCTGGCCGTTCTCCGCTCCGGTGCGATGAACATCGCGGTGCACCCGCGGGACAGCCGCAAGTCGGCGTAGTCCCTGCGCGGGTCGGGCGGAACACGACACAAGCACGAAGCCGCGGGCTCCGTACGTGAGTACGGAGCCCGCGGCTTCGCGCGTTCCGTCAGTGCGTCAGCGGCGGCCGCCGGTCCTGCGGGGCATCGCCCGGTTCGTCCCTGATGACCTCGCCCTGCACCACCTTCCCGTCGGGGCGGTGGATCCGGGCCTGCTGGAAGGCGTCACCCAGGGTGCCCGGGGCGGCCGCACGCAGCCTGCGGTCGAAGGTGCGCTCCGCATAGCGGCTGAGGGCCTTCTGGACCGGGGGGACGAGGAGGAGCAGGCCCACCGCGTCCGAGACCAGGCCCGGGAGCATGAGGAGCAGGCCGCCCAGCATCATCAGTCCGTTGCCCCCGCCGCGCGAGTTCGACGGGGCCTCGCCCCGCTGCAACGCCTCATTGAGGTTCCGGAAGGCGCGCCGGCCGGCGCGCTTGATCACCACCGCGCCGAGGACGAGGCCGGCGAGCAGCAGCAGGAACACCACGAATCCGTTCGACGCGCCCGCGACCACGGTCAGCAGCCAGATCTCCAGGACCAGCCAGGCCGCGACGCCGAGCGGCAGGAACGTCCGCAGCCGGGAGCGCCGGGGCCGGGCGGGAGGCGTGGGAGTGGAAGCGCCAGTCGTCATGCCTCAAGTGTGCCTGGGCCCGGCTCGGCGCGGGACGAGGGGGCGATCGACCGGGCCTGCGCGGCCCCGCGTTCCACCGCCGTCAGCTCGTTGTCACCGCGGCGACTGCTTGCCGCCGCGGCCGGCTATCTTGCCGAACCGCTCCCCCACGCCCCATGTCGTGACCCGCCACAGCGCTTCCACGAGGATGTCCCGGCTCATCTTGGAGTCGCCGAGTTCGCGCTCGACGAAGGTGATGGGCACCTCGACCACCTGGTAGCCGGCCTTGACCGCGCGGCGGGCGAGGTCGACCTGGAAGCAGTAGCCCTGGGAGGCGACGTCGTCGAGGCCGAGCCCTTCGAGGGTCTCGCGGCGGAAGGCGCGGTAGCCGCCGGTGATGTCGCGCAGCGGCAGGTCGAGGGCGAGGCGTGAGTAGAGGCTGCCGCCGCGGGAGATGAACTCGCGGGACTTCGGCCAGTTCACGACCCGGCCGCCGGGCACCCAGCGGGAGCCGAGGACGAGGTCGGCGCCCTTGAGGGCGGTCAGCAGACGGGGCAGTTCCTCGGGCTGGTGGGAGCCGTCGGCGTCCATCTCGATCAGGACGCCGTAGCCGTTCTCCATGCCCCAGCGGAAGCCCGCGAGGTAGGCGGCGCCGAGGCCCTCCTTGCCCTTGCGGTGCAGAACCTGGACCTGCTCGTCACCGACGGCGAGTTCGTCGGCGAGCTTGCCCGTGCCGTCGGGGCTGTTGTCGTCGGCCACGAGCACGTGCGCCTCGGGGACCGCCTTGCGCACCCGGCCGACGATCGACGTGATGTTCTCCGCCTCGTTGTAGGTCGGAATGATCACCAACGCCGTGCCGAGCGGGCCGAACCGCCTCCCTTTGGCCGCTGCCCCCAGGGTCCCGTCGCCGTCGTTCACTGCTGCCCCTTCGAGTCCGTACCCAGGGGTCCACCATAGTGGCCGCGGCCTGCGGCGACGCGACAGGACGTTCGTATGGTGGTGTCGTTTCCGCAAGCGCGGGGTAGTAATGCCTGTTTCGACCGCTGTGCGTTCTGCGGATGGGGGCCCGGCGCCCTTCGGGCCGACCTGGGACCCGCTGGCTGCGGGTCGACCGAAAGCCGTTGTCTACTGAGCGTCCGGGCCCCACCCGGGTCACACCTCCCCGACCGGCCGGAACGCTCCCTCGCCGCGGCGTGGGCGCTGAGCCTGGCTCCCAGTGGCGGTGCCCCGGTGCGGCACACCGTCCCTGACCCAGCGGCGCTGCGGTGAGTGGGCGGACGTTCCCCGGTCGGGCGTCCGGTGGTGGACTCGGCCGAACCTACCGGCCCCCTGCCGTCGCCTGTCAACAGACGTTTGACCTGCGCTTATTCGCCCAAAGCCCTGGTCAGCGCGGAGGATGCGCAGGTCGCGCGACGGGGCCGCGGCGGCGGATCTTCACCGCGCCACCCCGGGAGATCACTCGCCCGGCCGTACGAAAACCGTTCGTCCGCCCACCACCGTGCGCAGGCAGACCGGGAGGTCGCGGCCCGGGGTCAGATCGGGCAGGCCGGGGGTACCGGAGCGGGGGTCGGTCGACCAGCGGGCCACCCGGTCGTCCGGGGCCTGGACGACCAGTTCGTCGGTGCGCCACACGGCGTAGTCCGCGGGCGCGCCCGGCACGAGGACACCCGCGTCGTCCCGGCCGACGGCCCGCCAGCCGCCGCGCGTGTGCGCGGTGAACGCGGCGCGTACCGAGACGCGGTGCTCGGGCGTGCGGTGGAAGGCGGCCGCGCGGACCGTGCCCCACGGGTCGAGAGGGGTGACCGGGCTGTCGGAGCCGAAGGCGAGCGGGACACCGGCGCGCAGCAGGGCCGCGAAGGGGTTGAGGGTGCGGGCCCGCCCGGCACCCAGGCGCCTGGCGTACATGCCGTCCTCACCGCCCCACAGCGCGTCGAAGGCGGGCTGGACGGAGGCGGTCAGCCCGAGTTCCGCGAAGGCCGCGACGGTCTCGGGGGTGAGCATCTCGGCGTGCTCGACGCGATGTCGGGCGGCACGGACACGGGCCTGGCCGGCCTTCTCGGCAGCGGCGCGCACACCCTCGACCACGGCGGTCACGGCGGCGTCGCCGATCGCGTGGAAGCCCGCCTGAAGGCCCGCCTCGGTGCAGGCGACCACATGGGCGGCGACGGCGGCCGCGTCCAGGTAGGCGGTGCCCGCGTGGTCGGCGTCGGCGTACGGCTGGTGCAGGCAGGCGGTGTGGGAGCCGAGGGCACCGTCGACGAACAGGTCTCCTGCCGCGCCGGCCGCGCCGAGTTCCCGCGCCTTGTCGGCATCCTGTTCCGCCCAGTAGCCGACGACGCGCGGACCCGGTACTTCGGCCGCGAGCCGGAGCAGGCCGGTGAAGTCGTCCTCCGAGGAGATCTCCGGGCCGGCGCACTCGTGGACGGTGCCGATGCCGAGGGAGGCGGCGTGTGCGAGCGCCGTGCGCTGGGCCTCGGTGCGCTGCTCGGCCGTGACGGCGGCGAAGGCGGCGGCCCGTACGGCGTGGTGGGCGTCGCTGGTGAAGGGGGCGTCCTCGCGGGTGATGTCCCCGGGAACCATGTCCAGCAGGGCCGTGGTGACGACCGCCGAGTGGACGTCGATCCGGCTGAGGTAGAGGGGGCGGCCGCCGGTGGCCCGGTCGAGTTCGGCACGCGTCGGCGGGCGCCCGCCGGGCCAGCGCGAGGCGTCCCAGCCGTGGCCGAGCAGGACCCGGTCGGCAGGGCGGGCGGCGGCGAAGTCCCGTACGAGATCGAGGGCCGCGTCGAGGGAAGCGGCGCCGGACAGGTCGAGGCCGGTGAGGGCGAGACCGGTGGAGGTGGTGTGCACGTGTGCGTCGGTGAACGCGGGGGTGACGAGGGCTCCGTCGAGGTCGATCACCCCGTCGACGCCGTCCGCGAAGGCATCGGCTGCGCCCTCGGTGCCGACCCAGGCGACGTGTCCGCGCTCCACGACCATCGCTGTCGCGAACGGGTCGGCGGGACTGTGGACCTCGCCGCGGCGGAGCAGGACGGTCTTCGGCTCGGGGGTGCGCTCACTCATGGGGAACAGTCTCGCGCCTCGCGGGAGCCGCCCGGCACGCAGGTGGGTCAGATCCGCGGCGGCCGCGCCTCGTACGGCGTCGACAGCACCACAGTCGTGCGCGTGGACACCCCGGCCAGCGAGCGCAGCCGGGCGAGCAGTTCCTCCAGCTCGTGGGGGGTGGCAACCCGCACCTTGAGGATGTAGTTCTCGTCGCCCGCGACGCTGTGGCAGGCCTCGATCTCGGGGACGTCGGCGAGACGGTCCGCGATGTCGTCGGGGGCGCTCGGGTCGAACGGCTTCACCGAGATGAAGGCGGTCATGGGCAGCCCCACCGCCTCGGGGTCGACGACGGCGGCATAGCCGCGGATGACGCCGCGCTGCTCCAGCCGGCGCACCCGCTGGTGCACGGCCGACGTGGACAGTCCCGTGGCCTTGCCCAGGTCTGTGTAGCTCATCCGCCCGTCCTTGACGAGCAGCTGCACGATCTGTCGGTCGAGCTCCTCCATGACGCAAGAACCTACAGGGTGCATGATCTCCTCCGATACCTGAGCAGCCCAGGTCATACCCGGTTCGTGATGTGGTCGAGAGCGGGCTGTGAGCCGTCCCGGAGGGAAAAGGGCCGCCACAGGCACCTGCGGATGGCATGTGACGAACGCCACACACGACGGAGGGTCTACTGCATGGACTCGTGATTACCGCCGATACCGGGCGGGAAGTGCTTGCTGTGGTCGAGGCCGCAGCGCCTTCACGGCCCAGCCCGAGGGGGAGAATCCCATGCAGAGTCTTAAGCGCCCTGGTCGTACCGCGCCCAAGCGGCTCCACGCCGTCGCCGAGCCCGAGCCGGAGGGCGTCGAACCCGACGCACTCGACGACGAGCTCGACACGTACGACACCTTCGAGATGTACCGGGTGACCTGCCCGGACTGCGCGCAGCCCATCGCCCTGCTGGCGGACGAGGACGTCCTGCCGGAGCACGCGCTGTGCGCCTCGCCATGGAACCCGTTCGGCCTCACGGTCTGCGCCGGTACGGGCCGCCGGGCCGCCGACGCCCGGCCCGCGGACGAGTCGCTGAAGCTCCAGGAGCAGGACACCGCGCTGCTGTTGACGCTCCCTCAGGGGCTGGACTGGCGGACGCAGCCCTTCTCGCACGTCGGCGGCCCGGGCTCGCGCCCCATCAGGGTTCCCGACCAGCGGCGCCAGGCCGCCTGAGCGACTCCGCTCGGCACCGCGCCGCTCAGTCCCGGCAACTGCCCTGCACCATGGCCCGCAGGCTGCCGTGGTGCAGGATCGGTGTGTCCTGGTCCGACGGGAGGCGACCTCACCGAAACCCGCCGGGCGACGCGCAGCATGACGATCGCGCGCCGCGGCGCGGCGTACCACGTGTGGTAGCCGTGACATGACCGACCAGCGCGTCGCCCTGACCGGGAAGGGGAAGAAGTCGGTCTGCCGCTGCGGGACTTGGTGGGCACCTGCCGCACGGGGTACTCGTCGAGCCGTTGCGGCCGGCGTCCACGCCGCCCAGGACGGTACTGGGCGGTCGTCGGGCACGGCAGGCCTCCCTGCCGGCGATATGACCGCCGGTACGTCAGCCGACCGCCCCGGGCCGGACGGGAGGAGGGACGTTTGCGAACTCACGCCCGAATCCGGGGACCGGTGACCTGACCGCCCTCAGCTGCGTTGCCCTGGTATGACCCCCACCTACACAGCGACCGGGCGTCAGCGCCGAGTGTTCGTTCCCGCGCCCGCCGAATCGGTTCGGCCGGCGCCGCCGCAGCCCCAGGACCCGCCCATCTACAGCGCCTTGATGCGCACCTGGGCCGACCGGGGCCGGACGCTGCCGGGGCGCCACGATCCGGAGTGGGTCCGGCTCGCGGCACCCCAGGTCACGGTGGGCCAGTTCAGCGGGTCTCGGGACCCGCGAGGTGACGGGCGATGACCATCCGCTGGATCTGGTTGGTGCCCTCGACGATCTGCAGGACCTTGGCCTCGCGCATGTAGCGCTCGACCGGGAAGTCCGCGGTGTAGCCGTATCCGCCGAGGATCTGGACGGCGTCGGTCGTCACCTTCATCGCGGCATCGGTGCAGTGCAGCTTGGCCATGGCCGCCTGCTTGGCGAAGGGCCGGCCCGCGTCACGCAGCCGCGCGGCCGCCAGGTACAGCGCCCGGCCGGCCTCGACCTGGGTCGCCATGTCGGCGAGCATGAAGCGCAGCCCCTGGAAGTCGGCGATCGGCCGCCCGAACTGCCGCCGCCCGGTGGCATAGGCGACGGCCTCGTCGAGCGCCGCCTGGGCCAGGCCGATCGCGCAGGCCGCGATGCCGAGCCGCCCGGAGTCGAGCGCCGACAGCGCGATCGCGAAGCCCTGGCCCTCGTCGCCGATGCGCCGCTCGTCGAGGACGCGGACGCCGTCGAAGTGGACCTGCGCGGTGGGCGAGCCCTTCATGCCCATCTTCTTCTCGGGCACCGCACCGCTCAGGCCCGCCGCGTCACCGGGCACCAGGAAGGCGGTGATCCCGCGCGGTCCGTCCTCGCCGGTACGCGCCATGACGGTGTAGAAGTCGGCGATGCCGCCATGTGTGATCCAGGCCTTGGTGCCGGTGATCACCCAGTCGTCGCCCTCGCGCACGGCTTTCGTGCGCAGGGAGGCGGCGTCCGAGCCCGAAGACGGCTCCGAGAGGCAGTAGGCGCCGAGCAGGCCGCCGCCGAGCATCGCGGGCAGGTGCTCGACCTGCTGCTCCTTGGTGCCGTAGGCGGCGAGCGCGAAGGAGGCCAGGGTGTGCACGCTTACCCCGAGGCCGACGGTGAGACGGGCCGCGGCCAGCTCTTCGAGGACCTGGAGGTAGACCTCGTAGGGCTGGTCGCCGCCGCCGTACCCGGAGTCGTACGGCAGGCCGAGGAGTCCCGACTCGGAGAGCAGGGTGAAGACCTCGCGCGGGAAGCGTCCGGCGTCCTCCTCCTGGGCCGCCTTCGGGGCGATCTCGCGCTGCGCGATGTCGCGGACGAGCGAGATCAGATCCCGGGCCTCGTCCGTGGGCAGTTGACGGTCCACCGGCTGCGGGGCGCGGTCGGGCATGGCGACGCTCTCCTCCCTTTTCGGGCACGGGCGGACTGGCCCTTTGTGAGGCCGCTCCGCCGGTAGTACAGGTGCCGGCCGATGGTCGCACTCCCGGGTCTCGGAAGCTGCTGACCAGCGGCTCTGCGCTGTGAGTATGCCCGATCAGACGCATTGAGTCACCAGTTAACGACCGCTTACTTCAGGCGATTCCTCGGCTTGCCGATGCCTCGGGAAATTGGTCCGAACCATTGACCAAATGGTCTAGTCCTCCTACGGTTTCGATCCAGCGCCTCTCCGCGTTCATGCCAATCGGCGTGCGATCCCTCCCTGTCCTCTGCGAGGAGACACCCGATGCCCACCCCGCTCCGCCCCCGCACCCGGTTCCGGGCGCTCCTGTCCGCCGGCTGTTGCGCCGTCCTCGGTGCCGCCCTGCTCGCCGGCGCGAGCAGCGCGACCGCCACCGAGCCCGACTCCGCAGAAGCCGGGGCGACCGGCTCCAAGGTCGTGGGCTACTTCACCGACTGGGGCATCTACGGCCGCCAGTACTACGTCAAGAACATCGAGACGTCCGGCTCCGCGGACCGGCTCACCCACGTCAACTACGCCTTCGGCAACGTCATCGGCGGCAAGTGCGCCCTCGGCGACGCCTGGGCGGACACCGACAGGCCGTTCACCGCCGAGGAGTCCGTGGACGGCGTCGCCGACACCGCGGACCAGCCGCTCAGCGGCAACTTCAACCAGCTCCGCAAGCTGAAGAAGCTCCATCCGAACCTGAAGATCATCTGGTCGTTCGGCGGCTGGAGCTGGTCGGGCGGCTTCGGCGAGGCGGCCAAGGACCCCGCGGCCTTCGCCCGGTCCTGCCACGACCTGGTCGAGAACTCCGAGTGGGCGGATGTCTTCGACGGAATCGACATCGACTGGGAATACCCCGGCGCCTGCGGCCTCACCTGCGACACCAGCGGCCGGGAGGCGTTCCGGGACCTCATGTCGGCGCTGCGCGCCAAGTTCGGCAAGCGGGAGCTGATCACGGCGGCGATCACGGCCGACGCCTCCAGCGGCGGCAGGATCGACGCGGCGGACTACGCGGGCGCGGTCCGCTACGTGAACTGGTACAACCCGATGACGTACGACTACTTCGGCGCCTGGGCCGCCACCGGCCCAACGGCTCCGCACTCCCCGCTGACCTCCTACCCGGGCATCCCGGCGGAGGGCTACAACACCGCCGCCACCATCGCCAAGCTCAAGAGCCTGGGCATCCCGTCGTCGAAGCTGCTGCTCGGCATCGGCTTCTACGGACGCGGCTGGACCGGCGTCACCCGGTCGAAGCCGGGCGGCACGGCGACCGGCCCGGCGGCGGGGACGTACGAGGACGGCAACGAGGACTACAAGGTGCTGAAGACCAAGTGCCCGGCGACCGGCACCGTCGGCGGCACGGCATACGCCAAGTGCGGCAGCGACTGGTGGAGTTACGACACCCCGAAGACCATCAAGGGGAAGATGAAGTTCAAGGACGCGCAGCGCCTGGGCGGCACGTTCTTCTGGGAGCTGAGCGGGGACACCGCTGACGGCGAACTGATCAAGGCCATCGACTGACCGGCCCACGGGGCGACTTGGGGCGGAGGACCACGAGCCTCCGCCCCTCGTCGTCAGCTGTCGTCAGCTGTCGTCAGCTCTCGCCGGCCGTCCCGGCGGGCCGGCTGCGGGGCCGGGTAGGCGGGGTCCAGTTCCTCGATGGCGCGCATGGCGCCGCCGAGCGTCTTGACCAGCAGCTCGCGCATGGTCTCGCGGGACAGTTCAGGGCGGTCGATCCAGTCGAGGGCGGCACCCTCGACACTGCACACCCAGGCGAGCAGGCCCATACGGGCCAGCGGCGCGATGTCGCGGCGGCCGTACGCTCCTTCCGCGATGGTCGAGACGATCGCCTCGCGCACCCCGTCCCGCACGGCGTGCACCTCGGTGTCGAAGCCGACTCCCCCGCTGACGATCGTGCGGTACGCGGCCTGATTGTGCTCGGCGTAGCGCAGATAGCTGTCGATGGTGCGGTGGACGCGGTCCACCGGGGCCAGTTCGAGTCCGCTCGCCGCGTAGGTGACCAGGCCGGCGACGGAATCCTGGATTATCGCCAGGTAGTAGCCGCGCTTGGACTGGAAGTAGTAGTAGATCAGCCCCTTGGCGACATGGGCCTGCCGGGCGATGTCGTCCATCGAGAGCGCGTCGTACGAAGTGTCGGCGAACAACGTCCGTCCGATGGCGATGAGTTCGGCGCGCCGTGCGGCCGAACGCTCGGTGCCGCGCACCCGGGGGCGGACGGCTTCGCGCTGTTGGCTGATATTCAATTTCGACCCTGGTCTCCAGCGGGCGGGACATCCGCAGTATGGCAGGTCGAGTACGGGTCAGTTCACAACAGGCCGAGCTGGGTCACGAGCATCGCGAGCACCGCGACCAGGGTCCATCCCATGACGTGCTCGAGGATCTTCGGGCCGTCGTCGCCGGGGCCGCCGGTGCGGGTGCGGGAGGCGGTAGCTGAGTGTGCGGTCATGGCGTCTCGCTGGTCTCGGATGTACGTGGCCCCCCACAGACATGTCCACCTTGCCACCGGAAACGGCTTTTGCAACGGAGAGCTTGGTCACACCCGAAGGCCCCTGGGACACCGGAGGCCTTCCGCTCGTCGGCTCAGCACACACCCACCGCCGCGAGCGCCTTGCGCTGCCGCGAAGTCGGCCGTGCCGGGAAGTACAGATAGCAGACGCCGCCGGTGCCGGAGACGACCTTGCCCGAGGCGTTGTACCTCTTGGTCCTCAGCCAGATGTTCTCCCACTCGCGCCGCTTGTAGACGCGCCGCACGGCCTCGTCGGTCGGGGAGGCGGGATCGTTGGCGATCACGTCACCTTCGGCGGTGAAGCCGATCACCGTCATCAGATGGCCGGAGGTGCCGTAACCCGCCCCCGTGAGCTCCCCCTTGAGGAACGACTGGGACGTTATGGCCGGGATGCCGGCCGCGATCAGCGTCTCCAGGTCGGTGAGCGAGCCGAGCCGGGTGACCACGCCCTGGAGGTCTGTGAACGTGGCCGCGTAGGCGGCGTTGAACGGCCAGTTGCCGCAGCCGGCGTACTGGTGGTCGTAGGTGGACCGGGCCGCGTGGCACACCTGCGGGTCGGCGTAGGCGGGGTCGACCCACGCCAGCTGTTCGGGAGTGAGCCGGCCACCCCAG
Organism: Streptomyces sp. NPDC040410; assembly: GCF_055595715.1. Classification (NCBI taxonomy): domain Bacteria; kingdom Bacillati; phylum Actinomycetota; class Actinomycetes; order Kitasatosporales; family Streptomycetaceae; genus Streptomyces; species Streptomyces sp. NPDC040410. The sequence goes on from NZ_JBVIVK010000004.1 coordinate 56,092, forward strand.
TACTCGATGATCATCTGCGAGGAGGTGGGGCTGCACCAGGCCTCGCCGCCGTTGTCGTACTCGGGGTACTGGCCCGCGTGGATCTCCTGCGAGTAGCGCGGAACGATCAGCTCCCGGGCGGGGCCCGGCGTGGAGGCGGGAACCGTGAAGCGGTCGGGGATGTCGGAGCCCATCGCGCCGAGCCGCCAGACGGTGGGTGTGAGTCTCGTGCCGGGCCTGCGGTAGAGGGTCAGCCGCAGTCGGTACGAGGTCAGGCGCAGGCCGGTGGTGGCGTCGTCGATGGCGAAGGTGTCCGTCCAGACGGTGCTCCTGCCGTCCGTCTGGTCGTCCACCGAGGTCCGCTTGATGTCCTGGTCACCGGCCGCCCAGCGGCCCATCACGTACCACGGGGTGTTCGTGGCGTCGGAGTACGTGCCGGTCAGCTCGACCTGGAGCCAGGTCCCGGCCGGCGTGTGCGCGTTCCAGGAGGCGATCGCCTCCGTGGAGGGGACGGCGAGTCGGTGGACGGGTGATGTCCAGGTCCCGTACTCCCAGGTGGCGGTCGTACCGGTGTGCGGGTCCGTGTAGTCGGCCGTGCCGGCGGGGGTGCCGAGCACGAGGCCGGGGCGGGCGCCCGCGACTGCCCGGGTGCCCCTCTCGGCGCCACTGCACCAGTCCGTGTACGTGGTCCAGGCGCGGTTGTCGACCAGGCGGGCGGGCGCCTGCGCGGAGTCAGCGGCGCCGGTCGCGGTGTCGGCGGCGGTGTCGGCGGCGGTGTCGGCGGCGGTGTCGGCGGCGGTGTCGGCGGCCGCGGGGGCCGCGCTGCCGGTCACCGCTGTGGCGACCGCGGCGGCCAGGACGGTTCTGCGGGACGGCTGTTCGGCTCTGTTCATGGGCGGAATGACTCCCAGGTGTCCGAGTCGGGGCAGGTCCAGTGCGAGCGGGTGCACCGGCTGGTGCGCGGTGGTGGGCCAACTATGGCCGCAGGCGGCAGGGTCCTGCCAGCACCGCGGGCCATGCCGCGCCCACCAATATGGGTCTGGACCACTGGCATGACCTGCTGCGAGTCGGCCCCGACGCGATCGGGCACGGCGCGCCGGGGCCGATCGTCAGATGAGATCCATCGCCGCAACCTCGTCCGGCCGGCCGTAGCTGACCGGCCCCCGGAAGCGGCGGCGGGCGGTGGCGAACCACCACACCGTGGCCACGAGCAGGACGACTCCCAGGGCGATCGGGGCGTAGTTGAAGGAGTCGGCGGTGATCGGCGAGGCCTGGGGCAGCATGAACAGGACGCTGCTGAGCAGGATCCAGGCCACCGCCACGGCCCCGACCGGCCGGCCCCAGCGGCCGAGGTGCCACGGCCCCGGCTGGAACTCGTCGCCGAGCCGCAGACGGAGGAGGATCGGCACGGCGTAGGCGAGGAAGAGTCCGACCACGTTGACGCTGACGATGGCGGTGAACGCCGTGTGCGACCACCAGCCGGGCAGGACGAGGGCCAGCGAACAGGCGACCGCCAGCCAGACGGCCTTGACGGGGGTGCGGGTGCGCGGGGAGACCGAATGCCACCAGCGGGAGCCGGGCATCGCCCCGTCCCGGGAGAAGGCGAAGATCTGCCGGGTGTTGCTGGTGAGATTTGCGAGGCCGCAGAAGAGCATGGCCCCGATCACGATGAGCAACAGCGCTTTCGCGGTGCCCAGGCCGAGCCCGTCGATCAGGATCTGCACGGGGGGCGCGGACGCGCCCGCCACGCGGTCGTAGTCATGAATGCTCAGGACAAGTGCGAGTACGAGGATCAGGCCGGTGATCGCCGAGTAGCCGATCGCGCGCGTGATCCCCCTGGGGGCGTTGACCGTCGCCCGGACCGTTTCCTCGGACATGTGGAAGCTGCCGTCGAAGCCGGTGAAGGTCCAGCTGGTGACCAGCAGGCCGAGCATGCCGCCGTAAAGCCCGCTCGTGAAACCGGTGTTGTTCACGAAATGCGTCACGAAGGACGGCGACCGGTGATGGTCGGGCATGACGATCAGGGTGCTCACGATGATCACGAGTCCGGTCAGCAGCCACCAGACGGAGATCCGGTTGAGGAGCGCGACCAGCGTGACGGTGTACGTGTTGGCGAGACCCTGCAGCACGATGATCAGGGCCGTGATCAGGACCGTCTGGTGAGCGGTCGGCACGTACGAGGGCCACTGCAGGGCGATGAAAGCCTGGACGAAGGTGGCGGCGGCGTAGCCCGTGGCGGCCGTGCCGCCGACCTGGCCCACGAAGTTCAGCCAGCCCGTGTACCAGGACCAGGCCCCCTTGTGCCGCTTGGCGAGTTTCCCGGCGGAGAAATACAGCGCCCCGCTCGTCGGATAGGCGGAGGCGACCTCCGCCATCGCTGCCCCCACGAAGAGCACCATGACGGAGACGCCGATCCAGCCGAAGACGAGAATACGCGGGCCACCGGCGTTCAGACCGAATCCGAAGCCGGAGAAAATACCCGAGATGATGTTGATGATGGTGAACGAGATGGCGAAATTGTCGAACGCCTTGAAGCGACGGGTGAGTTTTCTCGGATATCCCATCGCGTGCAGTGTGGCGTCGTCGTCGAGCAGGACCGGATCGGCATCCGAGCGGGTTCTGGCACGCTGGACCGATATCCGTTCTGACAAGGGTCGGCCTTTCTCTCGGTGGGGGTCGGGGAGGCTCAGGGGGCTCCCGGCACGGGCAGGCCGCAGGCGCGGCGCGCGCGGGACAGCTGCTCCGCCGGTTCGCCGAAGACGCTCCAGGGCAGGCGGGAGGCGTACGGACCCATCACCGCGAAGACCGCGCGGGCCTCGAACTCGCGCCCCGCCATGACCAGCGCGTGTGCGAGGTACGCCAGGTCGATCACCGGCGTGAAGCGGTAGCCGGCCACCGCGGGAAGCCAGTTCTGGTAGACCGCGAGCGCGGTGGCGCGCCACTGGGGCTGTTCCCAGACGCGGTCGGCGAGCAGCTGGGTCGGGTTGTAGCTCTCCACCAGCGCGACCAGTGGGAGCAGCCGCAGCGGCGAGTCTGCGGGCGCCCGCTGGCTGAGGAACGCGGCGACATCCCAGGCCGCGTTCACCGAGCCGCCGTGGCGTGTGAAGAAGCACGCCAGGAAGCGGTGGTGGCCCTCACGGTGCCAGGGGTCGAGCGTCAGGATGTGCGAGAAGAGCCGCCAGGGGCCGGGCGGCGCGGTCAGCAGCCCCTGCGGCGCCGGGTCGCGCAGCCGGTGCAGCCGTGCCATGGCCAGCTTGGCCACCCAGGGCGTGGGATCGGCGGGGTACGCCGCGGCGGCCCGGTCGCAGGCCGCCAGCGCCATGCGCTCCAGCGCCTCGGCACGCGGATCATGTGCGTCGGCCGCGCGCAGCGCCCGCAGCACGGCGACCCGGGCCCACATCAGCCCGGCTTCGGGAGTGGGGTCCTCGGCCAGCCAGCGCTCGGCGAGGTCGGAGTCGGCGGCCTCCGAGGCCAGGACCAGGGAGCGGTGGGCGCGCAGCCCGAAATCGCCGCGCGATTCGGCCAGGGCTTCCTGGGCGCTCTGGCAACGGCCGGCGCGTACGTCGACGCACACACTCGCGAGCAGACGGTCGTCGGCCGCCGGATGCCACACGTACTGCCCCTCGAATAACCCCGCGGCCATCTGCCCCTGTCCATCCCCGTTACGACGCCTCGCAGTTGAACACCAGGCACCCTACTCAGCGGCGAGGGCGAGCGGAACGTCGATTTCGACATAACGGACGGCGATTTGCGAAGACGCCGGAGAAGGCGAGGGCGGGGCTCGACGACTAGTTCAATGCGGCACTATTTCCCGGTCCGCGGGCCTCGGCCTTAGAATGTTCCAAAGAAATATGCACGCCCCTCCTCCCATCCCAGGAACAGCCATTCACGACCTCGTCTCCCGGCTCCGGCACCTGCCCCCGTCCTGCGGCCCCATCCGGCTGATCGGCATCGACGGGCACGCCGGCTCCGGAAAGTCCACGTTCGCCGGACAGTTGGCCCGGGCACTGGACGGCGCGCCCGTGCTGCACCTCGACGACATCGCCAGCCACGACGAACTGTTCGACTGGACCGGGCGGCTGCTGAGCGAGGTGATCGGACCGCTCGGCCGTGGCGAGGGCGCGTACTACGCCCCCTACGATTGGCGCGCCCGCCGCTTCGGACCACACCGGACCCTGCCGCCGGCCCCGGTGATCCTCGTGGAGGGAGTGGGTGCGGGCCGCCGCGCCGTGCGCCCGCACCTGGCACATCTGCTGTGGATGGAGCTGCCGCACGAGGAGTCGTGGACGCGCGGGCGGTCACGGGACGGGGAGGAACAACGGGACTTCTGGGCCGGCTGGGTCCGGGCGGAGCACCGGCACTTCGCCGAGGACCCTTCCCGCCCCTTCGCCGATCTCCTGGTAGGGCAGTGCAGCAAGGGATACGAGGTACTCAGGGGACCTGCCGGGACCATTGGACCGGACCAACCCCTCACGTTCGGTGACGAGCGGTCCTCAATGTGGTGAAGTTGTGAAGGTCAATTGCCCGAGAACCTTTCCCAAGTGCTTCAACTCGGCTTGACCGGGGGCCCGTACAGGACTTACGTTCTCAATGTGCGGCTATGAGACGCCGCCCGCACTCGCGAAGCCCCCGGTTGTTCCCCCGTGATCGGGGGCTTCGTTCTGCCGTCACTTCTTTTTCGGGGCGTCGCCAGGCGTGTTTCGTTCACCCTCGGTCACCATGCGCGATGCGCCCATCTGCTCCCACCTCGCCAAACAGCCTGTGCGGCACTCTTCGGCAGGCGACGCCACCGCAGGTACGATGCCCTCGGTGCGGCCTACGGCGGCTGCTCTGCGCACCGTCGCAACTCCGGTCCGCGGCACAGCCGTTGACCAAAGCGGCTGACGGCGACGGCCCGTCGGTGAACCAGCGGGGGCACGGTCTGTGGGGGACGTGATGGACTTCGGCACGCAGGGCCCCGAGGCCCCGGCCGACCTCGCCTGGATGCGGGGTGTGGATGCCTACACGGTGGGCGCCTATCCGCAGGCGGAGGAGGAATTCCGGGCCGCGGTGCGCATCGATCCCGGGATGGCCGACGGCTGGCTCGGGCTGCACGCGCTGCGCGTCGACACGACGACCGCGCTGCTTCGGATGTTCCGCCACCAGGAACGCTTCGGCGAACAACGCGCCCGGCACCGCCGCGCCCTCAACTCCTGGTACTGGCTGGGCTGGTGGGTGCAGCCCGTTCTGGAGAGCCCCCGCGACCTGCTGCTCGCGCACGCCTCCCACTGGCTGGACGGCCGGCACGTCCCGGAGCTGGACCGGGCCCTCGCCGGCCTGCCGCCGGTCGACACCGACCACCAGGTCCGCTTCCTGCACGCCTGCCGCGCCTATCTGGTCAAGGACTGGGAGCAGCTGGTCCGGCACACCGACCCGCTGCTCGACGACCCCATGCTCGGCATCGAGGCGGGCCTTTTCGGCGGCATGGCCCGGGTCCGCCTGGAGATGTACGGGCAGGCCGAACCACTCCTGTCGGCGGCCCTGATGCGCTGCCGCAGCGAACAGCCCCAGCGCAAGGAGCTGCGCTACTGGCTGGCACGGGCGCACGAGGGCACGGGCCGCAGCGCGGCCGCCCTCCCGCTGTACCGGGCCGTGCACCGCGTCGACCCTGCCTTCATGGACACGTCGGCCCGCCTCGCCGCGATCGCCGAAGGCGACGGCTACGACGACTCCGCCGACCTCGCGGCGATCGCACTCACCGGCCTCGGGCAGGACGCGCTGGAAGGGCCGGACGGCGTGGACCCGCTCTTCGGCACCGACGGACGGGACCTGCGGCTGACGGAGCCCGAGCTGCCGCCCGCCGGGCCCCTGCCGTCGGTGGCCGACCCGGCGGTGCGCGAGAAGAGCGTCGTACCGGTGCCGCCGCTGCCCGCCGGGCCCACCGATCCCGCGCTGCTCGAGGAGGCGCTCGCCGAGCTGGAGCGCATGGTGGGCCTGGAGCCCGTGAAACGCCAAGTGAAGGCGCTCTCCGCCCAGTTGAACATGGCCCGGCTGCGCGCCGGGCAGGGCCTGCCGGTCCAGCCTCCCAAACGCCACTTCGTCTTCTCCGGCCCTTCGGGCACCGGCAAGACCACGGTGGCCCGCATATTGGGCCGCGTCTTCTACGCCCTGGGGCTGCTCGGCGGCGACCACCTGGTCGAGGCCCAGCGGGCCGACCTGGTGGGCGAGTACCTCGGCCAGACCGCCGTGAAGGCCAACGAACTCATCGACTCCGCGCTCGGCGGCGTCCTGTTCGTCGACGAGGCCTACTCCCTCTCCAACTCCGGCTATGGCAAGGGCGACGCGTACGGCGACGAGGCCCTGCAGGTGCTGCTGAAACGGGCCGAGGACAACCGCGACCACCTCGTGGTGATACTCGCCGGCTACCCGGAGGGCATGGACCGCCTCCTGGCCGCCAATCCCGGGCTGTCCTCCCGCTTCACGACCCGCGTCGACTTCCCGTCGTACCGCCCCCTCGAACTGACCTCGATCGGCGAGGTGCTGGCCGCCGAGAACGGGGACGTGTGGGACCAGGAGGCGCTCGACGAGCTGCGCTCGATCGCCGGGCACGTGGTCGACCAGGGGTGGATCGACGAGCTGGGCAACGGGCGGTTCCTGCGGACGCTGTACGAGAAGAGCTGCGCGTACCGGGATCTTCGCCTGTCGATGTATCCGGGCGTGCTGTCCCGGGACGACCTGTCGACGCTGCGGCTGCCGGATCTGATGCAGGCGTACGGCGAGGTGCTGTCGGGCCGGGGACCGCAGGATCCGTCGGCGATGTGACGGACCCCGCGGCCCAGGACCTGCCGGACAGGCCCTGGCACCCGGTCGTCAGCTCGCCAGCGCCTCCTCGGGCTCTCCGCTCGCCCGCGGCTCCGTCACCTTGATCTCCGGCGTCTCCCGGTGCGCCGGATCCGTCACCTCGCCGACCAGCAGCTCCAGCACGTCCTCCAGCGCGACCAGACCCAGCACCTTCCCGGACGCGTCCGCCACCTGCGCCAGGTGCGTCGCGGCGCGGCGCATGACGGTCAGCGCGTCGTCCAGGGGGAGTTCGGACCTGAGGGTCGTCATGGGCCGCCACAGCTGCTGCGGCACGGCCCGCTCGGAGTCCTCGAGATCGAGGACGTCCTTCACGTGCAGGTAGCCCATGAAGGCGCCGTTCTCCGCGGCCACCGGAAAACGGGAGTACCCGGTGCGCGCGGTGAGCTCGACGATCCGCCCCGGGGTGACCGCCGGGCCGACCGTCACCAGTGACTCGCGCCGCAGCAGCACGTCCGTCACCGGGCGGGAGCCCAGCTCCAGGGCGTCCTCCAGGCGTTCCTGTTCCTCGGGGTCGAGCAGGCCGGCCTGGCCGGAGTTCTCCACCAGCCGGTTGAGCTGTTCGCTGGTGAAGACGGCCTCGATCTCGTCCTTGGGCTCGACGCGGAACAGCCGCAGGATGCCGTGGGCGCAGGCGCCGAGGGCCACGGTGATGGGCCGGCACAGGCGGGCGAAGGCGACGAGGCCGGGGCTGAGCCACAGCGCGGCCTTCTCGGGCGCAGCCATCGCGAGGTTCTTCGGGACCATCTCGCCGATCACGAGGTGGAAGAAGACCACGGCGGCGAGCGCGATCACGTAGCCGAGGGGGTGGATCATGCCGTGCGGCAGGTGGATCCACTCGAAGACCGGCTCCAGCAGGTGCGCGACCGTCGGCTCGGCGACCGCGCCGAGCGTCAGCGAGCACACGGTGATGCCGAACTGGGCGGCCGCCATCATCTGCGGCAGCCGCTCCAGGCCGTAGAGGACCTGCCTGGACCGGGTGGTGCCGAGCGGTTCGATCTGGCTGCGGCGCACGGAGACGAGCGCGAACTCGGCGCCGACGAAGAACCCGTTGGCGAGCACGAGCAGCGCGGCGAAGAGGAGTTGGAGCAGGCTCATCGGGCGGCCTCCACGACGGTCCCCGTTCTGACCAGCCGGACCCGCTCTGCGCGGTAGTGGCCGACCCGTCGCACGGACAGCCGCCAGCCGGGCAGGTCGGCCCTGTCGCCGACGGCCGGGATCCGGCCGAGCAGATCGGCGACCAGGCCGGCGACGGTCTCGTACGGCCCCTCGGGCACGTCGAGGCCTATCCGCTGCAGGACGTCGACACGGCAGCTGCCGTCGGCGTCCCAGGCGAGTCTGCCGTCCTCGGGCGGTGCGGCGGCCAGTTCGGGCAGGTCCTGACCGTCGTGCTCGTCGCGGACCTCGCCGACGATCTCTTCGACGATGTCCTCCAGGGTGACCACACCGGCCGTGCCGCCGTACTCGTCGACGACCACCGCGATGGGCTGTTCGCTGCGCAGGCGCGCGAGCAGCGGCTGCACGGGCAGGGTCTCGGGCACCAGCAACGCCGGGCGCGCGATGCGTCCCACCGGGGTACGCAGCCGGTCCCGCGAGGGAACCGCGAGGGCGTCCTTGAGGTGGACCATGCCGACGATCTCGTCGATCTTCTCCCGGTAGACGGGGAAGCGGGACAGGCCGGTCGCGCGGGTCAGATTGACCACGTCCTCGGCGGTCGCCGACGACTGCAGTGCGCTGACCTTCACCCGTGGGGTCATGACGTGCTGCGCGGTCAGCTCACCGAGCGACAGCGTCCGTACGAAGAGGTCGGCGGTGTCCTGTTCCAGGGCGCCGGCCTGCGCGGAGTGCCGGGCCAGGGAGACGAGTTCGCCGGGGGTGCGGGCGGAGGCCAGCTCCTCGGCGGGCTCGACGCCCATCGCGCGGACGAGCCGGTTGGCGACGGCGTTGAGGCCGGCGATCACCGGCCGGAACAGGCGTGCGAAGGCGTGCTGCGGGCCGGCGACGAAACGCGCGACCTGCATGGGCTTGGACACCGCCCAGTTCTTGGGCACGAGTTCGCCGATCACCATCTGCACGGCGGAGGCGAGCAGCATGCCGACGACCACGGCGACACCGGACACCGCGCCCTCGGGGATGCCGATCGCGGTGAACGGGCCGTGCAGCAGCTCGATCAGCGCCGGTTCGGCGAGCATGCCGACGACGAGGGAGGTGATGGTGATGCCGAGCTGGGTGCCGGAGAGCTGGAAGGACAGCTCCTTGAGCGACTCGACCACCGTACGGGCACGTCGGTCGCCCTCCGCGGCGGCGCGTTCGGCGTCCGTGGCTTCGACGGTGACCAGGCCGAACTCGGCCGCCACGAAGAAGCCGTTGGCGAGAATCAGCAGAAAGGCCGCTGCGAGGAGCAGCAAGGGCGTGGTCATGATGCCGCCGCCTGCGCGTACGCGCGGACCGGGTCCGCGGTATGTCGGCAGGGGGCGGCGCAGGTACTACAGGACGATCCGTCCATCGCCGGAGGGAGTCACTCCTCGGGTAGCAGGAACCCCTGGGCGCCGGGCGGCACACAGGGGCGGAGGCGCGCGAAAAACGCCTCCGCCAACAGATTAATCAAGACACCGGGCTGTGCGGCAGGGTGGACGCCCGTGAGTCAGCCCCCAAAGTTTGCGCGAGTCAGCCTTCCTGCGGCCCGGGATCCTTGATGGAACGGGCTTCGGCGAGCGCCCGCAGCGTGCGCGCGTCCGCGATCGCGCGCTGCTTGGCGATGCCCGGCTGGATACCGAGCGCGGGCAGGCTGGTGCCGTCGCTGAGGTTGAGGAACACCCAGGGGTCGCCGGGCCGGAGGTTCACCTGGAGGATCTCGGCCCATTCGAGATGACGCTTGCTGGCGATGTTGACGACGGTGACGCCGGACTCGTCTGCGACGACCTTCGGCCGCGACAGCACGAGCAGCACGCCGAAGAGCATCGCCGCCGTGAGGACGAAGCTGAGGCGCTCCCCGGGGCTGAGCCGCTCCAGGAGCATCGCGACCGTCGTGATGACCACGAAGATGGCGAGACCGGCGGTCAGCAGGACGGCGCGGGTGCGGCCCGGCCGGAAGGTGACGGGGAGGGTGGGCAGATCCGACATGGTGTGCTCCGGATCGCGGTCAGAGGCGGCAGGCGTGGATGGCCGTCGTCAGGATGGCCCGCGCGCCGATGTCGTAGAGGTCGTCCATGATCCGCTGTGCTTCCTTGGCGGGGACCATCGCGCGGACGGCGACCCAGCCCTCGTTGTGCAGCGGCGAGACGGTCGGCGACTCCAGGCCCGGGGTCAGTGCCACGGCCTTCTCCAGCTGCTCGACGCGGCAGTCGTAGTCCATCATCACGTACGTCCGGGCCACCAGGACGCCCTGGAGGCGGCGCAGGAACTGCTGGACCTTGGGGTCCTCGCCGTCGGCGCCGGTGCGGCGGATGACGACGGCCTCCGACTTCATGATCGGCTCGCCGATGATCTCCAGGCCCGCGTTGCGCAGCGAGGTGCCGGTCTCCACGACGTCCGCGATGACCTCGGCGACGCCGAGCTCGATGGCGGTCTCGACGGCACCGTCGAGGTGGACGACGGAGGCGTCGATGCCGTGGTCGGTGAGGTGCCCCGCGACGATGCCCTCGTAGGAGGTGGCCACCGTCATGCCGCCCAGGTCCTCGACGCCCTTCGCCGTACCCGGCTTGGAGGCGAAGCGGAACGTGGAGCGGGCGAAGCCCAGGGGCAGGATCTCCTCGGCCTTCGCGCCGGAGTCGATCAGCAGGTCGCGCCCGGTGATGCCGATGTCGAGGCGGCCGGAGGAGACGTAGATCGCGATGTCACGGGGGCGGAGGTAGAAGAACTCGACCTCGTTCTCCGGGTCGACGATGCGCAGCTCCTTGGACTCGCGGCGCTGCTGGTAGCCGGCCTCATGCAGCATCTCCGCCGCAGGGCCTGACAGGGAACCCTTGTTGGGGACGGCGATGCGCAGCATGAGGTCGGCTTCCTTCGTTCGTTCGTACGGTGCTGTGGTGCGGGTTGCGGCTCAGAGGTGGGCGTAGACGTCGTCCAGGGAGATCCCGCGGGCGACCATCATCACCTGTACGTGGTAGAGCAGCTGCGAGATCTCCTCGGCGGCTGACTCCTTGCCCTCGTACTCGGCGGCCATCCAGACCTCGGCGGCCTCCTCGACGACCTTCTTGCCGATGGCATGGACGCCTTTGCCGACCAGCTCTGCGGTGCGGGAAGTGGCGGGATCGCCGTGGGCGGCCTTGTGCTGGAGCTCGGTGAAGAGCTCCTCGAACGTCTTCTTGGACATGGTGGTCCTCACCCTAGCCGCTGTACCGGCCCGACTACCGCCAGGGTTCAGATACTGAGCGGAGGGTGGCCGCGGTCGCCACCGCGGCGGTCACCGCCTCGTGCCCCTTGTCCTCGTTGGAGCCCTCGATGCCGGCCCGGTCCAGGGCCTGCTCCTCCGTGTCGCAGGTCAGCACGCCGAAGCCGACGGGGACGCCGGTGTCGAGGGAGACCTGGGTGAGACCGTTGGTGACGCCCTGGCACACGTAGTCGAAGTGGGGCGTCCCGCCGCGGATGACGACGCCGAGGGCGACGATCGCGTCGTACCCGCGGCCCGCGAGGACCTTGGCGACGACCGGCAGCTCGAAGCTGCCCGGGACCCTGAGCAGGGTCGGCTCGTCGATACCCAGCTCGTGCAGGGCGCGCAGGGCGCCGTTCACCAGACCGTCCATCACCTTTTCGTGCCACTGTGCCGCGATGACGGCGACCCGCAGGTCTCCGACGTTGCGTACGGACAGTTCCGGTGCACCCTTGCCGCTCACGTCTCTCCTCGTGGTTCTTTCTTACTGGTTGCCGCAGGTGGACACGGGGGCCGTGTCCAGCCAGGGCAGGTCGTGCCCCATCCGGTCCCGCTTGGTGCGCAGGTAGCGGAGGTTGTGCTCGCCCGCCTGTACGGGCATCGGCTCCCGTCCGTTGACCTTGAGGCCATGGCGCAGGAGCGCGTCGGTCTTCTCGGGGTTGTTCGTCATCAGACGCAGGCTGCGGACGCCGAGGTCCGCCAGGATCTGCGCGCCGGCGCCGTAGTCCCGGGCGTCGGCGGGCAGGCCGAGCTCCAGGTTGGCGTCGAGGGTGTCGCGGCCGCGCTCCTGGAGCTCGTACGCGCGCAGCTTGGACATCAGGCCGATGCCGCGTCCCTCGTGGCCGCGCAGGTAGACCACCACGCCCCGCCCCTCGGTCCGGATGCGTTGCACAGAGGCGTCCAGCTGGGGGCCGCAGTCGCAGCGCAGGGAGCCGAAGAGGTCTCCGGTGAGGCATTCGGAGTGGACACGGACCAGGACGTCCTCGCCGTCGCCGATCTCGCCGTGCACGAGGGCGACGTGCTCGACGCCGTCGACGGTGGAGCGGTAACCGTACGCCGTGAACTCGCCGTGGGCGGTGGGCAGCCGGACTTCGGCCTCGCGGCGGACGGTGGGCTCGGCGGCACGGCGGTAGGTGATCAGGTCCTCGATGGAGATGATCGTCAGACCGTGCTTGCGGGCGAACGGGATCAGCTCGGGCAGCCGCAGCATCCGGCCGTCCTCGCCGGCGATCTCCACGATCGCGCCGGCCGGGCGCAGGCCCGCGAGGCGGGCGAGGTCGACGGCGGCCTCGGTGTGGCCGTTGCGGACGAGCACCCCGCCCGGCTTGGAGCGCAGCGGGAAGATGTGGCCGGGGCGGACGAAGTCGTCGGCCCGGGCGGTGCCGTCGGCGAGCAGCTGAAGCGTGGTGGCGCGGTCGGAGGCCGAGATCCCGGTGGTCACGCCGTGCGCGGCGGAGGCGTCCACGGAGACGGTGAACGCGGTCTTCATGGACTCGGTGTTGTCCTCGACCATCTGCGGGAGCTTCAGCCGGTCCAGCTCGTCGCCCTCCATGGGGGCGCAGATCAGTCCGCGGCACTCGCTCATCATGAACGCGACGATCTCGGGAGTGGCCTTCTCGGCGGCGATGACGAGATCGCCCTCGTTCTCCCGGTCCTCGTCGTCGACGACCACGACCGGCCGGCCGGCCGCGATGTCGGCGATGGCCTGCTCGATCGGGTCGAGCGACCAGTCCTCGATGTTGTCGGTGCTGTAGAGGACGGTGGCCGTGGTCATGCGGGCGCTCCTTCCAGGACGGGCCGCGTGCCCCTGCGGGAGCGCAGCCACCAGTCGCGCATGCCCCACAGGACGAGCGCGCCGTAAACGATGTGGACGAAGCCGGAGAAGGCGAAGCCGGCGAGGGCGATCAGACCGATCACGTTGCCGATCATGTCCGGCCACTTGATCTGCTGGTCGAAGAGCGTGAACGCCTCGGAGGTGAGCCAGTTCACCTGGTGGCCCCCTGACTGCCCAGCAGCCGCTCGACGTACTTGGCGATGACGTCGACCTCGAGGTTGACCGGGTCGCCCGGCTGCTTGTGGCCGAGGGTGGTCAGGTCGAGGGTGGTGGGGATGAGGCTGACGGTGAAGTGGTCGGGGCCGGCGTCGACGACGGTGAGGCTGATGCCGTCGACGGTGATGGAGCCCTTCTCGACCACATAGCGCGTCAGGTCCGCGGGCAGCGAGATCTTCACGATCTCCCAGTTGTCGGACGGCCTGCGTTCCAGGACCGTGCCCGTGCCGTCGACGTGGCCCTGGACGATGTGGCCGCCGAGGCGCGCGCCCACGGCCATGGGGCGTTCCAGGTTGACGCGGGAGCCGACGGTGAGGGCGCCGAGGCTGGAGCGCTTCAGGGTCTCCGCCATGACGTCGGCGGTGAATTCGTCGCCCTCGTGCTCCACGACGGTGAGACAGACGCCGTTGACGGCGATGGAGTCGCCGTGCCGCGCGCCCTCCGTGACGACCGGTCCACGCAGACGGAAGCGGGAGGCGTCGTCGAGGATCTCGACGGCGGTGATCTCACCAAGCTCTTCGACGATTCCGGTGAACACTTCCCGGGTCCTCCTGCCTCATTCGGGCACGGACTCCGGGGCTGTCGATGACGACAGAATGTACGAGCAGGAACACCGGGGGCGACGCCGGACGGGACTCGCCTCATGGCGGACCGGTACGGCGGCGCGCACGAATGCCCGCCCGCCGCGCACTGCCTCCCATCCGGACTTTAACCGTCGGTCCAGGAATTTCACCTGGTCAACCGGCCGCTGGAGGCGACCGGGTCGCGGACTGTAACCGCCGGTTCGGACTTTCACCGACCCCGGAGTGCGCTGCTTCTGGTACAGAGCCAGTGTGCCACGCCCGATCGGCGTCCATTCGGGCGAGCGGTGTGGGGTCGATCACAGAGCCCGCCGCTGGACTCCTCGCACCGGCCGGGCGGCCCCAACTCGTACACGTGCGGGGCGGCTTGAGATTGGTCCATACCTGTTGACCGTTATGGTCTAGTCCTTTTATGGTCTGCCCAGGTGAGGGGTCCTCCCCCCCACCCGCGAAGACCGGCCCGGCGGTGGTGACGACGGCCCTTGCCCGCCGCCGGGCCCCCTCATCGTCCCGCTCCCCCGATCTGGCAGGGTGAGCGCATGACGAGCGCGATCGCCGACGAGTTCGAGCGCCACCGCCCCAGGCTGTTCGGCCTGGCCTACCGGATGACGGGCTCCGCCGACGAGGCCGAGGACACGGTCCAGGACGCGTATCTGCGTTTCAGCGGGGCCGACCGTACGGCCATCGAACACCCGGCGGCCTGGCTCGCCAAGGTCGTCACCAACCTCTGCCTCACCCGGCTGACCTCGGCCAGGGCCCGGCGCGAGCAGTACGTGGGGATCTGGCTGCCCGAGCCCGTCGCCACCTCGGACGGCACGCTCGGCCCCCTCGAGTCCGCCGAGCAGCGGGACGCCGTGTCGCTGGCGATGCTGGTCCTGCTCGAGCGGCTCACACCGACCGAACGGGCCGTGTACGTGCTGCGGGAGGCGTTCGCGTACGGGCACCGCGAGATCGCCGACGCACTGGACCTGACCGAGGCCAACTCCCGTCAGCTGTACCGGCGCGCGATACAGCGGATCGGCGAGCCGCAGTCCCGTTTCGAGCCCGCGCCCGAACTGCGGGAGGAGCTGGTCACCAGCTTCATCACGGCGGCCCGCGAGGGGGACCTGGCCGGGCTGGAGGAGCTGCTCGCGGCCGACGTCACATGGTGGAGCGACGGCGGCGGCAAGGTCTCCGCGGCCAGGCGTCCGATCGAGGGGCGGGAGAAGGTCGTCCGCTTCCTGGTCGGCACGGTGCAGAAGTTCGCGACGGGCCTGGACTTCACCGTGGTCGAGGTGAACGGCGCGTACGCACTGGCCGCGTGGGCCGGCGACATTCTCGTCGGGGTGTTCGGGTTCGAGCTGCGCGACGGCCTGATCGCACGGGTGCAGGCCATGCTGAACCCGGACAAACTGGAATTCGTAAGCCGTCAGCTCGCGCGCCCGTAAAAAAATCCCGCAGGGCTGTCACATTTCGCCCGGGCTGCTCGGTCCCAGCTCATGAAGGGCGCTCCGACCGGGAGCGCCCCGTGTCCGAAGGGGCTGAACAGCATGACCACGATCCTGGTGACCGGCGGTACCGGAACCCTCGGCCGGCACGTCACCGAGAGGCTGCGGGCGGAGGGGCACGAGGTTCGGGTGCTCAGCCGGCACACACAGCCGTACGCCGTCGATCTGCGCGAGGGCGGCAGCGGACTGGACGCCGCCGCCGAGGGCGTGGACACGATCGTGCACTGCGCGACCACACCGCGCGGCGGTGACGAGCAGGCGGCCACGAACCTGATCGCGGCGGCCCGGCGCGCGGGCGTCGCCCATGTGGTCTACATCTCCATCGTCGGCGTCGACCGGGTGCCGTTCGGCTACTACAAGACGAAGCTCGCTGTGGAGAAGCTGGTCGAGGCGTCCGGGCTCGGCTGGACCGTGCTGCGGACCACCCAGTTCCACGATCTCCTGGTCCAGCTGTTCCAGGGACTTGCCAAGGTACCCGTCGTGCTGCTGCCGCGCGGTGTGCGCGACCAGCCCGTCGAGGTGAGAGAAGTCGCCGACCGGCTGGCCGAGTTGGCGACGGGCGGGCCCGCGGGCCGGGTCGACGACATGGGCGGTCCCGAGGTGCGGACGTTCCGGTCGCTGGCCCGCGCGTATCTGAAGGCGACCGGGCAGCGGCGGGCGGTGGCGAGCGTCCCGCTGTGGGGCTCGGCGTACCGGGAGTTCCGCGCGGGCGGCCACCTCACCCCGGAACAGGCCGTCGGCAAGGGGACGTTCGAGGAGTACCTGGCCGCACGGTTCGGGGGTGTACGGCGCTGATCAGCTCTGCGGCGGCCTGAACAGTTCCTCCTGCGCCCGATCCCGTGCCGTCAGCAGGGCCCCGCGCAGGACCGCGCCGCCGCCCAGGCTGCTCGCGCGTACCTCCGTGGGCAGGGGCGACAGCCTGGCGAGGCGCCGCTGGACCCGGGCGGCGAGGCTGTCGCCGCCCGCGCGTCCGATCTCACCGGCCAGTACCAGGCAGCCGGGGTCCAGAACGGAGATCACGGAGGCGCCGCCGAGGGCCACCCGGTCGGCGAGGGCGTCGAGGAAGCGCTCGGCGGACGGATCGTCCGCGCCGGCCCGGCCTACGGCCTCCCGCACGTACGCCGCGGCATGCGGTTCGTGCGGCGCGGGCGTCGCCGTCACGCCGCAGCGCGCCGCGAGGTCCGCGACCGCCGCCGCCCCGGTCAGCGAGTGGAAGCCGCCGTCGCAGTCGGTGGCGGAGGGCAGGCCCGCCGTCCCCGGCATCGGCAGGAAGCCGATTTCGCCCGCGCCGCCGGAGGCCCCCCGGCGCAGCGCCCCGTCGAGGACGACCGCGGCGCCGATTCCCATGCCGAGCCACAGCAGCACGAAGGTGTCTCGGTCCCGGGCTGCGCCGTCGCGCTGTTCGGCCAGGGCGGCGAGGTTGGTCTCGTTCTCGACGCTGACGCGGGCGTCCGGGAACCGCTGCTGCAGGGCCGCCACCAGGCGCCGGTGCCACTCGGGCAGGCCGGTGGAGTCACGCAGTTCGCCGCTCGCCGGGTCGATGAGGCCGGGCGCGCCGATCCCGACGGTGTGCAGCCGGTCGGCCCCGGCCTCCTTCGTCACGCGTTCGACCAGGGTGACCGCCTGGTCCACCGCCGGGCCGGTGCCCGTGTTCCCGCCGATCGGCACGGACGCCTCGGCGAGCACCCGCCCGAGCAGGTCGGAGACGACCACGGCGACGCTCTCCAGCCGCACGTCCAGGGCGGCGAGGTGGGCCCGGTCGGCGACGATGCCGTACAGCTTCGCGTTCGGGCCGCGCCGCTGCTCCCCCGCCTCCCCGGCCACCTCGATCAGACCGGAGGCCGTGAGCCGTTCGACGAGGTCGGCGACGCTCGGCCGGGACAGGCCGGTCAGCTGCTTCAACTGGCCTGCCGTCAACGGGCCCTCCTGCTGGAGCAGACGCAGGGCGAGACGGTCGTTGATGGCCCGGGCGGTGCTCGGGGATGCGGGCATGCCGGGATCCTTCCAGATCGGCGGTCCGGCCCGGAGGGGCGCCGGTAAATCCCTGTCTATCTATCAGGCAGGCTCCCTGATAATTTACGCCAAGGCGGGAGGAGACCGGAGAATCGGGGAGGGGCCGCAGAATGGGTGCAGTGGTATACGACGAGCGCGAGGTGAGGCGGGCCCGGTACGCCGTGGCCGCCGTGTTCGCCGTGCACGGCGCGGTGACCGGGTCGTTCGCGACGCGGGTGCCCTGGATCCAGGACCATGCTTCGGTCAGCGCGGGACAGCTGGGCCTCGCCCTCGCCTTCCCCGCGCTCGGCGCGTCGCTGGCGATGCCGCTCGCGGGCGGCGTCAGCCACCGCTTCGGCGCCCGGAACGCGCTGCGCGGCCTGATCACCCTGTGGACGCTGGCGCTGGTCCTGCCCTCCCTCGCACCGAACCTGCTCACGCTCTGCCTGGCCCTGTTCACCTACGGCGCCACCGCGGGCATGGCCGACGTGGCGATGAACGCGCTCGGCGTCGAGGTCGAGAACCGTCTCGGCCGCTCCATCATGTCCGGCCTGCACGGCATGTGGAGCGCGGGCGCCCTGATCGGCTCGGCGGCAGGCACCCTCGCCGCGCACCTGGGCTCGGACGCCCGGCTGCACCACCTGCTGGCGACCGCGGTGCTGACCGTGCTCGGCGTGACCGCGTGCGGCTGGGTGCTCGACCTGCAGCCCGCCGAGGACGAGGAACCACCGCCCCGGTTCACACTGCCGCCCAAGTCGGCGCTGCTCATCGGCGCGGTCGGATTCTGCGCGGTGTTCGCCGAGGGCGCGAGCCTGGACTGGTCGGCGGTCTACCTGCGCGACCAGCTCGGCACCTCCGCGGGTCTCGCCGCCGCGTGCACGACCGGCTTCATGCTCACCATGGCGCTGGCGCGGATCGCGGGCGACGCGGTGGTGAACCGTGCCGGCTCCGTGCGCACCGTCCGCGCCGGCGGCGTCCTCGCCGCCGGCGGTGGACTGCTGATCGTCGTCGCGGGCCATCCCGCGGTGGCGATGGCCGGATTCGCGCTGATGGGCCTGGGCATCGCGGTGGTCGTCCCGCTCTGCTTCGCGGCGGCGGGCCGTAGCGGCCCCAACCCCAGCCAGGCCATCGCGGGCGTCGCGACCATCACGTACACCTCGGGTCTGGTCGCGCCGAGCGCCATCGGCGGAATAGCCGAGGCCACCAGCCTGACGGCGTCGTTCGCACTGGTGGCCCTGCTGTCCTGCGGACTCGTGGTCTTCGCGGGAGTGCTGCGCGCGGGCGACCGCGACCGGCCGAAAGTCAGCGCGCGGGCCGCAGTGGTCCACGAACCGCGACCCTGAACCGGTCGCGCCACAGCGCCGGACGCCCCGTCCCGGCGTCGGGCCGGGACAACGACGCGCGTGACCTTCTCCTCTGGGGTATCGCGCTGCGCACGCCCGTCGTCACTACCGGCTGACCCGCCCGCGCGCCTTCGCGCCCGACCACGTGAAGACGCGGAAGCCGCTGCTGGACGAGGGGGATGTCGTGGTACGACGCGGAGGCTCAGCGCGCCAGCTCGTAGGCGTACGACGGTGTGAAGGTGCCCGGCGCCCCCTTGCAGCCGTCCGACTCCCCCGGCAGCTTCACCCACAGGTAGGCGTCGATCCGGGCCTGACCGGTGTCCAGCGTGGGCGGCCTGCCGAGCTTCCGTCCGGCCGGGTCGCACCACTCCCCGTCGGCCGGGGCGCCGTTGCCGTTGCGGCTGGTGTCGATGACCGCGCCGAGGCTCGCCGGGCCGCCGAGGGCGTCGAGGACCTGCCGGTCGTAGTCGATCTCGTCGGACGTGCGGTGGAAGTTGGAGACGTTGCTGAAGACGCCGTCGGAGGAGGCGGGCGAGGCGGCGCCCGCCTGCCTCAGCAGGGCCGCCTGCTTCGCGGGGGCGTTCCAGCCGGAGTGGCCGGCGTCGTAGTAGACCCGCGCGTTCGGGTTCGCGGCCTTGAGGGCGCGGCCCGCGCGGGACAACGAGGCGAAGCGGTCGGTGCGTTCGCCCGCCGAGAGGCACTCGGCCTGGGCGACCGAGTCGGGTTCCAGTATCACGACGACCTCGCCGGAGCCGAGCCCGGCGGCGAAGGAGTCGATCCATGCGTCGTACGCGCCGAGGCCGGGCGCCCCGCCCTCGGAGGCCCCGCCGCAGTCACGGCCCGGGATCGCGTACGCCACGAGCACCGGCACCCTGCCCTGTGCGGCCGCGCCCGAGGTGACCGTGCGGACCCGTGCGGCGACGGTCGACGGCGAGAAGTCGGCGAACCACACGGCCGCGGGACGGGCGGCGATACGGGACTCGATGACCTGCGCACGGGAGTCGCCGGGGTGGGCGCGCACCCAGTCGAGCACCTGGGACTCGGGGTGGCGGTAGAGCCGGGCGGACGTGGCGACGGTCTGCCGCCCCTTCGTCGGCGAGGGGCGTGCCCTCTTCTTCGTGGGCGAAGGACTGGGGGACGCCTTCGAGGGGGACGCCGACGGCACCGCGGGCAACGGTGCGAGGCTCGGTGAGCTGCTCGCTTCGGGCCGGACCGCTTCGGAGCCGCGCCCGTCGCCGAGCGCGGACAGCATGCCGGTGGCGGTGCCGAGGGCGACCACGGCGGAGGCCGCCACGACCATGACCCCGCGCCGGCCGGCGTGTGTGCCCCGCTCGGCCCGGTGCGCGGCCGGCCTGCGAGTCCGTAAGCCAGGCACAGTGCCGCTCCCCCTCCCCTTTACCCGGTCGGCTCCGGGGCGCTCTCCGGGCGGCGGGCGTGTTCCCCCGTTCTGGGGAAGCGTCGGGCCCGCCGGTACGCGGGCCAGCGTAAAGCTGGGACTCTGCCCCCATGGTGCAATGCGAACACGTCACCACTCCCGTCGACGGGGTCATCTCCCGTATGCGCGCGCTCGACTCGACCCTGCCGGCGCGGGACGGCGTCGCGGTCTTCAACCGCGTCTATCTCGCCGTCACCGAGGCGGTCGACCGGCGCATCGACGCCGGCCGGCTGGGGGACGCGCAGGCCGCGATCACGCTGGACGTGCGGTTCGCGGAGCGTTACCTGGCCGCCGTGGAGACCGCCGCCGACGAGCGGCGCCCGCCCGCCTGTTGGCGGCCCGTGTTCCAGCTCCGCCACCATCCCGGCGTACGACCGCTGCAGTTCGCGCTCGCGGGCATCAATGCGCACGTCGGCCACGACCTCGCGCTCGCCGTGGTGGACACCTGTCGTACGCTCGGCTGCGAACCCGCCCACCTGGAGGACGAGTTCGACCGTGTCGGCGATCTCCTCGTCTCGCTGGAGGAGCGCGTCCGCGAGGATCTGATGCCGGGTCCCGACCTCCTCCAGATCGCCGATCCGCTCACCCATCTGCTCGGCGCGTGGAGCCTGGAGCGGGCCCGGGACGCCTCCTGGTCGGCGGCCCGCGCGCTGTGGGCACTGCGCCGACTGCCCGACCTCGCAGAGGAGTTCACCGAACGCCTGGACGCGGCGGTCGGCTTCGCGGGACGCATGCTGCTCACGCCGCTGCCCGACTGATCCGGCCTTCCGGTGGCCGATTCACGCGCACACCCGCCCGAACTCGCAGATGAGCCCGCCACCCAGGGCCTGTACGGCATTGAGGGCCTTCCCTGCCCGACGCCTGCCGCGGTGTGGCCGAGCCTCTGGTCACCCTCGCGCTCGACGCGCGGCCACGGGGGTGTGAGCCGCTGGTGAGGCTCAGCCATCCGAGCACCTCTGGTGAGGCTCAGAGCCTGTGTCTCAGTCCTCCGGGAGCTCGACCGGCGCGATCTCGTCGTACACGTCCCCCGGACCGGGGTTGGTCGCGTCGGTCTGCCCGCCGAGGTGGTGCATGACGCCCCAGACCGCGTTCACCGCGGTCTGGACGGCACCCTCTGCCCAGCCGGCCGTCCAGGAGATGTCGTCGCCGGCGAGGAACAAGCCCCGCTTGTCCTCCGGCAGCCGGTCCTGCATGAAGTGCGTGAACAGGCGCCGCTGGTAGCGGTAGTGGCCGGGCAGGTTGGCCTTGAACGCACCCATGAAGTAGGGCTCGTTCTCCCAGGAGACCGTCACCGGGTTGCCGATGATGTGCTTCCTGATGTCGACCTTCGGGTAGATCTCGCCGAGCGACTTCAGCATGACCTCCATCCGCTCGTTCGGGGACAGCGGCAGCCACTTCAGGCTGTCGTCGCACCAGGTGTAGGAGAGGCAGATGACGGCCGGCTTGTCGGGTCCGTCGTCCAGGAGGTACGTCCCGCGCGTCATACGGTCGGTGAGCGTCATCGACATGACGTCCCGGCCCGTCGGATTTCCCCTGTCGTCGACGGCCTTGTCGAGCCAGAAGGGGCGGTCCACGGGCACGAAGAGCTTGCTGGACTCCATGTAGTGGGTGCGCTCGATCGCGGTCCAGTGGTCGATGGGGAAGAGCGAGTCGTCGCAGGCGATCTTCGACAGCAGCATCCAGGACTGGGCGGTGAAGACGGCCGCCTTGTAGGTGCGGATGTCGCCGTTCGCGTCCGTCACCGTGATCCGGTTGCCGGCGGTGCGGTGCAGCCGGGTCACGGCCGGGCGGGGCTCGCCGTCCACGTGCAGGGACTTCAGCGAGGTCCCGTACGGCCAGTGGAGGATCTTCTCCGGAGCGCGCTCCCAGAGCCGGAGCGGCAACTGCTGGGAGCCGCCGACGATGCCGTGGTGGTGGTCGTCGGCCTCGGTGTAGACGACCCGCAGGATCTCCAGGATGGAGTTGGGGAAGTCGGTGTCCCAGCCGCCGGTGCCGAAGCCGACCTGGCCGAAGATCTCGCGGTGGCGGAAGGACCTGAAGGCCTCGGAGTCGCAGAGGAACCCGTAGAAGGTCTGGTTGTCGAGCTTCTCGACGAGCCGCGACCAGATCTCACGGATGCGCGGGACGTCGCGCTCGCGCATGGCGCGGTTCATGTCGGAGAAGTCGGCGCCCTCCTCCAGGCACTTGTTCCACGCGTTCGCCACGTCCCGGTAGACCTGCGGCAAGTCGTCGGCCGTCTCGGCGTAGTGCGACTCGCCCTTGAGGTCGACGACCGTCGAAGGCGTGGCCTCCGCGAGGGGGTTGGGGAAGGGCCGGGTCTCCAGTCCCACCAGGTCGATGTAGTGCTGCAGCGCCGTGGAGGACGGCGGGAAGCGCATCGCGCCCATCTCGGCGGTCAGGGACGGGTCGCAGCCGTCGAAGCCGACGGTCCGCAGCCGGCCGCCGATACGGTCGGCCTCGTACACGACGGGCTTGAGGCCCAGCTTCATCAGCTCGTAGGCGGCCACGATGCCGGACAGGCCGCCGCCGATGACCGCGACCTCGGTGCCGAGCTCGGTCGCCGGTATCTGCCCCAGGCCGGCCGGGTGGGCGAGGAAGTCGTCGTACGCGTACGGGAAGTCCGGACCGAACATGGTGATCGGCAGTCGCTGCTCGTCAGCGTGCTCGACGGCGTTGGGCACGGTGGACGTCATGGGGTACGGACTCCTTGCGCGAAAAGAGCTGGGGGAGGGCTGGGCGGGGTTCAGACGAGGGAGCCGTAGAGGCCGGGGCGGCGGTCCTTCAGATACGGGTTCGCCTCGCGGGAGGCGGCGAGCAGCACGGGGTCCACGTCGGCGAGGAGGAGCTCCTCGCCGCGGCCGGCACGGCCGCGGGCGACCCCGTCGGGACCGGCGAGCGTGGAGAGCCCGACGAACTCGAACTCGCCTTCCTGGCCGACCCGGTTGGTGTACGCGACGTACATCTGGTTCTCGAAGGCGCGCACCGGGACCAGGGACTCGGCGACGAACTGGAAGGGGTGCATCTGCGCGGTCGGCACCAGCAGGAGGTCGGTGCCGGCGAGGGCGTGGGCGCGGACGTTCTCCGGGAACTCGACGTCGTAGCAGATCATCAGGCCGATACGTAGGCCGTTCAGCTCCGCCTGGACGACCGGCGTCGCGCCCGGCGTGAAGTGGTCGCGCTCGAAGCAGCCGAAGAGGTGGGTCTTGCGGTAGTTCGCGAGCCGGGTGCCGTCGGCGGAGATCAGCTGGGCGGAGTTGAAGACGACGTCGGACGCGCGCTCCGGGTAGCCGTAGGCGATCGCGAGCCCGTGCCGGCCGGCGATCTCGGCGATCGCGTCTGCGGAGTCGCCGTCGGCGGGCTCGGCGAGACGGGCGATGTCGTCGCCGATCGCGTACCCGGTCAGGAACATCTCCGGTGCGGCAAGCAGCCCGGCGCCCGCGGCGGCGGCACGGCCCGCTGCCTCGTCGAGAACCTTGAGGTTCGCGGCGACGGAGCCGGGTCGGCCGGAGCTCTGGAGCAGGGCGGTGCGCATGCGTGATCCTCACCGGTTCGGAAGGGTTTGGGGGGCCACATAAACGGTACGGGCGGCGGGCTCGGCCGGACAAGGAGAAGCCGTTGCGCGCCCGTGAGCGGATCGTTGCGCGCATCAGGAGTGGATCGGCGATTCGTTGCGCGGCCTCCGGGGCACCGGCCGCCCGGCCTGGTCAGGCCGTTCCCTGGGTCCTGTCGTCGCGGGGCAGGCGGCAATTCGACGACAGGGCCTAGAGCTCACGCAGCCGCTCCACGATCTCCAGCAGCAGCTCCGGGTCGGCCGCCGGGCCACCCGGCACCGCGGGCCGCGGCGCGTCGATGCGCACCAGGCCGGCCTCGGCGAGGTCGCCGAGCAGCACGCGTACGACGGTCAGGGGCAGGTCGGCGTCCGCGGCGAGCTCGACGAGCGGGCGGGGGCCGCGGCGCACCAGGGCGAGCAGGGATGCCCGTGCGTGGTCTACGCCGGGTGCCTGCCGATCCGTGTCCACGGCTGTGACGTGGGACATCAGATCCAGGGTGTGCCCGGCGGCCGGCCGGGTGCGGCCCCGGGTCACGGTGTAGGGGCGCACCATCGACCCGGTCTCGTCCTCGTACCAGTGCTCGTCGGTCACAGCTGGTTCAGGGACCGTCCGGGTCCACGTCCGCTCGTACGGCGGCGTCCAGGTGCGGGCCGGCCCGGCGGACGAGCAGCGTCATCTCGTGGGCCAGCTGGCCGACGTCGGTCTGCGCCTCGCTCAGCACGGCGAGGCGGCTGCCGTCACCCGCCGGCGTGATGAAGAGGTAGCCGTCCTCGAGCATGACCATGGTCTGGCGCACCGCGCCGGCGTCGAACCGCTCCCCCGCCGAGCGGGCCAGACCGTGGAAGCCGGAGCAGACGGCGGCGAGGTGCTCGATGTCCTGGGGCCGCATCCCGTGCGAGGCGCTCAGCGGGAGGCCGTCCCCGGTGAGCAGCACAGCCTGACGGACGTGCCGGGTCCTGGCCACGAGGTCATCGAGCAGCCAGCCGAGGTCCGTCCGCGGGTGCTCGCGGGCCGGTTCCTCGGGGCTCCCGTCGTCACTGCGCATGATCGGCGTCCGTCCCTTCCT
>NZ_JBVIVK010000004.1:80879-114482 GCF_055595715.1 Streptomyces sp. NPDC040410
TTCCTCGGTGTCGGTCGGCTGTGCGGGGCCGGGGCGCGCGGGCAGGCCCCTGCGCCCACGGTCGAGCCCGCGCTGAAATGCCCCGAAGACGGCACGCCGTCCGTCCCTTCCTCGGTGTCGGTCGGCTGTGCGGGGCCGGGGCGCGCGGGCAGGCCCCTGCGCCCACGGTCGAGCCCGCGCTGAAATGCCCCGAAGACGGCACGCATCTCCTCGGGGGTGACGTCGCGCTCCGGCTTCCCTTCAGGGGGCGGCCCGTCGTCCCGCACGGCGGCCGGGAGCGGGGCCTGACGGACGCGGGTGGGGAGGGCGGGCGTCGCGGAGGCCGGGCTGCCGTGCTCGGAGGCGCCGCGCACATCGCTTCGCGACGGCCGGCGCCGCACGGGCAGCACCCGAACCGACCCGTCCCCGGCCCTCTCGACCCGCCCCGGCTCGGCTCCCGGCCCCGCCGGGACCACCCAGCGGGACCGCCCCGGCTCGGCCTCCACCTCCGCCAGCACCCCCTCCGGCAGCAGCACCACCGCGGTCGTCCCGCCGTACGGCGAACCGCACATCGTGACCCGGATGCCGTGGCGGGCGGCGAGGCGGCCGACCACGTAGAGGCCGAGTCGGTCGTGGCGGGTCGGGTCGAAGTCGTCGGGGGCCGAGAGCGTGCGGTGGGCCTCGTCGAGCCGGTCGGCGTCGAGACCGAGGCCGCGGTCGTCGATCTCCAGGACGAAGCCGCCGCGAGCCCGGCCGGTGCGCAGGGTCACCCTGGTGTGGGGCGGCGAGAACGAGGTGGCGTTCTCCAGGAGTTCGGCGACCAGGTGGACGACGTCCGCGACGGCGTCCGCCGCGATGCCCAACCGTTCCATCGGCGGCACTTCCACGCGCGCGTAGTCCTCGATCTCGCCCACCGCCGAGGAGACGACGTCGGCGATCGGAACCGGTCGCCGCCATCTGCGGCCGGGCGCCGCGCCGGACAGGATGATCAGGCTCTCCGCATGGCGCCGCATCCGGGTGGTGAGGTGGTCGACGCGGAAGAGCTGCCGCAGTACGTCGGGGTCGTCCGTGCGCCGCTCCAGCCGGTCGACGAGCTTCAGCTGACGGTGCACGAGCGCCTGGTTGCGGCGGGCGATGTTGAGGAGGACCGCGAACAGCCCGCGGCGCAGGGTGGCCTGCTTGACGGCGGCCTCGACGGCCGCGAGCCGGGCGATGTTGAAGGACCGGCCGACGTCCCCGATCTCGTCGGTGCCCGCCTCTCCGTCGGCCAGAGGCGGCGCCTCGGCGACCGCGTCCACCTCCTCGCCCGCACTCAACCGCGCCATGACGTCAGGAAGTTGACGCGTGGTGAGCAGGTCCGCGGCATCGCGCAGCATCTCCAGGCGGCGCGAGATGCGACGGGCGCCGCGCACCGCGAACCACAGGGACACACCCACGGCGACGAGTCCGAGCACGCCCACCACGGCGGCGTTGCCGAGCTCCCGGTAGGCGAACTCCCGCCCGCGCTCGGCGGAGTTCTTCGCCGAGCGCGTGCTCAGCAGCATGTACCGCTTGACGGCCCGGTCGGTCGTCGCGCGCCAGGAGTCCGCCGCGACCGCCACGCCCGCCCGGCCGGCTCCCGCCCGCAGCAGGGCGTCCTCACCGCGCTCCAACTCCCGGTGGAGCGCACCGCGCTGGAACTCCTCGAACAGCGACCGCGAGTCCGCGGGCAGGTCGGGCACGTAGGTCCGCTCGAAGACCCTTCGGTCCTCGATCGCGGCGGTGAGCGTGTCGTACTGGCCGTCGGTGAGGGCGCCGGCGGCCCGCGCCCCGGCGACCAGCGCGTCCTCGCGGGACACGAACTCCCGTACCCGCACCAGCTCGATGACGACCTGGGCCTCGCGCGCCAGCTGACCGGCCTGCAGTGCGGTGAGCGTCGACTGGACGTCGAAGCCCGGCTCCACGAGGGCGCCGTACTCGGTCACCGCCCGGTCCCAGGAGATGTCCCGGGACAGCACGCGATCGCGCAGCCCCTCCAGCCCGTCGACGGTGTCGAGCATGGCGTCGAGGGCCTGTCGCTGCCGGTCGGAGAGCCGGTCGCGGTCCCCTTCCCGGATCGCGTCGCGCATGGCGCTCACGGCACGGTCGGTGCGGCGCTGCTGCTCCATCAGGTCCGAGACGGCCGTGCCGTGACCGGCCCCCAAGTACGCGGCCGCGAGCCGCCGTTCGATCTGGATCTGCCCGACCGCCGTGTCGACGGGGGTGCCGAAGTCCTCGTACACCCCCTGGAGCCGTACGAGCGCGCGCAGGTCGCCCGTGACGGACACCATGGCGAAGCTCCACAGCGCCATCAGGGCGATCGCCGGAGCGAGCGCGAGCGCCACGATCCGCGCGCGGACCGTGGTGGGGCGGCGGATGGGCCTGCGCATGGTCTCCCCGGGGCGACGGGACGATCGGAGGGCGTGGCGAGAATTCGGTTACCGATCGGTGTTACCCACCGGTAGTGAACGCCGGACAACCTACGGGATGCCCCACCGGGACCGCAATGGCCGCCCGGCCGCGAGCAGCAGCGCCGTCATCAGATACGGCACCGCGAACATGGCGAAGGCGGTGCCGTGCCCGGTCCTCGTGCCGATCGCCGCGTACCCGGCGTACACGACGACGGTGGCCAGTTCTGTGCCCAGGCCCGCCACCGAGGTCAGGGTCGCCCGGCCGGTGGCGTCGATCCGCCGCTGGAGCCGGGCGTCGGCCAGCACTTCGGCCAGCTGGAAACCGCCGAAGGCGGCGGCGACGAGAGCGATGCCCGCCACGGTCCCCGCGGCGGCGCCCGCGGCCAGGGCGAGCGCGGCGGCCGTGAGCAGGCCGGCGAGTCCGGCCGTGCCCAGGCGTTCGGCCGGACCCGCCAGCAGGCTTCCGGCCGTGGCGCCCGCCCAGATCAGCAGGAGCAGGCAGGGGATGGTCCCGTCGGCCACGCCGGTGCCGCGCACCAGCAGCGGTGTGTACTCGTCGAGCGCGCCCCATACGGCGGTGACGGCCGGGACCAGCAGGAGCGCCCCGCGCACGGACCGGTCACGGCGGGCTTCGGAGAGGCCGGCCCGCAGGGTCGTCGCCCATCCGCCGCCGCCTGCCGCATCACCCCGGTCCTCGGGGAACCGGGTCGCCGTCGCCGCGGCCAGCAGACAGGCGAGCACGCTCGCCGCCCCCACGGCCTGGTAGCCGCCCCATGCGAACACGGGGCCGGCCAGCCCGGTCGCCGCCATCACGGCCACCATTCCCGCCGCCCGCGCCCTGCCCATGACAGACGCGTACCGGCCGGCCGCACCGAGCCGGTCCAGTTCGTCGTAGACCAGGGCCTCCAGTGCCCCGGAGCCGAGGGCTCCCCCGGCACCCCACAGCACGAAGCCGAGCGCGAACGTCCAGTACGAAGGGACGAGCACCCACAGGGCGAAGCCGACGGCGGTGAGCAGCGGGCCCAGCCACAGCAGCAGCCGACGGGAGACGGCGTCGGCCCAGGCGCCGGAGGGGACCTCCAGCACTACACCGGTGATCGACCAGAGGGCGAAGAGGGACGAGATCTGCCAGACGGACAGACCGGTGTCGCTGAAGAGCAGCGCGTACACCGGGTAGAGCAGGACGAAGTCTTCGAAGAACGCGTAGCCGTACAGCGTGGCAGCGAGTCGCCGGACGCCGGTGGCGGGCACACGCGCAGGTGAGAGTGTCATGAGGCCTTCCCGCAGGGACGGATCGGATGCCGGGGATACGGCGTCCGAGGCGGCCCTCGGGAGGCACGGCTGGTGGATCAATGTCGCCAGGTCATGTGACCGATGGTAGGCGCAACCCGTCGCACCTGGCAGTCGATTATGTGGGCGACCCCGACGAGAAGCGGCGCAGCAGCGGCGACAGCACGAGGACGGACTTGGTCCGCTCCACGAACGGTTCTCCCGCGATCCGCTCCAGCACGCGCTCGAAGTGCCGCATGTCGGAGGCGAAGACCTGCACGATCGCGTCCGCCTCGCCGGTCACGGTGGAGGCGGCCACGACCTCCTGATAGCGCTCCAGGCCCCGCTGGATGGTCTCCGGCGAGGTGTGGCGCCTGCAGTAGATCTCGACGAACCCCTCGGTCTCCCAGCCGAGTGCCGCCGGGTCCACCCGGACGGTGAAACCGGTGATGGCGCCGGTGGCGCGCAGCCGGTCCACGCGCCGCTTCACGGCGGGCGCGGACAGGCCGACCATTTGCCCGATGTCCGCGTAGGAGCGGCGGGCGTCCTCGGCGAGGGCGTGCACGATGCGTTCGTCGAGATCGTTCAGCACTGGGGGTCGTTCACTTCACTTCGGACGGAGCGAGACGGGAACGGCGATAGCCGTACACGAAGTAGAACACGAGCCCCGCGGCCATCCAGACTCCGAAGACAACCCAGGTGACGGCCGACAGGCTGCCCATCATCCACACACAGAAGGCGAGGCCCAGGGCCGGCAGGACCGGCGACAGCGGAACGCGGAAGGTGCGGGGCATGTCCGGACGGGTCCGGCGCAGCACCACGACGGCGATGTTGACCAGCCCGAAGGCGAAGAGGGTGCCGATGCTGGTCGCGTCGGCCAGCTGACCCAGCGGGATGGCCGCGGCCAGAACTCCGCAGAAGAGGGACACGATCACGGTGTTGGCGCGGGGCGTGCCCGTCTTCGGGTTGACCCTGGCGAAGACCTTGGGCGCGAGCCCGTCGCGGGACATCGCGAAGAGGATGCGGGTCTGGCCGTACAGCACCGTCAGGACGACGCTGGCGATGGCGATGACGGCGCAGGCGGCCAGCAGGGTTCCCCAGAAGGTCTGCCCGGTGACCTCGCGCATGATCTGGGCGAGCGCGGCCTCGGAGTCGCCGAACCGCTTCCAGGGCTTGGCGCCGACGGCGACGGCGGCGACCAGGACGTACAGGGCCGTCACGATGACGAGCGAGAGCATGATCGCGCGGGGCAGGTCGCGCTGCGCGTTCTTGGCCTCCTCGCCGGCGGTGGAGGCGGCGTCGAAGCCGATGTACGAGAAGAAGAGCGTCGCGCCCGCGGCGCTGACACCGGCCATGCCGAGCGGCATGAAGTGCTCGTAGTTGCCGGAGCTGAACCCCCGGATGCCGATCGCGCAGAAGAGCACCAGCGCGGCGATCTTCACGGCCACCATGATCGTGTTGGCGCGGGCGGACTCGCTGGCGCCGCCGAGCAGGAAGGCCATCGCCAGGAGTACGACGATCAGTGCGGGCAGGTTGAAGAGGCCGCCGTCTCCGGGCGGGGCGGACAGCGCGTCCGGGATGGTCACGCCGATGGTCCCGTCCAGCAGCTCGTTGAGGTACTCCCCCCAGCCGACGGCCACCGCGGCGACCGAGACGCCGTACTCCAGGACCAGACACCAGCCGCAGATCCAGGCGATGAGTTCGCCCATCGTTGCGTACGCATACGAGTACGAGGACCCGGCGACCGGAATGGTGCCCGCGAGCTCGGCGTAGGACAGGGCCGAGAAGAGGGCTGTCAGACCGGCGATCACGAAGGAGAGCGTGACGGCCGGACCGGCCTTCGGGACGGCCTCGCCGAGGACCACGAAGATGCCGGTCCCGAGGGTGGCACCGATGCTGATCATGGTCAGCTGCCACAGTCCGAGGGAGCGGCGCAGGCTTCCTCCTTCGCCCTGGCCTCCTTCTGCGACAAGGCTTTCCACGGGCTTGCGCCGCATGAGACGCGCACCGAGTCCCGCGGACGGTGGGTCCGTCTGGGTGCTGTCGTGCGGGGGTGCGCCTTGGTCGAGCACGGGCTGACTCCTTCGTCGCTGCCTCTCAGGGCGGCGGGGACCGGCGGCACCCCTGCGAGCAGGGACCCACCGAGCGGGGTCCCCGCCACGCCACGTACAGCGCATGACCCTATGAGCCAGGGCATCACGGTCGTAATGCAGCAACCTTGCGCATCTCCGCAAGATCCTTGCGTTCATCGCATCGGGGCGGGCGTTCGTTGCACGGCTGCTGCCGACCGTTACGCACGCGGCCCGTCAGCCCTCCTCGGGTCCCTGCGACGGCCCTCGCCTCGGCCGCGCGGACGGTGAGCTGACGTGCGTACTCGGCCTTGCGGGCAGGACCGCACGAAGCGCGAGGAGTTCCCGCAACCCGGCCAGGCCGAGGGTCCCTTCGTCCTGCGTCATGGCTGCGTGACGTCAAGAGAGCCTGACGGCAGTTCCTTCGTGAGAAAGGTGCACGGGTCGACGCACTCGCGGGTCGTGCCGTCGTGATCCTCGTACGCGTAGCGGTCGAGGTACCGGGTCAGGGGCCGGTACCCGAGTCGTGCGTACAGCGCGGCGGCTCGCGGATTGTCCGCCGCGACGCCGAGACCGATGACCGCGCGGCCGCGTTCCCCGGCCAGTTCCTCGGCCCTGCGGATCAGCGCGCTGCCGATGCCACGCGAGCGCAGTGCCTCGGGCCATACGGCCAGTGCGTTGATCTCCGGGCAGCCCTCGAGCGTGACCTCGGGAGCCGCGCACCCGTCCCACCGCACCTCCGCGTGCCCCACCGGCCGGCGGTCCAGCCACGCGACGAGATATGTGCTGTGGCCCGCCTTCTGCCGCACGAAGCGGCGGGCGTGAAAGGACGTGGCCCCGGGCGAGCCGATGTACCGGTCGAGCAGTTCGACGTCGGCAGCCCGACAGACGGTGATCTCCATGCGCCCGACGGTAGAGCCCCGGCACGCGTACGGCCCCCGATCTTCCCGGGCGGTGGGACACCGGGGGCCCTGTGAAAGGGAGTTGCGTCAGCTCCAGCTGGCGTGCAGCGGCTTGCCCTCCGCATAACCGGCCGCGCTCTGGATGCCGACGACGGCCTTCTGCGCGAACTCCTCCAGGGAGCCCGCACCGGCGTAGGTGCAGGAGGAGCGGACGCCCGCGATGATCGAGTCGATCAGGTCCTCGACGCCCGGACGGGCCGGGTCGAGGAACATGCGGGACGTGGAGATCCCCTCCTCGAACAGCGCCTTGCGGGCACGGTCGTACGCCGACTCGTCCGACGTACGGTTGCGCACGGCACGCGCGGACGCCATGCCGAACGACTCCTTGTAGGGGCGGCCGCTCGCGTCGTGCTGAAGGTCGCCCGGGGACTCGTAGGTCCCCGAGAACCACGACCCGATCATCACGTTGGACGCACCGGCCGCCAGCGCCATGGCGACATCGCGCGGGTGGCGGACCCCGCCGTCGGCCCACACGTGCTTGCCGTACTTCTTCGCCTCGGCAGCGCACTCCAGGACGGCGGAGAACTGCGGCCGGCCTACGCCGGTCATCATCCGGGTGGTGCACATGGCCCCCGGTCCCACACCGACCTTGACGATGTCGGCACCGGCCTCGACGAGGTCCCTGACCCCCTCCGCGGCGACGATGTTGCCCGCGACGATCGGCACCCGCGGGCCGAGCGCGCGCACCACCTTGATGGCGCCGATCATCGACTCCTGGTGGCCGTGGGCCGTGTCGATGACCAGCGTGTCCACGCCCGCGTCGAGCAGCTGCTTGGCCTTGCCCGAGACATCGCCGTTGATACCGACGGCGGCGGCGATGCGCAGCCCGCCCCGCGCGTCGGTGGCCGGCGTGTAGAGCGTGGCGCGCAGGGCGCCCTTGCGGGTGAGGATGCCGGCGAGGCGGCCGTCCTTGTCGACGGCGGGGGCGTAACGGCGGTTGGCCCCGTCGAGCCGGTTGAAGGCATCGCGCGGATCGATGTCCGCGTCGAGCAGCAACAGGTCCCTGGACATGACGACTTCGAGCTGGGTGAAGCGGTCGACACCGGTCAGGTCCTGGTCGGTGACGACGCCGACGGGCCGCTGTTCCTCGTCGACGACCACACCGGCGTTGTGCGCGCGCTTGGGCAGCAGGGCCAGTGCGTCGGCGACGGTCTGGTGGGGGGCCAGCACGATCGGGGTGTCCAGGACGTGGTGGCGGCTCTTGACCCAGGACACGACCTCGGTGACGACGTCGATCGGAATGTCCTGCGGGATGACCACGAGGCCGCCGCGGCGGGCCACGGTCTCGGCCATGCGGCGGCCGGCGATGGCGGTCATGTTGGCGACGACCAGCGGGATCGTGGTGCCCGTGCCGTCCGGGGAGCTGAGGTCCACGCCCTGCCGGGAGCCGACCGCGGAGCGGCTCGGCACCATGAACACGTCGTCGTACGTCAGGTCGTACGCGGGCTGGATGTCATTGAGGAAACGCACGTGCTGCACATCCCAGTCGATCAGAGGTGGCCCCCGGACAGGTCAGCCAGGGGGAAGAGCACGTACTTCATTGTCCCATGTCAGCCGGTATGCGATGCCCGGGCAGATCGTCCAGGCCGGTCAGCGGCCTGCTAGGAGGAACCTCCAAAGGCGGGCACCAGGCGGGCCCGGTGGCCATCGGGCCGGATCGGGCCGCGGCGGCGTGCCGCCACGGCCCTCCCCCCTCACGACTCGCGTCAGAGGCCGTCCGGGTCCGCCCGGTTGAGGGCGGGCTTCGGCGGCGGGCCGGCCGTCATCAGAGAGTCCGCGGCCGACGTGTCCGTCACCAGGCTGGTGACGAGCCCGGACCGCAGCACCGCGTCGATCGCGGCCGCCTTGCGCTGCCCGCCCGCGATCGCGACGACCTCGGGGACACGGCGGAGCTGGTCGGCCTTGACGGTGATGCACCGCTCGCCCAGGTCCCGGCCGACCCGGCGGCCCTCGGCGTCGAAGAGGTGCGCGGACGTCTCGGCGGCGACGCCCAGCGAGGCGTAGTGCGCCCGCTCCTCGTCGCTGAGCATGTCGTGCACCGTCGAGATGCCCGGCTCCCAGGAGCCGATGGAGACACAGGCGACCGTGACCTTGTCGAAGTACTCGAAGGCCCGGGCGATCCCCGTCTGGTTGCGCAGCGCCGCCGCGGTGGCCGCGTCCGGCAGCAGCATCGGCGCGTAGATGGGATGGGCGTCGCCGCCCGACACCTGCGCGGCGCGCCGCACCGCCTCCACCGAGCCGCGTTCGGCGGTCCCGGCGTCGTACACACCCGTCAACTGCACCACGGTGCACGGCGGCAGCCGGTCGAGGGCGGCCGCCATGTTGATGGTGGACCGGCCCCAGGCCAGGCCCAGGACGTCTCCCTCGTTCACCAGCTCGCCGAGCAGGTCGGCGGCCACTTCCCCCAGGTTCTCGGGTTCGGGCGACTCCTCGGCATCCGCCGGGGACTCGACCACGACGGCGTGCCTGAGGCCGTACCGGGCGCGCAGCGCATCCGAGCGCTCGGCGTCCAGCTCGGCCGGGACACGGATCTCGATGCGCACGAGATCCCGTTCGAGGGCGGTCTCCAGGACCCGGGCCACCTTGAAGCGGCTCACGCCGAACTCCTCGGCAATCTGGATCTTGGACTTGCCCTCGAGGTAGAAGCGGCGGGCCATGGCCGCCGCCTGCACCAGCTCAGCGGGTCCCATCCGCATGGCTGACCGGCCCGCCGACATACCCGACACGGCCATCTCCTCACTGCTGTTCACACTCTGGATTCGCCGTTCATCCTTGCAGATCCGGCGGACTTGATCAGCCCTGATGGGAGCCGTTCACGTTCCTGTGGCTCAGTGGTCGCACGCCCAGGACGCTTTGGCGGTGGTCGCCTCGGCTTGGGTGCGCAGTGCACGTACCGCCTCGGCCGGGTCCGACGCCCCGTACACCGCCGACCCCGCGACGAAGACGTCGGCGCCCGCGTCCGCGCAGCGCTCGATGGTGGCGGCCGACACTCCGCCGTCGACCTGGAGCCACAGTTCGAGACCGTGCTTGCTGATCAACTCGCGGGTGCGGCGAATCTTCGGGAGCATGATGTCGAGGAACGCCTGCCCCCCGAAGCCCGGCTCGACCGTCATGATCAGCAGCATGTCGAGCTCGGGGAGCAGATCCTCGTACGGCTCGACGGGCGTCGCGGGCTTCAGTGCCATGGAGGCACGGGCACCCTTTGCCCGGATCTCCCGGGCGAGCCGGACCGGAGCGGCGGCCGCCTCGACGTGGAAGGTGACGGAACCGGCCCCCGCCTCGACATACTGGGGCGCCCACCGATCGGGGGCCTCGATCATCAGATGGCAGTCCAGCGGAGTGTCCGTCGCACGGGCCAGGGACTCTACGACCGGCACACCGAGCGTGAGGTTCGGGACGAAATGGTTGTCCATGACGTCGACATGGAGCCAGTCGGCTCCTTCGACCGCCTTCGCCTCGTCCGCGAGGCGGGCGAAGTCGGCGGACAGGATGCTGGGGTTGATCTGCGCGGCCATGACCCAAGCCTGCCATGTCCGGGCACATTTGTTCGCGCCGGTCCGTACCTAGGACCTTCGCCGGATGTCGCGACCGTGCCCGGCGTGCCATGCTTGGCCGCCGACCGGCTCCAGATACGGCTGCGGGGGTGGCCATGACGGACGGGATAGACCACGGGCGCCATGTGCGCCAGGGACTCATCGGATTCATCACCGGGCATCGCAGCAAGTGGCTGATCGTCGCCCTCTGGCTGATCGTGCTCGTGGTCGCGGCACCACTGGCGCAGAAGCTCACCGACGCCCAGGACAACGACGCGGCCTCCTGGCTGCCGGGCTCCGCGGAGTCCACCCAGGTCCTGAACACGGCCGACGGGTTCAGGCCGGAACAGATCCCGGCCGTCGTCGTCTACGCGCGCGAGGGCGGGCTCACCGCCCAGGACAGGCAGACGATCGCCGAGGACGTCGACCAGATCAAGCAGTTGACCGACCACGGCATCCGCGGCACCGAGACCCGCGGCCCCGTCTACAACGCCACGGCGTCGCCCGAGGCCGCGCAGATCTATGTGCCGATCACCATGGACGAGAAGGGCTGGGAGCGGATCGGGCCCGCCGTCGACTCGATCCGTGACCGGACCGGCGAGAGCCGCGACGGGTTCGCCGTCCACATCACCGGGCCCGGCGGCACGTCCGCCGACTTCTCCGAGGCATTCGAGGGCATCGACTCCACCCTGCTGTTCTCGGCGATGACCGTCGTGATCGTGATGCTGCTGATCACCTACCGCAGTCCGACGCTCCTCCTCGTGCCGCTGCTCGGGGTGGTCGTCTCGCTGTTCACGGCGCAGGCGCTGATCTATCTGCTCGCCGAGCACGCCGGCCTGACGGTCAACGGCCAGAGCGCGGGCATCCTCACGGTCCTGGTCTTCGGCGCGGGCACCGACTACGCCCTCCTGCTCGTCGCCCGCTACCGCGAGGAACTGCGCCGCCACGAGGACCGCCACGAGGCGATGGCCCTTGCCCTGCACCGCGCGGGCCCGGCCGTCCTGGCGTCCGGCGCGACGGTGGTCCTGAGCATGCTGGTGCTGCTGGCCGCCGAGATGAACTCGACGCGGGGCCTCGGGCCGGTGGCCGCGATCGGCGTGGCCGTCGCGCTGCTGGCCATGCTCACGCTCTTCCCGGCCCTGCTGCTGGTCTTCGGCCGCTGGATCTTCTGGCCGGCCATCCCGCACCTCGGCACCCCGGACCCGACCGAGCGGGGCCTGTGGGCCCGCATGGGCCGCCGTTTCGCGCTCCGCCCGCGCGTCGTCTGGGGCGCCACGGCGCTGGCCCTGGCCGTTCTCTCCCTCGGCCTGCTCCAGCTGCGCGCCGAGGGCATCAGCAACGCGGACGCCTTCACCGGCAAACCGGACTCGATCACCGGCCAGGAGGTGTCCGAACGCTACTTCCCGGCGGGCAGCGGCGACCCCTTGGTCATCGTCTCCAACCAGGCGCAGGGCGTGCAGGTCGGCCGGGTCGTCGCGTCGACCGAGGGAGTCGTGCCCACCAGCCTCAACGTCCCGCCGGGTACGAAACCCACGCACGACGGCAAGGTGCTGTTCGAGGCGACCATGACCGATCCGGCCGACAGCGAGGCCGCGAAGCAGACGGTGGAGCGCGTCCGGGACGCCGTGCACGACGTGCCCGGCGCCGACGCCCAGGTGGGCGGCGGCACCGCGGCCCTGCTCGACATGGACGCGGCGACGACGCACGACAACGTCGTGATCATCCCGGCGGTGCTCGCGGTCGTCCTGCTGATCCTTTGCGTGCTGCTGCGCGCCCTGGTGGCACCGCTGCTGCTGATCGGCACGGTCGTGCTGTCCTTCGCCGCCGCGCTGGGCGCGAGCGCCCTGGCCTTCCGGCACATCTTCGACTACGCGGGCGAGACGACGGACTTCCCGTTGTTCGTCTTCGTCTTCCTGGTGGCGCTCGGCATCGACTACAACATCTTCCTGACCACCCGCATCCGTGAGGAGGCCGCCCGCCAGGGCACCCGCCCGGGCGTGGTGACGGGCCTGGCGGCCACCGGCGCGGTCATCACATCCGCCGGCCTGGTCCTGGCCGGCACCTTCGCCGCGCTCGGCACGCTCCCGATGGTCGGCTTCGCGGAGATCGGCTTCGCGGTTGCCTTCGGCGTGCTGCTGGACACCTTCGTCGTACGTTCGGTGCTGGTCACGGCGCTGTTCCTGGACGCGGGCCCGAAGGTGTGGTGGCCGCACCGACTGGCCCGGGAGGACGGCGGGGCCGCCGCCGTCACCCGGCCCGGGACACGCGTCAGCCAGTCCTCCGAATGAGCGCCAGGTACATGGCGTCGGTCCCGTGCAGATGCGGCCACAGCTGTACGTCGGGACCGTCGCCCAGGGCCGGTACGCCGGGCAGGAAGGGCCGGGCGTCGACGAGTTCGGCCGCGGGGTACTGCTTGAGCACGTCGTCGACGACGGCCCGGGTCTCGGCGAGGTGCGGCGAGCAGGTGGCGTAGCCGACGATCCCGCCGACCCGGACGGAGTCGAGGGCCGTACGCAACAGGCCACGCTGCAGCGGCGCGAACGCCTCCAGGTCGCCGGGGCGGCGCCGCCAGCGCGCCTCCGGGCGCCGCCGCAGTGCGCCGAGCCCGGTGCACGGCACGTCCATCAGCACCCGGTCGAAGGAGCCCGGCCTCCATGGCGGCCGGGTCCCGTCGGCGGCGATGACCTGATACGGCCCGAGGTTGCCGTGCAGGGCCCTCGCCACCAGTCCCGCCCGGTGCGGCTGCTTCTCGGAGGCGAGCAGCACGGCCCCGCGCTCGGCGGCGAGCGCCGCGAGCAGCGCGGCCTTGCCGCCGGGCCCGGCACAGCCGTCGAGCCACCTCTCGTCCGGGCCGTCGACGGGCGCGCCCGCGAGGGCCAGCGCGACAAGCTGGCTGCCCTCGTCCTGTACGCCCGCGCGCCCTTCCCGCACGGCCTCCACGGCGCCCGGTTCGCCGCCTTCACTCAGCCGCACGGCATACGGCGACCAGCGCCCCGGCACCGCGGCCTCCTCGCCGAGCAGCTCCTCGGTCGTGGCCCGGCCGGGCCGGGCCACCAGGGTCACCTCGGGCCGCTCGTTGTCGGCCTCCAGAAGATCCTCGATCCCGGCTCGCCCGCCGCCGAGCGAGTCCCACAGCGCGGAGACGATCCACCGGGGGTGCGAGTGCACTACGGCGAGATGGTCCTCGGGGTCCTCGTCGTACGGCGGGGCGACCCGCTCCAGCCACCCGTCGAGATCGTCCTGGGCGACCTTGCGGAGCACGGCGTTGACGAACTTGGCCCGTCCGTCCCCGAGCACGACCCGGGCGAGCTCGACAGAGGCCGAGACCGCGGCATGCGTGGGAATCCGCGTCCCGAGCAGCTGGTGCACGCCGAGGCTCAGCACATCGAGCACGGGCGGGTCGACATCCTTCAGCGGCCGGTCGACGCATTCGGCGATGACGGCGTCGTACGTGCCCTGGCGGCGCAGCGTCCCGTACACCAGCTCGGTCGCGAGCGCGGCGTCCCGCCCGTCGAAGTCTCCGCCCTCGCGCGCCTTGCGCAGCAGCGGCGGCAGAACCAGGTTGGCGTACGCGTCCCGCTCGTCCACGGCCCGCAGGGCCTCGAAGGCGATGACGCGGACGGGGTCCTTCTTGGGCCGGCGGTAG
Organism: Streptomyces sp. NPDC040410; assembly: GCF_055595715.1. Classification (NCBI taxonomy): domain Bacteria; kingdom Bacillati; phylum Actinomycetota; class Actinomycetes; order Kitasatosporales; family Streptomycetaceae; genus Streptomyces; species Streptomyces sp. NPDC040410. The sequence goes on from NZ_JBVIVK010000004.1 coordinate 94,767, forward strand.
GGCTTGCCGGGCTTGCGGGGAGGACGGGGCTGGTCACTCACAGAAAAGGTGCTCCGGATGTCAGGGAGGGATACGCACCAAGCGTACGTCGCACCCGCTCCGCTGCTGCTCCCCCGGGGTGCCCGCCTCGGCCCCGAAGCAGGCTCGCCCTACTCCCCGAGGGTCTCGCCCTCAGCGATCCGGACTCCGCGCGCCCAGTCCGCCGCCTTCATCGGCTTCTTGCCCTGGGCCTGCACCCACAGCAGCTCGACCGCGTACGAACCCGTGCCCACGTGGACGTTGTTCTTGCCGACCGACAGCTGACCCGGGGCGAGTTCCGTCCGCTCGGGCACGGGCACGACGTGGACGAGCTTGAGCCGCTCGCCGCGGAAGGCGGTCCAGGCACCGGGCGCGGGCGTGCATCCGCGCACCACCCGGTCGACACGCAGAGCGGGGGCGGTCCAGTCGACCCGGGCGTCCTCGACGGTGATCTTGGGTGCGACCGTGATGCCCTCCGCCGGCTGCGGTACGGCCTTCAGCGTGCCCTCCTCGACCCCGTCCATGGTCGCGGCGAGCAGGCCGGCCCCGGCGAAGGCGAGCCGGGTCAACAGGTCGCCGCTGGTGTCGGTGGGGCGGATCACCTCGGTCACCGTGCCGTAGACGGGACCGCAGTCGAGCCCTTCCTCGATGAGGAAGGTGGAAGCCCCGGTGATCTCGTCCCCCGCCATGACGGCGTGCTGCACGGGCGCCGCCCCGCGCCAGGCGGGCAGCAGCGAGAAGTGCAGGTTGACCCAGCCGTGGACGGGGATGTCGAGGGCCGCCTTGGGCAGCAGGGCTCCGTAGGCGACGACGGGACAGCAGTCGGGGGCGATCTCCCGCAGCCGCTCCAGGAACTCCGGATCCCGCGGCCTGGCGGGCTTCAGCACCTCGATCCCGGCCTCCTGGGCCCGCTGGGCGACGGGAGAGGCGACCAGTCGGCGACCCCGCCCGGCAGGTGCGTCGGGGCGCGTGACGACGGCGGCCACCTCATGGCGCCCGGAGGCGATCAGAGCGTCCAGGGAGGGAACGGCGACCTCGGGGGTACCGGCGAAGACGAGCTTCATAGGTGGGTTCGGGCCTCTCGGGCGGGGTTGGCTGCGGGCAACGCACAAGTCTATGGCGACGTGATGCCGCCGACGGCGAGCAACCCCCACGGGCGACGCCCACGGGGGCGTACGCACATACTGATACGCCCCCGGTGCGTGACCAGCGGAGCGCACACGCGTTGGTCAAGAGAGAGTTGACCACAGCGGGCCGCAATCGCGCGGCCCGATCCTTTTCAACGCCGGTTCGAGAGGCTTGTTCATGGCCGACCACGCAACCCACGACGCCCAGGCTCGGGCCAGCCTGCACTTGCTGGTGCGGGACATCGAGCGGGTCCGCCGGCAGGTGGACGCACTGCGCACGCTCACCGCCCAACTGGGCAACGTCTACCGCCCGCGCCGCTCCGGCCCCTCCACGGGCTTCGTCGTCTACGGACGCGCGCCCGCCCCGACGGTCCGTCTCGCCCAGGAACTGCGGGACAGTGTCGAGAGCCTGGTCACGGCCGCCGTGGACTTCGACCGATCGCTCGGCTTCTCGTGGGACGCGGTCGGCTCCGCCCTCGGGGTCACCAAGCAGGCGGTGCACCGCCGTTATGGATCCCGCCGGGCCGCGGCCCAGGCGCCGGCCGGCGAGGCCGAGCGGACCCCGGACGCGTCGGCCGCCCGCACGGTCAGCGTCAGCACCGGCATCCCCACGGTGCCGACGGTCCCCGCCGCCCGCTCCATGCCCACCCAGCCGACGACGGGCAGCGCCGCCCTCCGCGACGAGCCGAGGCCGACCGCCTTCCCCGGCCCACGCAACGGCTGAGCGCCCACCCCTGCCCTCCCGGGACACGTCCGGGAGGGCAACCGCACACACGCCGTGCGACGGTCCCGCCCGACCCGACGCCGGCCAACCGCACCTCCCCCGGAGCCGGGCAGACGGCCCCTCAGCCGGCCTCCGGCAAACCGCACCACACCCCCCGGCCTGCGGACCACACACACCCAACCTCCACCGGACCACGCCTCCCCCCTTCCCAGCAGAGCGCACCTCCCCCGAGAGCCCGTCAGACCGCTTCTCACGCGATCGCCGGCAACCCGCACCACACCCCCGCCCTGCGGACGACGCACCCAACCTCCGGCGGACACGCGCATCCGTGGACCGCCCCTCACCCCGCATCCGCGGACCGCACCACACCCGCAGCGCGGAGCCCTCTCACCCGATGTCCGGCGGATCGATGCGGACCCGTACCGCCGCCTCCCCGCCCCCACGCGCCATCCGCGCCGCCTGCGCGGCCTTCAGCGCGGACGCCAGCGCGGCCCCGCTCCCCGGCGGCACCCGGACCAAGGCCCGCTCCCAGTGCTCCCCGGGAGGCGGCGCCCCCGCCCGCCGCGGCCGTCCCGCCGCCGTGTCGGGCACCGGAACCGGCCCCAACACCTCGGCCCCGGAGGGCAGTTCCACGGCACGGAGAAAGTCGGCGACCGTCTCCGGCGGCCCCGCCACGGCCGCCATCCGAGACACCGGCGGGAAGCCCAGTTCGGCCCGCTCGGCAAGCTCCCGCACGGCATGGCCGACGGGGTCCCACCGCACCAGCGCCTGCACGGGCCGCAACGTGGGCTCGGCCACAACGACGACGGTTCCTCCTGCACCCTGCGGCCGTACGAGGGCGGATGCCCCGATCCACCGCCGCAGCGCGTCCTCACCGGCACGCAGATCGGGCCGCCCGAGCATGGCCCAGCCGTCCAGCAGCAGCGCCGCCGCGTAACCGCCCTCGGCGACCGGCTCGGCGCCCGGCGTGCTCACCACCAGCGCGGGCGCCCCCGGCACGGTGTCCAGCACGTGCTCGCGCCCGGAGGTCCGCACCGGAACGGCCGGAAACGCACGCCCCAGTTCCTCGGCGGTCCGGCGCGCCCCGACGACCTGGGCCCGCAGCCTGAAGGAACCGCACTCCGGACAGTGCCAGGCGCCCTCCTCGCGCCCGCACCACCCGCACCGGAGTGCCCCGGCCTCCTGCGCCTCCACCGGCCCGGAGCAGTGCCGGCACCGCGCCGGCGCCCGGCAGCCGGCGCACGCCATACGCGGCACATATCCCCGCCGAGGGACCTGTACGAGAACCGGCCCGTGGCGCAATCCTTCCCGCACGACCTGCCAGGCGAGCGTCGGCAGCCGTGCGGCACGGGCGGCCTCGTCCCGCGCGAGATCCCCGTCGCCCACGGTCCGGACCAGCGGAGCGGCACCTCGCACCTGTTCCCGCGCCGCGACCAGCGGCCGGGCCCAGCCGCTCTCCACGAGCTGCGCGGCCTCCACTGTGCAGCTCCAACTGCCCAGCAGGAAGCCGCACTTGTCCTGAGCGGCGCGCAGCAGCAGGACGTCACGCGCGTGGGGCTGCGGCGCGTGCTGCTCGCTGTGACTGTCGTCGCCGTCGTCCCACAGGGCCACCAGCCCGAGATCCTGGACCGGCGCGAAGATGGCCGCCCGCGTGCCCACGACGGCCCGCACGGACCCCCGGCGCACGGCGAGCCACTCCCGGTAGCGCTTCTCGGGCCCGGCGTCCGCGGTGAGCACCGCGTGCCGCCCCGGCCCCAGCAGCGAGGTGAGCGCCGCGTCGAGCCGCGAGACCGCCCGCCCGTCCGGCAGGACAGCCAGCGCACCCCGGCCCGAGGCCAGCGTGGCCGCGACGGCCCGTGCCAGCTCCTCGCTCCACTCGGGGCCGGGCAGCGCGTTCCACACCGCTCGCGGCGCCCCGCCCGAGGCCAGGGACTCCACGAACGCGGCCCCGCGCTCGTACCGCCCCCAGGACCCCGCGTCAGGCACTGTCGGCGGCGGGAGCGGTTCCGGCGACGGCCGCTGCTCGGCTCGCGCGCTGCGCGGCGGCACGGCGAGCTGCAACACGTCGGCGAGACTGCCGGCGTACCGGTCGGCGACGGCCCGCGCCAGCCCCAGCAGCTCCGCGCTGAGCACCCGCTCCGGCGACACGACCTGGGCGAGCGCCGCGAGCGGCCCGGGGTAGTCGGACTCGGCCAGCCGCTCGACGAGGAACCCGTCGATCAGCCCCCCGCCCTCACGCCGCCCCGCCCGCACCCGGTGCCGCCCGGCCCCGAAGCGCACCCTCACCCGCACTCCGGGCTGTGCCTCGGCGTCCAGCTCCTCGGGCACGGCGTAGTCGAAGTACCGGTCGAGATGCAGCACGCCCTTGTCGACCAGCACCCGCGCGACGGGCAGCTCCTTGGCCAGTGCGGCGCCGCGCCACGTGCGCGGCTTGGCCCGCGGCACCTGGGCCTTGCGCACGCTCTCTCGAATCAGCGCAAGCTGCTCGGGCGGCGCCTGTTCGGCCCCACCGTCCACCGACCCGTTCTCGCTGCTCACGCTTGCATTCTTACCAAATGCCACTGACAGCCGACGGCGCCCGAGGCTGCGGCCGGACGCGCCGAGGCCCGGCTCCCCAAGGGGAACCGGGCCTCGCACGGTTGCCGCAGGACGGGTGGCGGAACCCGTGGCCGGTCTTACAGCCCCGCCGCCTTGCGCAGCGCCTCCACGCGGTCCGTGCGCTCCCAGGTGAACTCGGGGAGCTCGCGGCCGAAGTGGCCGTACGCGGCGGTCTGGGCGTAGATCGGGCGGAGCAGGTCGAGGTCGCGGATGATGGCGGCCGGACGGAGGTCGAAGACGTCCTCGATCGCCTTCTCGATCTTCTCCGCGTCGATCGTCGCGGTGCCGAAGGTCTCGACGAACAGACCGACCGGCTCGGCCTTGCCGATGGCGTACGCCACCTGGACCTCGCAGCGGGAGGCCAGGCCCGCGGCGACGACGTTCTTGGCGACCCAGCGCATGGCGTACGCGGCCGAGCGGTCGACCTTGGACGGGTCCTTGCCGGAGAAGGCGCCGCCGCCGTGGCGGGCCATGCCGCCGTACGTGTCGATGATGATCTTGCGGCCGGTGAGGCCGGCGTCGCCCATCGGGCCGCCGATCTCGAAGCGGCCGGTCGGGTTCACCAGCAGGCGGTAGCCCTCGGTGTCGAGCTTGATGCCCTCGTCGAGGAGCGCCTTCAGCTCCGCCTCGACGACGAACTCGCGGATGTCGGGCGCGAGCAGCGATTCGAGGTCGATGTCGCTCGCGTGCTGGGAGGAGACCACGACCGTGTCGAGACGGACCGCCTTGTCACCGTCGTACTCGATGGTGACCTGCGTCTTGCCGTCCGGGCGCAGGTAGGGGATCGTGCCGTTCTTGCGGACCTCGGACAGGCGCTTCGACAGGCGGTGCGCCAGGAAGATCGGCAGCGGCATCAGCGTCGGCGTCTCGTCCGTCGCGTAGCCGAACATCAGGCCCTGGTCGCCCGCGCCCTGCTTGTCGAGTTCGTCCTCGTCGCCCTCGACCCGGGTCTCGTACGCCGTGTCGACGCCCTGGGCGATGTCCGGGGACTGGGCGCCGATGGACACCGACACGCCGCAGGAGGCGCCGTCGAAGCCCTTCTTCGAGGAGTCGTAGCCGATCTCGAGGATCTTGTTGCGGACCAGGGTCGCGATGTCCGCGTAGGTCTTGGTCGTGACCTCGCCGGCCACGTGCACCAGGCCGGTGGTGATCAGGGTCTCGACGGCGACCCGGGATGTCGGGTCCTCGCGCAGAAGCGCGTCGAGAATGGTGTCGCTGATCTGGTCAGCGATCTTGTCGGGGTGACCCTCGGTAACGGACTCCGAGGTGAACAGGCGACGGGACACAACGCTCCCTGGGGTTGCAGCGGCTGCTGGCTGATCATTGGCGGACGGTCGGGGGCTGCGCCCGGCGTCGTCCGAGAACAGTTTATCGGTCGCACTCGGCCTCCGGCTCCCGTGTCTCGCCTCTCGGGAGCGCTGTGCCCTGCGGCACGGGCATTCTGCCCAATCCCGGGCGGCATTGGCCAGGGTCGCCACACCCCAATGTGCGAGGTTTCGGCGCGCCGTGAAGCGAATGCCCCATTCACACCAGGCGTTCGACCACCAGGTCCCACACGGTTTCGGCCAAGTCCTCCTTCGGACCGTGCGGGACGTGGGTCTCACTGCCGTCGGCGCCCAGCACCACGGCCTCGTTCTCCTCCGACCCGAAGGTCTTGCGTTCCCCCACCTCGTTGACGACGAGGAGGTCGCAGCCCTTGCGCCGGAGTTTCGTACGGCCGTTGGCCAGTACGTCGTCCGTCTCCGCGGCGAAGCCGACGATCACCTGTCCGCCCCGGGCGCGGTCGGCCGAGATCTCCGCGAGGATGTCCGGATTGCGTACGAGCACGATGGGCTCGGGCTCCTGGCCGTCTTTCTTCTTGATTTTTCCGGTCGCGTACGTATCCGGCCGGAAGTCGGCGACCGCCGCGGCCATGACGACCGCATCGGCGTCGGCGGCCGCTTTCAGCACCGCCTCGCGCAGTTGCACCGCCGTTCCGACCGGGACGACGTCCACTCCCGCCGGGTCCGGCAGACCGGTGTTCGCCGCGATCAGCGTGACCCGGGCGCCCCGGGCCGCGGCGGTGCGGGCGAGGGCGTAGCCCTGCTTGCCCGAGGAGCGGTTGCCGAGGAAGCGGACCGGATCGAGGGGCTCGCGGGTGCCGCCGGCGCTGACGACGACGTGCAGTCCCCCGAGGTCCGGCTCGGTCACGCCCCGGGCCAGCACCCGGCGGCAGACCTCGAAGATCTCGGCCGGCTCGGGCAGCCGGCCCTTGCCCGTGTCGACACCGGTGAGGCGGCCGACGGCCGGCTCGATCACCACGGCTCCCCGGCGGCGCAGCGTCGCCACGTTCTCCTGGGTGGCCGGGTGCTCCCACATCTCGGTGTGCATGGCTGGGGCGAAGACGACCGGACAGCGGGCGGTGAGCAGGGTGTTGGTGAGGAGGTCGTCGGCGAGACCGTGGGCGGCCCGGGCGAGCGTGTCCGCGGTGGCCGGGGCGACGACCACCAGGTCGGCGTGCTGGCCGATCCGGACGTGCGGGACCTCGTGGACGTCGTCCCAGACCTCGGTGGAGACGGGGTTGCCGGAGAGGGCGGACCAGGTGGCGGCGCCGACGAAGTGCAGGGCGGAGGCGGTGGGGACGACACGGACGTCGTGGCCCGACTCCGTGAGTCTGCGCAGCAGCTCACAGGCCTTGTAGGCGGCGATGCCGCCGCTGACACCAAGAACGACCTTCGGCTTGTCCACCGTCTCTCCCCGGGACTAGGAAACGTACACCCCCATGACACACCACAGGCCCGGCAGTCGCGCTGCCGGGCCTGTGGAAAAGCAAACTGCAAGCCGAAAATACTACTGCGCCGGACCCTCAATGGCTTCGGACGTCAGCAGCCCCGCGTTGATCTCGCGGAGAGCGATCGAGAGCGGCTTCTCGTGGACATGGGTGTCAACGAGAGGACCGACGTACTCGAGGAGGCCCTCGCCGAGCTGCGAGTAGTACGCGTTGATCTGGCGGGCCCGCTTGGCCGCGTAGATCACGAGGCTGTACTTCGAGTCGGTGGCCTCGAGGAGCTCGTCGATCGGCGGGTTGATGATGCCCTCGGGCGCGGAGATGGAAGAGGACACGCTCTACCTTCCGATGGATGGGAAAGAATCAGTCAGTGTGATCAAACCATTCACGATCACACAACGTCCATCAAGGCTAGCAGCTCGCGAGCCACGTCCTCGACGGAGGTGTTGACCAAGGTCACGTCGAACTCCGGCTCGGCCGCCAGCTCGATCTTGGCCGCCTCCAGGCGGCGCTCGATCACCTCGGGCGGCTCGGTCCCCCGGCCGGTGAGCCTGCGCACGAGCTCCTCCCAGGAGGGAGGGGCCAGGAACACCAGCTGGGCCTCGGGCATGGACTCGCGGACCTGCCGGGCGCCCTGGAGGTCGATCTCCAGGAGAACCGGCACACCGGCCTCCAGGTGGTCCAGCACGGCCGCACGCGGCGTGCCGTAGCGGTTGCCGGCGAACTCCGCCCACTCCAGCAGCTCGCCGTTGGCGATCAGCTTGTCCATCTCCTCGTCGGTGACGAAGAAGTAGTGGACTCCGTGCTGCTCGCCCGGGCGGGGCCTCCGGGTCGTCGCCGACACCGAGAGCCAGACCCCGGGGTGTTCCTTGCGCATATGGGCGACGACCGTGCTCTTGCCGACCCCGGAGGGGCCGGAGAGCACGGTCAGCCGCGGACGTTCACTCATGCAGCGATTATTCCAGCAATCCCGGAGTGCCCGGGACTCCCTGTCCGGAGCACCCGGTCTCAGGAGCCGGTGCTGCCGAACTCACGCTCCAGGGAGGCGATCTGGTTGGACCCGAGACCGCGCACGCGGCGGCTCTCGGAGATGCCCAGTCGCTCCATGATCTGCTTGGCGCGGACCTTGCCCACGCCCGGCAGGGACTCAAGAAGGGCGGAGACCTTCATCTTGCCGATGACGTCGTTCTCCTGGCCCTGCTTGATGACCTCGTGCAGGGAGGCGCCGGAGTGCTTGAGTCGATTCTTGACCTCGGCCCGCTCCCGGCGAGCCGCGGCGGCCTTTTCGAGCGCGGCTGCGCGCTGTTCAGGGGTAAGGGGCGGAAGAGCCACGCCTACGTCACCTCGGATGTTGAACTGTCGGATACGGACCGGTGAGGAACCTAGTCGCCCCACACCTGGGGAGCTACGAGCAACACGCTTGCCCGTTCACTCTCGTCGGAGACTAGCGGCCAAGTCCGCCAGAGTCAGCGAGAACAGCGGAAAAGTCCTGGTCAGCCTCCGTCAGGACGGACATTTCAGACATACTGCCCCGGATTTGAGGATGTATCCAGACTCAAGTCGGCTTCGAATCACTCATCGGAGGACTCGAGCAGGCACCCCGGACGGCTCAGGCGGCCGTCACTGCGGCCCGGATCTCCTCCGCGAAGCGCTCCGCGGCCGCGCGCAGCGCACCGGTGTCGGGACCGTGCCGCAGCACCCCCCGGCTGACGTTGGGGACGACATTGCGCACCGCCGGTCCGAAGACCTCGGGAAGATCGGCCGGAGTCGCGCCCTGAGCACCGATGCCGGGGGCGAGAAGCGGGCCGTTGATGTCCAGGTCGTAGGACGACAGGTCACCGAGCGTGGCGCCGACGACCGCCCCGAAGGAGCCCAGGGGCTCCTCCCCCAGGTTCTCGGCGGCCAGATGGGCCAGCATCGTGGCGCCCACGGTGCGGCCGTCCGCGCGGACCGCGTGCTGGACCTCGCCGCCCTCCGGATTGGACGTCAGCGCCAGCACGAACAGGCCGGCGCCGCTCTCGCGCGCCAGGGCGAGGGCCGGAGACAGGGACCCGTAGCCGAGATACGGCGAGACGGTCAGCGCGTCCGAGAACAGCGGGGAGTCCTTGCGAAGGAAGGACTCGGCGTAGGCGGCCATGGTCGAGCCGATGTCGCCCCGCTTGGCGTCCATCACGACCAGCGCGCCGGCCGCCCGCGCCTCCTCGACGGACTTCTCCAGGACGGCGATGCCGCGCGACCCGAACCGCTCGAAGAACGCGCTCTGCGGCTTCAGAACGGCGACCCGGTCGGCCATCGCCTCGACAACCGTGCGGCTGAACCGCTCCAGCCCCGCGACGTCGTCGTTCAGGCCCCACTCGGTGAGCAGGGAGGCGTGCGGGTCGATACCGACGCACAGGGGGCCGCGCTCGTCCATGGCCCGGCGCAGACGGGCGCCGAAGGGTTCCAGAACAGTCATGCCGTCTTCCTTGTGTCGGCGCCGACCGCGTCGGCGAGGGTGGCGTACGGGCTCGTGCGGAGCCGGGCGGCGAGCCCCTTGTGCAGGGCCCGGCTCCAGAAGGGCCCCTCGTAGATGAAGGCGCTGTAGCCCTGTACCAGCGTGGCGCCCGCCAGGATGCGCTGCCAGGCGTCCTCGGCGTTCTCGATGCCGCCGACACCGACGAGGGTGATCCGGTCACCCACGCGCGCGTAGAGGCGGCGCAGCACCTCCAGGGAGCGCGCCTTGAGAGGAGCGCCGGACAGCCCGCCGGCCTCCTTGACGAGGGACGGTTCGGATTCCAGACCGAGTCCCTCGCGCGCGATGGTGGTGTTCGTGGCGATGATCCCGTCCAGGCCGAGTTCGACGGCCAGGTCGGCGACGGCGTCGACGTCCTCGTCCGCGAGGTCCGGTGCGATCTTCACCAGGAGCGGGACACGGCGCGTGGTGACCGTACGGTCGGCGGCCTCGCGCACGGCGGTGAGCAGCGGGCGCAGCGCCTCGGTCGCCTGGAGGCTGCGCAGTCCGGGCGTGTTCGGGGAGGAGACGTTCACGACCAGGTAGTCGGCGTACGGCGCCAGCCGCTCGGCCGATTTCACGTAGTCGGCGACGGCCTCGGCCTCCGGTACGACCTTGGTCTTGCCGATGTTGACGCCGACCACGGCCTTGAAGACGGGCGTACGCGAGGCCAGGCGCGCGGCGACGGCCAGGGAGCCGTCGTTGTTGAAGCCCATCCGGTTGATCAGCGCCCGGTCCGCGACGAGGCGGAACAGCCGCTTCCTGGGGTTGCCCGGCTGCGGCTCCCCCGTCACGGTACCGATCTCGACGTGGTCGAAGCCGAGCATCGACATGCCGTCGATGGCGACGGCGTTCTTGTCGAAGCCGGCGGCGAGTCCGAACGGCCCGTGCATGCGCAGCCCGAAGGCCGCGGTGCGCAGTTCCTTGTAGCGGGGCGCGAGCGCGGCCGCGACGAACGTGCGCAGCACCGGGACGCGGGCGGCGAACCGGATCCAGCGGAAGGCGAGGTGGTGCGCCTGCTCGGGATCCATCCGCTTGAAGACGAGGGTGAAGAAGAACTTGTACATGGTGTCCTCACGAAGAGGGGGACACCGTTTCCGATGTCCCCCTCAGGGCTGCTAGTCGCGGGCCGCGGTCAGGTGTTCCGCGTGTTCCTGCAGTGAACGGACGCCTACGTCACCGTGGTTGAGGGCGTCGATGCCCTGGACCGCGGCGGCGAGTGCCTGGACCGTCGTCAGGCAGGGCACGGAGCGCGCCACTGCCGCCGTACGGATCTCGTAGCCGTCGAGGCGGCCGCCGGTGCCGTAGGGGGTGTTGACGATGAGGTCGACCTCGCCGTCGTGGATGAGCTGCACGATGGTCCGCTCGCCGTTCGGGCCGGTGCCCTCGGACTGCTTGCGCACCACCGTCGCGTTGATGCCGTTGCGCTTGAGGACCTCGGCCGTGCCGGAGGTGGCGAGGAGCTCGAAGCCGTGGGCGACCAGCTCCCGCGCCGGGAAGATCATCGAGCGCTTGTCACGGTTGGCGACCGAGATGAAGGCCCGTCCCTTGGTGGGCAGCGGACCGTAGGCGCCGGCCTGGGACTTGGCGTACGCCGTGCCGAAGACCGAGTCGATGCCCATGACCTCGCCGGTGGAGCGCATCTCCGGGCCGAGGACGGTGTCGACGCCCCGCCCGTGGATGTCGCGGAACCGCGACCACGGCATCACGGCCTCCTTGACCGAGATCGGCGCGTCCAGCGGCAGCGTGCCGCCGTCGCCGTTGGCCGGCAGCAGGCCCTCCTCGCGCAGCTCGGCGATGGTCGCGCCCAGCGAGATCCGGGCGGCGGCCTTCGCCAGCGGCACCGCGGTCGCCTTCGAGGTGAAGGGGACGGTGCGCGAGGCACGCGGGTTGGCCTCCAGGACGTACAGGATGTCCCCGGCCATCGCGAACTGGATGTTGATCAGGCCCCGGACCCCGACGCCCTTCGCGATGGCCTCGGTCGAGGCCCGCAGGCGCTTGATGTCGAAGCCGCCCAGTGTGATCGGGGGCAGGGCGCAGGCCGAGTCGCCGGAGTGGATGCCGGCCTCCTCGATGTGCTCCATCACGCCGCCGAGGTAGAGCTCCTCGCCGTCGTAGAGGGCGTCGACGTCGATCTCGATCGCGTCGTCGAGGAAGCGGTCCACGAGGACCGGCCGCGAGGGGCTGATCTCGGTGGACTCGGCGATGTACGAGGACAGCCGGGCCTCGTCGTACACGATCTCCATGCCGCGTCCGCCGAGGACGTACGACGGCCGGACCAGAACGGGGTAGCCGATCTCGTCGGCGATGGCCTTGGCGCCCGCGAAGGTGGTGGCGGTGCCGTGCTTGGGGGCCGGAAGGCCGGCCTCGGCGAGCACGCGCCCGAAGGCGCCGCGGTCCTCGGCCGCGTGGATCGCCTCCGGGGAGGTGCCCACGACCGGCACGCCGTTGTCCTTGAGCGCCTGCGACAGGCCGAGCGGCGTCTGCCCGCCGAGCTGCACCACGACGCCCGCGACGGGGCCCGCCAGCGACTCCGCGTGGACGATCTCGAGGACGTCCTCCAGGGTCAGCGGCTCGAAGTACAGCCGGTCGGAGGTGTCGTAGTCGGTCGACACGGTCTCCGGGTTGCAGTTGACCATCACGGTCTCGTACCCGGCGTCGCTCAGCGCGAAGGAGGCGTGAACGCAGGAGTAGTCGAACTCGATGCCCTGCCCGATGCGGTTCGGGCCGGAGCCCAGGATGATGACGGCGGGCTTCTCCCTCGCCGCGACTTCGGTCTCCTCGTCGTAGGCCGAGTAGAAGTACGGCGTCTTCGCGGCGAACTCGGCGGCGCAGGTGTCGACCGTCTTGTACACGGGGCGCACGCCCAGCGCGTGCCGCACCTCGCGCACGACGTCCTCGCGCAGCCCGCAGATCTCGCCGATCTGCTGGTCGGAGAACCCGTGCCGCTTGGCCTCGGCGAGCAGGTCGGGGTCCAGCTTGTCGGCGGCGGCCAGCTCGTCCGCGATCTCCTTGATCAGGAAGAGCTGGTCCACGAACCACGGGTCGATCTTCGTCGCCTCGAAGACCTCCTCGGGCGTGGCGCCCGCGCGGATGGCCTGCATGACGGAGTTGATCCGGCCGTCGGTCGGGCGGACGGCGTCACGCAGGAGCTCGGCCTTGTCGCCGGGCTCGCCCACGAACGTGAACTGCGAGCCCTTCTTCTCCAGCGACCTGAGCGCCTTCTGCAGCGCCTCGGTGAAGTTGCGCCCGATCGCCATGGCCTCGCCGACCGACTTCATGGTCGTCGTCAGCGTGGAGTCGGCGGACGGGAACTTCTCGAAGGCGAACCGCGGGGCCTTGACCACGACGTAGTCGAGGGTGGGCTCGAAGGATGCCGGCGTCTGCTCGGTGATGTCGTTCGGGATCTCGTCGAGGGTGTAGCCGACGGCGAGCTTGGCCGCGATCTTGGCGATCGGGAAGCCGGTCGCCTTCGACGCCAGCGCCGAGGAGCGCGACACGCGCGGGTTCATCTCGATGACGATCACCCGGCCGTCCTCCGGGTTCACCGCGAACTGGATGTTGCAGCCGCCGGTGTCGACACCGACCTCGCGGATGACCGCGATGCCGATGTCGCGGAGGATCTGGTACTCGCGGTCGGTCAGCGTCATCGCCGGCGCGACGGTGATCGAGTCACCGGTGTGCACGCCCATCGGGTCGAAGTTCTCGATGGAGCAGACGACCACGACGTTGTCGTGCTTGTCGCGCATCAGCTCCAGCTCGTACTCCTTCCAGCCGAGGATCGACTCCTCCAGGAGCACCTCGGTGGTGGGAGACAGCGTGAGGCCCTGGCCGGCGATGCGGCGCAGCTCCTCCTCGTCGTGCGCGAAGCCGGAGCCGGCGCCGCCCATGGTGAAGGAGGGACGGACGACGACGGGGTAGCCGCCGAGGGTCTCGACGCCCGCGAGCACGTCGTCCATCGAGTGGCAGATCACCGAGCGGGCGGACTCGCCGTGCCCGATCTTCGCGCGGACGGCCTCGACGACGTCCTTGAAGAGGTCGCGGTCCTCACCCTTGTTGATCGCCTCGACGTTGGCGCCGATCAGTTCGACGCCGTATTTGTCGAGGGTCCCGGCCCCGTGCAGCGAGATCGCCGTGTTGAGGGCCGTCTGACCGCCCAGAGTGGGCAGCAGCGCGTCCGGCCGCTCCTTGGCGATGATCTTCTCCACGAACTCCGGGGTGATCGGCTCGACGTACGTGGCGTCGGCGATCTCCGGGTCGGTCATGATCGTCGCCGGGTTGGAGTTGACCAGAATGACCCTCAGGCCCTCGGCGCGCAGGATGCGGCACGCCTGGGTGCCGGAGTAGTCGAACTCGGCGGCCTGACCGATGACGATCGGGCCGGAGCCGATGACCAGGACGGACTGGATATCGGTGCGCTTAGGCACGCTGGCCCTCCATCAGGGATACGAAGCGGTCGAACAGGTAGGCGGCGTCGTGCGGGCCCGCTGCCGCTTCGGGGTGGTACTGGACGCTGAAGGCCGGCCGGTCGAGGAGCTGCAGCCCCTCCACCACGTTGTCGTTGAGGCAGACGTGGGAGACCTCGGCGCGGCCGTAGGTGGTGTCGGACACCTGGTCGAGCGGTGCGTCGACGGCGAAGCCGTGGTTGTGCGCGGTGACCTCGACCTTGCCGGTCGTACGGTCCTGCACCGGCTGGTTGATGCCGCGGTGGCCGTACTTGAGCTTGTAGGTGCCGAAGCCGAGGGCGCGGCCGAGGATCTGGTTGCCGAAGCAGATGCCGAACAGCGGCGTACCGCGCTCCAGCACCGCCCGCATCACGGACACCGGGTGGTCGGCCGTGGCCGGGTCGCCCGGGCCGTTGGAGAAGAACACGCCGTCGGGCTGCACCGCGTACACGTCCTCGACGCTCGCCGTGGCCGGCAGCACGTGCACCTCGATGCCGCGCTCGGCCATCCGGTGCGGGGTCATGCCTTTGATGCCGAGGTCGACGGCGGCGACGGTGAACTTCTTCTCACCGATGGCCGGAACGACGTACGGCTCCTTGGTGGCGACCTCCGCCGAGAGGTCGGCGCCCTTCATCTCGGGGGCCTGGCGTACCTCGGCGAGCATCGTGCCCTCGTCGGGCAGCGCGTTGCCGGAGAAGATGCCGACGCGCATGGCGCCGCGCTCGCGCAGGTGCCGGGTCAGCGCCCTCGTGTCGACCCCGCTGATGCCGACGACACCCTGCTTGCGCAGTTCCTCGTCGAGCGAGCGCCGGGAGCGCCAGTTGGAGGGCACGCGCGCCGGGTCCCGCACCACGTAACCGGACACCCAGATCCGCTGCGACTCGGGGTCCTCGTCGTTGACGCCGGTGTTGCCGACGTGCGGAGCGGTCATCACGACGACCTGGCGGTGGTACGACGGGTCGGTGAGCGTCTCCTGGTAGCCGGTCATGCCGGTGGAGAACACGGCCTCGCCGAAGGTCACCCCCACGGCCCCGTAGGCACGGCCGCGGAAGATCCGGCCGTCCTCCAGGACGAGTACCGCGGGAACCTTCGAGGCTCCCCTTGTGGAGGTCGTCATCGTGCGCCTTCCGTTTCCGTGTTGTTGATCATGGAGTTGATGGCGTCGACCCACGCGTTGTGCTCGGCCGCGCGGTCGGAGCGGAACCCGGAGTCGATCAGCCTCTCGCCGTGTGCCCAGGTCACGACGAGGAGGCCGCCCTCGGTCAGGACCTTGCCGGCGATGCCCTTGTCGAGCCGGGCCTCGCGCAGCGCGGCGGCGGGCACGAAGAAGTCGGTCGCGCCGGGGCGTACGACGTCCAGTCCCGCGTCCGTCAGCGTGAGCTCGGTCCGGCTGCGGGTGCCGAGGCCGTGCGCCACGATGCGGTCCAGCCACTGCCCGGCGGTGGTGGAGCCGTGGTAGCGGCCGCTCATGCTCAGTTTCGCCGGGCCGGACTCTTCCGGCGCGGTGGGCAGCTCCGGCAGATCGCCCTGGAGCGTGCCGCGCCACTTCCAGCCCTCGCGCATCAGCCAGTAGACGAGCGCGACGAACAGGGCGAGTCCGACGAGCCAGCCGACACGGGCGGCCCAGTCGGTGACCTGAGCCGATTCCTTCTCGGCGGCCAGCAGGAGTACAGGTGTCACGTGAGCTTCCCGTCGACGAGCGTGGCCTTGCCCCGAAGCCACGTGTGGGTGACACGGCCCGGCAGCTCGCGGCCCACGTACGGGGTGTTGCGGCTGCGCGAGGCGAAGCCCGCGGGGTCCACGGACCCACGGTATTCCGTGTCGACGAGCGTGAGGTTGGCGGGCTCACCTGCCGAGACGGGACGGCCGTGCCCCTTCGCCTGCCCGATCCGCGCCGGCTTGAACGACATGCGGTCGGCGACACCCGCCCAGTCGAGCAGCCCGGTGTCGACCATCGTCTCCTGGACCACCGACAGCGCGGTCTCCAGGCCGACCATGCCCATGGCGGCCGCGGCCCACTCGCAGTCCTTGTCCTCGTGCGGGTGCGGGGCGTGGTCGGTGGCGACGATGTCGATCGTGCCGTCGGCGAGGGCCTCGCGCAGAGCGAGCACGTCACGCTCGGTGCGCAGCGGCGGGTTGACCTTGAAGACCGGGTTGTACGTCCGCACCAGCTCGTCGGTGAGCAGGAGGTGGTGCGGGGTGACCTCGGCGGTGACGTCGATGCCGCGGGACTTGGCCCAGCGCACGATCTCCACGGAGCCGGCGGTCGACAGGTGGCAGATGTGGACGCGGGAGCCGACGTGCTCGGCGAGCAGGACGTCCCGGGCGATGATCGACTCCTCGGCCACCGCGGGCCAGCCGCCGAGGCCCAGCTCGGCGGAGACGACGCCCTCGTTCATCTGGGCGCCCTCGGTCAGCCGCGGCTCCTGCGCGTGCTGGGCGACGACACCGCCGAAAGCCTTCACGTACTCCAGCGCCCGCCGCATGATCACCGCGTCGTCGACGCACTTGCCGTCGTCGGAGAAGACGGTGACACCGGCCGCCGACTCGTGCATGGCGCCCAGCTCGGCGAGCTTCCTGCCCTCCAGGCCGACGGTGACGGCACCGATCGGCTGCACGTCGCAGTACCCGTGCTGCTGGCCGAGCCGGTAGACCTGCTCGACGACGCCGGCGGTGTCGGCGACCGGGAAGGTGTTGGCCATGGCGAACACGGCGGTGTAGCCGCCGCTCGCCGCCGCGCGCGTACCGGTGAGGACGGTCTCGGAGTCCTCGCGGCCGGGCTCGCGCAGGTGGGTGTGCAGATCGACCAGGCCCGGCAGGAGCACCTTGCCGGCGGCCTCGACGACCTCGGCGCCCTCGGCGGACAGACCGGCACCCACCTCGGCGACGGTCGTGCCGTCGATCAGGACGTCCTGCGGCTCGCCGCCGAGAACCTTCGCACCGCGGATCAGGATCTTGCTCATCTGTCTTACTTCTCCTCGGTACGGGCGTGGGTGACGGCGGGCTCGTTCCCACCGAGCAACAGGTACAGGACGGCCATCCGGATGGAGACTCCGTTTGCGACCTGCTCGACGACGGTGCAGCGCTCGGAGTCGGCGACCTCGGCGGTGATCTCCATGCCGCGGACCATCGGGCCGGGGTGCATCACGATGGCGTGCTCGGGCATCTTCGCCATGCGGTCGCCGTCGAGGCCGTAGCGCCGCGAGTACTCGCGCTCGGTCGGGAAGAACGCCGCGTTCATCCGCTCGCGCTGGACGCGCAGCATCATCACCGCGTCGGTCTTCGGCAGTGTGCTGTCCAGGTCGTACGACACCTCGCACGGCCAGGTCTCGATCCCGACCGGCACCAGGGTGGGCGGCGCGACGAGGGTGACCTCGGCGCCGAGCGTGTGCAGCAGGTCGACGTTGGAGCGGGCGACGCGGCTGTGCAGCACGTCGCCGACGATGGTGACCCGCTTGCCCGCGAGGTCCTGGCCGATCCCGGCGTCCCGCCCGACCAGGCGGCGGCGCATGGTGAAGGCGTCGAGCAGGGCCTGCGTGGGGTGCTGGTGGGTGCCGTCGCCGGCGTTGATCACGGCGGCGTCGATCCAGCCGGAGGTGGCGAGCCGGTACGGGGCTCCGGAGGCGCCGTGCCGGATGACGACGGCGTCGACACCCATGGCTTCGAGCGTCTGGGCGGTGTCCTTGAGGGACTCGCCCTTGGACACGCTGGACCCCTTGGCGGAGAAGTTGATGACGTCCGCGGAGAGGCGCTTCTCGGCGGCCTCGAAGGAGATCCGGGTCCTGGTCGAGTCCTCGAAGAAGAGGTTGACGACGGTGCGGCCGCGCAGGGTCGGCAGTTTCTTGATCGGCCGGTCGGCGACCCGCGCCATCTCCTCGGCGGTGTCGAGGATCAGGACGGCGTCGTCGCGGGTGAGGTCGGCGGCCGAGATGAGATGACGCTGCATCTGTCAGGCTCCGTAAGGCAGTTCATTGGGGATCCGGGGGTCTGGGGGATGTCCCAGAAGGCGCAGTCCGGCAGGTGAGGGCACACGAGGGCAGGCGTGCGGCAGTGCCGTACGCCCGCGTCCTAGTGCTGTGCGCCCGGAGCGGTCTGCTTGACGCCGAGCAGCACGGTGTCGCGACCGTCCTCCTCGGCGAGCTGGACCTTGACCGTCTCCCGCAGCGACGTGGGGAGGTTCTTGCCGACGTAGTCGGCGCGGATGGGCAGTTCGCGGTGGCCGCGGTCGACGAGGACAGCGAGCTGCACCGCGCGCGGGCGGCCGATGTCGCCCAGGGCGTCGAGGGCGGCGCGGATGGTGCGGCCGGAGAAGAGCACGTCGTCGACGAGGACGACCAGCTTGCCGTCGACGCCGTCACCGGGGATCTCGGTGCGGGCCAGCGCACGCGGCGGCTGCATGCGCAGGTCGTCGCGGTACATGGTGATGTCGAGGGAGCCGACCGGGATCTTGCGGTCGGTGATCTGCTCCAGCTTGGCGGCGAGCCGCTGGGCGAGAAAGACGCCCCGGGTCGGAATGCCGAGAAGCACCACGTCGTCGGCGCCCTTGGCGCGCTCGACGATCTCGTGGGCGATGCGGGTCAGCACGCGCGCGATGTCGGGGCCTTCGAGGACGGGCCGCGCATCGGACTGCTGCGTGTTCTGCCGTGTGTCTTGCTTGTCCATATGAAACGGACCTCCTTCTCCGCCTCACGGGACGGACCTTAAAGGACGTCGGAATTGCGCCACCCACGGTAGCAGGCCCGGACGACGCCCCTGATCACCCCCTTGGAGTAATCGGCCGCCGACGATCACCGAAGAGTCGGTACGGACCCTTCGGCTTGACGCAGCAGAGTAACGCTGCGTAACCTCACAGTGAGTTACCAGCCGCGCGGCCTGGCCCGCGTTCGCACAGTGTCCGGGGAGCTATATGTCCAGCGAATACGCCAAACAGCTCGGGGCCAAGCTCCGGGCCATCCGCACCCAGCAGGGCCTTTCCCTTCACGGTGTCGAGGAGAAGTCCCAGGGACGCTGGAAGGCGGTCGTGGTCGGGTCGTACGAGCGCGGTGACCGCGCCGTGACCGTGCAGCGCCTCGCCGAACTGGCGGATTTCTATGGGGTCCCCGTGCAGGAGCTGCTGCCGGGCACCACCCCGGGCGGGGCCGCCGAGCCGCCGCCGAAGCTGGTCCTGGACCTGGAGCGGCTGGCCCACGTGCCGGCCGAGAAGGCGGGCCCCCTGCAGCGCTACGCGGCGACGATCCAGTCCCAGCGCGGTGACTACAACGGCAAGGTGCTGTCGATCCGCCAGGACGACCTGCGCACACTCGCCGTCATCTACGACCAGTCGCCCTCGGTCCTCACCGAGCAGCTGATCAACTGGGGCGTGCTGGACGCGGACGCGCGCCGTGCCGTCTCCCACGAGGAGAGCTGACAGCACTCAGCAGAAACGTGGGGGGGGGGGGGGGGGGGGGGGGAGGGGTTTGTGGTCCCCACCCAGCTCTTTTTGGGTTGCCATTGGCTCCGCTGTAGAGGAGCACCCCAAATACCAAACCGCCTGCCCGTTGGCCTTC
>NZ_JBVIVK010000004.1:114492-417820 GCF_055595715.1 Streptomyces sp. NPDC040410
GGGGGGGGAAGAGACGAATGCGCGCTTGCCCTCCCCAAAGGGGAGGGTCGGAAACGGCAAAAGGGAACGGTTCCGTTGGGGGGTAGGAACTTCACGGTTCCGGCCACCCCGGCGGCTTTCTGCGGGGCTCCAGGGTCTCCCGGGTCCAGGAATGCCTCAGGGCCCACAGCGTGTCGCTGTGGGCCCTCCGGCGAGTTCGCGGCCCCCCAGGGGCGCGAGGAAATGAGCCACAGACGGCCCGCGGGCCGCACGGCCCGCAGTCCCCGCTCTCCGGCGGAGCTATTCGCGGCGCAGCGAGGGCTTCAGGTCCTTGAGGCGGCCGAGCAGCCCGTTCACGAACGAGGGTGACTCGTCCGTGGAGAACTCCTTCGCCAGCTGCACCATCTCGTCGAGCACGACGGCGTCCGGGGTCTCGTCCACCCAGATCAGCTCGTAGGCGCCCAGACGCAGGATGTTGCGGTCGACGACCGGCATCCGGTCGAGCGTCCAGCCGACCGAGTACTGCGCGATCAGCTCGTCGATGCGCGTCGCGTGCTGCGCGTAGCCCTCGACCAGCTGCATCGTGTACTCGCTCACCGGCGGCTGCCGGGTGTCGGTCCGGGAGAGCCGGATCCAGTCCGCGAGGACCGTCAGGACATCGGCGCCGCGCTGGTCGCCCTCGAAGAGGATCTGGAAGGCACGCTTGCGGGCCGTGTTGCGGGCAGCCACGGTTAGCTGTTCACCCGGCCGAGGTAGTCGCTCGTGCGGGTGTCGACCTTGATCTTCTCACCGGTGGTGATGAAGAGCGGGACCTGGATCTGGTGGCCGGTCTCCAGGGTGGCGGGCTTGGTGCCGCCCGTGGAGCGGTCGCCCTGGACGCCCGGCTCGGTCTCCTGGACGACCAGCTCGACGGCGGCCGGCAGCTCGACGAAGAGCACCTCGCCCTCGTGCTGCGCGACGGTGGCCGTGAAGCCCTCGATGAGGAAGTTGGCGGCGTCGCCGACGGCCTTGCGGTCGACCATCAGCTGGTCGTACGTCTCCATGTCCATGAAGACGAAGTACTCGCCGTCCATGTACGAGAACTGCATGTCGCGCTTGTCGACAGTGGCCGTCTCGACCTTGACGCCGGCGTTGAACGTCTTGTCGACGACCTTGCCGGAGAGCACGTTCTTGAGCTTGGTGCGCACGAAGGCCGGGCCCTTACCGGGCTTGACGTGCTGGAACTCGACGACGGACCACAGCTGGCCGCCATCGAGCTTGAGCACCATGCCGTTCTTGAGGTCGTTCGTGGAAGCCACGGTTGCGGAATCTCCTGGACTGACGTGGACGACCCCGGCGCCCGCACCTGCCTACAGGGCGAGCAGCTCCTTGGTCGTGATGGTGAGTAGCTCTGGTCCGCCGTCCGCCTCGGGGCGGACGACGAGCGTGTCATCGATCCGGACACCGCCCCGGCCCGGGATGTGGACCCCCGGTTCGACGGTGACCGGCACGCAAGCGTCCAGTTTACCCATGGCCGAAGGGGCCAGTTGCGGGTCCTCGTCGATTTCGAGTCCGACGCCGTGCCCCGTCAGGGCCGGGAGGCCCTCGGTGTGGCCCGCCGAATCCAGCACCTGACGTGCGGCGCGGTCCACGTCGCGGTAGGCGGCACCGGGGGCCAGTGACTCCCGTCCTGCGCGCTGGGCGGCGAAGACGAGGTCGTACAGCTCGATCTGCCAGTCCGCCGGCGACGTACCGATGACGAAGGTACGGCCGATCTCGCAGCGGTAGCCGCGGTAGGTCGCGCCGAGGCAGACGGAGAGGAAGTCACCTTCCTCGACGCGCCGGTCGGTGGGGCGGTGGCCGCGTCTTCCGGCGTTCGGGCCGGTGGCGACGGAGGTGGCGAACGCGGGGCCGTCGGCGCCGTGGTCCACGAGCCGCCGCTCCAGTTCGAGGGCGAGGTGCCGCTCGGTACGGCCGACGAGGATGGACTCGAGCAGCTCCCCCAGCGCCTGATCGGCGATCTCGGCGCCGATGCGCAGGCAGGAGATCTCCTCTTCGTCCTTGACGACCCTGAGCTGCTCGGCCGCGCCGCCCAGGTCGGCCAGGCGCAGCCGGGGCACCACCGAGCGGATGGCGCGGTGCCGGGCCACCGTGAGGTGGTGCTCCTCG
This sequence comes from Streptomyces sp. NPDC040410, assembly GCF_055595715.1. NCBI lineage: Bacteria > Bacillati > Actinomycetota > Actinomycetes > Kitasatosporales > Streptomycetaceae > Streptomyces > Streptomyces sp. NPDC040410. Next base: position 116,620 of record NZ_JBVIVK010000004.1, read on the forward strand.
ACGGCGAGGGAATCGGCGCGTTGGTCTTCGGCGAGATCGGCGGCGGCGACGGCGGGGTCACCGCCGGGTGAGGGCAGCACATGGGCGCGCAGCGTCTCGTCGAGGCGCCCCTGGCTCGGGCGGTCGTCGGGCGGGCTGGTGCACACCAGCAGGTCCTCGCGTTTGCCGAGCAGCAGGACGGCGCCGTGCGGGGCCGCTCCCGCGAGATAGCGCACATTGGCGGGGCGGGTCACCAGCGCGGCGGCGCTACCGCTTGCGTTGCAGCGTTCCCTCAGCCGGGTTCGGCGGGTCGTGTACACCTCTGACATGAGATGAGCGTAGGAGCTCCGCGGGGTTGGCGCGTTTTGAGCGAGGCCGACTGAGGGGCGCCCATCGGAGGACGGGGTACGGGGGGCGTGCCGGCTGCGGGCGGTGGGGGCTTGTCACGCCGTTCCCCGCGCCCCTTCAGGTCGGCGCGGTCCCCGTGCTACCAGTTCGGCGGGCTGGCTATCGAGCGTGCCAGGACGTCGTCCAGGACCTGGGCCGTCCGGGGGACGTCGAGCTGGGAGTTGTCGATGATCGGGAGGCCCGAGCCGTACCAGCCGGCCATGCGGCCGTGGATGCGGGCGACCTCCTCGTCGGTGAGGCGGCGGTTGCCGGAGCGTTCGGCGTTGCGCTCCAGGACGATCTCCAGGCCCGGCAGGAGGACGACCGGCAGCAGGCCGGGGCCCACGTGGCGTTTCCAGCCGCCCAGGCCGACGACCGGGCGGTCGGGGAAGACCGCGTCGTCGAGGATGCACGAGATGCCGTTGGCGAGGAAGTTGCGCGCGGCGAAGCCGCAGGTGCGGCGGGCGAGGCGGTACTGCGCCTCGGAGTTGTCGTTCCACCCGGACTGCGGGTCGGCGAAGCCCGAGCGGACCCATTCGCGTACGTCGTCGAGGCTTATGTGGGCGGTGGGGACCCGGCGGTGGTCCGCCCAGTACTTGGCGACGCTCGTCTTCCCCGCGCCCGCGGGGCCGATGAGCAGCACCGCGAGGGTCGTGCCGGCCGGATCGGGCGCGGCGGGCGGGGCACTGGGCATGGCGACGGGTCCGCCGGGCGGCAGCGGCACATGGCCCGTGGTGTCGGGAGCCGGCGGGGTCTGCGTGCGCGGCCCGGGCGGGGCCGGGGCGTGTTGCGGGGCGGGCGGGACCGGGCCGCCGGGCGCCTGGGTGAAGCCGTGTGCCGGCGGCGGTGGCACGGGGGCGGAAGCCCGGTGCGCACCCGGGGGATGCGGACCCGGGTGGTGTGCGGCCGGCGACCAGCCGGCGGCCGGTCCGTGCCCCGGCTGGTGGGGCGGCGGCAGCGGAGAGCCCACTGCGTCCTGCATCCGGTGCCACTCCGTCTCGTGTCTTTTGGCTCTTTCGCCTCCGGGGCGCCCCGTCGGCTCAATCGCCGCAGGCCATCGGCGTGGCAGCGGGGCGAACCCCGCTGCCTGTCGAACGGTACCGTCCCCGGCCGCCGTTTGGTGTAACGGCCGGGGGCGACCCGAAGTGCCCGTGCCCGTGAGCGAGGTCGGACGGAAGGCTGTCCGGCGGACTACTCGCCCACTTCGCCGTACGCGGCGAGCAGTACGGCGGGGTCGGGTCCCTCCAGGACGGTGGGCTTGGCCAGCCCGTCCAGGACCACGAAGCGGAGCAGGTCGCCGCGGGACTTCTTGTCGACCTTCATGTTCTCCAGCAGCTTGGGCCACTGGTCGTGGCGGTAGTGCAGCGGCAGCCCCACCGACTCCAGGATCGTGCGGTGGCGGTCGGCCGTGGCGTCGTCCAACCGGCCTGCGAGACGGCCCAGTTCGGCGGCGAAGTGCATGCCGACCGAGACCGCCGCGCCGTGGCGCCACTTGTAACGCTCGTTCTTCTCGATGGCGTGGCCGAGGGTGTGGCCGTAGTTGAGGATCTCCCGCAGGCCCGCCTCCTTCAGGTCGGACGAGACGACCTCGGCCTTGACCCGGATGGAACGCTCGATGAGCTCGGCGGTGTGCGGACCCGCGGGGGTGCGGGCGGCCTCGGGGTCGGACTCGATGAGCTCCAGGATCGCCGGGTCGGCGATGAAACCGGCCTTGATGATCTCGGCGAGTCCGGAGACGTAGTCGTTGACCGGGAGGGAGTCCAGCGCGGCCAGGTCGCACAGCACGCCGGCCGGTGGGTGGAAGGCTCCCACCAGGTTCTTGCCTTCGGCGGTGTTGATGCCGGTCTTGCCGCCGACGGCAGCGTCCACCATGGCGAGGACCGTGGTCGGGACGGCGATCCAGCGCACGCCGCGCAGCCAGGTCGCGGCCACGAAGCCGGCGAGGTCGGTGGTCGCGCCGCCGCCGACACCGACGATGACGTCACTGCGGGTGAATCCGGACTGGCCGAGTGCCTTCCAGCAGTAGGCGGCGACCTCGGCGGTCTTGGCCTCCTCGGCGTTCGGCACCTGGATGGCGACCGCCTCGTAGCCCTGCCCGGCGAGATCGGCGCGCAGCGCCTCACCGGTCTCGGCGAGTGCCTCGGGGTGGACGACGGCGACCCGCTTGGCCTTGTCGCCGATCAACCCGGCGAGTTCACCGAGGAGCTGACGGCCCACCAGGACCTCGTAGGGCTCACTGCCCGCCGTGCCGCCGACCTGGATGCGGGTGACTGCCTCGCTCATGCTTCTTTCAACTCCAGTGCGTCCAGAACTGCTTGGGCGACCTCTTCGGGGGTGCGGCCGTCCGTGGGCACGACGGCGCTCGCGACCTCCGTGTACAAGTGGCGCCGCGCCTCCATCAGTTCGCGCCACTGCTTGCGCGGGTTGACCGCGAGCAGCGGACGGGCGGCGTTCAGGCCGGTGCGCTTGACGGCCTCCTCGACGTCCATCGAGAGGTAGACGACATGCTGCCCGTCGAGCAGCGCGCGCGTGTCCGCGTCCAGGATCGCGCCGCCGCCCAGCGCCAGCACGCCGTCGTGCTCCGCCAGCGCCCGGCGCACGGCCCGCTTCTCGATCGTCCGGAAGGCCGCCTCGCCCTCGTCCACGAAGATCTCGGCGATGGAGCGGCCCTGCTCGGCGACGATGTCGTCGTCGGTGTCCCGGTAGCCGGCCCCCAGGCGCTCGGCGACCAGCCCGCCGACGGTCGACTTGCCGACCCCCATCGGGCCGACCAGGACGACCACAGGCGCTGCGTTCACCGGATGGCCAGATTGTCGAGGTACGACCGGACGTTGCGGCGGGTCTCGTTCACCGAGTCCCCGCCGAACTTCTCCGCGACCGCGTCCGCGAGGACGAGCGCGACCATCGCCTCGGCGACGATGCCGGCCGCCGGGACCGCGCACACATCGGAGCGCTGGTGGTGCGCCGCCGCCTGCTCGCCGGTGGACACGTCCACCGTCTTCAGGGCCCGCGGCACGGTGGCGATCGGCTTCATCGCGGCGCGCACCCGCAGCAGTTCACCGGTGGACAGTCCGCCCTCGGTGCCGCCGGAGCGGCCCGACGTCCGCTTGATGCCCTCGTCGGTGGCGACGATCTCGTCGTGCGCCTTCGAGCCCGGCACCCGCGCCAGGTCGAAGCCGTCGCCGAGCTCGACGCCCTTGATCGCCTGGATGCCCATCAGCGCGCCCGCCAGCCGGGCGTCCAGCTTGCGGTCCCAGTGGACGTGCGAGCCCAGGCCCACGGGCACGCCGTACGCCAGCACCTCGACCACACCGCCGAGCGTGTCACCGTCCTTGTGGGCCTGGTCGATCTCCGCGACCATCGCCTTCGACGCGTCCGCGTCCAGGCAGCGCACCGGGTCCGCGTCCAGCTTCTCGACGTCGGCCGGCGTCGGGTAGATGCCGTAGGGCGCCTTGGCGGCAGCCAGTTCGACGACATGGGAGACGATCTCGATGCCGGCCGTCTCCTTCAGGTACGAGCGGGCCACCGCGCCGAGCGCCACCCGGGCCGCCGTCTCACGTGCCGACGCGCGCTCCAGAATCGGCCGGGCCTCGTCGAACCCGTACTTCTGCATGCCCGCCAGGTCCGCGTGGCCGGGCCGCGGCCGGGTCAGCGGGGCGTTGCGCGCGAGGCCCGCCAGGATCTCCGGGGCGATGGGGTCGGCCGCCATGACCTGCTCCCACTTGGGCCACTCGGTGTTGCCCACCATGACCGCGACCGGCGAGCCGATGGTGAGGCCGTGCCGGACGCCGCCGAGGAAGGTGACCTCGTCCCGCTCGAACTTCATCCGCGCACCGCGCCCATAGCCCAGCCGCCGCCTCGCCAGGTGGTCCGCCACCATCTCCGTGGTGATCGGCACGCCGGCGGGAAGGCCCTCCAGCGTCGCCACGAGTGCGGGACCGTGGGACTCCCCCGCGGTCAGCCAGCGCAACCTGCTCAACGGTGCTCCTCAGTGCTCGCGCCCTGGTACTGCCCTGCGTACGCGCGTCCTCGCGTACCGGCGACGGCGTGGCCGGGTGCGCGGCCCCGGCCCGCCATCCCTGATCCTCCCACGTCGCACCCCCATAGCCGACCGCCGTCCCAGCAAGCGGACCACAACTCTATCTCGAAAACCTCAAACGGGACATCCAGAAGGAAAACGTCAATCGTGCAACCTATTCGTTCGGTTGACTTTACTGATCGTTCACTACTAACGTACTCGAACACGATAATACAGGAGGTAGTTCGTGCGTTCAATTAGCAGGCTTTTCCTTTCTCTCATGACAGCCATAGCGGCGATGATGGTATTCACCAGCCCCGCACACGCCATCGACGAGATGCGGTGTTCCGGCACTCAGCACCGCGAGTTCAGTACACCCGGGGAGGATGTCGACGTGTATATAAATGTATGCGTGTGGCGAACCGGATCGCGGTACGACGCAAGCGTGAGCGGGGAGTGGTTTGACGCTGGCGGTATTCGTAAATTCGACGCGTTTCGCATAGAAACAAGGCTCGAAAAAAATGACAACGCGATCACTTACAACGACTGTAATTTCCTCAGCGCCATCAACAGTGACAGCGAAAGCGGTTTCGAGTGTGGTACGACTTCGGCCACTGGCAGCGGAAGCGGTTGGACCGGGGACGGAACCGTCCTTTACAACATCGATTTGGACGGTGAAGGGGAAAAATTCTGGAACCTGACCGGGTCGCCCCAGATCTGAACCTCAAGGGGTAAGCTCCGAAACTCAGTGGCGCTCACCGCTATCGCAATGAGCGCCACTCAGGCTTTCTGAGACGCGAGGGATCGCTCACCGACCTCGCGGATCAGCTCCACAGAAACCGAATGCCCAGTCATCATTTCTACTTGCAGCACCGCCTGGTGCACCAGCAGGTCGAGGCCGCCGACCACGGCCCCGCCGTACGCCGACCAGCGGGCCGCGAGCTCGGTCGGCCACGGGTCGTACAGCACGTCGAAGAGGGTGGCGGGCCGCTCGGGCACGGCGGAGCCGAGCGCGTCGGTCGCACCGGCCGGGGTGGTGGCGACGACAAGCGGGAAGCGCAGCGCCTCGGCCGCGTCCACCCAGTCCGCCGTACGGACCTCCACGTCGAGCCGCTCGCCCCACTGCCGCATCTCGGCGGCGCGGGCCTCGCTGCGCACATAGGCGACGACCTCCCCGGTGCAGATCCGGGCCAGCGCGGCCAGTGCGGAGGAGGCGGTGGCGCCGGCGCCGAGGATCGCCGCGGTGTCGACCTGCTCGATGCCGCGCTCGCGCAGCGCGGCGACCATGCCGGGGATGTCGGTGTTGTCGCCCACGCGGCGGCCGTCCTCGGTGAACACGACCGTGTTCACCGCCTCGACCGAGGCCGCCGTCCCGGTGATCTCGTCGAGCAGGGGGATGACGGCCCGTTTGAGCGGCATGGTCAGCGACAGCCCCGCCCACTCGGGCCCCAGCTGCGCGAAGAACCCGGGCAGAGCCGCCTCATCGATGTCGAACCGGTCGTACGACCAGTCCGTGAGCCTCAGTTCCTCGTAGGCGGCGCGGTGCAGCACCGGCGAGAGGGAGTGCGCGATGGGCGAACCGAGCACGGCCGCCCGGCGGGCTTCAGTTGCCCGTGCCCGTGCTGTCATTGAACTTTTCCCTGAGCCTCTTGAATTCGACGTATGTCTTGGCGAATTCTGTCTTGTTCACACCGTCAGTCGCCACGAAGTAGAGCCAGCCGTCGTCGGTCGGATCCAGTGCCGCCTTCAGTGCCGTGTCACCGGGATTGCCGATCGGTCCTGGCGGCAGACCCTTCTGCGTGTAGGTGTTGTACGGGTCCGTGTTGCTGTTGATCTCGGACTCGCCGATGTGGATGTTACTCTCGTTCTTCAGGTAGTTGAAGGTCGAGTCGAACTGGAGCAGCTGGTTGGTCTGAGTGTTCGTGGGCTTGAGGCGGTTGTAGACCACCTCGGCCATCTTCCGGAAGTCGTCGTCCGTCTTGCCTTCGGCCTGGACGAGGCTGGCGACCGTGACGACCTGCAGCGGGCTGTCTAGATTGAGGGCCTTGGCCTTCGCCGACAGCTCGTACTCGGCGTACTGCTTGGCGGCCCGGGTCACCATTCCCTTGAGGACCTTCTCAGGCTTCATGCCCTTGGCGGCCGCATAGGTGCCGGGGAAAAGGAAGCCCTCCAGCGGGTCCTTGATCTCCCTGTCGTCGTTCGCCCACGACGGAAGTCCGAGACTCTTGAATTCCTTCTCGGCAATTTTCCTGGTGCTGCCGGACGACAGATCGAGCTTCTCGTCGATGGCCTGGTAGACCTGAATATTGCGCTGCCCGGGAGTGACCAGCACATTGTTCTGGCTCTTGGGGTCGAGCATCAATTCGACGGCACTCGCGGCAGACATCTGTTTCTTCATCAGATAGGCGCCAGCCTGGATACTGTTCCCCTTGGGATTGCTCTGCTGAGCAGCCACGAAAGCGTCGACGCTCTTGACCACTCCCGCCTCCTTGAGCTTCTGGCCGATGACCGACCCCAGTGCTCCCTTGGGGATGACTACGGTCACGGTCTCGCTCGTACCGTCCCCGGCGTAGTCGGGCGCCTCGGAGAAACGTTCCTGGTAGAACTGGTAGGCGAAGTATCCGACCCCGGCGACACCGCCGGCGAGGATCACCGTGAGCACCAGACAGGCGCATCCGCTGCGTCGTTTCTTCGGCTTCCTGCCACCGCGGCCCTTGCGGTTGGCGCGGTTGCCGCGCGGGTGGTCGGAGTCGTCGTCCTTGTCGTCACCACCGGCGAAGAAGGCGTGTTCGCCCTGGTCGGGCCCGGGATCCCAGTCGGTCTCCGGCTCCGGTTCGGCGCGCCTGCGACCGGGCGGCTCCGGCGGCGGGTACGCGTCCGGGGTGCCGTAGTGGTCGGGCTGCTGTCCCTCGTAGGCGGCGGACTGCTGCCCGTACGGGTCGGTGTACTGGATCTGCGTGTGCGTGCCCGTGGCCCAGCCGCCGTTGTCGTACGACTGCTGCCCCTGACCTGCGTAGAAGTGCTGCTGCTGACCGTACTGGTTCGGGTACTGCTGCTGCGGGTGACCGTATGCGGCCTGCTGGTCGCCGTCGGCCCAGCCGCCGTACTGCTGCTGCTGCTCCGGATAGTGCTGCTGCTGGCCGTCGTAGGCGGACGGCTGACCCATGTGGGCCTGCTGGCCGTCCCATCCGCCGTCCCCGTACAACGGGTCCTCCGGATGCCACGGTTCGGAGCCTTGGCCCCGGCCATACTCAGTCATCGATCCCCTAGAGCCGCGAGGCGGCGGTTGCGCGGCTTGTAAGCCCGGCTCCCGTTCCGCTTCTACGTTGTGCGGCGGCTGTTCGAACACCGCCGCATCGCGCGGAACGTTACCGTATCGCGATCAGATGACCATCTCGACGCCCTCGCCGGGTGCTTTGCCTGACACCCGTTCGGATTCGAGCGCCTGCTGCAGGATGATCACAGCGGCTGCCTGGTCGATGACCGACCTGCCTTTCTTGGACTTCACGCCCGAGGCACGCAGTCCCTGACCGGCCGTCACCGTGGTCATCCGCTCGTCCACGAGCCTGACCGGGACGGGCGCGATGCCCTTCGCGAGCTCCTGCGCGAAGCCGCGAACCTTTACCGCGGCCGGGCCCTCGCCCCCCTTGAGGGAACGAGGGAGACCCACGACGACCTCGATCGGCTCGTACTCCTCGACGATCTGCCTGAGCCGACGGTGCGCGGCCGGAACGTCCCGGCCCGGCACCGTCTCCACCGGGGTGGCGAGGATCCCGTCGGGGTCGCACGAGGCGACCCCGATGCGGGCGTCCCCGACGTCGATCGCGAGCCGGCGTCCTCTGCGCATCGCCGCTGCCCTACTTCGCCGTCTCGGCCACGAGCCGCTCGACGGCCTCGACGGCCTCGCCGACCGCGGCCGGGTTCTGGCCGCCGCCCTGGGCGACGTCCGGCTTGCCGCCACCGCCGCCGCCGAGGGTCTTGGCGGCCGTGCGGACCAGGTCGCCGGCCTTGAGGCCGCGCTCGCGGGCGGCCTCGTTGGTGGCGATGACCGTCAGCGGCTTGCCGTTGCTGACCGTGAACACGGCGACCACGGCGGCCCGTCCGCCCTGAATACGGCCGCGCACGTCGAGGACCAGCTTGCGCAGGTCGTCGGGGGTCGTGCCGTCCGGGACCCGGCCGGTGACCACGGCGACACCGCGTACGTCCTTGGCGGACTCGGCGAGACCGGCGGCGGCCTGCAGCACCTTCTCGGCGCGGAACTTCTCGATCTCCTTCTCGGCGTCCTTCAGCTTGCCGAGCATGGCGGAGACCTTCTCCGGGAGCTCCTCCGGACGCCCCTTGATCAGCTCCTGGAGCTGGGCGACGACCGTGTGCTCACGGGCCAGGAAGTTGTAGGCGTCCACGCCGACGAGGGCCTCGATGCGGCGCACACCGGAACCGATGGACGACTCACCGAGCAGCTTCACCAGGCCCAGCTGGGCGGTGTTGTGCACGTGCGTGCCGCCGCACAGCTCCTTGGAGAAGTCGCCGATGGTGACCACACGGACACGCTCGCCGTACTTCTCGCCGAACTCGGCGATGGCGCCCTGCTTCTTGGCCTCGTCGATGCCCATGATGTCGGCGCGCACGTCGAGGTCCCGGGCGAGGACCTCGTTGATCTTCTGCTCGACGTCGGTCATCACGGCCGTCGGAACGGCGGACGGCGAACCGAAGTCGAAACGGAAGCGGCCGGGCTGGTTCTCGGAACCGGCCTGGGCGGCCGTGGGGCCGAGGGCGTCGCGCAGCGCCTGGTGGGTGAGGTGCGTGGCCGAGTGGGCGCGGGCGATGGCCGTGCGGCGGCGGCCGTCGATCGAGGCGTGGGCCTTGGCGCCGAGCGTCACCTCACCGACCTGGACGACTCCCTTGTGGACGTAGACGCCGGGGACCGGCTTCTGGGTGTCGCGGATCTCGATGACGGCACCGGAGTCGGCCCTGATGCGGCCGGTGTCACCGATCTGGCCGCCGCCCTCGGCGTAGAACGGGGTGCGGTCGAGGACGATCTCTACCTCGTCGCCCTCGGTGGCGGCCGGGGACGAGAGACCGTCGACGAGGATGCCGACGATCGTCGACTCGCCTTCGGTGTCCGCGTAGCCGATGAACTCCGTCTCGCCGGCGGAGTCGGCGATCTCGCGGTAGGCGCCGGCGCCGGCGTGGCCGGTCTTCTTGGCCCGGGCGTCGGCCTTGGCCCGCTCCCGCTGCTCCTTCATCAGACGGCGGAAGCCGTCCTCGTCCACGGAGAGGCCCTGCTCGGCGGCCATCTCGAGGGTGAGGTCGATCGGGAAGCCCCAGGTGTCGTGGAGCAGGAAGGCCTTGTCACCGGCGAGGACCGTGCCACCGGCCGACTTGGTCTCGGTGACGGCGGTGTCGAGGATGTTGGTGCCGGCCCTCAGCGTCTTGAGGAAGGCGTTCTCCTCGGCGAGGGCGACCTTCTCGATGCGCTCGCGGTCGGTGACGAGCTCGGGGTACTGCTGGCCCATCATCTCGATGACCGTGTCGATCAGGTCCTTGACGACCGGCCCGGTGGCGCCGAGCAGGCGCATGTTGCGGATGGCGCGGCGCATGATGCGGCGCAGGACGTAGCCGCGGCCCTCGTTGCCGGGGGTCACGCCGTCGCCGATGAGCATCACCGAGGTACGCATGTGGTCGGTGACCACGCGCAGGGACACGTCCGAGTCGTGGGCGTCGCCGTACTCGACGCCGGTCAGCTCCGTGGCCTTCTTGATGACGGCCATGGAGGTGTCGATCTCGTACATGTTCTGCACACCCTGCAGAATCATGGCGAGCCGCTCCATGCCGAGGCCGGTGTCGATGTTCTTGCTCGGCAGCTCGCCGAGGATCTCGAAGTCCTCCTTGCCGGTGCCCTCGCCGCGCTCGTACTGCATGAAGACGAGGTTCCAGATCTCCACGTACCGCTCGTCGTTGACGGCGGGGCCGCCCTCGGCGCCGAACTCGGGGCCGCGGTCGTAGTTGATCTCGGAGCACGGGCCGCAGGGGCCCGGGACCCCCATGGACCAGTAGTTGTCCTTCTTGCCCAGGCGCTGGATGCGCTCGGCAGGCACGCCGACGACGTCGCGCCAGATGCGCTCGGCCTCGTCGTCCTCCAGATAGACGGTGATCCAGAGCTTCTCCGGCTCCAGGCCGTAACCACCCTTGTCCTGGGGCGTGGTGAGCAGCTCCCAGGCGTACTTGATGGCGCCTTCCTTGAAGTAGTCGCCGAAGGAGAAGTTGCCGCACATCTGGAAGAACGTGCCGTGCCGCGTGGTCTTGCCGACCTCTTCGATGTCGGGCGTGCGCACGCACTTCTGCACGCTCGTGGCGCGCGAGAACGGCGGCTTGACCTCGCCGAGGAAGTAGGGCTTGAACGGCACCATGCCGGCCGGAACGAGCAGCAGAGTCGGGTCGTCCGCGATGAGCGACGCCGAAGGGACGACGGTGTGACCGCGCTCCTCGAAGAAGCTCAACCAGCGGCGGCGAATCTCAGCCGACTCCATCAGTGGTCCTCATTCCGGTTGTACGAGTACGTCGTCCTGTCGCTGCCGACGGACTTCGGGTTGTTGCGGTCCTCGATGGCGGCGTGCCGCCGGGGTGCGGGGAGTTCGGGGTCGACGGGTGCGCTGATCCCCAGCGCGTCGCCGAGTTCGGCCTCCCGCTGTGCCATGCCCGCCCGGACGTCGAGGGCGAAGCCCACCGCGCTGTCCTTGATCCGGTGGCCCGCCTCGATCGCCTTGTTCGCCGCCTGCGCGGCGAGGTTCTCGGGGGTGAGCTGCTTCAGCTTCCGGTTGACCTTGGTGGTGGCCCACACACCGGCGGCGACGCCCGTGGTGAACCAGAACGTACGGCGGAACATCGCTCGGTCAGTCCCTCTTTCCCGGGTTTCCCCGGTTGTTCCGCTTCTCCCGCCGCTGGGCAGGGACGGTGCGGCCCACGATCACGGTACGCCGGGGTGCCTTGGCGGGCGCGTCCTCCCGGCGGCCGCCGAGGGCACGGCGCACGCCGTAGCCGAAGGCGGCGACCTTGACCAGGGGGCCGCCGAAGGTGGACGCGACGGTGGTGGAGAGCGCGGATGCGTTCGACGTGACTTCCTGGACGTCCGACGCGATGGCGTCGACCCGGTCGATCTGGGTCTGTGCGGAGCGGACCGCCGCCGAGGCGTCGGCCAGCAGCGGGACGGCCTGGTCGGTCACGTCCGCGACGAGCTTGGTGGTCGCCTTGAGCGTCTGGGCCAGCCTCGCCAGGGCGACGGCGAGGAAGGAGACCAGGATCGCCCAGAACACGGCCACCAGGATCCCGGCCACCTCTCCACCGGACACTGTGTGCACCCGCTCCCTGAAACGTCCTTCAACATCGAAAAAGTCGTGGCACGAGCCTATCGCGCCGGGGGTGCCGCTCCGCACCGGTATTACCGCCCGGAGCGGCTGTACGGAGTGAGTACGGTTCAGTACGCTCCGTGTTCCATGCGAGCTCATCAGCCCGGCGAGGCCCCCGGCGGCGGCAATCTCCCCTTGGAGACCGACGCGTTCGTGGGTCGCTCGGCCGAACTCGCCTGCCTGCGGCAGGCGCTCGACGTTTCCCGGCTGGTGACCTTGACGGGCGCCGGGGGCGTCGGCAAGTCGCGGCTGGCGGCGCACGCGGCCGCGCGGTGCGCTCCGCGTGACGGGGCGTGGCGGGTGGAGCTCGCTGCCGGTGTGCGATCCGCAGTTGGTCGACCACGCCGTCGTGGAGGCCCTGGGGCTGACGGACCACACGACGCGGCCGCCGCGCGACAGCCTGCTCGCTCATCTCGCGGGGCGACGGCTCCTGCTGGTCCTGGACGGGTTCGAACATCTGGTGGACTCCTGCGCCGCGTTGGTGACCGACCTGCTGCGTCAGGTGTCCGGCCTCCAGGTGCTGGCTGTCGGGCGCAGGCCTCTCGCCCTGGCCGGGGAGCGGGTCTTCCCGCTCGCGCCCCTCGGCGAGGACGAGGCGGCACAGCTCTTCGTGGACCGGGCGGCACAGCAGGGGCCGCCAGTCGAGGACGGCCGGGAGGTACGGGAGTTGTGCCGGCGCCTGGACGGGATCCCCCTGGCGGTCGAACTGGCCGCGGGACGGCTGCGGGCCCTGTCTCCCGCACAGCTCCTCGATCGGCTCGACGACCGGTTCCGGCTGCTGACCGGCGGCGGGCGGGACGTCCTGCCGCGCCACCGGACGCTGCGCACGGCGATCGGCTGGAGCCACGAACTGTGCACGCCCGAGGAGCGGCTGCTGTGGTCGCGGCTGTCGGTGTTCACCGGGCGGTTCGAGCTGGAGGCCGCGGAGTACGTGTGCAGCGGCGGCGGCCTGGACTCGGACGACGTCCTCGACGTCCTCTCCGAGCTGCTCGCGCAGTCCGTGCTGGCCCGCGAGGAGACCGCGACGGGTGTGCGCTACCGCATGCTGGACACGATCCGGGCGTACGGAGCCGACTGGCTGGAGGCCACGGGGGACGCGGCCCGGCTGCGGCGTCGGCACCGCGACTGGTACGTGGGCCTGGCCACCTGGTGCGAGCTCGAGTGGTTCTCGCCGCGGCAGAAGGAGGTGGCCGCACGCGTCGAGGCCGAGCTGCCGAACCTGCGCCACGCCCTGGACCACTGCCTGACCGAGCCGGACGGGGCATCACTGGGCCAGTACCTCGCGGGGTCGCTGTGGTTCTACTGGGCCGGCTGCGGCCGGCTGTCGGAGGGGCGGCACTGGCTGGAGCAGGCCGTGCGGCTGGAACCGGAGAGGGCGGCCGGCGAGCAGCCCCGGCTGAAGGCCCTGTGGGTGCTCGGCCATGTGGCGATCCTGCAGGGCGACACCGTGCCCGCGCTGGCGGCGCTGCACAGGAGTGCCGGGAAGAGGCGGAACGGGTCGCGAACGCCACGGCGGTGGCATACGCCGAACACCGCGCCGGCTGCCTGGCCCTGGTCACGGACGACATGGCGCGCGCTGAGACGCTGCTGCGGTCGGCGCTGGAGCGCTACGAGGAGATCGGCGAGCTCAACAGCAACGTGCTGATGGCTCAGGTCGAGCTGGCGATGGCGCGGGCGTTCCAGGGCGATCTGCCGGACGCCGTGCGGCTCTGCGAGGACGTCCGCCGGGTGTGCGAGGACCACGGCGAGCGGTGGGCGCGCGGCTACGCGCTGTACGTCCTGGCCTACGCGGCCTGGAGCGAGGACGACCCGGCGCGCGCCCGCGAGCTGCTGACGGAGTGCCTGGGCGCCGCCCACGCCTTCCGCGACCTGCTCGGCTCGGTGCTGACGATCGAACTGCTCGCCCTGGTGACGGCGACCGAGGGCGACGCCGCGGAGGCCACGGTGCTGCAAGGCGCGGCGGCCGCGATGTGGCCCTCGGTGGGCCTGCCGCTGTTCGGGTCGGCGTACTTCAACGCCCCGCACGAGCGGTGCGAGACGACGGCCCGCGAGCGGCTGGGCGACGAGCGGTACGAGGAGTGCGTACGGCAGGTCGCACGGCTCGGCCGGGAGGCGGCGGTGTCCCGGGCGCTGGGGCGGGCACGCGAAAGCCCGCCGCCCCGCCCGCCCGGAAGGGCGGGGAGGCAGCGGGCTGATGCGCAGGTGGTGCTACGCCCCGGGAATCAGCGGGCGTAGTACTCGACGACGAGCTGCTCGTCGCAGATCACCGGGATCTCCTTGCGGTTCGGCTCGCGGTCCAGGCGGAACGCCAGGGCCTTGAGGTTCACCTGGAGGTAGCGCGGGGTCTCGCCCTCGGGGGCGAAGCCGCCCTCACGGGCGATCGAGAACAGCGTCTTCTCACGGCTGCGCTCGCGCACCATGACGACGTCGTCGGGACGGACGCGGAAGGACGGCTTGTCGACCTTCTGGCCGTTGACCTCGATGTGGCCGTGGACGACCATCTGGCGGGCCTGGTAGATCGTGCGGGCGATGCCCGAACGCAGGACCAGCGCGTCGAGACGGCGCTCGAGCTCGATGATCAGGGCCTCACCGGTCTTGCCCTGGACCTTGGAGGCACGCTCGTAGGCGCGGACGAGCTGGCGCTCGGACACGTCGTACTGCGCGCGCAGACGCTGCTTCTCCAGCAGACGGACCTTGTAGTCCGAGTTCTGCTTGCGGCCGCGGCCGTGCTCACCCGGCGGGTAGGGACGGGCCTCGAAGTACTTGACGGCCTTCGGGGTCAGCGCGATGCCGAGGGCACGCGACTTCTTGACCTTGGGGCGGGACTGATTCGCCACTGTCTTTTCTCTTTCCTGGGTTTCGGCTCACCAGAGTTAGAGGAGGTCGCATCCGCAGCCTGGGAAACCCGCTGTCGTCCTTGCGGACGTGGCGGGCAGCCGCTCCCTGGTCTGGGCACATACGTGCAGCACGCGAGTGGCCCACCGACCGTTCCCGGAGACCGGGTGGTGGTGGGCTGCCCGCGACACCTTCGGAGGTGCGCGACGCTCCTGGAGTCCCCTGTGAGGGGGATTCCGGCTGCATGTCCCGTTCTGGTGGTGCCGGCCGGAGCCGGACACGGGACGCAGCGCTTCGCGCCATCTTACAGGCTGCTCAGGACCGCCTGCGCCCGAGGTGCTTCCTGGTCCATTCGACCGCGTCCGCGTACCGGGCCTCGGCGCCGTGCCGGGTGGGTTCGTAGTACTCGCGGTCCTTGAGGGCGTCCGGAGCGTACTGCTGGGTGGCGATGCCCTCGGGCAGGTCGTGCGGGTACACGTACCCCTGCGCGTGGCCCAGTTCGGCCGCGCCCTTGTAGTGGCCGTCGCGCAGATGCGGCGGCACCGGGCCCGCCAGTCCCTTGCGTACGTCCTCCATGGCGGCGCCGATCGCCATGGTCGCGGCGTTCGACTTGGGGGCCAGGGCGAGGGCGATGGTGGCGTGGCTGAGGGTCAGCGCGGCCTCCGGGAAGCCGATCAGGGCGACGGCCTGGGCGGCGGCGACGGCTATGGGCAGGGCGTTCGGATCGGCGAGGCCGATGTCCTCGCTGGCGGAGATCATCAGACGGCGGGCGATGAAGCGGGGGTCCTCGCCGGCCTCGATCATCCGGGCCAGGTAGTGCAGGGCCGCGTCCACGTCGGAGCCGCGGATGGACTTGATCAGGGCGCTGGCCACGTCGTAGTGCTGGTCGCCGTCGCGGTCGTACTTCACGGCGGCGCGGTCGACCGTCTCCTCCAGGGTCCGCAGGCCGATCTCCGTTTCGCCCTTGTCGAGCGCGGCCCCTGCCGCGGCCTCCAGGGCGGTCAGCGCGCGGCGGGCGTCGCCGCCGGCGATCCGCAGCAGGTGGCTCTCGGTGTCGTCGGGGAGGGTGACGGCGCTCCTGAGGCCGCGCTCGTCGGTCAGGGCGCGCTTGACGAGACCACGCACGTCGTCGTCGGTGAGGGGTTCGAGGGTGAGGAGGAGGGAGCGGGAGAGCAAGGGGGAGATCACCGAGAAGTACGGGTTCTCGGTGGTCGCCGCGATGAGCGTCACCCAGCGGTTCTCGACCGCGGGGAGCAGTGAGTCCTGCTGGGCCTTGCTGAAGCGGTGGATCTCGTCGAGGAAGAGGACGGTCTCCTTGCCGAAGCCGCCGGTGGCACGGCGGGCGCCCTCGATGACCGCGCGGACCTCCTTCACGCCGGCGGTGATCGCCGAGAGCTCCACGAAGCGTTTGTTGGTGGCCTTGGAGACGACGTAGGCCAGGGTCGTCTTGCCGGTGCCGGGCGGGCCCCAGAGGATCACCGAGGACGGTCCCGCCGGGCCGCCCGCGCCCTCGCCGACCAGTCTGCGCAGCGGCGAGCCCGGCTTCAGAAGGTGCTGCTGGCCCACGACCTCGTCCAGGGTGCGCGGGCGCATCCGGACCGCCAGGGGGCTGCCGGTCGGATCCTTCTCCTGGCGTTCTTCTGCTGCGGCGGTGAACAGATCGGGCTCCACGCTGAAACCCTAAATCACGGCACCGACAATCCCGTCCGGGCCGTCGGACGGCCCGGTTCCGGGGGCTGTCAGCTGGTCCAGAAGTCCCACCAGCGCGTCATGATCAGGACACCGATGATGCCGATGTGCAGCACGGGCAGCACCCAGGTGAACTCGCCGAAGAAGCCCTTCATCCAGCGCGGGGCGGGCAGGAAGCCGTTGCGGACGTTGAACGACGTCACGTACCAGAACATGATGATCGTCGCGACCCACGCCAGGGAGCACCACAGGCACAGTGCGCCGATCCGGTACAGGGACTGGAACTGCAGCCAGGTGCAGAAGCCCACGCCGAAGAGCGTGCCGAAGTTGAAGGGCAGCCAGTACCAGCGGGGGAACCGGGCCCGGCCGAGCAGGCTGATGCCGACACAGATCACGATGCCGTAGCAGACCAGGCCGAGCATCGGGTTGGGGAAGCCGAAGGCGGCGGCCTGCTCGCTCTCCATGACGCTGCCGCAGGAGACCACGGGGTTGAGGCTGCAGCCGGGCGTGAACGTCTTGCCGTCGACCTTGGCCTCTAGCAGCTTGAACTTGTCGATCGTGATGACCCACGCGGCGAGCAGCCCGGCCGCGCCGGTGATCACCAGGAGCAGTGCGAACGCCAGGCTGCCGCCCGCCGTGCGCGGCTCGGCGGCGTCGCGCTCCGGCTCGGGCTCGGTCGAGACGTCCTTGACTGTCGTCTTGCTCATCACGCCGATTCCGTCACTTGAGAGGTGGACCTTCTTCGGGATGGGGCCATTGTGCCGCACCCACGGGCTCGTCCACCGTTCGGCGGACACAAGGAGGTACGAACAGCCGCCCCGGAGCGTTCGGTTCAGGACACGGAATCATCCGGCAGGACGAATCCGCGCCTGCGGAGTTGACTGAACACCCGGCCTTTCCGGCGTTTGAGGAGCGGGGCGGCGGGGGCGAGGACAGCCCGGTTCACCGCCCCTGCACCCTCAGCCCAGCCTCGACTCCAGCTCCGCGACGATCTCGTTGACGCCGATCGCCGTCTGCTCGCCGGACTCCATGTCCTTCAGCTGGACGACCCCCTCGGCGAGGTCGCGTTCACCGGCGACGATCGTGTAGCGGGCACCGCTGCGGTTGGCGTTCTTCATCGCGCCCTTGAGGCCCTTGGCGCCGTAGGAGAAGTCGGCGGCGATGCCCACCTTGCGCAGCTCGGTGACCTTCCCGAACAGGATCCGGCGGGCCTCCTCGCCCAGCGGAACCGCGAACACGCTGGTCGTGGAGGGGAGTTCGAGTTCGACGCCCTCCGCCTCCAGGGCCAGGACCGTGCGGTCGACGCCCAGGGCCCAGCCGACGGACGGCAGCGCGGGGCCGCCGATCATCTCGGACAGGCCGTCGTAGCGGCCGCCGCCGCCCACCGCGGACTGGGAGCCCAGCCCGTCGTGGATGAACTCGAAGGTCGTACGGGTGTAGT
Source organism: Streptomyces sp. NPDC040410 (assembly GCF_055595715.1). Lineage (NCBI taxonomy): Bacteria > Bacillati > Actinomycetota > Actinomycetes > Kitasatosporales > Streptomycetaceae > Streptomyces > Streptomyces sp. NPDC040410. The sequence continues at coordinate 134,375 of NZ_JBVIVK010000004.1, forward strand.
AGTCCAGGCCGCGGACCAGCTTGGGGTCGTCCTCGAAGGCGACGCCCGCCGCCGTGATCAGCTCGCGCACCTCCTCGTGGTACGCCTTGCAGGCGTCGCAGAGGTAGTCGCGCAGCAGCGGGGCGTCCCCGAGCTGCTTCTGGACCGACTCACGCTTGTCGTCCAGGACACGCAGAGGGTTGATCTCCGAGCGTCGCAGAGTGTCCTCGTCGAGGTCCAGGCCGCGCAGGAAGTCCCGCAGCGCGGCCCGGTACACCGGGCGGCACTCCTTGTCGCCCAGGCTGTTGAGGAGGATGCGGAAGTTGCGCAGTCCCAGCGTGCGGTACGCCTGGTCCGCCAGGATGATCAGTTCGGCGTCCAGGGCCGGGTCCTCGGCGCCGATCGCCTCGGCGCCCACCTGGGAGAAGTGGCGGTAGCGGCCCTTCTGGGGGCGCTCGTAGCGGTAGTACGAGCCTGAGTACCAGAGCTTTACGGGGAGGTTGCCGGCCTTGTGCAGGTTGGCCTCGAGCGCGGCGCGCAGGACGGAAGCGGTGCCTTCGGGGCGCAGCGCCAGCCTGTCGCCGCCCTTGGTCTCGAAGGCGTACATCTCCTTCGTCACGATGTCCGTCGACTCACCGACGCCGCGCGCGAAGAGTTCCACGTTCTCGAAGCCCGGCGTCTCGATGTAGCCGTAGCCCGAGTTGCGCAGGGGCGCGGCGATCGCCTCGCGGACGGCGAGGTACTTGGCGGAGTCCGGCGGGATCAGGTCGTAGGTGCCCTTGGGGGCCTTGAAGGTGCTCACGGAAGGTCTCTTGTCACATTCCTCGTCGGGGAGCGTCGACGCCGCTGCGATCTCGGCGGCCTGCGGCCACTTGTCGCAGATACGGGTTGGTGGCGCGCTCCTGGCCGATGGTCGTCTGGGGGCCGTGGCCGGACAGCACCACGGTCGAGTCGTCGAGCGGCAGGCACACGCGGGCCAGCGAGTCGAGCATCTCGTCCATGTCACCGCCGGGCAGGTCGGTGCGTCCGATGGAGCCGGCGAAGAGCAGGTCGCCCGAGAAGAAGACCGACGGGATGTCTGATCCGTCGCGGGCTTCAGGCATCCTGAACGTCACCGACCCCTTGGTATGGCCGGGCGCGTGCGCGACGGACAGCTCCAAGCCGGCCAGTTCCAGCTTCGCGCCGTCGGTCAGCTCCTTGACGTCGTCCGGCTCCCCCACGGTCAGCTCGCCGATCAGCGGCATCCCGATGGAACGCCCGAGCGCCTTCTCCGGGTCGTTCATCATGAACCGGTCCTCGGGGTGGATCCAGGCCGGTACGTCGTGCGCGCCGCACACCGGGACGACCGAGGCCACGTGGTCGATGTGGCCGTGGGTGAGGACGACGGCGACGGGCTTGAGCCGATGCTTCTTCAGCGCTTCCTCGACTCCCTGGGCGGCCTGGTGGCCGGGGTCGATGATCACGCACTCCTCACCGGCGGCGGGGGCGACGAGATAGCAGTTCGTCCCCCAGGCCCCGGCGGGGAACCCGGCAATGAGCACGATCGTCCTTCGTTTGTATCGGTACGGGTGGCTTCGAAATGGCTGCGCCTGTGGTCAGAGACTACCGGCGCTGCCGATTCCTCAGCGAACCCATATACGGTACGGGGCACACGCAGGCGGTCGGCTCACAAGACGCACGCGTCCCAGTCGGCGTACGAGACGCACGAGGAGAGAACCCGGTGGTCACCCAGGAACAGCGGAAGCGGCAGCTCGCGCGGGAGAAGTTCTTGCGGCAGCAGCAGCGGCGCACGGCCGCGCGGCGCAAGGCGCGCATGCGCAACTCGGTGATCGCGTCGGTTCTCGGCGTGATCCTGGTCGGCAGCGTGGCGCTGTACACGACCGGGGTCCTCAAGGACGACGACAAGGCCGACACGAGCGCGGAGGCGACCCCGAGCGCGGAGGTGCCCAGCGAGGCGCCGGACCCGTGCGAGAAGCCCGCGTCGGGCAAGGTCAAGACGCTGAGCTGGAAGAAGGAGCCGGCGGTCACGATCGACAAGTCGGCGAAGTACACCATGAACCTCGCGACGACGTGCGGTGACATCGGCATCGCGCTGAAGGCGTCGGCGGCCCCGCACACCGTGAACTCGTTCGACTTCCTCAGCGGCAAGGGCTACTTCGACCACACGAAGTGCCACCGGCTCACGACCAACGGCATCTACGTGCTGCAGTGCGGCGACCCGACGGGCGCGGGCAGCGGCGGCCCCGGCTACACGATTCCGGACGAGAATCTGAAGGACAAGAGCCTCAAGGACAACGTCTACCCGGCGGGCACGGTCGCCATGGCGAACACCGGGCAGGCGCACACCGGCGGCAGCCAGTTCTTCCTCGTGTACCAGGACAGTCAGCTTCCGCCCAGCTACACACCGTTCGGTACCGTTTCCGAATCCGGCATGAAGGTCCTGAAGAAGATCGCCGCCGCAGGCGAGAGCACGGGCGCGGGCGACGGGGCTCCCAACGCAACGGTCGTGATCAACAAGGCAACCGTCACGAAATCCTGACCCCCCAACTGCGAAATTTCGGTCGCGCGGGATGCGGACAGGCAACCCGCCGGTCGCCTATGTTGGCCGTGACGAAACTGTGGACGATGCTCGGGGGCGCTGGAGCCCTCGCAGGCATCATGTGGAGGAGGCGCTGTGAGCAGCGACCCGTGGGGCCGCGTCGACGAGACGGGGACCGTGTACGTGCGTACGGCCGACGGCGAGCAGGTCGTCGGTTCCTGGCAGGCCGGCTCCCCTGAGGAGGCGCTGGCCTACTTCGAGCGCAAGTACGAGGGCCTGGTTGTCGAGATCGGCCTCCTCGAGAAGCGAGTGAAGACCACCGACCTGTCCGCGAAGGACGCCCAGGCCGCCATCGACCATATTCGCGAGCAGGTGGACGCCCACCACGCGGTCGGTGACCTGGACGCGCTGCGGAAGCGGCTGGACAAGCTCGTCGAGACGGTCGAATCGCGCCGCGAGGAGCGCAAGGCGCAGCGTGCGAAGCAGTCCGACCAGGCGCGGCACGCCAAGGAGGCGCTGGTCCAGGAGGCGGAGGAGCTGGCGCAGTCCGATCAGTGGCGGGCGGCCGGTGAGCGGCTGCGTTCCCTGGTGGACACCTGGAAGGGCCTGCCACGGCTCGACCGCAAGTCGGACGACGAGCTGTGGCACCGCTTCTCGCACGCGCGCTCGGCGTTCTCCAAGCGCCGCAAGGCGCACTTCGCGTCGCTGGACGCTCAGCGCGAGGAGGCCCGCCGGACCAAGGAGCGGCTGGTCTCCGAGGCCGAGGCGCTGTCCGGTTCGACGGACTGGGGTCCGACGGCCGCCCGCTACCGCGAGCTGATGGCTGACTGGAAGGCCGCCGGCCGCGCCCAGCGCGAGCACGAGGACGACCTGTGGAACCGTTTCCGCGGCGCCCAGGACATCTTCTTCGCCGCCCGCAGCTCGGTCTTCGCCGAGCGTGACGCGGAGCAGTCCGAGAACCTGAAGCTCAAGGAGGAGCTGGCCGGGGAGGCCGAGAAGCTCCTGCCGGTCACGGACCTGAAGGCGGCCCGCGCCGCGTTCCGCTCGATCAACGAGCGGTGGGAGGCCATCGGCCACGTGCCGCGCGACGCGCGGCCCAAGGTCGAGGGCCGGATGCACACCGTCGAGCGGGCCATCCAGGAGGCCGAGGAGTCCGAGTGGCGCCGGACGAATCCGGAGGCACGCGCGCGTGCCGAGGGTCTCACCGGCCAGCTCCAGGCCGCCGTGGACAAGCTGAAGGGCCAGATCGAGCAGGCGCGCGCCCAGGGCAACAACGCCAGGGCGGACAAGCTCGAGCGTGAGCTGGAGGGCCGCCAGGCGCTCCTGGACCAGGCGCTGAAGGGCCTGCAGGAGTTCGGCGGCTGACGGCCGCACGAGCCAGGCATACGACGAGGGGCTCCCGCGCTTTCCGGTGCGGGAGCCCCTCGTCGTGCCGTGCGGCCGCTGCTCCGCTACCTGCTGCGTGCGGACGTCACCCGGTACACGTCGTAGACGCCCTCGACGCCCCTGACCGCCTTCAGGACGTGCCCGAGGTGCTTGGGGTCGCCCATCTCGAAGGTGAAGCGGGAGGTGGCGACGCGGTCGCGGGAGGTCTGGACGGCCGCGGAGAGGATGTTGACGTGCTGGTCGGACAGGACGCGCGTGACGTCGGACAGGAGCCGGGAGCGGTCCAGTGCCTCGACCTGGATGGCGACCAGGAAGACCGAGGACTGCGTCGGCGCCCACTCGACTTCGAGGATGCGCTCGGGCTCGCGGGACAGTGACTCCACGTTCACACAGTCGCTGCGGTGAACCGATACTCCGCTACCGCGAGTGACGAAACCGATGATCGGGTCACCGGGGACGGGCGTACAACAGCGGGCCAGCTTCACCCACACGTCGTCGACGCCCTTGACCACGACTCCCGGGTCGTTGCTGCTGCGCCGCTTGCGCCCACGGCCGCGCGCGGGCGGTACCGCCTCGTCGATCTCCTCGGACGCGGCCTCCTCGCCGCCGAGGGCCTGCACCAGCTTCTGCACCACGTTCTGCGCGGCCACATGGCCCTCGCCGATCGCAGCGTAGAGCGAGGAGATGTCCGGGTAGCGCATCTCGTGGGCGAGTGTGACGAGCGAGTCGCCGGTGAGGATGCGCTGGATCGGCAGGTTCTGTTTGCGCATCGCGCGCGCGATGGCGTCCTTGCCGTGCTCGATCGCCTCGTCGCGGCGCTCCTTGGAGAACCACGCCCGGATCTTGTTGCGGGCGCGCGGCGACTTCACGAAGCCGAGCCAGTCGCGGGAGGGGCCCGCGCCGGCCGCCTTGGAGGTGAAGACCTCCACCAGGTCGCCGTTGTCCAGGGTGGATTCGAGCGGTACGAGACGGCCGTTGACCCGCGCTCCTATGGTGCGGTGGCCGACCTCGGTGTGGACCGCGTACGCGAAGTCGACGGGGGTCGCGCCCGCCGGGAGCGCTATGACGTCGCCCTTCGGCGTGAAGACGAAGACCTCGTTACGGGAGAGGTCGAAGCGCAGGGACTCCAGGAACTCGCTGGGGTCCTCGGTCTCCTTCTGCCAGTCCAGGAGCTGCCGCAGCCACGCCATGTCGTTGATGGCGTCCTTGTCCTTGCCTGACGTCCTGGGGACGTCGGTGCGGACCTTGGAGGCACCGGCGACGGCCTCCTGCTTGTACTTCCAGTGCGCGGCGATGCCGTACTCGGCCCGGCGGTGCATGTCGAACGTTCGGATCTGGAGTTCGACGGGCTTGCCGTTGGGGCCGATGACCGTCGTGTGGAGCGACTGGTACATGTTGAACTTGGGCATCGCGATGTAGTCCTTGAACCGGCCGGGGACCGGGTTCCACCGCGCATGGACCGTGCCGAGAGCGGCGTAGCAGTCCCTGACCGTGTCCACGAGGACGCGGATGCCCACCAGGTCGTAGATCTCCGCGAAGTCGCGGCCGCGGACGATCATCTTCTGGTAGACGCTGTAGTAATGCTTCGGGCGTCCGGTGACGGTCGCCTTGATACGGGCCGCCCGCAGGTCGGCCTGGACTTCGTCGGTCACTATGGCGAGGTACTCGTCGCGCTTGGGGGCGCGCTCGGCGACCAGGCGGACGATCTCGTCGTACATCTTGGGATAGAGGATCGCGAAGGCGAGGTCCTCCAGCTCCCACTTGATGGTGTTCATGCCCAGGCGGTGGGCGAGCGGCGCGTAGATCTCCAGGGTCTCGCGCGCCTTCTTCTCCTGCTTCTCGCGCTTGAGGTAGCGCATGGTGCGCATGTTGTGCAGACGGTCGGCGAGCTTGATGACCAGGACGCGCGGGTCCTTGGCCATGGCCACGACCATCTTGCGCACGGTCTCGGCCTGCGCTGCCTCGCCGAACTTGACCTTGTCCAGCTTGGTGACGCCGTCGACGAGCAGGCCGACCTGGTCGCCGAAGTCGCGGCGGAGCTGGTCGAGGCCGTACTCGGTGTCCTCGACCGTGTCGTGCAGCAGGCCCGCCATCAAGGTCGCCGGATCCATGCCCAACTCGGCGAGGATCGTGGTCACCGCGAGCGGGTGGGTGATGTACGGGTCGCCGCTCTTGCGCTTCTGGCCGCGGTGCCAGCGCTCGGCAACCTGGTAGGCCTTCTCGATCTGGCGCAGCGTCGCCGTCTCGATCTTCGGGTCGTTGCTGCGCACTATCCGCAGCAGCGGCTCCAGGACCGGGTTGTACGGGTTGGAGCGCTGGACGCCGAGGCGGGCCAGGCGGGCGCGGACACGGTTGGAGGAGCCGGAGCGCGCGGGCTGGCCGGTGTTCGGGCGGACCGCGGGAGGCGCAGGCGTGGGGCCGGTGGGCTCAGGCTTGGGGCGCGACTGCTCGGCCGACTTGTCGACGGGCGCGGACTGGGCGTGCTCGACCGGCCCGCGGGTGTCGTTCTTCGCGTGCGGCGCGGTCGGCGCGGGCTTGGCCGCGGCTGCCGAGGCGGACTCGGGCTTGGCGGCGGTCAGGTGCTGGGCCTCGTCTGGCAAGAGGGCTCCTCGTGCGCGATCCGGGTCCCCCGGTCAGGCTCCGGAGACCCCATGGTAGCGAGCCTGGGCCCCAGGATCGCCTTCAGGCCACTGTGAGGGCCGTCCACCGGAGAAACACGAGAGGCGGGCGCCGGATTCCTCCGGCGCCCGCAAGCGCGGTGTCCTGCGGGTGGCAGACGTCTTGCGCAGGGCTTTCGCGGGGATGCTCAGAGACTGAGCAGCGCCTCCAGCGGGGCGCCCGCGAGGGCCGGTTCCAGGCGGGCGCGGCCGCCGAGGAAGCCGAGCTCCATCAGGACGGCGACGCCCGCGACCTCGGCGCCCGCTCTGCGGATGAGCTGGATCGACGCCTCGGCGGTGCCACCGGTGGCGAGGACGTCGTCAACGACCAGAACACGGTCGTCACCGCTCAGGTCCTCGGCGTGCACCTCGATCTCGGCGGAGCCGTACTCCAGGTCGTACGCCTGGCCGAGGGTGGCTCCCGGTAGCTTGCCCGCCTTGCGTACGGGGATGAAGCCGACGCCGGCCCGGACGGCGGCCGGGGCGCCGAGGATGAAGCCGCGGGCCTCCAGGCCTACGACCTTCGTGGCGCCGGAGCGCTCGGCGATCCCGGCCAGGGCGTCGGTGAGCGCGGTGAACGCCGCCGGGTCGGCGAGGAGCGGGGTGATGTCCTTGAACATCACGCCCGGCTCCGGGTAGTCGGCCACGTCGCGGATGCGGCTGAGGAGCAGCTCTTCGATGCCGGTCATCGGCGCTTCCCCGACGGTCGGCCACGGCCCCGGCCGCGGGACGCGGGCTGGCTGCGCGGGCCGACGACCGCGGGGGCGCTGTCCTCCTGCTCGTGGTCCAGCGGCTGGCCGGCGACGTCGGTCTGCAGCTGTTCACCCTTCGCGCCGGCCTGGGCCCTCTTGGCGAGGACGCGCTTCCTGAGGGCCTTCATCTGCGGCTCGCGCTCCTTGAGGTCGGCGACGAGCGGCGTGGCGATGAAGATCGAGGAGTACGCGCCGGCCGCGAGGCCGACGAACAGCGACAGCGAGATGTCGTTGAGCATGCCGGCGCCGAGGACACCGCCGCCGATGAACAGCAGGGCCGCCACCGGCAGCAGCGCCACCGCTGTGGTGTTGATGGACCGCATCAGGGTGCTGTTGATCGAGCGGTTGGCGACGTCGCTGTACGTCCAGCGGGTCTGCTTGGTGATGTCCTTCGTCTGCTCCTTGAGGCTGTCGAAGACGACGACCGTGTCGTAGAGCGAGTAGCCGAGGATGGTCAGCAGACCGATCACGGTGCCCGGCGTGACCTCGAAGCCGACGAGGGCGTAGATGCCGGTGGTGATGGTGATGTCGTGGATCAGGGCGACAAGCGCCGCGAGCGCCATGCGCCACTCGAACGCGATGGCCAGGTAGATCACGACGAGGATCATGAAGATCGCCAGACCCTGCCAGGCCTTGTTGGCGATCTGGTCACCCCAGCTGGGGCCGACCAGGTCCGCGTTGATCTGCTCCGAGTCGACCTTCAGGTCCTGGGAGAGCTCGTCCTTGATCTTGTCGGACGTGTCGGTGTCGATGCCCGCGATCTGGATGCGCAGGCTGCCGTCGCCGAGCTTCTGGACGATGGCGTCGTGACCGGACGCCTCCTCCGCGTACGTCTCGGCCTGGGCGACCGAGACGGACATGTGCTTCGGGGTGGTGAAGACCGCACCGCCCTGAAACTCGATGCCCATGTTCAGGCCGCGCACCGCCAGGCCGAGGATGGCCGTGATGGTGATCAGGATCGAGATGCCGTACCAGATCTTGCGGTTGCCGACGAAGTCGTACCCGACCTCGCCTCGGTGCAGTCGGGCGCCGAGGTTGCCGAGCTTCGACATCTCACGCCTCCTTCGGGTCGACAGGGCCAGCGGCAGGGTGGGCGGGACGGCGCGTGCGGCGAAGCGGCGGCTTGGCGCCCAGAGCCTTCGGGTCGAGTCCGGACCACTTGTGGCCGTTCGCGAAGAACTTCTTCCGCGCGAGAAGCGTCATCAGCGGCTTGGTGAAGAGGAAGACGACGACGACGTCCAGCACGGTGGTCAGACCGAGCGTGAACGCGAAGCCCTGAACCTTGCCGACGGTGACGATGAACAGCACCGCGGCGGCGAGGAACGACACGAAGTCGGACACCAGGATGGTGCGCCGGGCGCGCGGCCAGGCCCGCTCGACGGCGGGGCGCAGCGAGCGGCCCTCGCGGATCTCGTCCCGGATGCGCTCGAAGAACACGATGAACGAGTCCGCCGTGATGCCGATCGCGACGATCGCACCGCACACGGCCGGCAGGTTCAGCGCGAAGCCGATGGCCGGGCCGAGCAGCGCCATGATCACGTACGTGAGCATCGCGGAGACCAGCAGCGAGGGGATGGCGATGACCGACAGACCGCGGTAGAAGATCAGCAGGTAGACGACGACCAGCGCGAGGCCGATCGCGCCCGCGATCAGACCGGCGTGCAGCTGCTCGCCACCGAGCGCGGCGGTCACCGTGGTGACGCTGTCCTCCTTGAAGGTCAGCGGCAGGGCACCGTAGGACAGCATGTTGGCGAGGCCCTGGGCCTCCTCCTGGTCGAAGCTGCCGGAGATCTCCGCGTTGCCGCCGGTCAGCGCCTGGCTGACGTACGGGTCGGAGACGACCTCGCCGTCCAGGACGATGGCGAACTGGTTCTGCGGGGACTGGTTCTGGGCCAGTTTCCCCGTGATGTCAGCGAACTTCTTGCTGCCCTTGGACGTGAAGTTCATGGTGACCGTCCAGCCCGCAGCGGTCTGCGTGTTGAAGACGGCCTGGGCCTTCTTGACGTCCGTCCCGTCGACCGCGGCGGGGCCGAGGACGTACTTCTGCCACTGGCCCTGCGAGTTCTGGCCGCAGGCGACGGTCGAGTCGCTGGGCTTGGAACCCTTGCCGGCGGTGGAGCGGGCCGACTTCTTGGTGCAGTCGAGCGCGGCGTACTGCGCCTGGAGCTTGGTGGCGGCGGCGTCGGCGGCGGAGCTGCTGCTCGCGGACGGGGAGGCGCTCGCGGAGGCCGAGCTGCTCGCGGACGGCGAGCTGTCGGCCTTCAGGGCGTCGGTGACGGCGCGGCCCTGCGTGGTGGAGGTCGCCGACGGGGTCGCGGAGCCGGAGGGGGACGAGGACGAGGTCGCCTTGTCGGTCGCCTTGTCGGTGGCCTTGCCCGAGGCGCTGCTGGAGGCGCTCGGCGAGGGGCTCGTGGTGGCGGCCGCGCCGGACGCCTCGGTGGCGATCACCGGGCGGAAGTACAGCTTGGCGGTGGTGCCGACCTGGTCCCGGGCCTCCTTGGAGTTTGTGCCCTTGGGGATGTTGACGATGATGTTCCTGGTGCCCTGGGTCTGGACCTCGGCTTCCGAGACACCGAGACCATTGACACGGCGGTTCATGATGTCGACCGCGGTGTCCATGTTGGTCTTGTTGATCGCGGATTCCTGGCCCGCCTCCGGGACCGCCCGGAGCGTGATACTCGTACCGCCGGCAAGGTCGATGCCGAGGCGCGGAGTGGTGTGCCCGGAGGCGAACATCCCGCCGGTGAGCGCCACGATGGCGATCAGGATCAGGGCCAGCGAGCGCCCCGGCTTGCTCTGGGCGCTCGCGCTCCGGCCCTTTTTAGGTGCTGCCACCTTCTCGTACTCCCTCTCGGGCCGCCGCGCCCCGGTCTGCGGGCGGGGCGGCCATCACATGGTGTCGGGATCCCGTGCGAGCTGCGCATGCCCCGGGGCGCGGGGAGCCGGCCCGCGCGCCCTGGAGTGCGGCTACTTCGCGTCGGGGTCGCCGTCGGTCTTCTTCGGCTCGTCGTCCGTCTTCGCCTCGGCGGCCTCGGCCGGCGCCTCGGCGGTCTCCTTCTTGCCGAGGTCGACGGACTTGTCGTCGGAGGCGGCGGCAGCGTCGTCGACGGAGTCGTCGGACTCGGTGAGGGAGGAGGCGTCGTCGGGGACGACGTCGGTGTCGGACTTCAGGTCGTGCTCGATGCCGTGGACGATGCGGTTGTACTCGTCGTCGCTGAGGACGGCGCCGATCGCGTTCTTGGCGAAGAGCAGCTCGACGCCCGGGCCGGCGTCGACGAGGACCGTGTCCTCGTTGACCTCCTTGACCGTCGCGTACATGCCCCCGATGGTGCGGACGCCACTGCCGGGCTGCAACTGGTTCCGCATCTCACTGGCCTGCTGCTGCTTGCGCTTGGCCGACCGGGTCATCAGGAACATGGCCCCGATGAGCACGATGAAAGGGAGGAGCATGCCGATGTTATTCACGGGACGGAATTTCCTTCGCACGACCGCGGAGGTGAGCGGCCTGTTGGATGGGGGTTTGTTTGCCGCCGACAACGGCGGCATCGGCGGAGTCTAAGCGAGTCCACGCGCATGGAACAACGCTCAGCATGGCACCTGGGTTCCTGACCGGGCCAATGCCCTCGCCGTCACGCCCCGAACAGGTCCTGTTGTCCGTTTCCCCCGTTTGACGCGCCGGGCGGGGTGAGACCGAGATGCGCCCATGCCGCTGGGGTGGCGACGCGCCCGCGCGGGGTGCGGGCCAGCAGCCCCTCCCGTACGAGGAACGGCTCGGCGACCTCCTCCACGGTCTCGCGCTCCTCCCCCACCGCGACGGCGAGCGTGGAGAGGCCGACGGGACCGCCGCCGAACAGCTTGAGCAGGGCCTCCAGGACGGCCCGGTCGAGCCGGTCGAGGCCGCGGGCGTCGACCTCGTAGACCGCGAGGGCCGCCGCCGCGATGTCCTTCGTGATGAGCCCGTCGGCCTTGACCTGGGCGTAGTCGCGTACGCGGCGCAGCAGGCGGTTGGCGATGCGGGGCGTGCCGCGGGAGCGGCCGGCGATCTCGGCGGCGCCGTCGGCCTCGATCTCCACGTCGAGCAGGTTCGCGGAGCGGTGGATGACCCGCTCCAGCTCGGCGGGCTCGTAGAACTCCATGTGCGCGGTGAAGCCGAAGCGGTCGCGCAGCGGGGGCGGCAGCAGGCCCGCCCGCGTGGTGGCGCCGACCAGGGTGAACGGGGGCAGTTCGAGGGGGATGGCGGTCGCCCCCGGGCCTTTGCCGACGATGACGTCGACGCGGAAGTCCTCCATCGCCATGTAGAGCATCTCCTCGGCGGGCCGGGACATGCGATGGATCTCGTCGAGGAAGAGAACCTCGCCCTCCTGGAGGGAGGACAGGATCGCGGCGAGGTCGCCGGCGTGCTGGATGGCCGGGCCGCTGGTGATGCGGATCGGGGCGCCCATCTCGGCCGCGATGATCATCGAGAGGGTGGTCTTGCCGAGGCCGGGGGCGCCGGAGAGCAGGACATGGTCGGCGGTGGCGCCACGCGCGCGTGCGGCGCGCAGGACCAGGTCGAGCTGTTCGCGGACCCTTTCCTGACCGATGAACTCGTCCAGGTCCTTGGGCCGCAGCGCGGCCTCGACGGCCTGTTCCTCACGGTCGGCGACAGGGCCCACCAGCCGCTCCGCGGCGGGGCCGACGAGCCCCTCGGACGCGGAGGTCTCGGTCGTGTCGTCCCAGTTCATGTGTGCCTCGGGGGGATGGTGGGTCAGCGGGCGCGGTTCATGGTCTGCAGGGCGGCCTTCAGCAGCTGGCCCACCTGGGGCGTCCCGCCGGCCGCTTCCGCCTGGGGGGCCACGGCGGACAGGGCCTCGTCGGCCTCGCGGGTCGCGTATCCCAGGCCGATCAGGGCGGCGTGCAGCTGGTCGCGCCAGCCCTGGGTGACCGGGACGCCGACCACGGGAGCGCCGACCGGCTCGCCGAGCCGGTCCCTCAGCTCCAGCAGGAGCTTCTGGGCGCCCTTCTTACCGATGCCGGGGACGGCGGTCAGCGCCTTCTCGTCGTCGGTCGCGACGGCTCTGCGCAGGGCGTCCGGGCTGTGCACCGCAAGCATGGCCTGGGCGAGGCGGGGGCCGACGCCGCTGGCGGTCTGCAGCAGCTCGAAGATCTGGCGTTCGTCGTCGTCCGCGAAGCCGTAGAGCGTCAGCGAGTCCTCGCGCACGACGAGGGACGTGGCCAGCTTGGCCTGCTGCCCCATGCGCAGCGCGGAGAGCGTGCCCGGCGTGCACTGGACGGCGATGCCGATCCCGCCCACCTCGACCACGACGGAGTCCGGGGCGAGGGCGGCGACCGAGCCGCTCACGAAGGCGATCATCCCGTACGGCCTTTCGATGTGTGCAGGGCGACGGCCTGCTGGAGTCGGCTCTGGGCGGGGGAGCGCCAGATGTGGCAGATGGCGAGCGCGAGGGCGTCGGCGGCGTCGGCGGGCTTCGGCGGTGCGCTCAGCCGCAGCAGGCGGGTCACCATCGCGCCGACCTGGGCCTTGTCGGCGCGCCCGCTGCCGGTCACGGCGGCCTTGACCTCGCTCGGGGTGTGCAGGGCGACGGGGATGCCGCGCCGGGCGGCGCAGAGCATGGCGACGGCGCTGGCCTGGGCGGTGCCCATCACGGTCCGTACGTTGTGCTGGCTGAACACCCGCTCCACGGCCACGAATTCGGGCCGGTGCTCGTCCAGCCACGCCTCTATGCCCTGCTCGACGGCGACGAGGCGCAGCGCCAACTCGGCGTCCACCGGCGTCCGTACGACACCGACTCCGAGCATGGTGAGCGGCCGTCCGGGGACCCCCTCGACGACACCGACACCGCATCGCGTGAGTCCGGGGTCCACCCCGAGTACCCGCACGCGCCCCCTCCCTTCGATCGCCTGTTTGTGCAGGCTATCGGGTGCCACCGACAACGGCCGCCACCGACGCCCGGCAACGCGACGGGCCGACGGGTGTGTCCCGTCGGCCCGTTGAGCCGTGCAGCCCGCGGCAGCGTTACGCGTCGACCTTCTCCATGATCTCGTCGCTGACGTCGAAGTTGGCGAAGACGTTCTGCACGTCGTCGCTGTCCTCGAGCGCGTCGATCAGTTTGAAGATCTTCTTGGCGCCCTCCTCGTCCAGCTCGACCTGCATGGTCGGGACGAAGTTGGCCTCGGCGGAGTCGTAGTCGATACCGGCGTCCTGGAGGGCGGTGCGGACCGCGACCAGGTCGGTGGCCTCGCTGAGCACCTCGAAGGACTCACCGAGGTCGTTGACCTCCTCGGCACCCGCGTCCAGGACGGCGGTGAGGACGTCGTCCTCGCTCAGCTCGCCCTTGGGGACGATCACTACGCCCTTGCGGTTGAAGAGGTACGACACCGAACCCGGGTCCGCCATGGAGCCGCCGTTGCGGGTCATGGCGACGCGGACGTCGGAGGCGGCGCGGTTGCGGTTGTCGGTGAGGCACTCGATCAGCACCGCGACGCCGTTCGGGCCGTAGCCCTCGTACATGATCGTCTCGTAGTCGGCGCCACCGGCCTCGAGACCGCCGCCGCGCTTGATCGCGGAGTCGATGTTCTTGTTCGGAACCGACTGCTTCTTGGCCTTCTGGACGGCGTCGTAGAGCGTAGGGTTGCCGTCGAGGTCGACACCGCCCATTCGCGCCGCGACCTCGATGTTCTTGATCAGCTTCGCGAAGAGCTTGCCGCGCTTGGCATCGATCACGGCCTTCTTGTGCTTCGTCGTGGCCCATTTAGAGTGGCCGGACATCTGCCTGTCTCCTTCGCGTAACCCATCCAGATACGAACGCCAGAGATCCTACAAGGACTCCGCTGTCCGGTTGGCGCGCACCATGTCGACGAACAGGGAGTGCACGCGGTGGTCGCCGGTCAGTTCCGGGTGGAACGACGTGGCGAGGGCGCTGCCCTGGCGGACCGCCACGATGTGGCCCTCGTGCTCGGCGAGCACCTCGGTCTCGGCGCCCACGGACTCGACCCAGGGAGCGCGGATGAAGACACCCTCTACAGGATCGCCCTCGACGCCCTTCACGTCGACCGCCGCCTCGAAGGACTCGTTCTGACGTCCGAAGGCGTTGCGGCGCACGATCATGTCGATGCCGCCGATCGTCTCCTGGCCCGAACGCGGGTCGAGGATCTTGTCGGCGAGCATGATCATGCCCGCGCAGGTGCCGTAGACGGGCATGCCTGCCCGCACGCGCGCGCGGAGGGGCTCCATCACGCCGAAGAGGACGGCGAGCTTGGAGATGGTGGTGGACTCGCCGCCGGGGACCACGAGGCCGTCCACCTCGGCGAGCTCTTCGGGGCGCCGTACCGGCCTGGCCACGGCGTCCGCCGCGGCCAGGGCGATGAGGTGCTCCCGTACGTCGCCCTGGAGTGCCAGGACGCCTATGACAGGTGCGTCGGTCATGTAGGTGCAGTCCTCAGGGGGTGACTTACCAGCCGCGGTTGGCGTAACGCTCGGCCTCGGGGAGGGTGTCGCAGTTGATGCCGACCATGGCCTCGCCCAGGTTGCGGGACGCCTCCGCGATGATCTTCGGGTCGTCGTAGAACGTGGTCGCCTTGACGATGGCGGCGGCGCGCTTGGCCGGGTCGCCCGACTTGAAGATGCCGGAGCCGACGAAGACGCCCTCGGCGCCGAGCTGGCGCATCAGCGCGGCGTCGGCAGGGGTGGCCACGCCACCGGCGGAGAACAGCACGACCGGCAGCTTGCCGAGCTCGGCGACCTCCTTGACCAGCTCGTACGGAGCGCGCAGCTCCTTGGCGGCGGCGTACAGCTCGTGGTTGTCGAAGCCGCGCAGCCTGGCGATCTCGTTCTTGATCTGGCGCAGGTGGCGGACGGCCTCGACCACGTTGCCGGTGCCGGCCTCGCCCTTGGAGCGGATCATCGCGGCACCCTCGGCGATGCGGCGCAGGGCCTCGCCCAGGTTGGTGGCGCCGCAGACGAACGGGGTGGTGAAGGCCCACTTGTCGGAGTGGTTGACCTCGTCGGCCGGGGTGAGGACCTCGGACTCGTCGATGTAGTCGACGCCGAGGGACTGCAGGACCTGGGCCTCGACGAAGTGGCCGATGCGGGACTTGGCCATGACCGGGATCGAGACGGCCTCGATGATGCCCTCGATCATGTCCGGGTCGGACATGCGGGCCACGCCGCCGTCCTTGCGGATGTCGGCCGGGACCCGCTCCAGGGCCATGACGGCGACGGCGCCCGCGTCCTCGGCGATCTTCGCCTGCTCCGGCGTGACGACGTCCATGATCACGCCGCCCTTGAGCTGCTCGGCCATACCGCGCTTCACGCGCGCGGTGCCGGTCTCGGGGGCCTGGTTTTCGGAGAGCGTGCTGGACACGGGTGACCTCACTGGAGTGGAAGAGGATTACTGCAGCATCGAGGAAACGTGAGGGGACCAGGCCACAGCAAGGGCCAATGGGAAGCCGGTGGATCGTTTTGCGGTCGCCGCGGGTACACCGGGGGTTCAGGCAGCCCGGTCCGCCAGCGCCGCCGGCGGCTCGTCGTCCATCTCGAACGCCATCGGGAACGGCGCGTGGCCGGCCAGCCTGAACCAGCGCACCTTGCGGTGCTCACGCAGCCTCCGGGCGGCCCCCACCGCGTCGTTGTGGAAGCGCCGGGCCATCGGCACCCGGCGTACCGCCTCGGTCAGCTCCCGGGCGGCGGCCTCTCCCCCGGGCGCCTCCCGCACCGCCTCCACCTGCTGCGGCTCCGCGAACACCGCACGCAGCGCCTGGCTCAGCTCGCTCTCGGCGACCTCCCGCTGCTCCTCCTCGGCCTGCCGGGCGGCGTGCGCGGCCTCGTACAGCACGATGGAGGCGGCCGGGTCGAGCACCCCTGAGGTGGCCAGTTCCTGGGCCACCGAGGCGCGGCGCAGCAGCTGGGCGTCGAGTGCGGCGCGCGTCGCGTCGATACGTGCGTGCAGCCTGTCCAGCCGCCCCGCAGTCCAGCTCAGGTACAGGCCGATCGCGACGAGGACGACGACGGCGACGAGGGTCCAGATGAGGGTTGCGGTCACGGGCGGCAAGGCTACCGGGACGTTCCACCGGGTCAGCCGGGTCCCCATTGGCGCGCCGTCGACCGGGGGCTGCCGCCCCCGGACCCACCCCCGGACCCGCGCATCGGCCTGGACGGCCTCGTCCTCGAACGCCGGACGGGCTGCCGGTGCCCGGCGCCCTCCGAAGTCCGTCGCCCTCGGCTCAGTCCCGCGCCAGTCCCAGCCGCGCCATCAGGCCCGGCGTCCGCTCGTCGGCCGCCGCCACCGCCGTCGTCCCGTCGGTCACCGTCTCGTACACCGACAGGATGTCCGCGCCGACCGTGGACCAGTCGAACCGCCGGACGTGGACGCTGCCGCGCTCACGGAGCTCGGCCCGGCGCTCCGGGTCGCCGAGCAGCCGTACGGCGGCCTCGGCGAGCGCGTCCGAGTCCTCGGTGGCGAACAGCTCCCCCGCCGCGCCCCGGTCGAGCACCTGCTCGAAGGCGTCCAGGTCGGAGGCGAGGACGGGAGCCCCCGCCGACATGGCCTCGACGAGGATGATCCCGAAGCTCTCGCCGCCGGTGTTGGGTGCCACGTACAGGTCGACGCTGCGCAGCAGGCAGGCCTTGTCCTCGTCGCTGACCATGCCGAGGAACTCGACGCGCGCGCGCAGTTCCTTCGGCAGGCTCTCGACGGCCTCCTCCTCGTCGCCGCGCCCCGCGACGAGCAGCCGGGTCTGCGGGCGCTCGGCGAGGATCTTCGGCAGGGCCTTCATCAGCACGGGCAGGCCCTTGCGGGGCTCGTCGATGCGCCCTATGAAGCCGATCGTGTCGCCCTGCCACTCGGCCTTGGGCTCGGCCTCGGCGAAGAAGTCGACGTCGACGCCGTTCGGGATCACCACCGCGTCGCCGCCGAGGTGTTCGACGAGCGTGCGGCGGGCGTACTCGCTCACGGCGATCCGGGCGCTGATCTTCTCCAGGGCCGCCTGGAGGATCGAGTACGCGGCGATCATGGCACGGGAACGAGGGTTCGAGGTGTGGAAGGTGGCGACGATCGGGCCCTGTGCGGCCCAGCAGGTCAGCAGGCCGAGCGACGGCGAGGTCGGCTCGTGGATGTGGACGACGTCGAACGCGCCGTCGTGCAGCCAGCGCCGCACCCTTGCCGCCGACAGGAAGCCGAAGTTCAGACGGGCCACCGAGCCGTTGTACGGCACCGGCACCGCGCGGCCGGCCGAGACGACGTACGGCGGGAGCGGGGTGTCGTCGTCGGCGGGGGCGAGGACGGACACCTCGTGCCCCAGGCGGATGAAGTAGTCGGCGAGATCGCGGATGTGGAACTGGACGCCGCCCGGCACGTCCCAGGAGTACGGGCAGACGATGCCGATCCTCACGGCCGCTCCCCGTCCGCTCCGTGCGCCGGGCGCGGTTCCAGGTCGGCGAGCCACAGGCGCTGCAGCATGTGCCAGTCCTCCGGATGGTCGGCGATCCCCGTGGCGAAGGCATCGGCCAGTGCCTGTGTCATGACTGACGTCTTCTCCGCCCGCGTGCCTGTCTCGGGCACCTCGACCGGGGGATGCACCCGGCCCTGCATCACGGGTGAGTCGTCGTACCAGAGGGTGACCGGGAGCAGCAGTGCGCCGGTCTGCTGGGCGAGCAGCGCCGGACCGGCGGGCATCCGGGTGGCCTCGCCGAAGAACGTGACCTCGACGCCTGAAGCGGACAGGTCGCGCTCGGCGACCAGGCAGACCAGGCCGCCGTCGCGCAGCCGCCGGGCCAGGGTGCCGAAGGCGGAGCCGCCGCTGTGCGGCAGGACCTCCATGCCGAGGCTCTCGCGGTAGGCGACGAACCGGTCGTACAGCGTTTCCGGCTTGAGGCGTTCGGCGACGGTGGTGAAGGGCGTCTCCAGCTTGGTGGTGACCCAGGCGCCGGCGAGGTCCCAGTTGGCCATGTGCGGCAGCGCGAGGATAACGCCCCGGTCGGAGGCGAGGCCGTCGGTGAGGTGGTGGACGTCCTTGGCGTAGAAGCCCGCCCTTATGCGTTCGGGGCTCCACGCGGGGAGCCGGAAGGACTCCATCCAGTAGCGCAGGTAAGAGCGCATGCCGGCGCGGGAGAGTTCGGCCAGGCGCTCAGGGGTCGCATCGGGCTCCACGCGCGCGTAGTTGCTCTCCAGCCGCTGCACGCCCTTGCCGCGCCGCTTCCAGACGAGGTCGGCGATGCCGCGGCCGAGCCGTACGGCGACCGGCTCGGGCAGCTTCTTGACCGCTGTCCAGCCGACGCCGTAGAGCGCGTCCGTAAGCCGCTCCCGGGCACTCACTTCGCCGCCTCGCTCCCCCGGGAGGCGTTCGGCTGCGTCTCCGCGGCCTCGGCCTCCGCGGCCTCCACCTCGGCGGACTCCCGGCGGACCGTGACGACCCGCTGGATCAGCGTGACGAGGCTGCCCACGGCGACGATCCACAGGGCGACCGGCAGCAGGTACTGGATACCGGGCACGCCGAACTTGTGCAGGCCCGCCAACCCGGCCGCGACCAGCGAGACCACGAGCCGCTCGGCGCGCTCGACGAGGCCGTTGACGGCGACCGGCAGGCCGATCGACTCGCCGCGCGCCTTGGTGTACGAGACCACCTGGCCGCTGGCCAGGCAGAAGATCGAGACGGCGCACAGGACGTTGTCGTCGCCGCCGCCCGCGTACCAGAGGGCGAAGCCGCCGAAGATCGCCCCGTCGGCGACCCGGTCGAGCGTGGAGTCCAGGAAGGCGCCCCATCGGCTGGTACGGCCCAGCTGGCGGGCCATATTGCCGTCGACGAGGTCGGAGAACACGAACAGTGTGATCACGACCGTGCCCCAGAAGAACTCGCCCCGGGGGTAGAAGACCAGCGCGCCCGCCATCACGCCGGCGGTGCCGAGCAGCGTGACCGTGTCGGGGCTGACGCCCCGCCGGATGAGAAACGCGGCGAACGGTGTGAGGACACGCGTGAAGAATGCACGCGCGTACTTGTTCAGCATGGCCTTCCCGAGGGTCGGTGTAGCCGAGCGGCCCCTGCTGGCCGTCGGCTGGCCCATCGTAGCCACGCGCGCGCGTGGGCGGCGGCCGGGCACCGTCGGCCCGGAGCCACGGCAGGACAGCGTCCGGGACACGGCGCGATCACGTCCCTCGTATGGACGCACCGTGACGGGAGTGGAAAGCTCGAAGGACCGCGGGCGTCACCGGAGCCGCCACCGCACGCGGACCGGTATGTCCGCGCCCACAGTGACCTCACCGTGCACGGGAGGCAAGGCCATGGGCGACAAGGCGAACACACACCCCGGAGCCGCCGGCAGGGCAACGGCGGCCGACCACCCCGCGTCCGTACGGAATGTGGTGCTGGTCGGCCACAGCGGATCCGGCAAGACGACCCTGGTGGAGGCTCTCGCACTCACAGCGGGAGCGGTGAACCGGGCGGGCCGCGTGGAGGACGGCGGCACCGTCTCCGACTACGACGACATCGAGCACCGGCAGCAACGTTCGGTGCAGCTCTCCCTGGTCCCCGTCGAATGGGACGGGATCAAGGTCAATCTTCTCGACACCCCCGGATACGCCGACTTCGTCGGGGAACTCAGGGCCGGTCTGCGAGCGGCGGACGCGGCCCTTTTCGTCGTCTCGGCCTCGGACGGCGTGGAAGGCTCGACCCGCATGGTGTGGGAGGAGTGCGCGGCCGTCGGCATGCCGCGGGCCATCGTCGTCACGCACCTGGAGGCCGCGCGCGCGGACTTCGAGGAGATGACGCGGATCTGCGCGGAGGCCTTCGGCGGGGACGACCCCGACGCCGTGCTGCCGCTGTACCTGCCGCTGCACGGCCCGCAGGGGCCGGACGGGCACGCGCCCGTGACCGGGCTGACCGGGCTGCTGTCGCAGAAGCTGTTCGACTACTCCTCCGGGGAACGCAAGGAGTCCGAGCCGGGCGAGGACCAGCTGCCGGGGATCGAGGAGGCCCGCAACCGGCTGATCGAGGGCATCATCTCCGAGAGCGAGGACGAGACCCTCATGGACCGCTATCTCGGCGGTGAGGAGGTCGACGTCAAGACGCTCATCGAGGACCTGGAGCGGGCCGTCGCGCGCGGCGTCTTCTTCCCCGTCCTGGCCGCCGCCCCCGCAGCCGAGGGCGCCCGGCAGGGACTGGGCACGGTGGAGCTCCTGGAGCTGATCACCGGCGGTTTTCCGACACCGCTGGAGCACGAGGCGCCCCGCGTGACGACGGTCGACGGCAAGCCGCGGGAGCTGAAGACGTGCGACCCGGACGGTCCGCTGGTCGCGGAGGTCGTGAAGACGGCGTCCGACCCGTACGTCGGCCGGGTCTCGCTCGTGCGCGTCTTCTCCGGCACCCTGCGCGCCGACGCGACCGTACACGTCTCCGGGCACGGGCTCACCGACCGCGGGCACGAGGACCACGACGTGGACGAGCGCATCGGCGCTCTGTCCGCGCCGTTCGGCAAACAGCAGCGGACGCTCACCCACTGCATCGCCGGGGATCTGGCGTGCGTGGCGAAGCTGAACCGCGCGGAGACCGGCGACACGCTCTCGGCCAAGGACGACCCGCTGCTCATGGAGCCGTGGGAGATGCCCGACCCGCTGCTGCCGCTCGCCATCCAGGCGCACAGCAAGGCGGACGAGGACAAGCTCTCCCAGGGCCTCGGCCGACTGGTCGCCGAGGACCCGACCATGCGGCTCGAACAGAACCAGGACACACACCAGGTGGTCCTGTGGTGTCTGGGCGAGGCGCACGCCGACGTCGCCCTGGAGCGGCTGCGCACCCGCTACGGCGTCCAGGTCGACGTCGTACCGCACAAGGTGTCCCTGCGGGAGACGTTCGCGGGCAGGTCCGCGGGGCGGGGCCGGCATGTGAAGCAGTCCGGCGGGCACGGGCAGTACGCCATCTGCGAGATCGAGGTGGAGCCCTTGCCGGGCGGCTCGGGCATCGAGTTCGTGGACAAGGTCGTCGGCGGTGCGGTGCCGCGTCAGTTCATCCCGTCCGTCGAGAAGGGAGTGAAGGCCCAGGCCGCCAGGGGAGTTGCCGCGGGCTATCCGCTCATCGACGTCCGTGTCACGCTGCGGGACGGAAAGGCGCACTCCGTGGACTCCTCGGACGCCGCCTTCCAGACCGCCGGCGCGCTCGCGCTGCGGGAGGCCGCGGCCGACGTGAAGATCCACCTGCTGGAGCCGGTGGCCGAGGTGACGGTGCTGGTCGGCGACGAGTACGTGGGCGCCGTGATGAGCGACCTGTCCGGTCGGCGCGGCAGGGTGCTCGGCACCGAGCAGACCAGCGGCGGCCGCACGCTGGTGCGGGCCGAGGTGCCGGAGATCGAGATCGGCCGGTACGCCGTCGATCTGCGCTCCCTCTCGCACGGCACCGCGCGCTTCAACCGCTCGTACGCGCGGCACGAACCCATGCCACCGCAGATCGCCGAAAGGATCCGTGAAGAGGCGCGCGACGCCTCATAGTTGGCGCCGGGCGCCACCAAGTGGCGTTCGTGGAACGCTCCCCTCCGCGTCGGCGGGCGGCTGAAGGGCACCGAAGAGGGTGCATTCGGCCGTCCGCCGACGAGCCGTCAGTGCCTGCGGATACGCTGATGACCTGATCAACATGTGTGCCAAGCACGGAAGTCGGGAAAGCCGCAGAGCGAGAGCAGCGGCGATCGGGGGCGGGAATGACCGTTGAGAGCGGTTACGCGGACATCTTCGGTCCGCAGGTGCCGCGCACGGGCGACGAGGGGCAGACGGCGACGTTCGCGCTGGCCTCGGCGGCGTACCGGGACAATCCGGTGGAGGACATCCTCAAGGCCAACAGCGAATGGCACCAGTCCGCCGTCAAGGGCGGCAAGATGGCGCTGTTCAAGCCGAACCTCGGCGAGGCCTTCTCGCGGGCGGTCGTGGACCGGATGCTGGGCGCCGGCCGCAAGCCGCTGATCCAGTCGTTCGGCACCGAGCCGCAGGCCGTCGTCGAGCACTGTCTCGCGGCCAACCGCATCCGCAGGGAGCGCGACAACTGGCTGAGCGCGGTCATGGTGCTGTGCGGACTGCTGTTCCTGCCGGGGCTCGTGGTCTGGCTGCTGATCTTCCAGATCCGCACGACGGTCGCCAAGCGCGAGGACAAGCGGGCCGGTGCGCTCGCCACGACGCTGCTCGTCGCGGCGGGCGCCCTCGCCGTGATCTTCCTGATCCGCATGCCGTTCTCGGGCTTCTGGGCCTGGTATGCGCGGGGGGCCGTCGTCGCCCCCGTGGCCGGATGGTTCTGGGCCAGGCAGATCTGCGAGCGCACGGCGAAGGACCTGCGGGAGCGCTGGGACAGCCTGCTCTCCGGCAGCAGTGTCGGCGCCAAGGTTCCCGAGGCGGTGCCGAGCAGCCCCGGCGAGACCGCGGCCGAGGCGCTGCGCCAGTCCCTGGCCAAGCTGAGCGCCGAGCAGCAGTCCAACTCCGTCTTCTACGCAGGCCCCAAGGGCGTGCTCGGCATGGGCACCCGCTGGGGCAGCTGGCAGCTCGCCGAGGACCTGGTGCCCGCTCAGGCCGGCCGGGAGATCCACCCCTTCCGCAGCTGGGACGTCATACGCTCGGTCCACGACAAGCTGCGCATGCTGGAGCGCGGCCCCCTGAACACCGGCGGTTTCCCGAAGGCGTCCATACGGCACTGGATCGTCACGCCGATCGGGGAGAACGCCGACGCCGTGTCCCGGCCCGAGGGCACGGACGTGGACGCGTACCAGGTCAAGTCGCACGCCATACAGGACATCTGCAACAAGCAGCAGTTCGGCGCCGGTGACCGGCACTACCTGGGCGTCCAGTGGACCCTGTGGGACGGCCAGCTGGTCATCACCATGATGATCACCGTGACGGTGCTGCACGAGACGCTGCGCATCGAGGTCACCGGGCATGCGCTCGGGCCGGTGCACTCCCTGTTCACCTCGAAACCGGAGGCGAAGGAGAAGGAGGTCCAGAAGTCGGTCAGGTTCTGGGAGACCCGGAAGGTGAAGCTCCCGCTGGTCGATGCCGACGAGGTGGTCCGCCTGGCCGCCCGCGCGCCGCTGACCTGGTATCCCCCGCTGCTGAACTGGCTCGGCGGCACCGTGGCGCTGCCCGAGCCGTTCGGGCTCAGGCACGCCTGGGCGGACAAGCCGTGGCGCCACCGCTTCATGGCGGACGACGCGCTGCGCGCGGCCACGCCGGTACTGCGCGTGGTGCACGCGGCGGCGATCAGGGTGCTGGCGGAGAACGGCGTGGACACGGAGAAGTTCGGGACGCGTTCGGCGTTCCTCAGCACGGCCGTGCAGGACGCGTCCCCCAGGAAGGCGGACGTCTACGACGCCTAGGCCTGCGGCGGTCGGGCCGGGTGTGTGCGGGTGGTCCGACCGCCCGGGGGCAGTGCCCCCGGGCCTCCCGTTCGGCCTGAACGGCCTCGGCCGCAAACGCCGGACGGGCTGACTCTCGCCGGCCCCGACCGGAAGTCAGCTCGCCGGCCAGGCCTCCGCCAGCATCTTGCGGGTGTCCGCCAGCAGCTGCGGCAGCACCTTCGTGTGGCCGACCACCGGCATGAAGTTCGTGTCGCCGCCCCAGCGGGGGACGATGTGCTGGTGGAGGTGGGCGGCGATGCCGGCGCCGGCCACCGTGCCCTGGTTCATGCCGATGTTGAAGCCGTGGGCGCCGGAGGCGGTGCGCAGGGCCGTCATGGCCTGCTTGGTCAGCGCGGCGAGCTCGCTGGTCTCCGGGGCGGTGAGGTCCGTGTAGTCGGCCACGTGCCGGTAGGGCACGACCATCAGGTGGCCGCCGTTGTACGGGTACAGGTTGAGCACCGCGTACACCCGCTCACCGCGCCGGACGATCAGCCCGTCCTCGTCGGACTTGGCCGGGATCGAGCAGAAGGGACAGCCGTCGTCGGCACCCGGGCCACTGGGCTTGTTCTCGCCCTGGATGTAGGCCATCCGGTGGGGTGTCCACAGACGCTGGAACGCGTCCTGCGTCCCCACTCCCAACTGCTGCTCCGGCTCACTCGTCATGCAGTGCAGCATATGGCTTCGCCCGTTCGCGGCGTGTCGCCGGGGTTGCGGGAGAGGCCTCCCAGGCCAAGCTGGGCCGATGGACGACGACAACCGGACGGCACGCTGGGAGAGGCGGGCCGGGACCCCGCTCGCGGTGGCATCGCTGCTCTTTCTCGGCTCGTACGGGGTGCGGGTTCTGGGAGAGGGGCTGCCCGATGCTGTGCTCGATCTGTGTCTGGCGGTCCTGTACGGGGCCTGGGCGCTGTTCATCGTGGACTACGTGGTGCGCTGGCGGCTGAGCGGCGAGGGACCGGGTTTCGTCCACCGGCACTGGCTGGACTCGCTGGTCGTCGTGCTGCCCCTGCTGCGGCCGGTGCGTATCGTGCGGGTCTACGACGCCATGCAGGGCCGCCGCCAGGGCGAGCCCCGGCTGGCCCTGCAGGCGCGGGTGATGCTGTACGCGGGCCTGTCGTCCACACTGCTCGGTCTCTCCGCCGCCCTTGCCGTGTACCACTACGAGCACACCGCTTCGGGCGCGACGATCCGCACGTTCGGCGACGCGCTGTGGTGGGCGGCCGCCACGCTGTCGACTGTCGGCTACGGCGACGTCGTCCCCGTGACGCCGCAGGGGCGGCTGGTCGCGGCGGTCCTGATGGGCTGCGGGCTCGCCCTGCTGGGTGCGGTGACGGGTTCGTTCTCGTCGTATCTGATGCAGCGGTTCGCACGTGCAGGGGACGACGTGGGGCCCCCGGAGAGGTGAAGTCCCCGGCGGCCCCACGTCACCCGCGCATCAGACCTGCGCCCGCTCCGCCACTACCTTCTCGATCTTCGCGATGGCGTCCTCGAACGGGATGCCGTTCTCCTGCGAGCCGTCGCGGTAGCGGAACGACACCGAGCCGTTCGACATGTCCTCGTCGCCCGCGATGACCATGAAGGGCACCTTCTGCTTCTGGGCGTTGCGGATCTTCTTCTGCATGCGGTCGGAGGAGGAGTCCACCTCGACCCGCAGCCCCTTCCTCCTGGCCGCCGCGGCGAACTTCTCCAGGTACTCGACGTGCCCGTCGCCGATCGGGATGCCGACCGCCTGGACCGGGGCCAGCCACGCCGGGAAGGCACCCGCGTAGTGCTCCAGGAGCACCGCGAAGAACCGCTCGATCGAGCCGAACAGAGCCCGGTGGATCATGACCGGGCGCTGCTTGGCGCCGTCGGGGCCGGTGTACTGAAGGTCGAATCGCTCCGGCAGGTTGAAGTCCAGCTGCACGGTCGACATCTGCCAGGTGCGGCCGATGGCGTCCTTCGCCTGCACGGAGATCTTCGGCCCGTAGAAGGCGGCGCCACCCGGGTCCGGGACCAGCGGGAGACCCTGCTTCTCGGCCACCTGCCGCAGCGTCTCGGTGGCCTCCTCCCAGACCTCGTCGGAGCCGACGAACTTCTCCGGGTCCTTGGTGGACAGTTCCAGGTAGAAGTCGGTCAGACCGTAGTCGCGCAGCAGGTTCAGGACGAAAGTGAGCGTCTTGTCGAGCTCGTCGGCCATCTGCTCGCGCGTGCAGTAGATGTGCGCGTCGTCCTGGGTGAAGCCGCGGGCGCGGGTCAGGCCGTGCACGACGCCCGACTTCTCGTACCGGTACACGGTCCCGAACTCGAAGAGGCGCAGCGGCAGTTCACGGTAGGACCGACCGCGCGCGTCGAAGATCAGGTTGTGCATGGGGCAGTTCATTGGCTTGAGGTAGTAGTCCACGCCCTCGTCGAGCTGCATGGGCGGGTACATGCCCTCGGCGTACCAGTCGAGGTGGCCCGAGGTCTCGAAGAGCTTCCCCTTCGTGGCGTGCGGGGTGTAGACGAACTCGTAGCCCTCTTCCTCGTGGCGGCGCCGCGAGTAGTCCTCCATGACCCGGCGGACGATGCCGCCCCTGGGGTGGAAGACCGCGAGGCCGGAGCCGATCTGCTCCGGGACGGAGAACAGGTCCAGCTCGTTGCCCAGCTTGCGGTGGTCGCGCTTCTCGGCCTCGGCGAGGAAGTCGAGGTGCGCCTTCAGTTCGTCCTTGGACGGCCAGGCGGTGCCGTAGATGCGCTGGAGCATGGGGTTCTTCTCGCTGCCGCGCCAGTAGGCGGCGGCGTTGCGCATCAGCTTGAACGCCGGGATGTTCCGGGTGGTGGGCAGGTGGGGACCGCGGCAGAGGTCCTTCCAGCACAGCTCGCCGGTCCTGGCGTCCACGTTGTCGTAGATCGTCAGCTCGCCGGCGCCGACCTCGACGTCCGCGCCGTCGGCGCCATCCTGAACGGAGGCCGAGCCCTTGAGGCCGATCAGCTCCAGCTTGTACGGCTCGGCCGCCAGTTCCTCACGGGCCGCATCGTCGGTCACCACGCGGCGCGAGAAGCGCTGACCGCGCTTCTGGATCTCCTGCATCTTCTTCTCGATGGCCTTGAGATCCTCGGGCGTGAACGGCTTCTCGACGTCGAAGTCGTAGTAGAAGCCGTCCTTGACCGGCGGGCCGATGCCCAGCTTGGCCTCGGGGAAGAGCTCCTGCACGGCCTGGGCCATGACGTGCGCGGTGGAGTGGCGCAGGATGTTCAGGCCGTCCTCGGAGGAGATCTCGACGCCCTCGACCGTCTCGCCGTCCTGGACCGCGTACGCGAGGTCCTTGAGCTCGCCGCCCACGCGCGCGGCGATGACCGAGCGCTCGCCGGCGAACAGCTCGGCGGCCGTGGTGCCCGTCGTCACCGTGCGCTCTTCCCGCTCGGAATCGCGTTGGATGATCACACGGACGTCTGACACCGGTCTCTCCTGACTGAAGGTGGGTGCGGCGCCGTACGAAGAGCGCGCGCATGACTGGGATCGTACCGACCCCGGGCCGCCCACCGCGAAATCAGTCCCCGCCGCAGGCCTCCTCGAAGAAGGCCGTGATCTCCGCCGTCTCCTGCACCGACTTCATCAGCCGGTCCCGCTCCGCCTCGTCCACCTGCACGGGTACGACGCCGGAGGCGCCGGTCAGCCGCCGGAAGCCGCCCCGGCTCTCCAGCCGGCCGTGCACCCGCACCGGCAGGCCGACGAGGTGCGCGTGCCCGGCGATCCGGTACGCCTCCTCGTCCAGTGTCAGCCGGACGTGCGGGACCTCGGCGCCGGCGAGCACCCTCAGCCGTACCGCGCCCTCGCCACGCGGGCCCGACCTGCGCATCCGCACCACCGTCCCCGTGATCCGCACGGACACGGAGGGTTCCGCGCGCAGATAGCGGGCCCCGGCCTCGCGCAGGACGGGCAGGTCGCCGGGGGAGAACTCGACGGGGCCGGCGGCGGCGCAGTCGTCGGGTACGCCCGCGGCGGGAGCCCACTCGACGCCGATCCGGGCGCCCTCGGTGCCGCGGACGAGCGTGATCAGCGCCTCGGTGAGCTCTCGGCTGACGCCGGCCTCGACGGCGCCGTCGAAGGCGTCCATGCCGCCGGTGGCCCGTTGGTAGTCGATGGCCTCGCGTGCCGCGTACAGGGCCTGGTGGAGACGTACGGCGAGCGGACGCGCCGCGCTGACGGGCACGAAAGCGGTGAGGCGGTGTCCGCCAGCCGCGGAGCCGACCAGGAGGCTGTCCAGCGACGCGGCGGCGGGCCTGCGGTACCGGGCGCCGTAGTAGCCGGCACGCGCGCGCGTGGCGAGAGCGGCGGCGAGCAGCGTCTGCCGGGCGGCGCTGCGCAGCTGTTCCTCGGCCGTCCAGGACGCGGTGGCGGCCGGTCCCGTCGGGACGTCGCGCCACCAGCGGATCTCGTCGCTGGGCACGGAGAGCCCGACCAGCACCTCGTGCGCGGAGGCCGTGCCGGTGCGGGCCAGCGCGAGGAGCGCCTCGCCGAGCAGGTCGTCGCTGTCCGGGAAGGCGCGGCTCTCGGGCACGAGCAGACTCGTCCCCCCGCCGCCCGGTCCGGGCGGGGTCCAGCGGCCGTAACGTCCGGCGGCTCCCCCGCGCCGCTGCCAGCCGTGCCGCAGCAGCAGGGCCCCGAGGACGGCGGGGTCGACCTGGTCGGGATCGGGGGGACGGTTCCAGCGGGCCTCGTCAGGGTGCGGCCTGACCGGCCGCAGCGGTTCGCCGAGCGGGCGGTGGGTCATGGTCTGCCTCCCGTCCCGACCCGCGTCATGATCTCGCAGAGCGCCCGGTCGTCGAAGATGCGCGAGGTCGGTATCCGCACGGTGGTCCGGGTCCGGCCGGTTACCGGGTGACCGGCGAGATTGGTCCAGTAACAGCAGTGCCTGAGGTCGAGCCGGTCGTGGCTGGCGCGCAGCCAGTCGTCCTGGGACCGCGGGACGAGCATCACGACGAGGATCTTGTGGACCGAGACCGGGGTGCGGGCGAGCTTCCGCAGGTGGTCGTTGTCGAGGGTGAAGGAGAAGGAGCGGCCGGGCGGGTTCGGCGCGATCTGGTACGTGCACTTCAACTGCACCTTGATGGTCACCTCGTCGTCGACGGTGTGCCCGGGTGCGCTGTGACTGACGTGCCAGTCGATGCCGTTGTCCGGAAAGGGCTGCGACAAAGAGCAGCCGGCGGCGGCCGCGACCGCGTGCAGGTAGCCCACCTGCAGTGTCTCCATGCACGCGGTGGTGGCGAGTGTGCCGCGATGGGGTGCCGTCCGCTCGGGCAGCAGCCCGCCCCGCTCGGGCTGCGCTATCGCCATGACCAACAGCCTTCCAGACCGGATGTTTCCTCGCTCCGGGCCGCTGAACTGCAAAGACCCGTACTCCTGTTGTGTCCTTCCGGCGTACGGCGCAAACAGCCCGGGTATCACCAAACGGGGCAGAAGACGGTGCGTCAGCTGCCGTGGCTGAACGAGGAGTTGTGTAGGTATGACGTGCTGGTACGAGGGCCCGCTGGCCGCGTTCGACACCGAGACCACGGGCGTGGACGTCGAGACCGACCGGATCGTGTCGGCCGCCGTAGTCGTCCAGGACTCCCCGGGCACCCGGCCGCGGGTGAGCCGGTGGCTGGTGGACCCGGGTGTGCCGGTGCCCGCCGCGGCGACGGCGGTGCACGGGCTGACGGACGAGCATCTGCAGCGCAACGGCCGCTGGCCGGCGCCGGTGATGCACGAGATAGCGGAGGAACTGGCCGAACATGCCGCCGCGGGCCGCCCGTTGGTGGTGATGAACGCGCCGTTCGATCTGACGCTCCTGGACCGCGAGTTGCGCCGCCATCGCGCCTCGCCCCTGGACCGCTGGTTCGAGACGACACCGATGCACGTGCTCGACCCGCGGGTCCTCGACAAACAGCTGGACCGCTACCGCAAGGGCCGCCGCACCCTCACCGACCTGTGCGCGCACTACGGCGTCACGCTGGACGGCGCGCACGACGCGGGCGCGGACGCACTGGCCGCGCTGGACGTCGTACGGGCGGTGGGGCGCCGTTTCGCAGCCCGGCTGGAGCGGTTGTCCCCGGCCGAGCTGCACACCCTGCAGGCGGTGTGGCACGCGGCGCAGGCGCGGGGCCTGCAGGCGTGGTTCGCGCGCAGCGGCACCGAGGAGGCGGTGGATCCGGCGTGGCCGCTGCGTCCGGATCTTCCGGCGGCAGCATGAAGAAGGCCGGCCCGCCTGCTGGCGGACCGGCCTTTCCCGGTGGGCGATACTGGGTTCGAACCAGTGACCTCTTCGGTGTGAACGAAGCGCTCTCCCACTGAGCTAATCGCCCGGGAACGCACTGAACAATACAGGTCCCCGCGGCCTTCCTTCAAACCGCTTCCAGGTACTTCACGAGGCCGCGCCGTCCGGCCCGCATCATCAGCCAGTGGTTGGCGCGGAACACCGGCCGTCCCGGCACGGCGAAGAGCCTGAGCAGCGGCTTGCTGACGTCGACGACCTGCTCGTAGCTCGCCAGGCTGCCAAACCGGTCGCGGGTGATCGTCCACCGCGCCCATCCGTCGATGTCACCGGACAGGACGACCTCCAGCACCCCGGCCGCCGGATCGCGGCGCACTTCCCGCGCGGTGAAGGTCACGTCGTAGGGCAGGAGGGAGCGGACGCGGACGACACCGGCTGTGTCGTCGGTGCGCCGCACCCCGCGCACCTGGCGCCACCAGCGCGGGTAGTCCTCCACCCGCTCCAGGGCGTCGTACACGGCGGCGGGCGGCGCGGGCAGGGCCCACCGGCTGCGGAAGCGGTAATGGGTCCAGTCCATGTTTCGAGTCTGCCCGTACGCAGACGTGAAACGCCGCATCTGAGTACGTTCTGAGTAGCCGGACTCATGCCGTGCCAGGTGACGCCGACCACACTCCAGGGCATGACGCACATCCCGCCCCCGGCCGAGGAGTTGCGGCTCCTCGACACTGAGCTGTGGCACCTGGACGCCCGCCGAACCCAGCTGCTGGCCCGGCGCGCCTGGCTGGTCACCGCGCTTCAGCCGGTACGGCCGCTCCCTCCGGCGCCCGCGGGGCCGCCCCGCCCGGACGCCACTGCCCCGGGCGTGCAGAACGTCCTCCTCCTGCTCGGGGGCGTTTTGCTCACCATCGCGGCGATGGTGTTCACACTGGTCAGCTGGGGTCATCTGGGGATCGCCGGCCGGGCCCTGGTGCTCGGCGCCGTCACCCTGGCGGCGCTCGCCGCGCCCGTGGCGCTGCTGCGCCGGGGCCTGCGTTCGACCGCCGAGTCGGTGGCGGCCCTCGGACTCGCGCTGACGCTGCTGGACGCGTACGCCCTGTACGAGGTCGCGTTCACGGCGGCGGACGGCGTGACGTACACGGCTGCCGCGGCGACGGTGCTGGCCGCGGTGTGGGCGGCGTACGGCATGGCGCTCGCCGCCCGCCCGGCCGCGGTCACCCTGCGTCTCCCGCTTCCCGCCGCCGTCGTCGTCGGACAACTCCCGCTGCCGCTTTGGGTGTTCGCCGCCGGGGGCGGGCCCCACACGATCACGGCCGCGGTGCTGCTGACTGCCGCGTTCGACACGGTTGTCGCGCTCCGGGTGTCCGTGCGGTCCGTACGTCTCGTCGCCGTCGGCGGCGCGTTCGGCACGGGCGGCGTGGGCGCACTGGCGACCGGCCTCATCTCCCTCGATGCGGCCGGTCCGAGCGCCGCCGCCCGTGCGGCGGCGCTCTTCTTCCTCGCGGCGGCGATCGCGCTGGGTGCCGCGTGGTTCACCCCTCGGCCGGGGCTCGCGACGGGCACCGCGGTGGCGGGCGGCGTGCTCCTGGTCGCCGGGGCCGGGGGTGTCCTGCGCGCCTCACTGCCCGGCGAGTGGCTGGTGCCCGCGTATCTGGCGTGCGGGATCGCGCTGTTGGGGGCGGTGCGAGGCATCCCCGCACCGGCGGCCGTACGGGGCTCGCTCCCGGAACCGGTACGCCGGGGTGTCACCGGGGCCTCCGGGGCCGTGCAGGCGTGCGCGGTGCTGTGGACGCTGCCGGTCGTCGGTGTCGCACTGCTGGGGCCGGCCACGTGGGTGTGGCGCGCATGGTCCGGTGCTCCGGCCGACGCCCGCGACGCGGCGACGGCCGACGCCCTCTGGCCGCCGCACGCCGCGACGGCTCCGCTCGTCCTCGCCGCGGTCGCCGCGCTGGCGGCCCTGGCGTTTCGCGGCACGGAGCACCGGCCCCGGGCGCTGACGGCCGCGCTGACCCTGGCCTGGGCGGGGGTGATCGTCGTCCCGCCGGCGCTGGAACTGCCGTACGCCGTCGGCCTGGTGACGTACGGGCTGTCAGCGGTGGCTCTCCTGGGGTTCGTGACACGGACGGCGACGGGGCTCGCCCTGCTCACCTCCGTCTGCCTCGGCTTCCTCTCCCTGGCCGCCGAACCGGCGACCCTCGCCGTGCTCGCGTCGCTGACCGTCCTGTTCGCGGTGGCCGCGTGGCGGCAGCGCCTCGCCCCCGTCTCCGCCGCCGCCTCCCTCATGTACGCCACCGGGCTCATGTGCGCCGTGGGTGCTTCGCTTGACTGGCCGCCGCAGCACACCGCGCTGCTGGTGCTCGCCGTGCCCGTGGCCGCGGCCCTGGTCGCACCGCGGGGCGGCGGGGCCGCCGTCACGGTGGCCGTCGAGGCGGCGGGAGCGGTCGCGGCCCTTGTCGCCGTGGGCCTCGCGGCGGTCACCGACCCGCCCGTGCTGGCGCTGGTCCTCGCCCTGTGCGGCGTGATCGCCGCCGGTACCGCCGTACGCGCCGACCGCCGCCCCGTCGGCTACGCGGCCGCCGCCCTCTTCCTGTCGGCCACCTGGGTACGGCTGGCGGCCTGGGACGTGGGGACCCCGGAGGCCTACACATTGCCGGTCACGGTCCTCGCGCTGCTCGTCGGCGCCCTGCGCCGGCACCGCGATCCCGCGGCGTCGTCCTGGACGGCATACGGCCCCGGTCTGGCCGCCACCCTGCTGCCGAGCCTCCTCGCGGCATGGGGCGACGCCCACTGGACGCGCCCGCTGCTGCTGGGCACCGCGGCACTGCTGGTGACGGTGCTGGGCGCCCGGCACCGCCTCCAGGCCCCGCTCCTGCTCGGCGGCTCGGCGCTCGCGCTGGACGCGCTGCACGAACTCGCCCCGTATCTCGTCCAGGTGACCGACGCACTCCCCCGCTGGGTTCCCCCCGCCGTCGCCGGACTGCTGCTGCTCGCCCTCGGCGCGACGTACGAGCAGCGGCTGCGGGACGTCCGCCGGGTGCGGGAGGTCCTCGGGAGGATGAGCTGACGGGCGGTTACCGCATCCTGCCGCCCGGCAGCGGTCGGCCTTGGTGGCGTTGCCACCTCGCCGCCTTCGTGACCCCGGCACGGAAGTTGTCCAGGCTCAGGTTGCCCGCGTCCACCCGGGACTTGAGGCCGAGAAGGATGCCTCTCTCGTCGTACTGCCGAGGAAATCCAACGGCGTTCCGGAAAACGCCCGGGGGATTTCCACCGGCCGCGTGTGTCTGGAACTTCTCCCAGAAAGACACATACTCCTGGAAGTCCGTCTTCACCTTGATCTTCGGGTACTTCTTCTCGAAGAGCGCGATGGCCGCGTTGATCCTTCGCCCGCTCGTCGGCACCTCACCACGGGTAACGGATCGTCACCGTCCCGTGGGCCCTCCCCCGCAGTGTCACTGCCGCTTGCCATGGATCGTCGTCCGGGCGGTGGGGACTTGGGAGTGCGGGCGCGGTGATACCCGGTGGCCGGAGGAGGACTGCCTCGCCCACCTCGCCGGCCGGCCCTTCCTCCTGCGCCGACGGGACCTGTTTCCACACGCGCCGACCGCGCGCGCACGACGACGGCCCGCCTGCTCTCTCGCAGACGGGCCGTCGCATCCGGGTGGGCGATACTGGGTTCGAACCAGTGACCTCTTCGGTGTGAACGAAGCGCTCTCCCACTGAGCTAATCGCCCGGGCGCAGGAAGAACATTACCCCATGTCAGGGGGTGCCTGTGACCAGCGACGACCGGCCGGGCAACCCCCTTGGCGGGTCACTGGTCCTTGATCTTCCACGGCATCTCGAAGCCGAACTTCCACACGTAGACGCCGACGAGTACGGCCACGATCACGAGGCCGATCACCGTAAGGGTGATGTTGCGCCGACGCACCCTGGGATCGAGGGCGCGCTGGGCCGCCTCGGTGACTTTGCGCTTGGTCCAGCGGAGCACCAGCTGGGCCCAGACGAACTCGGTCGCCCAGATCGCCATGCCGCCGAAGATCACCACCCAGCCGGGCCCGGGCAACACCAGCATGGTGACGCCGGCGGCGACGACCGCGAGCCCGATGATGAAGACGCCGACCTGCCAGCTGACGTGCAGCATCCGGCGCGCCTTGATGAATTCCGGCGCTTTCGAGCCGAGCCCCTGCTCGCTCTTCGCCCCGTCCGTCTTCGTCTCGTCCGACGCCACGGCCACCTCGCCCGGCTCGTCACTCCCCGTATTCATACGGCCAAACCCTACCCGACGGAAACCAGTCACCGGAATGGTCGTACCGTGCGAACGGGTTCTCGGCCGGAAGAGTTACGTAAAGACACGCAAAACACTCAGAGGGGTTTACAACGGCACCGTAGGTGGCATGTCGATTTCGCCGACGTGCGAATCCCCGAGCGCACACTGAGCGAAAGGCCCTGGCGCTTATGAACACCACGGTCAGCTGCGAGCTGCACCTGCGCCTCGTTGTGTCGAGCGAGTCCTCCCTGCCTGTCCCCGCAGGCCTGCGGTACGACACGGCCGACCCCTACGCCGTGCACGCCACCTTCCACACCGGAGCCGAGGAGACCGTCGAGTGGGTGTTCGCCCGCGACCTCCTCGCGGAGGGCCTCCACCGGCCCACCGGCACCGGCGACGTCCGTGTCTGGCCCTCGCGCAGTCATGGCCAGGGCGTCGTGTGCATCGCCCTGAGCTCTCCTGAGGGCGAGGCCCTGCTCGAAGCCCCGGCGCGGGCCCTGGAGTCCTTCCTGAAGCGGACGGACGCGGCCGTGCCGCCCGGCACGGAACACCGGCATTTCGACCTTGATCAGGAACTCTCGCACATCCTGGCGGAAAGCTAGGGCGAGACCCCACAGAGCCGCCCGGCGCCGTCCACTCGGGGAGACGGCTCGGGCCCAGACAGCCGGAATACGGCACCCGGCCGACGCCGTCACCGCGGGATCGCTCCGCGGGGGCGGCGTCGGTTGCGTCAGGTGGGGGTGCGCGGGTGTGCGGACTGCCCGGCCCGGAGTTGTGGATGCGCCGTCGGAGGTGGCTGGGGGCAGGTCGCGCAACCCGGCGTCGGCGGGGTGCCGCCCTCTGCGGGACAGGCGCCGCCCCAGCGGCACGCCTGCCCGTGGCTGGAGGAGCGCCGGCCGTCCAGGGCACGGCGAGCAGCAGCCGCCCCGGCACAACAGGCACCAGCCGCCCCGGCAGGAGGGCACGAAGCGCCCCATCAAGCAGGACCCCGGTCGTCGGACTCCAGCCCCGCCCGGCACAGCCGCCACCAGCCGACCCCGGCCGGGGCGGTCACCGGCGGTCCCGGCACGACGGCCACGAGGCGCCCGCGGCGCAGCCGGCACGAGCCGGCCCCCGGGCACGACGGGCGGCGGCCGTCCCGGCACGACAGGCACCAGGCGCCCCACCAAGGTGCCGACAGCACACCCGGCTGCCCGCGGCACAGCGGGCAGGACCAGCCGCCCCCGGGCACGACGGGCGGCGGCTGTCCCGGCACGGCGGGCACCAGGGGCCCCAGGAGCCCGGCCCCCCAACCGGACCGGCGGCTGCCCGGCACGGCGGGCACCAGCCCGCCCCCGGCAGGGCGGGCGCTCTGGCCGGTGGGTGGAACGGCCACCTGTCGGCCGTGGACGCGCGAGGCGCGGGTGTCGGCGCGGTGTGTGCAGGGGATCCGGACCGCCGGGAACCCCCGTGTGGTCCGTGCCGTTGTATCGGCAAGCGCGGGAGGGCCGGTGTCGGGGGTTCGGGAGCCACTACCATCGGCCAGCATCGGCGGGCGCCCGCCCGTCCCCCAGGCCAGGGAGCGAAAACGTGCTGATCACCCACGACACCCGGTGCGCACTCGACACCGTGGTGGATCTGGTGAACACCGCACCGGAGGACGACGCGACACCGGACGCGCTGCCGGACGTGGCGGCCCTCGAGGATTTTGTACGAAACCACGAAGTCAGTGATGTCAGGACGCTTTCGGAGTTCGACCTCTCGGCGGTGCGCAAGATCCGCGGGCGGTTCGCCGCGGTCTTCGCGGCCCCGGACGCCCGGGCGGCCGCCGGGCTGATCAACGAACTGGTCGCCGCCGCGGGCACCACCCCCCGGCTCACGGACCACGACGGCTACGACTGGCATGTGCACTACTTCGCACCCGGCGCCTCCGTCGCCGACCACCTGGCCGCCGACTGCGGCATGGCGCTGGCGTTCTTCGTGGTGGCCGGTGAGCAGGAGCGGCTGCGGCGCTGCGAGGCCCCCGACTGCCGGCGCGCGTTCGTCGATCTCTCCCGCAACCGCTCGCGGCGTTACTGCGACAGCCGCACCTGCGGAAACCGCCTGCACGTGGCCGCGTACCGGGCCCGGCGCAAGGAGGCGGCGGGCTGACGCCCGCGAGACGTCGGTGTGTCGTGGCCCCCGGCGGGTGGCGCCGGGAACCACGGGTACGGCTCACAGCATCAGCAGGTCGTGCAACGAAGCCATGAGCAGCAGACACCCGATCACCGCAAGGAAGATCATCAGCGGTGGCTGGGAAAGGGCGAAGAGGCACCCGCGCGGCTCGTCCTGCGGCGGCGCGGGCTCGCTCTGTGTCGTGTCCAGCATCTCGCGGCGATGATGACGCAGCGGGCGCTCATGGCGCGATCAACACGCCCGGGAGGAGGGGGAGTTCGTTGGAATCCGTGAGTTTCGGTTCAGCTCGTGATCGTTTGCGGACGCGCGCCGACCCGCTGTGTCGTTTCGGTCCGTTCCCCGGCCGTCATATGCCGTGCTTCTTGAGAATGGCCTCGATGTCGCTGAAGTCGTCGGCGGACTCGGCGCGCGGTGGGGTCGTGGGGCGGGCCGCCGGACGAGCGCCGGACCCCAGCGAAGGCGCCGAGGCCGCGGGAGCCACCGCGTCGCGCTGCGCGGCGCCCTTGGCCTCCTTGCGCTCCTTGCGGGTGACGCCGCGGCGGCGCTCCACGGCGCGCGTGGTCGCGAACAGCGCCCAGGCCGCGCCGAGCACGCCGAAGCCGGCCCAGGCCGTGGGGCTGAAGGCGGTGTCGGCGGCCCACTCGACCACCCCGGTCATCACCAGCCCGAGGGGGACGAGGGCGTAGGCGGCGATACGGGCGGCCGCCAGGAAGCGCTTGCGGTACGCCGTGACCGCCGCGATGCCCAGGCCGGCCGCGGACACGGCGGAACAGACGGTCTCGGCAATCATCCGGTCCTCCAGGCAGGGCTCGGTCGGGCAGGGACCACTTCGTCCCCTCCATCCTGCACCGCCCGGTGCCCGCCCGGCCATGTTCCGACCGGACATCAGGGACATCTCCGGGTCGGCTCCTCCGCAGGTGCCGGTCGGGACCGTACCGATTCGGTCCTCCGAGCCCCGGCTGGGAGACTGTGCCCATGAGTGACTCCTCCCCCGGCCGTTCCGCAGCGCCGGTCCTCGACGTCTGGTGCGAACTGCAGTGCCCGGACTGCCGCAGCGCCCTGGACGACCTTCGCGCCCTGCGCGCCCGTTACGGCGACCGTCTGGAGCTGCGGCTGCGGCACTTCCCACTGGAGAAGCACAAGCACGCGTTCGCCGCGGCGCAGGCCGCCGAGGAGGCCGCGGAGCAAGGTCAGGGCTGGCCGTACGTGGAGGCCGTGCTCGGCCGGGTCGAGGAGCTGGAACGCGGGGGCGAACCCTTTCTGATCGAGGTGGCCCGTGAACTCGGCCTGGACGCCGAGGAGTTCGACACCGCGCTGATCGACGGCCGGCACATCCTGATCGTCGACGCCGACCAGGCCGAGGGCAAGGCGATCGGCGTGACCGGCACCCCGACGTACGTAATCGGCGGCGAGCGCCTCGACGGCGGCAAGAGCCAGGAAGGGCTGCGCGAGCGCATCGAGGAGATCGCGGACCGGCTGCTGGCCGAGCGCGCGTGAGGTGAGCTCAGAGCAGGTTCTTGTACATCGAGTACCCGACGGTCACATACCCCAGTGACTCGTACAGCCGTTCGGCAGGGGTGTTGCCCGCGAAGACGTTGAGGCCGAGGACATGTCTGCCGGCGGCCAGCGTCTGGGCCTCGGCCAGCAGCATCAGGGAGCGGCCGTGGCCCCGGCCGCGGTGGGGCTCGTCCGTCTCGACGCCGAAGACGAACGCCTTGTCCCCGATGACGGCCAGCCAGAGGCAGCCGACTCGGGTGCCCTCGTGCTCCAGGACGCTGAGCAGCATGTCCTCGGTGGCCAGGCCCCGCGGCAGCAGCAGCGCGTGGTCCCGCTCCGCCTTGGCCCACGCCTCGTCCTCGGGCACGCCGCGGTCGGTCCAGTCCCGGGCGTAGTCCGCGATGCCGTGCTCGTTCCACGGCCCGTACTCCGCCTCGGTCATGGGTCTGCCCCGGCTGCCCCGGGGCAGTTCGGGCACGGTGGAGCCGAGTCGCTTCTCCATGCCCCGGTTGCGATGGACGTAGCCGAGCGCTGTGGCGAGCCGCAGCGCGGCCTCGGCCTCGGCCGGCACCCTGATCTCCAGCTGCCGGCAGCCCCAGCCCCGCGCGACCTCCTCGGCGGCGAGAGCGGCGACGGCGCCTCGCCCGCGCCCGCGGTCCGGCTCCTCGATACGCAGGTCCTCGATCCGGGCGACGGCAGGCCCGAAGGAGGGGTGCGTCGCGAGGTGTATCGCGCCGACGGGACGGCTGTTCACGCACACCTGGTAGTGGCGCGACAGCGCCCCGTCGGCGGCACGCTGGAGCGGCTCGTTCGGCCGCAGGGTCGTGGTCATCACCGATGTTCTACCCATTGCCGCGCGCCAGGTCAGTCCAAATGTTCCGGGCCTTCACGGATCGAGGTCGTCCCCGGCCCGCTCGTCGAAGATCCGCATGGCCTTGGCGGTCACCGGGCCCGGCGCACCGGGCAGTTCGCGGTCGTCGGCCCGGTGCACGGCCTGTACGTCCCGCAGCGTGGAGGTCAGGAAGACCTCCTCCGCGCGTTCCAGGACGTCCAGCGGCAGGTCGGTCTCCTTGGCGCCGGTCCACTCGACGGTCAGTGCACGGGTGATGCCGGCGAGGCAGCCGGAGGCGAGCGGCGGGGTGTGGATCTCGCCGTCGAGGACGACGAAGACGTTGGACCCGGTGCCCTCGCAGAGCTGCCCGACCGTGTTGCCGAACAGCGCCTCGGAAGCGCCGTGTTCGTGGGCGCGGGCGAGTGCGACGACGTTCTCGGCGTACGAGGTCGTCTTCAGGCCCGTGAGGGCTCCGCGCTCGTTGCGGATCCAGGGGACCGTGATCACGGCCGTGGAGTCCGGGCGGCGGGCGGTCTCGCCGAGGGCGACCACGAGGGTGGGGCCGTGTTCGCCGCGGTCGGAGCCGAGCGGGCCGTGCCCGCCGGTGTACGTGATCCGCAGCCGGCCGAGCGGCATCGGGTTGGCCTCGAGGACGGCGGCGCAGGCGCGGCGGACCTCGTCGTGGTCGGGGTCGGGCAGGCCGAGACCACGGGCGGAGCGGGTCAGCCGGTCGAGATGGCGGGTGAGCGCGAACGGCCTGCCGTGCACCGCCTTCACCGTCTCGAAGATGCCGTCGCCCACGGTCAGCCCGTGGTCGAAGACGGAGACACGGGCGGACTCGGTGTCCTGCAGCCCGCCGTCGAGCCATAGCTTCACTGGTCTTTACCTCGTGATGTTGCGCCAGACACGTCCGGCACGTCTTTTCGGCCGGGGGTCCGTGGGTCGTCCCCCGGATGGGCACGGCACGTCAGTCCGTCTTCAGTCACCTCGTACGCTCCCGACGCTACCGCGAGCAGCCGGGACGCCTTCAGTTCGGTCTCCCGCCACTCCCCCTCGGGATCCGAGCCGTAGGTGATACCGGCGCCGGTGCCGAACCGCAGCGTCCCTTCCGCGCGGTCGATCCAGAAGGTGCGGATCCCGACGGCGAGCGCACCCGTTCCCCGGTCCGCGTCGACCCAGCCGATGCCGCCGCAGTAGGGGCCCCGGGGCGCCGTCTCCAGCGCGTCGATGATCCGCACGGCGCTCGACTTGGGCGCGCCGGTGACCGAGCCGGGCGGGAACGCGGCGGCGAGCAGCTCGGGCCAGCCGGCGTCCGCGCGCAGCTCGCCGCGGACGAGCGACACGAGATGCACCAGTCCCGGATGCTTCTCGACCACGCACAGGTCGGGCACGGTGACGCTGCCCGTCACGCAGACCCGTCCGATGTCGTTGCGGACGAGGTCCACGATCATCACGTTCTCGGCGTAGTCCTTCTGCTGAAGGTCCGCCTCGGTCCGCCCGGTGCCCTTGATCGGGCCGGACTCGACGGTCCGGCCGTCCCGGCGCAGGAACAGCTCGGGGGACGCGGTGGCTATCTCGACGCCGTGCTCGGGCAGGCGGATCGTTCCTGCGTACGGTGCGGGGTTGCCGCGCGCCAGGAGGGCCGTCAGTGCGTCCACGTCGGCGTCGGGTGCCACGGGCGCGGAGAGGACCCGGCAGAGGTTCGCCTGGTAGACCTCGCCGGCCGCGATGTGCTCGCGGATCCGCCGTACGCCCGCCGTGTACTCGGCACGGTCGAGGGACGTCGTCCAGTCACCGGCCGCCGGCCCGCGCCACCTGCCCGGCACCGGGGCGGGCACGGGCTCTCGCCGTACGTCCCTGAAGCGGGCGCAGGTCAGACCGCCCTCGTAGTCCGCGCAGACGGCCCAGAAGCCGGTGGAGTCCAGGGCCGAGGGATCGCTGGTGACGTCGAGGAGACCCGTGGCGACACGGTCGCCGAAGCGGGCGAGAGGAGGGAGGCGGAGCACGCCTCGAGTCTATGGCGAGTGTCCGGCACATGGTCTGACCACGTCCTTCCCGGTGCCCTGACCACGTCGGTGAGCAGGTGCAGCGCAGCACGCTGCACAAACGCGTTTTTGTGCTGGCCCGGGAATCCGCTAGAGTTCAACACGTCGCCGGGCCGCGCAAGCGGAACGGAAACGACAAGCGGACGTAGCTCAGTTGGTAGAGCGCAACCTTGCCAAGGTTGAGGTCGCCAGTTCGAACCTGGTCGTCCGCTCGCAGGAAGTGGGGGATCATCCCGAACCCCTGCGCTCCTGGTGGAGTGGCCGAGAGGCGAGGCAACGGCCTGCAAAGCCGTCTACACGGGTTCAAATCCCGTCTCCACCTCCAAGGACGATTAGCTCAGCGGGAGAGCGCTTCCCTGACACGGAAGAGGTCACTGGTTCAATCCCAGTATCGTCCACTGGCCCGGCTCACCGGGTCCCCGCGCGATTAGCTCAGCGGGAGAGCGCTTCCCTGACACGGAAGAGGTCACTGGTTCAATCCCAGTATCGCGCACGCAGTACGCACGATCAGCAGGTCCGACCTGCGCGATTAGCTCAGCGGGAGAGCGCTTCCCTGACACGGAAGAGGTCACTGGTTCAATCCCAGTATCGCGCACCAGCCGAAGCCCCCGGCCGTCTTGTACGGCCGGGGGCTTCGTCGTCCCTCCGGTCAGGAGGAGAAGAGCATGTGGCCGAAGCTCTTGTGGCGGTGGTGGCCGCCGTGGTGACCTCCGTAGTGGCCGCCACCGTGCTGGGCGCCCCAGGCGGGGGCCTGAGGAGCCGGGTACGCCTGCGGGGCGCCGGGGGGCGGCGGGGCGGGCTGGGACCACTGGGACTCCAGGCGGGTCAGCGCCTCCAGCTCGCCGTAGTCGAGAAAGATGCCGCGGCAGCCGCTGCACTGCTCGATCTGGACGCCGTTGCGGTTGTAGGTGTGCATCGGCGCATGGCACTTCGGACACTGCATGTCGGCTCAACTCCTCGCCGGTAGGTCCTGCTTCGTGTTTCGCCAGGACAGACTCTGTCCGGCTGTGGTCGGTTGCACCCTACTTCGCGAGTCCGGCAGCCAACTGCGGCGGGGCCGAACCCATTCGGTCACAGGCGTCGACGACGGCCTCCTCCACCTCGTCCAGGGGCCGGTCGGCCGCGACGGCCTTGGCGACGGCCCGTGCGGCGGTCTGCGCGGTGAGGGCGCGGGCCGGCACGTCCAGGGCGGGCCAGGGGTCGCCGTCCGCGGGCACCGCCGGGCCGCCCGCGGCGCGGTAGGCGGCCAGGAAGCGGGCCCACTCCTCGGGCGGGAGCAGGCCGCAGGCGTACCAGGCCGCCGGGCGGGCCAGGTCCCAGGCGGGGACGCCGGTGCCGAGGTCGTCCACGTCGATGAGCAGCCAGGATCCGTCGGGGGCCGGGTGGCGGACGAGCTGGCCGAGGTGGAGATCGCCGTGGCAGAGGGTCGTGGTGTCCGGCATGGGGGCCATCGCGCGGGCCCAGCCCGGGAGGGCGGACCAGGCGCGCAGGACGGGGGCGGTGGCGGGGTGCGCGGCCGCTGCCCCGCGGAGCCGGGAGACGGCGCGGGCCGCCTTGGCGGGGCCGCGCATCGGAGGCAGGGCGGCCGGGGCGGGGGTGCGGTGGAGGACGGCGAGGAGCGTGGCGGCCTCCTCCCAGGGAGCCGCGTCCGGGTCGTCCGGATCCACGGGGGCACCGTACGGCCAGAACGTCACCGGGCGACCGTGCAGGTCGAGCGGCGCCGGGCTGAGCGGGGGCAGGAGGATGCCGGGGAGGCGGGTGGCGGCGGTGAGGCGCAGGGTGAGCTCGGTGAGAGGCGTGTCCGGGGCGTGGGCCTTGGCGACGGTGTCCGCGTGGCGGACGACGGTGGCGTCGGGGCGGTCGGCGAGGGTGGTTGCCCCGCAGGGGCAGGCCGCGGCCGCCGAGTGGGCCTTGGCCTCGGCTCTGGCGGCCAGCTCGGAGAGGAGGGGGTCGGCGGTCACGGGGCTCCCTGGAGCGTGCGGGTGTGCTCGCGAGGGTACGCAGGGGCTCGGCCGGGGTGTCAGGCACCCGGCGCTGTGGCTGCGGGGGTGGAGCGCGGCCCGGCGCTGGCGGGGTGCCGCCCCCCTTTGAGACGTGCGCCGCCGCAGCGGACGCCCGCCCGCAGTCGAGCGGGCCCGGCTGCCCGCAGCCTGACGGCGCCGGTTGCCGACAGCCGGACGGATCGACTGCCCGCAGCCTGACGGCACGACTGCCGCAGCATGCCGACGCCGACCGCCCACAGCCAGACGGCACGACCACCACAGCCAGACGGCGCCCACGGCCCACAGCCTGACGAAACGACCACCCACAGCCAGACGAAACGACCACCCACAGCCAGACGGCACGACTGCACGAGCATGCCGGCGCCGACCGCCCACAGCCTGACGGCATCGACCACCCACAGCCAGACAGCACGACCACCACAGCCAGACGGCATCGACCACCCACAGCCTGACGAAACGACCACCCACAGCCAGACGGCGCCGACCACCCACAGGCAGACTGCGTGAACCCACAGGCAGACGGCGCCGACCGCCCACAGCCAGACCGCGTCGGCTGCGCACCGGGGCCGACCTGGCGGCGCAGAGCGGAGGCAGCTGCGCCCGCAAACGCCGGCCGCCGCAACGACCCCGTATGCACCGCAACCATCGATGGAGCAGCCCCCACAGCCGACAGCCACCTCCGCGAGAGCGGCGCTGGTTCAGGCGCGGGACACAGCAATGCCGGCGCAGCTCCCCAGCTGCGCCGGCATTTGTGCCGTCCGT
Organism: Streptomyces sp. NPDC040410; assembly: GCF_055595715.1. Taxonomy (NCBI): domain Bacteria; kingdom Bacillati; phylum Actinomycetota; class Actinomycetes; order Kitasatosporales; family Streptomycetaceae; genus Streptomyces; species Streptomyces sp. NPDC040410. The sequence continues at coordinate 177,815 of NZ_JBVIVK010000004.1, forward strand.
CGCACCCCCGTCCCCACGGGGTTTCATGGGTGGATGTCCCCGCCCGGACCGCTCTTCCGGGCCTGGGGTCGCCGCTCAGCGCCCCAGCATCACGCCCACGGACGACGCCTGTGTGGCCACCGTCTCCCAGCCGTCGAAGACGAGGAGGAGCAGGGCCGCCAGGGGGAGAGCCATGAGCGTCGCCACCAAGGGGTGGCGGCGGCCCTGCCGGCGGGGGCGGAGCACGGGGGCGTACGCCTTGCGCTCCTGGGTGCGGATCAGTGTCCGCGGTGCCGTGTGGGCCATGGTCCCTCTCCTGACCTTTCTCAGTTGTCGTTGGCAGCGGCGGGCGTCTGACCTCGGGGGACGAGTGCTGCCACCCGCCGCTTGACCTCAAATCTAGGCGTCCGGCGCCCGACGCACGTCATGCCCTCGTACCGATTGGCGGGCCTCCCCGAGGATGAGCCGTGACCTGCGATGTACTCCCCTGGGTGGAGACGGGGTCCTAGGTCTCGGGGTCTTCCCGGAGGGGGCGTCCGGAGTGCCCCGATGTTTCCGAGCCGTCCTCGCGCGGCACCGGCTGTTCGACCAGGGCCAGGACCCGCGTGGCCATGAAGCGGGCCGTGCGGACCACAGAGCCGCTGCGGGTGACTTCGCTCACTTCCACGACACCTCGGCGTACCGCCGTCTCCACCCGGCGGCCCGCTCTGCTCGCCACCACCTCGTATGTGCGCGTCGTGTCCCCTGCGTCAACGACTATCTCCACGCGGTCACCCTTCACGGGTTTAATCCCCCTTCTGCGACTGGTGGTTGGGATCACAGACAGACCAAACCCCGCCTGTACCCGGGCTCCCTGACCACCCTTCAAGTCTCCCACCCGGCACTGACAATCGATCGGGCCGAGAGGGCGCGGCCTCTGCGCGCGGACGGGCGTGGAAACGTAAGCTGTGCCACGTCACACGGACCGGGCAGCGGGGATGAACATGGCGATGATGCGCCTGAGGCGCGAGGACCCGCGCGTCGTCGGCTCGTTCAGGCTTCACAGACGGCTCGGCGCGGGCGGGATGGGCGTGGTCTATCTCGGCTCCGACCGCAAGGGGCAGCGGGTCGCGCTGAAGGTCATCCGGCCGGACCTGGCTGAGGACCAGGAGTTCCGTTCGCGGTTCGCCCGCGAGGTCTCGGCGGCGCGGCGGATTCGCGGCGGGTGTACGGCGCGGCTCGTCGCGGCGGATCTCGACGCGGACCGGCCGTGGTTCGCCACGCAGTACGTGCCCGGCCCCTCCCTGCACGACAAGGTCGCCGACGAGGGTCCGCTGGGCGCGGCCGATGTCGCCGCCATCGGGGCCGCCCTGTCGGAGGGGCTGGTCGCCGTCCACGAGGCCGGGGTCGTGCACCGTGACCTGAAGCCGTCGAACATCCTGCTCTCGCCCAAGGGCCCGCGGATCATCGACTTCGGCATCGCCTGGGCGACGGGGGCCTCGACGCTCACGCACGTCGGCACGGCGGTCGGCTCGCCGGGCTTCCTGGCGCCGGAGCAGGTGCGCGGCGCCGCGGTGACGCCCGCCACGGACGTGTTCTCCCTCGGCGCGACCCTGGCGTACGCGGCGATGGCCGACTCGCCCTTCGGGCACGGCAGTTCAGAGGTGATGCTGTACCGCGTGGTGCACGAGGAGGCGCAGCTGCACGGCGTGCCGGACGCACTGGCTCCGCTTGTCCGGGCCTGTCTGGCGAAGGACCCCGAAGAGCGGCCCAGCACGCTCCAGCTGTCGATGCGCCTCAAGGAGATCGCAGCCCGGGAGGCTCAGGGGGTCGCCGACACGCGGCCGCCCGCGCCGCGTTCCGGCGAGGCGGACCGGCACACCGGCCGGCTCGCCGACCCGTACCCGGAGCGGTCACCCCAGCGCCGTCCGCAGGGACAGCAGGGGGCGCCGGGAACCACCCCCCCGCCGCGAGGTGCCGCCCCACCGTCTCGCAGTCCCTCTACTTCCAGAGGCAACAGCAGCACGTCACGGGGCGGCAGCAGCACGTCACGGGCCGGCACGCCGTCCCGGTCCGGGGCGCGTCCCACGCCGGCATCGCGGAACACCACCCGCTCCGGCAGCGGGAGCCGGCCCGCGCAGCGCAGCGGGACGGGCCGTCCGGCGCCCAGAACGACGGGGACCGGGCGGCGGCCCGCCAATCCGCGGTTGCTGCGTCAGCGGCTGTTCGTCTTCGTGGTGGTGACGCTGCTCGTGGCGCTCGGCATCGCCGCGGCGCAGGGCTGCCAGGGGCCACCGCGGGGGCTCGGGGGCGACGGGGACCTCGTACGAAAGCAGCAGGAGCGGACGGACGTGCGGCCCGATCGCGGCTCTTTCGAGGACGCGAAGCTGATGTCGGAGCGGTTCACGTCGACGTTCCAGAAAACGGATCAGCTCTCGGGCCCGGCCCGTCCGACCGCGCAGATCCAGCTCCTGGAACGAGACCCCGGTGGCCAGTAACAGCGAAGGCAGCCTCGTGTTCTCGTCATGAGTCGCGTCACCTCTCATGGTGTAACAGCGATCTTCGCCGCAGCTGTGCCGGGCGGATGTCGCTCTGCGCGTTGGTGGTCCATTGCCCGAGCTCACGGGTCAGCCGGCGCCGTACGTCGGCCCGCCGGTACCACCGGTCCAGCGTGTTGCCGTGGTTGCCCCTGTAGCCCTCGTACTCGGACTGGCAGGGCGTCAGACTCGTGTTCGGGGTGGTGGCGCACACCTCGTAGTCGCGGACGTGCAGCATCTCCTTCGCCCCGGCGAGTGCCGGCACCTCGCGTCCGGCCACTGCCGGTGGTGTGACCCGGTCACTCCACCGACCGGGCGGCGTACGGGGCTACAGCCCTCAGCCGGCGGCCTTCAGCGCGCCGGCGGCCCGGAGGCGGGCGCCGTTCGCCTTCTTGAGGCCCGTCAACTGCTCGGAGTTCTGGTCGATCAGCTGCTTCTGGTAGGCGGACTCGACCGCGAACCAAACGCCCACCAGGTTGGTCTTCTCCTTGCACCGGATGTCGGTCGTGGCGGTGTCGATCGTCCGGGCGCTCGTACTGCCGGAGAGACCCGGATCGGCCAGCGGGGCGAGCGGGTCCCTGTAGTCGTATCCGCTGTCGGCCATGCAGTCGGACCACGCACGGGTCACTTTTCGCACCCGGGAGTCGGACTTCGACCGGTCGAAGGACTGGAACGACAGCTGCTGGGCCAGGCCCGGGTCCGTTCCGGCGGGAGCGGCGGTGCCCAGGGACTGGTCGGCCTGGGCCACGCAGCCGCCGTCGGGGACCTTGAGCCCCTTGATGCTGGACCTTCCCTTGCCGAACAGGACGGTCTGCGCGTCGACGCCGAGGCTCGGTTTCGCGGGGGGTTTCTGCAGCGCGGGGTCACGGTTTCCCAGCCCGTAGCCGTATTCGGCCGCAGCCGACGCGTCGGTGATCCCGTACCGCCGTTCAGTTGCGCTGCGCGGCCCGTAGTTGGCGGCGGGCTGCTGGACCGAATAGCCGAATCCGAACCTCCGCATGCACCGGTCGATCAGGACGACCCGGGCCCGGTCCAGATCACGCAGTTGGCGGTCGGTGAGCAGATAATCCTGTAGCGGGAGCCGGAGATCCGCCGCGGCGACGATCCGGGGAATGGTCGGAACCGCCGGTTCGGAATTGTTCTCGCTCCCTGGGCCGGGGGAGCAGGAAGTGATCGCGCTGAGCGCGAGAAGGGCGGTGCACACTGCCGGCCCGGACCGTCCTAACGCTGAGCTTACGAGTGGCTTGCGAAGGTAGACAGGCATAGCGAACTCCGCGAATCTCGGTTAGGAACAAACAGTCGGGTGCCCTGCCCAGCTGCAATGGGCAGGGCACCTGGCCTTGTGCGGTGTTTCCTGTTGTGCGGCGGTGACGCGTCAGTTCGGTGTCGGGATCAGCGTCAGCTGAAGTACGCCGACGACACCGTGTTCTTGTACGTCGCGTTCAGGTTGCCGTACCCACCCGGCGAAATGTAGCCGCAGGAACCGCCGTAGTTGTAGCCGGTGCACACCCACCAGGTGTAGGTGTCGCGGTTCCAGTCCGACTCGGTGTTGTTGTCCGCCCTGATCGTGGTGCCGGGGAAGTAGTCGTTGCTGAAGTCGGAGTCGGAGAAATACAGGTCGAAGACCGGCGTCCCGTAGTTGCTGAGGTAGTAGAGCCCCAGCTCGCCGACCTCGACGACGCCGTTCTTGTGGGTGGCGGCGGACGCCGATCCGGCACCCGCCATTCCGATTCCGCCGAGTGCGGCGACCGCCGCGCCGGTCGCGACGGCGCGGCGGAGCTGCCGCCTGAAGTTGGTTCGCACGATTGTTCCTCCAGAATTCGAGCCCTGCTGGCGTTGTTCCGTCCCGTCCCGTCCGGGACGGCCAGGCATAGCAATGGCACCAGATCGTGCAGCGGCCAGCTATTGGCCGTTGGGACAGTTCTGCACGTGGTAGACGTAGGACACCAGTGCGGCCTGAAATCGTCCGGCGACGCCAAGCTTTGACACGATGCTGGCAATATGGGCCTTGACTGTCCGCTCGGTGATGTAAAGAGCGCGGGACACCTCACGATTGGACGACCCCGTGGACAACAGCCGGAACACATGCCACTCGCGTGCGCTCAACAACTCGACTCTTTCGAGCACGGACACTCTGTCGGCCTTGGCGCAATGCAACCGAAAGAGCGCACAGCTCTGGCACCCGTAAGAGACGTCCATTCTTCCCCCCGGTTCTTCGGTTCCTTGGGATCCACACCGGGTCTGGGCTGCCCCACAAAGCCACCGGGCTCCCTGCGACGCCGGCTGAATGAACCCCATTCAGGCTACAGGCAGGGGATAAGGGCGCGCCAGAAGAATGTAATAGATCTACGAATTCCGCTGTTTTTAAGCTATTTTTCGTCACCATCAGGAGGCTGTGCGGGCAACGCGACCCGGACCGTAAGCCCTCCTCCGGTACGCGCCACGGCGCTCGCCTCGCCGCCGTGCCCGCGGGCCACCGAACGCACGATGGACAGTCCCAGGCCCGTGCCCTGCGCTGATCCGACCCGGTCGTCGAGCCTTCGGAACGGTTCAAAGAGCGCGGGGACCTCGTACGGCGCCACTTCGGGCCCGCTGTTGTCCACCGTGAGGCGGACGGTGTCGCCGCCGTGGCCGCCGCAGACCACGCGTACCCACCCGCCGTCGGTGTTGTACCGGATGGCGTTCTGCACCAGGTTCAGCGCCAGGCGCTCCAGCAGCACCGGATCCCCCTCCACCGGTGCCGGGGCTGCCTCCAGAGTCAGCGTCACCCCGGCCCGCCGGGCATCCGGCTGGGCCAGGTCCGCCACCCGGCGCACCACCGCGGTCAGATCGACGGGCACGGGATCGGCCACTGCGTGCTGGGACCGGGCCAGGGTGAGCAGCCCGTCGATCAGCCGCTCGTGGCGGGCATTCACCGCCAGCAGGTTCTCGCCGAGCTGGGCGACCTGGGGCGGGGCGTCGGGGCGGCCCATCGCCACCTCCAGCAGCGTCCGGTTGATCGCCAGCGGGGTCTTCAGTTCGTGGGAGGCGTTCGCGACGAAGCGCTGCTGCCCTTCGAAGGCGGCGTCCAGCCGGCGCAGCATGTCATCGAACGTGTCGGCGAGTTCGCGCAGCTCGTCGTGCGGACCGGTCAGCCCGATCCGCTCGTGCAGGCTGCGGTCCGCGACCCGTCGGGCGGTGGCCGTGATCCGGCTGATGGGGCGCAGGGTGCGGCCGGAGACCAGCCAGCCGATCAACAGTCCGCCGGCCGCGAACAGGCCGAGGGCCACCGAGCCGCCGACGATGAGCGGCTTGAGCGTCCGTTTCCGGAAGTCGGCGCGGAGCTGCTGCGCGGCCTCTCGCGCCTCCTCTTTGTACGCGGTCAGGTCCTCGTTCCCTGCGCTCCCCGACGGAGCGCCGCTCAGCACGGGACTGGGTGCGGAGCCCACGTCGGCACTCGAAGGCGGGGTGGCGTCCGGCATCCTCGCGGGAGCGGTGGCGGACGCCCCGGGCGGCGGGTACACGGACGAGATGTCGATCGGCTGGGTGGCGATGATCCGATCCAGCATGACGTACGTGACCAGCAACAGCGTGACGCCGGAGAGCATCACCAGCCCGCCGTACAGCAGGGTCAGCCGGACGCGGATGGTCCGCTTCGGCGGATCCACCACGCCCGAGGCCACACCCGGATTCCTGCCCCGGCCGGAACCCCTCACGGAACCACTCACGGGATCCGGTATCCGAAACCCGGAACGGTCTGCACGACCTGCGGCGCGCCGAGCTTGCGGCGCAGAGTCATCACGGTGACGCGTACGACATTCGTGAACGGGTCGATGTTCTCGTCCCAGGCCTTCTCCAGGAGCTGCTCGGTGCTGACCGCGCTGCCTTCCCCGCGCAGCAGCTCCTCCAGGACGGCGAACTCCTTGCGCGACAGCCCCACGTACCGCCCGTCCCGGTAGACCTCCCGGGGCCCCGGGTGCAGCGAGATTCCGGCCCGCGCGAGCACCGGTGGAGTGGCGGGGCGGGCCCGCCGGCCCAGTGCCCGGACACGGGCGACCAGCTCGCCGAAGGCGAACGGCTTCGGCAAGTAGTCGTCGGCGCCGAGGGAGAGCCCGGCGATTCGGTCGGCGACCTCGCCGGCTACGGTGAGCATCAGGATCCGGGTGTCGTAGCCCTTCTCGACCACCGTGCGGCAGACCTCGTCGCCGTGCACCCGAGGCAGGTCCCGGTCCAGCACGAGAACGTCGTAGTCGTTGACGCCCAGCCGCTCCAGGGCCGCGGCGCCGTCGTAGGCGACGTCCACCGCCAGCGACTCCCGCCGCAGCCCTTCCGCAATCGCCTCGGCGAGCAACTCCTCGTCCTCGACGACGAGTACGCGCACGGCGGCCCACCTCCCCCTCAGTCCCGGGCGATGCTGCCCGAGCGCGCATAAGACGCCCATAAGCACCAGTCCTGACAGTGGACTTATATGCCGTCGGATGTCCTCTTCTACCCACGCACCGAAAGCACGGGGAGAGATCTTGACATGACCGGACAAAGCATGGACCGCGTGCGCCACGCCGGACTCCTCACAGCCGTACCGCTACTCGTCCTCGTCTTCGGGGTCGTCGGCTGCAGCGGGTCCGACGACGGGCCCGGGGTGGCCACCGCCGAGAAGTCGGACGATGCCGGCCGCTCGCAAGCCGACGACGACGAGCAGGCCCAAAAGTACGCCACGTGCATGCGGGAGCAGGGCGTGGTGATGAAGGAGACGTCCGAGGGCACGGCCGAGGTCGACAAGGAGAAGACCTCGATCGAGAAGATCATGTCGGCGACCGAGAAGTGCCGCGCGCTGCAGCCCGCCGCCTCCGCGCCGCCCCGGCTCTCGCCCGACGAACTCGAGAAACGCGGCCGGTACGCGGCCTGTATGCGCGAACACGGCCTGCAGGCCTACCCGGACCCGGACCCGCAGACCGGCGAGTCCGCGCTCAGCGATGCCCTCGCCAGGCAGATCAAGACCGACCCGAAGGCGCACAAGGCGCTCGAAGCCTGCCGCAACCTCCTGCCGCGGACCGGCGGCGGGTCGGTGAACGGCGGATGACCGCAGTCGGACGGCGCCACCGTCATACGCGAGTCCTGGTCGGCGGGACGGCGGTGGCGGCCATCGTAGCGGCGGTCACGACCGCGGCCCTCGGTTTCGGGGGCGGGGAGTCCGGTGCCACGCCGCCGCCCCGCGACACGCCCGCCGCCACCGCCCATGTCGTACGCCGCACCCTCACCGACGCGACGAGCCTGTCCGGTCGGCTGGACTACGGCGCCGCCGCCCCCGTCGTCTCCCGGGCGACGGGCACGGTGACCTGGCTGCCGCCGGTCGGCAGCCTTGTCGGGCGCGGCGGCGTGCTGCTCCGCGCCGACGACAGACCGGTGCTGCTGCTCTACGGAGCGCTGCCGATGTACCGCGCGCTCGCCGAGGACGCCAAGGGCCCGGACGTGCTCCAGTTCGAGCGCAATCTGCAGGCGCTCGGCTATACCGGGTTCGACGTGGACGAGAAGTTCACCGAGTTCACCGCCGACGCGGTGAAGCGCTGGCAGCGCAACCTGGGACTGCCCAGAACCGGTTCCGTCGGCATGGACCAGGTGATCTACGGGCCTGGCCGGGTGCGTATCGCGCAGCATTCCGTCCGCCTCGGCGCGTCGGCGGACGCCCAGGTGCTCACCTGCACCAGCACCACCAAGGTCGTTACGGCCGATGTCCAGACCACCGACGCCGGCTGGGCTGTCAAAGGAACGAAGGTGCAAGTCAAGCTGCCGAGCGGCGCGGCGCTGGCGGGGACGGTGACGGCGGTGGGTGACGGGGAGACGGAGGGACTGGGGGATTCGGGGGAATCTGTCGGCGGGACGTCGGGCGGGCAGGGCTCGGACGGCGAGTCAGGGTCCGGGAGCGGGTCCGGATCTCAGGACGACACCGTCACGGTCACGATCGACATCACCAAGCAGAAGGCGCTGCGCGGGACGGACCCGGGAACGGTCGACATCCGCTATACGGCCGAACGGCGCGAGAACGTCCTGGCCGTTCCGGTGGTGGCACTGCTCGCGCTCGCGGAGGGCGGCTACGGCCTTGAGGTCGTCGAGAATTCCGGTGCCGGCACGGGACCCCGTACGCGCATCGTGCCCGTACGGACCGGGCTCTTCGCCGAGGGCCTGGTCGAGGTGCGCGGCCCGGGGATCACCGCCGGTGCGACCGTCGGGATGCCGGAATGAGCACCGGGACGAGCCCCGGGCCGGACACCGTGACGAACGTGGCCGAACTACGCGGCGTGTCCAAGACCTACGCCGGCGGCGTTACCGCACTGCGCGGCGTCGACCTCGACATCGGTTACGGCGAACTACTCGGCATCGTCGGCCCGTCCGGCTCCGGCAAGTCCACGATGCTGCACATCATCGGTACTCTCGATCAGCCCTCGTCCGGCATGGTGCGGATCGACGGGTACGACGTGTCGCGCCTGACGGACCGTCAGTTGTCGGCGTTGCGGGCGGAGCGGATCGGCTTCGTCTTCCAGCAGTTCCACCTCGCGGTGGGGGTGCCGGTGCTGGACAATGTCGCGGACGGGCTGCTCTACGCCGGCGTGACGCTGCGCGAGCGCCGCGCGGCCGCCGATGCCGCGCTGACCCGGGTGGGCCTCGGCCATCGGCTCGGCCATCTGCCGCACCAGCTTTCCGGCGGCGAGCGGCAGCGGGTGGCGATCGCCCGCGCGGTCGTCGGCGAACCCGCCCTGCTGCTGGCCGACGAGCCCACCGGCAACCTGGACTCCGCGTCCGGCGCCGGGGTGATGGAGGTGCTGCGGGACCTGCGAGCGGGCGGTACGACGGTCGTCGTCATCACCCACGACCGGGAGATTGCCGCGGATCTGCCCCGTCAGGTGCATGTACGTGACGGCCTGTTGACGGACAGCGCCAACGCACTCGCGCCCGGCGGGGAAGGCAGCGCATCATGACGAAGACACCTCGCAAACCGCAACGGGAGCCAGCACGCACCCCCCCATCCCACGCCCGGCTGCGCCCCGCGGACGTCGCCCGGGTCGGCGCTGCCGGTCTGCGCGCCCGGCCGCTGCGGGTCTTCCTCTCCGCCGTCGGCATCGCGATCGGGATAGCGGCCATGCTCGCGGTCGTCGGCATCTCCGCCTCCAGCCGTGCCGACCTCGACCGCACCCTGGACCGGCTCGGCACCAACCTGCTCACCGTCAGCCCTGGCAGCACCATGTACGGTACCGACGCCCAACTGCCCAAGACATCGGCCCTGATGCTCGACCGCATCGCCCCGGTCCGTTCGGTCTCCGAGGTCGGCCGGATCGACGCGCATGCGTACCGCAACGACCACGTCCCCAGCGGCCAGACCGGCAGCATCGAGGTCTTGGCGACGCGCTCCGACCTACTGCGCACCCTTGGCGGCAAGGTCACCAGCGGCACCTGGCTGAACGCCGCGACCGCCCGGTATCCGGCAGTCGTCCTCGGGGCAAAGGCCGCACGGCGGCTGGACGTGCGCACGCCGGGGGTGCGGATATGGCTGGGCGACGCGTGGTTCGGCGTCGCAGGGATCCTCGACCCCGTACCGTTGGCCAAGGAGTTGGACACGGCGGCGCTGGTCGGCTGGCCGGCCGCTCAGCGCTATCTGGGGTTCGACGGGCACCCGACCTTCGTCTACGTCCGGTCCGCCGAGCCGTCCGTGGAGGCCGTACGCTCCGTGCTCGCCGCCACCACCAATCCCGAGGCGCCCAACGAGGTGCGCGTCTCCCGGCCTTCGGACGCGCTCGCCGCCCAGCGCGCCACCGACCGGACGCTGGGCGCCCTGCTCCTCGGGCTCGGCGCCGTCGCCCTGCTTGTCGGCGGCATCGGGGTGGCGAACACCATGGTCATCTCCGTGCTGGAACGCCGCCCGGAGATCGGCCTGCGCCGCTCGCTCGGCGCGAGCCGCGGCCAGATCCGGCTGCAGTTCCTCACCGAGTCACTGCTGCTGTCCGCGCTGGGCGGGGTGGGCGGCGTACTGCTCGGCGTCGCCGTGACCGCGGGATACGCCGCCACCCAGTCCTGGCCAACCACGGTCCCGCCCTGGGCGGTGGCCGGCGGCCTCGGCTCGACCCTCCTGATCGGCGCGGTCGCCGGGCTCTATCCGGCAGTCCAGGCATCGCGACTCTCCCCGACGGAGGCGCTGGCCGCGCCGTGAGCGGACGAGCTCCTGGTCGGCCGGTGGACCGGCCGACCAGGGCACCGGGCCTTGACGGTCCCTGCCGCTCTGCTGTGCTTGTTCGCGTCAGAGCCTGTGTCACATCCCCGGCCGGACGGCACCCGGCCGGGGATGTGACAGGGGCTCTCGGTCCGTGCGCCGCAGCTGCCGTCGGGCAGGACGCCCTCAGGGAGGCGACCGTCGATGGGGCTACCGGAGCCTCGTCGCATAGAAGGCCACGGCGGAAGCTGCGGCGACGTTGAGGGAGTCCACTCCTGCGGCCATCGGGATCCGGGCCCGCTCATCGGCTGCGCGCAGGGCGTCGATCGACAGTCCGTCGCCTTCGGTACCGAGCATCAGGGCCAGCTTCTCGTACCGGCGAGCGGCTAGTTCGTCAATCGTGATCGACTTCTCGGAGAGGCACAGGGCAGCCGTCACGAAACCGTGCTGACGCAGCACCTCGATGTCCTTCGGCCAAGAGGTCAGCCGGGTCCAGGGGACGTGGAAGACAGCGCCCATCGACACCTTCACAGCCCGCCTGTAGAGGGGGTCGGCGCAGCGCGGCGTGAGGAACACGGCGTCCACGCCCAGAGCAGCCGCGTTGCGGAAGGCAGCCCCCAGATTCGCGTGATCGACCATGTCCTCGAAGATGGCGACGCGCTGACCTGCAGTCCTCCGCAGACCCGAAGGCAACATCGCGCCGACGTCGGTGTGGTCGTTGGCCGACTCCATGGCCACGACCCGGTGAGCCGTCTGCAGCAGTTCGGCAGCCGTCGGAAGCGGCTTGCGCTGCATGGAGGCAAGGGCGCCGCGGTGCACGTGGTAGCCGGTGACCCGCTCGGCGAGTTCCGGGCTGACCGCGTACACCGGGGCCGGGAGCTCGTCGATGACGTCGCGCATGACGTCGACCCACTTCGCCGACAGCATCATCGAACGCATCTCGTATCCCGCGTCCTTGGCCCGGCGGATGACCTTCTCGCCCTCGGCGATGAACAGGCCCTCGGCGGGTTCGCGTCTGCGGCGCAGCTCGACGTCGGTCAGGCCCGTGTAGTCGCGCAGGCGTGGGTCGTCGGGGTCCTCGACGGTGATGAGATCGGCCACAGGGTGATACTGCCTTGTCCTCGGTGCGGTGCCAACGGCCGTGAACGGGTTGGAGTTACCCGGGGTTACTCGGCCGGTTGCGCGGAACTCGGCACACCCACGTTGACGACCTCGCCGATGACGATGACCGCCGGGGGCTTGACCTCCTGCGTCCGCACCGTCTCGGCGACCGTGGCGAGGGTCGCGTCGACGCGGCGCTGCGCGGCCGTCGTGCCCTCCTGGATGAGCGCGACCGGGGTGTCCGGGGACTTGCCGTGGGCTACCAGGGTCTCGGCGATCCTGCCGATCTTGTCGACGCCCATGAGGACCACGAGCGTGCCGGTGAGCTTAGCCAGGGACGGCCAGTCGGCCAGGGACCGCTCGTCGTCGGGGGCGACGTGACCGCTGACCACCGTGAACTCGTGTGCGACCCCGCGATGGGTGACCGGGATACCGGCCGCGCTCGGCACCGAGATGGAGCTGGAGATGCCGGGCACGACGGTGCACGGGATGCCTGCCTCGGCAAGCGCCAGAAGCTCCTCCATGCCGCGGCCGAAGACGTAGGGGTCGCCGCCCTTCAGCCGTACGACGGACTTGCCCTGCTTGGCGTGCTCGATCAGGGCGTTGTTGATGGCCTCCTGGGCCATGTACCGGCCGTACGGGATCTTCGCCGCGTCGATCACCTCGACGTGCGGCGGGAGTTCGGCGAGCAGGTCGCGCGGGCCGAGGCGGTCGGCGATGACGACGTCGGCCTCGGCGAGCAGGCGGCGGCCGCGGACCGTGATCAGGTCCGGGTCGCCCGGGCCGCCGCCGACGAGGGCGACGCCCGGGGTGCGGGTGCGGTGGTGGGGGGCGACGAGGGTGCCGTCGCGCAGGCCCTCGACCACGGCGTCGCGGATGGCGGCGGTGTGGCGGGGGTCGCGGCCCTTGGCGCTCGTGGTGAGGACGGCGACCGTGACGCCCTCGCTGTGGCCCGTCGCCGGGGTCCAGGCCGTTGCGGCGTCGGCGTCGTCGGAGCGGACGCACCACACCCGGTGCGTCTCCGCCTCGGCGGAGGCGCGGTTGTTCGCCTCCGGGTCGCTGGTGGCGATGAGGGCGTACCAGGCGTGCGCGATGTCGCCGTCGGCGTACGGGCGCCTCTCCCAGGTGATCTCGCCCGCGTCCGCCATCGCCTCGACCGAGGGGGTCGCCTCCGGAGACACGAGGAGGACGTCCGCGCCCGCCGCGATGAGGGCCGGGAGCCGGCGCTGGGCTACCTGGCCGCCGCCGAGGACGACGACGCGGCGGCCGGTGAGGCGGAGGCCTACGGGGTAGGCGGGGTTTTCGGCCATGAGGTGCGGCTCCTCGGACAGGCGTGAGTGGGCGCTGCGGCTCTGGAGCGGCCCTGACGTGCGGATTTTAAGCTGCGGGTTCAGCGTACGGCGGGGGGTGGGGGGCACGCGGGAACGCCTGCCCGGTCCACCCCCCGGTTCCGGCCTACTTCTCGGTGACTCCCGCCGAGTCGAACGTCGCCACCTCGTGCATCGCACGCGCCGTGCTCTGCACCAGCGGAAGCGCCAGCAGCGCGCCCGTTCCCTCCCCGAGGCGGAGGTCGAGGTCGACCAGGGGGCGCAGACCCAGCTTGTTGAGGGCGGCCACATGGCCCGGCTCGGCGCTGCGGTGGCCCGCGATGCACGCGGCCAGCACCTCGGGGGCGATCGCTCGGGCGACCAGCGCGGCGGCGCCGGCGCTGACCCCGTCAAGGATCACCGGCGTGCGCAGTGAGGCGCCGCCCAGCAGCAGGCCCACCATCGCCGCGTGCTCGAAGCCGCCGATCGCGGCCAGGACGCCGATGGGGTCGGCCGGGTCCGGCTGGTGGAGCTCGATCGCGCGGCGGACGACCTCCGTCTTGCGGGCCAGGGTCTCGTCGTTGATGCCGGTGCCACGGCCCGTCACCTCGGAGGGGTCCGTGTCCGTGAAGACCGAGATCAGCGCGGCGGACGCCGTGGTGTTGGCGATGCCCATCTCGCCCGTGAGCAGGGCCTTGTTGCCGGCCGCCACCAGGTCGCGGGCCGTCTCGATGCCGACCTCGATGGCCTGCTTGGCCTCCTCGCGGGTCATCGCGGGGCCGGTGGTCATGTCGGACGTGCCCGCGCGGACCTTGCGCGGCAGGAGGCCGGGGGTGGCGGGGAGGTCGGCGGCCACGCCGACATCCACGACACAGACCTCGGCGCCCACCTGGCCCGCGAAGGCGTTGCAGACCGCTCCCCCGCCGAGGAAGTTGGCCACCATCTGGGCGGTGACCTCCTGCGGCCACGGGGTGACGCCCTGGGCGTGCACGCCGTGGTCGCCGGCGAAGATGGCGACGGCCGCGGGCTCCGGGATGGGCGGCGGGCACTGGCGGGACAGGCCGGACAGCTGTGCGGAGATGATCTCCAGCATGCCGAGCGCGCCGGCCGGCTTCGTCATCCGCTTCTGCCGCTCCCAAGCCTCTCCGAGCGCCTTGGCGTCCAGCGGACGGATCTGCGAGACGGTCTCGCCGAGCAGGTCGTGCGGCTCCTCGCCGGGCAGGGCGCGACGGCCGTACGTCTCCTCGTGGACGACCCAGGACAGCGGGCGGCGCTTGGACCAGCCGGCCTGCATCAGCTCGGGCTCGTCCGGGAACTCGTCGACGTATCCCACGCAGAGGTAGGCGATGACCTCCAGGTGCTCGGGCAGGCCGAGGGCGCGGACCATCTCGCGCTCGTCGAAGAAGCTGACCCAGCCGACGCCGAGGCCCTCGGCGCGGGCGGCGAGCCACAGGTTCTCGACGGCGAGCGCGGCGGAGTACGGCGCCATCTGCGGCTGGGTGTGCCGGCCAAGGGTGTGGCGGCCGCCGCGGGTGGGGTCGGCGGTGACGACGATGTTCACGGGGGTGTCGAGGATGGCCTCGATCTTCAGTTCCTTGAACTGCTTCGCCCGGCCCTTGGGGAGGGACTTCGCGTAGGCGTCGCGCTGGCGCATGGCCAGTTCGTGCATGCTGTGCCGGGTCTCCGCCGAGCGGATGACCACGAAGTCCCAGGGCTGGGAGTGGCCCACGGAGGGCGCGGTGTGCGCGGCCTCCAGAACCCGGAGCAGCACCTCGTGCGGGATCGGGTCGCTGCGGAAGCCGTTGCGGATGTCCCGGCGCTCGCGCATCACCTTGAGGACGGCCTCGCGCTCGGCGTCGTCGTAGGCGGGCGCGGCCGGACCGGTGGACTGTCGTACGTCTTCCACTGCGGCCGTGCTTTCTTCCTGGTCGGCGGCCCGGCTGTCCAGGTCGTCCGCGTGCTGTGCAAGTTCGGGGTCGTGCTCCGTGTCCGGCGCGGCCGGTACGGAAGCGGGGTCGGCCGCACGGGGGGCGGGCACCGCGGCGACGCCGTGCTCCTCCACGGGGAGGACGATCGGCTGCGGCGGGGTCGGCGCCAGGTGCGGGGTGGTCGGCACCGAGCCCTCGACCGGGACGAACTGGCCCAGCGGCTGGCCGGGGTGGGGTTCCAGGGGGACGCCGGCCGGGAGGGGCGGGATGGCTTCGCCGTGGCCGTGCTCGGCGGGGGCCGCCACGTCCGCGGGCGGTTCCTCGGCGCCGGGCTCGGCGAACTGGGTGCCTGTTCCGGCGAGTTCGGCGGGCTGGGGGGCGGCGTCCGCGGGTGCGGTCGCGTCCTCGGATACGAGCGGGGTGTCCGCGGCCGGGGCGAGCGGCTGGGCCTCGGTCTGCGCAGCCGGGGCGACGAGTTGGGAGGCGGCGGCCGGGGTGAGGTGCGGCTCAGGAGCGGGGGACGCGGGGTCCTGGTCCGCTGCGTGGGTGGCCGGGGCGGCGGAGGGAGCGGCCGGGTCCACGGCGACGGCCACGTCCTGCGGTGCGTCCACGGTCCCGGGCTGCGCGACGAGGTTGTGGTGCGCGTCCGGGGCAGGCTGCGGCGCCTGCACGGGGTGCGGACCCGGGACGAGTTGGGGGCCCTGTTCCGGCTGCGGGCTCCGGGTGTGCTGAGTGTCCGGGGCGGGGGCGAGTCGCGGTTCCGCGACTGGCTCCTGCCCCGCAGGCGCGTGCTCGGCGTCCAGTTGCTGAGGGCTCGCCTCGGCGATGACCTCGGCGGAGGCATCGGCTACGGCCGCTGATTCTTGCGTGAGCTCGGCGGCCTGCGGGACGGGCACGCCTTCGGAACTCTCCGGCGCCGGAACGGATACGTCCACCGCCGGAGCCTGCGCGGTACCGGGTACCGCTGCCGTGCCGGAAGGCTGCGCGCCGTCGGGCACGGGGGCGCCCTGCGCCACCTCCGGGCCCTGCGGGGCGTCGGGAGCGTGCGCGGCCGCGGGAACCGGGGCGGTGTCCGGGATGGGCGTGCTGACGGAAGCCTCGCCCGCGTCGGGCACGGAGATGCTGTTGGCAACCTCTCCGGCCTCGGAGGGGACGGTCGCGGGAGCCTGGCCGGCCTCGGAAGCGGAGTCGGCCGCGGGGACCTGGCCGCCTGGTGTGGGTACGGCGTCCAGGACGGAGTCGGCCGCGGGAACCTGGCCGGTGTCTGCGTCGGCGGGGGTGGCCGGAGGGGGGCCGGCGTCTGCGCCGGCGACGGTCGCGGGCTCGGGCGCGGGTCCGCCAACTGAGTCGGCAGGGGTGGCCGGGGCGGCTCCGGCCCCTGCGTCGGGGGGAGTCGCCGGGGCGGCTCCGGCTACCGCTTCGGTGGCAGTCGCGGCGACGGGGCCGGCATCGGCACCGGCGGGGGTGCCGGCAAGGTTTCCGGCATCAGCGCCGACGGGTGACACCGGAGCGTGCCCGGCATCGGGTCCAACGGCGGTGACCTGGGCGGGTCCGGCATCTCCACCGGCGGACGGCACCAGAACCCGCCCGGCATCAGAACCAGCAGACGTGACCTGGACAGGGCCGGCATCACCACCAGCAGACGCTTCGGGAACCCGCCCGGCATCAGAACCAGCAGACGTGACCTGGACAGGCCCGGCATCACCACCAGCAGACGGCACGAGAACGTGCCCGGCGTCAGGTGAAGCACCGGTTGGCGAAACCTGGCCTGCGTCCGTGACGTGGGGCGCTCCGGGGCCGGCCTGCGCGGTCCCGTCGGCGAGGGAGGCCCCGTCGGCCGGCCCGGCCTCCCGGCCCGGCCCGGCGTGCCCAGCGTCCTGACTTGGCGCCGCCTGCCCGGCGTACCCGCCCTCCGGGCCCTGCGCCGCCTGCCCGGCGTACCCGCCCTCCGGGCCCTGCGCCGCCTGCCCGATGTACTCGCCCTCCCGGCCCTGCGCCGCCTGCCCGGCGTACCCGCCCTCCGGGCCCTGCGCCGCCTGCCCCGACTCCGCGAGCTGCGGGCCGTTCGCGGCAGCGTCCTCGGAGGTCATCGGGGCGTTCGCGGCGCCTGCCTGGCTCGCGAGCCGGGCCATGGCGGCCTGCGCCGCGCCCCCGGGCTCGGTGGTGGGCCCTTGCGCCGGAACAACCGTTTCCGCAGGGGGCGCCCCGAGCCCGACCGGGGCGCCCCACGGTGCCGCGCTCTGGGGATGTGTGTCCTCGCCCTGGAGATGCGTCTCCCGCGGTTGCGGAACGTCCAGGTACTCGGGGCCGC
Organism: Streptomyces sp. NPDC040410; assembly: GCF_055595715.1. Taxonomy (NCBI): domain Bacteria; kingdom Bacillati; phylum Actinomycetota; class Actinomycetes; order Kitasatosporales; family Streptomycetaceae; genus Streptomyces; species Streptomyces sp. NPDC040410. The sequence continues at coordinate 195,136 of NZ_JBVIVK010000004.1, forward strand.
CGGTCGTCGGCGGGCCCGGCTGCCGTACCGGCGCGCCCGCGGGCCCCCGGTCGGCGAGGGAGCGGACGGGGCTGGCGGAGGCGTCGGGGATGGGCGGGCCCAGGTGCAGCGGGCGGCGCGGCGAGGGCGGAGGCGTGGGGGCCGGGGCCTGGTTGAGGAGGCGGACGCCGGCGAGGTCGACCGAGCCGCTGTCGCGGCCGGACATCTCGTGCGGGCCCGGCTCGTGCACGGTCTCGACGACCGGCTCCGGCGCGGGCGGGGCGACCTCGTTGCCCCACGCGCCCTGGGCGCCCGGCAGCAGCAACAGGTCTTCGTCCTCGGCGGTGGTCTCGGAGAGGTAGGTGTACGCGCCGTGCGCAGGGACGCCCGGCTGTTCCACCATGCCTGCGCTCTCCGGCAGTCCCTCGCCCGGGACCTGGCCGGTGTCGGTCATGCGTACCCCTCGCCCATCGGTTAGTGCTCCTACGACCAGCTCACCCGGAACGGCGCACCGACCGCCCCACAGTCAAGAACGAGCGTGCGTGCCCAGCGGCACGAACGGCCTGCCGACAAAGACGACAAAGCCATTAACTGGCATTGTCGCGGCCGTTGCTCCGTCACGACAGCTTGATCCGCGACGGTCCGCTGTGGACTGCGCCACGTTGCGCGTCCTCCGGTTCTGCCGTACCACGTCCACCCCAAAACAGGCGGGTTTTCCGGACATTGACCGGCGAACCGCCGGGCGTCCGAGTGCGGCACAACGGTCGGCCAGCCTACCGCGCGCGGTACGACAACAGGATCAAGGGGGCCGGGAATGGACTTATCGCGCTCGGTCCGGCAACAGGCCGCTGAGCAGGAACGCGACGCTCCGTTCCGTCTCCGTCCAGGCCCGCGTGTCGAGTTCGACGGACTGGAGGAGGGCACACTCGACCCGGTAACCGTGTTCCGTGAGGTCCCGGCCGACGAGTTCGGCCGCGTCGCGGGTCGCCGCGTGCGCGACGACCCGCTGCGGGCGCCGGTCGGCGACCGCGGAGACCACGGCCGCTCCCCCGCCCCCGACGCGTACGACGTCCGGCTCGGGGAGGTTCTCCAGGACGTGCGGGGCGCTGCCGTGCACAATCTGCAGCTGGACCCCGAAGCGCCGGGCCGCCGCGTCGGTGCGGGCGCAGGCCTCCAGGTTCCGGTCGACGGCGATGACTGCGGCCCCGGCGCGCGCGGCCTCGACGGCGAAGGCGCCGCTGCCGCAGCCGATGTCCCACACGAGGTCGCCGACGCGAGGACCGAGGCGGGCGAGTTGGGCCGCCCGGAGGAGATCCGTCTCGCCCTCGCCGAGCGCGCCGCCGTACGTCTCGGCGGGCAGCGCCCAGCCGCGCTGTCCGGCGGCAGGGTCGCGGCCGGCGATCCAGCCGCCGCCCTCTCCGGCCCCGGCCGGCGGGCCGGCCGGGCCGCCGATGACGATGACGACGTTCGGGTCACGCCAGCTGTGGTCGGCCGCCTTGTCGGAGGTCACGACGGTGACCTGCTCGCGTTCGGTGCCGAGTTCCTCGCAGATGACGAAGGTGCGGTGGACGCCCTCCAGGAGCAGGCCGAGTTCGGCGGGGCCGGCGCCCGGTGAGGTGAGAACGGCGACTTTGGTGTGGGCGCGGCACACATTCACCGCGCGTCGCAGGGTGCGCCGGTGTGCGACGACCACCTGTGCGTCGTCCCATGGCATGCCGGCCCGCGCGAAGGCGGCGGCCACGGAGGAGACGGCGGGGACGACTTCGACCTCCAGGCCGAATTCCGGTGCGCGCAGAGTCCGTACGACGCCGAAGAAGCCCGGGTCGCCGTCGGCGAACACGACGGCGGTGCCGCGGTGGGCGGCGATGCGCCGGGCGGCGAGGGCGACGCTGCCGAGGCGGATGCGCTCGGCTGCGGCCGGCACCTCGGGGAGCGCCAGGTGGTGGGCGGCACCGGCCACGAGGGTGGCGGCACCCAGGGCGGAGCGTGCCGCGGCGGTCAGCGGAGAGCCGTCCCAGCCGATCACCGTGACCCGGTCGGCCATCGTCGTCAGTCTCCAGGGGGTTCGCGCGGGTTTTGTCAGGGGTCGCCCGGGATGCCCTCGGGCTCCGTGAGGGTACCTGGTGGAGCCGGCCGGAGCGGCAACCCCCCGGGCCCCCCGGTGTCAGTTCCAGTCCGAGAACGACGTGAAACCGCCGGTGTCGGCCAGCTCCTCCCCCGCCCCGTCGAGGTCCTCGGGCAGCAGGCTCCACACGATGAAGTCGGTGCGGACGTCGGTCCACGTGCCGTCCTCCGTGCGGATGCGGACTATGCAGGCGTTGCGCAGGACACCCTCGCTGATACAGCCGATCTTCTGGGCGACCTGCTGGGATGCGGTGTTGTCGGCCGCCGTACGCAGCTCGATGCGCTCGAACTTCTGGTCGCCGAAGAGCCATTGGGCGGTGGCGAGGGCCGCCTCCGAGGCGTAGCCCTCGCCGCGCGCCCAGGGGGCGATCATGTACGACAGCTCGGTGGACCGGATGTGCCAGTTCGTCCTGCCGAGCTGGACGATGCCGACCAGGCGCTGGGTGAGGAACTCGGTGACCGCGAGGTCGAGGCCGCGGCCGGCAGTGCGTTGGGTGGGCGCGTACTCGGTGATCCAGGTGCGGGCCCCGTCCTCGGTGAAGGGCTGGGGGACGTCGGTCCAGGCCGCGACCTGTTCGTCGTTCATCATCTCGGCCAGCGCGGGCACGTCGTCCTCGTCGAGGGGCCGCAGCACCAACCGCTCCGTGTTGATGGAGATGTTGGGGAAGGTGCTAGTCATGCGCCGCTCCGTAACCTTCGGAAAACCTTCAGGACCTGCTGAACTGCCCAGCATGCAGCATGAGAGCACCTGACCGCACTGCGGGGTCCACTCCCTGTGAGGAAGTGGACCCCGTGCGTGGCGATACGCCGTATACGCGCGGTCAGCCGCGGGCTCGTCCTCAGAAGGACGGGATGACCGAGCCGTCGTACTTGTCCTCGATGAACTTCTTGACCTCGGCGGAGGTGAGGAGTTCGGCGAGCTTCTTCACACGCGGGTCGTCCTCGTTGCCGTCCTTGACCGCGAGGAAGTTGCCGTACGGGTTGTCCTTCGCGGACTCCAGGACGAGGGCGTTCTCGGCGGGCGAGAGGTCGGCCTCGATGGCGTAGTTGCCGTTGATGACCGCGGCGTCCACGTCGTCCAGGGAGCGCGGGGTCTGAGCCGCCTCCAGCTCCTTGAACGTGAGGTTCTTCGGGTTCTTCGCGATGTCGGCGGGGGTCGCGTCGTTGCCCACGCCGTCCTTGAGCGTGATGATCCCGTTGGCGTCTAGGAGATGGAGCGCACGCGCCTCGTTGACACTGTCGTTCGGGACGGCGACGGTCGCGCCGCTCTTGAGGGCGTCCGCGCTCTTGACCTTGTGGGAGTAGAGGCCGAGCGGCTCCAGATGAACCGTGACGACGGGCACGATGTGGGTGCCGTTCTTCTTGTTGAAGTCGTCGAGGTACGGCTGGTTCTGGAAGTAGTTGGCGTCCACCGAACCGTCTTCGGTCGCCGTGTTCGGCGTCACGTAGTCGGTGAACTCCTTGACCTCCAGGTCGAGGCCCGCCTTCTTCGCCAGGTTGTCCTTGACGTAGGTGAGGATGTCGGCGTGCGGGGTCGGGCTCGCGGCGACGACCAGCGGGCCGCTGGTGTCGGCGGAGCCGGAGTCCTTGTCCGAGCCGCAGGCGGTGAGCCCGAGGGTGAGGGCTCCGGCGGCGAGGACTGCGGTGGTGATCTTGGCGGTGTTACGCACGAAAAGTGCCTTTCCTTGGGTGGTGCGACCCCGCTGTCGGGTGTGCGGGGGGTTCTTGGGAGGGTGGGCGGCTCAGGCGGCCTTGCCGGCGTCCGGGGCCGCGGGCTCCTTGGCCTTCAGCAGGCGCAGCCTGGGCGCGGGGCCGGAGCGGCCGCTGCGGCGGTGCAGGGAACGGGCCGCCCAGTCGCCGGCGAACTGGATGGCGGAGATGACCACGGCGAGGATGGCCACGGTGATCCACATCAGCTCGGTCTCGAAGCGCTGGTATCCATAGCGGATGGCGATGTCGCCGAGGCCGCCGGCGCCGACCGTGCCGGCCATGGCCGAGTAGCCGATGAGCGCGACGATCGTGGTGGTGGTGCCGGCGATCAGCGAGGGCAGGGACTCGGGTACGAGCACCTTTCGGACGATGGTCCAGGTGTTGCCGCCCATCGACTGCACGGCCTCGACGAGTCCGCCGTCCACTTCGCGGACAGCCGTCTCGACCAGTCGCGCGAAGAACGGGACGGCGCCGATGGCGAGCGGCACGATGGCGGCCTCACGGCCGATCGTCGTACCGGTGATCCAGCGGGTGAAGGTCATCAGCGCGACCATCAGGATGATGAACGGCATCGAGCGGGCGATGTTCACGACCTGCCCGATGACTTTGCAGGCGACGACGTTCTGCAGCAGTCCGCCCCGGTCGGTGAGGACGAGGAGGACGCCGAGCGGGAGCCCGCCGGCGACGGCGATCAGCGTGGACCAGCCGACCATGTGGAACGTGTCCCGACACGCCTGGGACAGCAGCGGCTGCATCGTCGACCAATCGGTCCAGGTCACTTGGCACCTTCCCTCACCGGTACGGGCTCCTGGACGGCGTCGAGCACATCGATCTGCAGGCCCTGTTCGCGCAGGAAGCCGATCGGCACGACGTTGTCCTCGTAGCGGCCGGGCAGTTCGATGCGCATCCGGCCGACCTGCAGGCCGCCGACGGTGTCGATGGCGGCGCCGAGGATCGAGATGTCGATGTTGTACGTACGCGAGAGCCGCGAGATGACGGGCTGGGTGGCGGCCTCCCCTTGGAAGGTGACGTCGACGACGGTTCGGTCGTCGCCGGAGGCCTCGCCGCCCACCGGGAACAGGGCGGTCGCGAGCTCCGAGCCCGGGGTCGCGAGCAGCTCGCCGACCGTGCCGGACTCGACGATGCGGCCGTTCTCCATGAGGGCGGCCGAGTCGCAGACGCTCTTGACGACGTCCATCTCGTGGGTGATGAGCAGGACGGTCAGGCCCAGTTGCCGGTTCAGGTCGCGCAGCAGCTGGAGGATCGAGCGGGTGGTCTCGGGGTCGAGGGCGCTGGTGGCCTCGTCGGACAGCAGCACCTTGGGGTCGCCGGCGAGGGCGCGGGCGATGCCGACACGCTGCTTCTGCCCGCCGGAGAGTTGGGCGGGGTACGCCTTCGACTTGTCGGCCAGGCCGACGAGGTCGAGGAGTTCGAGCGCCTTGCGGGAGCGCTCCTTGCCCGACTTCCCGAGGATTTCGAGCGGCAGCTCGACGTTGTCCTGGACGGTCCGCGAGGACAGCAGGTTGAAGTGCTGGAAGACCATGCCGATCCGGCTGCGCGCCCGGCGGAGCTCCTTGCCGGCACGCTGTCCGCGTCCCGCGAGGGCGGTGAGGTCCTGGCCGGCGACGGTCACCGTCCCGGCGGTGGGCCGCTCCAGCAGGTTGACGCAGCGGATGAGCGAGGACTTGCCGGCGCCGGACTGGCCGATGACGCCGTACACCTCGCCTTCGCGGACGTGCAGATCGACGCCGTCGAGGGCGGTGACCTCCCGGCCGCGGGAGCGGTAGACCTTGGTGAGGCCCGATGTGGTGATCACGTGGGTTTCCGTCACTGTCGAGTGCGCGGGCGTGGGTGTGCCCGGGCACGGGTGCAGATCGTTCAGGGACGCGACACGGTTCTCGCTGAGGCGCTGAACCGGGGAGAACAGGTGCGCGATGGGGTCCCCACGCCGTTCAGGCAGGGGGAAGGCGTCCGTCACGTACGCCTACGGCGCACGGACATGCCGCGGCGGCTCGCTTCGGGGCGCGAGGCTCAGGGTGGTGCAGGGGCCCTCTAGAAGGCGCGCATTCGACACATACAACAAGCACCGGGCGTCATGGTCGCCTCGGTCGCAAGGGTGCGGCTGCTCGTCGTGGTCATGCGATCAGTAAAACAGACCTACGGTCCTTACCGGCCGCCGCTGTCCGCATGCTGGACAGCGGCGGACCCTCGTCAGCCGCGGACGGAGATCTCCAGTCGCCCGTCGGTGACCAGTGCGTACAGGGCCGACAGGTCCTTCACGACCAGGTCCGCGACCAGCTCGTGTGCCTCGTGGGTTGTGGCCAACGCCACGGTGGTCATTCCGGCCGCACGGCCGGCCTGGAGCCCTGCCGGGGCGTCCTCGAAGACGACGCAGCGGGCGGGGTCGACGCCCAGCTCCCGGGCGGCTAGCAGGTAGGGCTCGGGATCGGGCTTGCCGCGCCTCACGTCGTCGGCGGCGATCAGCGTCTTGGGCAGGATGCCGACCGCGTCGAGCCGGGCCTCGGCGAGCCGCCGGGTGGCAGAGGTGACGACGGCCCACCGGTCGGCGGGCAGCGGGTCGAGGAACTCCCTGGTGCCTGGCAGCAGGTGCACGCCACCGTCGGGTACGTCGTCCACCTCCAGCTTCTCGATCCGCGCGAGGGCCTCCGGCACCACGTGTGCGGGCAGCAGGTCGGCGGCTATCTCCACGGCCGGCCGCCCGTGCAGTTCGACGCGGGCGAACTCCTCGGCTGTGATCCCGTACTCCCCGGCCCACCGTGTCCAGCAGCGGTCCACGGACGCGAGGGAGGAGACGAGGGTGCCGTCGTTGTCGAACAGGAGGGCTTCAGCGCGGATCTTCATGCCCTCGACCCTACGGTCCGGGCCGGGGTCGGCGGCCTCGCGCCCTTTGGCCCGTAATAGGGTCGCGGCATGCTTGATGCCCTGACGCTCGTGACCGGCGTCGCCGCACTTCTGCTCGCCGTGTGGTGCGGCTGGGCCGCGTACCGTGACCAGCCGACGAAGGACTGGCACTTCATCGGGATGGCCGTGGTGTCGCTGCTGGCCGTGGTCCAGCTGGTGATCGGGATCGTGCAGCTGGCGCGGGGCGAGAAGCCGGAGCAGGGCACGACGATCTTCGTGGCGTATCTGCTGGGCGCGTTCGCGTGCGTGCCGGCGGCGGGGTTCATGTCGCTGGCGGAGCGCACACGGTGGGGCTCGGCGACGGTGGCCGCCGGCGGTGTGGTGCTGGCCGTCCTCGAGGTGCGGCTCTACGACATCTGGGGAGGCTGAGGTGACCGTGACGGAGGAGAAGCGTGCGAAGCCCGCGAGGACCCGGCTGATCGGCGGGCCGGGGATGCTGCTCGTGTGGCTGTACGGCGTGATGGTCGTCGGTGCGGTGTCACGGTCGGTCGTGCAGATCTCCACGGAGTTCGACCGGGCACCGCTTGCCTACTCACTGTCGGCTGTGGCGGGGCTCGTCTACGGGTTCATCACGTATTCGCTGGTGCGGGGCGGAGAGACGGCTCGCAAGGCGGCGTTGGTGTGCTGTGCGGCGGAGCTGGCGGGGGTGCTGACTGTCGGCACCTGGACGCTGGTGGAGCCGTCCGCCTTTCCCGACGCGACCGTGTGGTCGGACTTCGGGATGGGGTACGTCTTCATCCCGGTGCTGCTGCCCTTGTCTGCCATGTACTGGCTGCGGAGAGCACGTACGCGGTAGGGGGTACGGCCCGAGGTGCGTCGGCGGTGTGGCCGGCGGTCGTCGGCGGCTTGTCGCGCCCACGCGGTGGAGCCGCATGTCGACACGGCCGCGCGCCCCTTCACGTCGGCTGTCACGCCGTCGCAGCGTAGGTTCCCGCGGGCTTTTCGAGGACGATCATCGGAACGCCGTCGGCACCCTTGGACGTGCCCACCGTCTCGTAGCCCACGCGGCGGTACAGGCGCAGGTTGCCCTCGCTGCGGTGGCCCGTGTGGAGGCGGAACCTCGTGGCGCCGCGCTCCTCCGCCAGGGCCGATTCGGCGGCGCGCAGGAGGCGGGCGCCGATGCCATGGCCCTGGAGACGGGGGTGGACGCAGAGCTTGCCGATGGCTGCGGCACCGTCGTCGGTCACGCTGCCGCGGACCGAGCCGACCACCTCCTCGCCGAGCCGCGCCACGAAGACGCAGTCGCCGACGACCTCCTCGCGGACCGAGTCCAGGCTCTGGACGAGCGGGTCGATGCGGTAGTTGCCGTACAGCGCCGCCTCGCTCTGGAAGCACAGGTACTGCAGCCTGAAGATCTGCTCCGCGTCCTGCTCGGTCGCCGCAGAGATGGTCACGCTCATGCCCATGTGCGCACGCCTCCCGCTCACCTGATGACCTGTCGTCCCCACTCCTATCCCCGCGCTCCGCGGGTCGCAACCTCCGGTGCAAGCAATCGGCGAAGACATCCCAGACATCTGGAGCGTTCCGGGCCAAGACTGCCCTGTGAGATACCCAACTCCCCCGCGATTTCCCGGTATGTGAGGTCCTTCGGCGAGAGAAGGGCCTCCATCAGGCGCGGGCAGCGGCCGGGCAGCCGGCGCACGGCGTTGCGCAGGGCGCGGCCGCGGGCGGCGGCGAGGGCGGCCTGCTCCGGGTCGGGGTCGCCGTCGTCGGCAGGTTCGGTCTCGTACGGTCGTTCCAGGCGGACCGTACGGCGGGTGCGGCGCACCTCGGTGCGGACGGTCCTGCGCAGCCAGCCCTGCGGGTCGAGCGGCGGGCCGTCGGAGTCGAGACGCTCCAGGAGGCGGAGCCAGACGGCCTGTTCGAGGTCGCTCGGATCGGTTCCGGAGGCATACGCCTCGGCGGAGGCCTCTGCGGCGAGCAGCGGGCGCAGGGAGGCGACCAGGTCATGCGTCATACGCAGCACGACGCGGCCGCCCTGGCGAGGGTTGCCCGGACGGCCGCACTGTCACCCCGCCCAGGGAATGGGCGCTCAGCCGTTGACGAAGTCCGCGCGGGCCAGCAGGCCGGTGTCCGGGTTGTCGGTGAAGACGCCGTCGATGCCGGTGGCGAAGTACGTCGCGAAGGCGCCGAAGACGTCGCCGTAGGCATCCGCGTCCGTACCCATGCGGTGGTTCGCCGGCAGAAAGGGGTTCTCGTTGCGCATGGTGTACGGGTGCAGGACCAGGCCACGCTTGTGCGCGTCGGCGACCAGGGTGGTCGGCGTGGTGAGGTTGCCGTTGGCGTCCCTCGGAATGATCAGGTCGAGCGTCGGGCCGATGCCCTGGGCGTAGCCGGCGATCTCCCGCAGGCCCTTCGGGGTGATCAGGTCGGCGACCGTGCGCGGGTCGCCCGCCTCGACGAAGTCCCAGGGACGGCTGGTCGCGGTGGAGAGGAGGACGACGAGCGGGTTGTCGACGAGTTTGTTCAGGCGCTGGATGCTGCTCGGCTCGAAGGACTGCAGGATGACCGGCGAGTCCCGCTCGTCCTTGCCGTACTTGTGCAGCAGCTTGGCGACCCGCTCCTCCAGGCCCAGGCCCAGCTTGCGGAAGTAGGTGGGGTGCTTGGTCTCTACCTACCGTGGGAGGACACCTATTAGTATGAGAATCCTCCTGAACAGGAAGGTCACCGTTGAGCCCGTCGGCCAGACCACGACCGCGGTTGAAGGCAATCGTCTACATCCGCGTCAGCATGAAACGCGAAGAGATGTACTCGCCCGAGCAGCAGCTCTTCGCATGCGAGCAGTACGCCAAGCAGCACAACATCGAGATCGTTCCGAACGGTGTCGTCGATGACCTCGACCTGTCGGGCCGGAACTTCGCCAAGCGCAAGGTCTCTAAGATTATTGAGCGCGTTCGAGCTGGCGAAGCTCAGGTTGTCCTGGTGTGGAAGTGGTCCCGCTTCGGGCGCAACATCCTCCAGAGTCAGGTTAACCTCGCCGAATTGGAGAAGGCCGGCGGTCAGCTTCGCGCGGTGACCGAGGACTTCGACACGACCACCTCGGCCGGCAAGTTCTCCCGCGACCAGATGCTTCTCATCGCCGACTTCCAGTCGAACATGATCGGCGACGTCTGGAAGGACACGCACAACCGTCGCAAGCGGGATGGCAAGACGCACCACGGCCGGCAGCAGTTCGGCTACATGCGCTGCCCGAAATGCCAGCGGAGCCCTGAGAACAACCGCCAGTACCTGCCGTGCAAGGCATGCAATGGCATTCCCGTCCATGACCCCGTTCGCGGCCCGGCGCTCGTCGAGGTTTACAAGCGGTGGGTTGGGGGCGAGCCGATGCGGTCCATCGCAAAGGACATGTCCAGTCGCGGGATCACGTCGGTGAACGGCAAGCCGATGTCGGGCACCAAGTGGTACCAGACCATGGACACCGGCTTCGCGGCCGGCCTGATCCGCTTCCGGAACGATCCGAGTCACGGACCGACGAAGCAGACCGCCAGCAGCAAGCCCGACACCTTCTACGGATGGTACGAGGGTAAGCACAAGCCGCTCATAACCATGGACCTGTGGAAACAGTACAAACTGAAGCGCGGCCTGGGAGCCTCACAGGCGGCTCGCGAGTCGAGGGCGAAGTACGCCTACTCCTCGCTGGTGGTCTGCACGCGACTGGACCGCTCTGAGAAGGTCTGCGATAGCACGATGACGGCCGCGACCATCAACCGGAACCAGAAGGGCTTCCGCTGCTCTCGTGTCCACGAGGACGGCGGGTGCAAGGGCCTGAACGTGTCGATGCTGAAGCTCGACCGCGAGACGCGGAAGTGGCTCGTCGAGCACGCCACGGGCGAGGGCGCCGGCCGGGCCGCGATGCTCCAGGCTGCTGCCGCCGAGAAGGCCGTGGCGGACGTGAGGCAGATTCGCGAGGAGATCAACCGCATCCATGGGAAGCGGGACACGCTGCTGGAGATGCTGTCGGAGGCAGTGATCTCGAAGGAGGACTTCCGGAGGAAGAACGACCAGTTCCAGACTCAGATCGAGGTACTGGAAGGGCAGATCGCTCACCTGGAGGCGGAGAGCGCGGTTAACACCGTGCCGCCCCCGGAGTTCTTCTCCACTCTCCTGGACATCTGGGATCGCATGGAGGAGCACGAGAAGCGCGCTGCGCTGAAGACGGTGCTCCGGCGGATCGAGGTTCACATGACGGAGTGGAAGAAGCCGAACAAGCTCGTCTTCGTGCCGCGGTGGGCGGAGACGGGGCCTGGCCCTTCGGATCAGGCTGCCTTGCCCTCCGGCGCCGAGGTCGTGCCCTTGAGCGCGGCGAGCTGATCCTCTCGCCAGATTCGGTACGCGGCCGTCCCGACGACCTCCCAGAAGTCCTGCCAGCAGGCGGCCTGGGAGGTCTCGTCGTCCCCGTCGGGGACAGCCTGAAGGTGTCGCATGTGGTGGCTCGCTGTCTGTCGTGGGAGCCGCCGGCTGGGCATGCCGGCCACGGGCTGGGGTGGGCGCCCCAGCTTGTTGCTCATAGTCTCTGAACTTGTTGCTCAACTTATGCCACAAGTCTTACGTGGTCAACCGACAGGGCCCCGACCTTCTCGGTCGGGGCCCTGCGCATGCGTGCTAGACGATCTCCACGGTGCCGTCACCCTCGCAGATGACGCAGGCGTCCATCTCGGGCCAGCGCCCCTTGCAGTGCGGGCAGGGGCGCTCGGTCACACGACCGTCGTTGCTGGTGTCGTCCATGGCGGTCCAGTTACTCCTGTGGTTCATGCGGCTTCGTCCTCGATCACCTCGGCGTCCATGAAGCCGGTCTCGATGGCGGCTCGCTCGACGGTGATGGGGTGGGGCAGTGAGCGGGCCTGTTCGCCTTCGTCACGGCCGAAGAGCCGGCTGATGAGGCCGGTCTCGGCGGCGCCCTTCTGGGTGGCGGAGATCTTCACCGAGAAGCCGGTCTCCTCGGACTCCTCGACGGTCTTGGCGATCTTCATGTACCGGTCGATCTCACCTGAGAGCACCGGATTGATGATCCCGCCCTCCAGCTCCTCGGCGTATCGCAGGCCGAAGAGGCGTCCTGCCTGCATTTCCAAGATGGCGGCGTTGACGTCGGCGCGCTGGTCCTTAGTGCGGATTTCGACGGGGAGGCTGAAGGCGCAGGCGGATCCGGGCTGTGCGGCGGGGCAGCTACTGGAGAGGTAGCAACGGTCGCAAGTGCGGACGCCGGGGTCGACGGTCTTGAGGACGGGCCGGCCAACGGTGCCGTCTTCGGCGGTCTCCTGGACGACCGCGAGGCCGGGGAAGGGGATCTTCTCCCGCTGCTTCACGGTGGCTGGAGTTACTCCTGCGTGCCGCACCTCCTGGGGCAGTCGATCAACTGCCTCGGGGGTCGGATCCGCGTTTTCGCCTGTATGCGGATTCGCGGGAGCAGTTACTCCTCTGCCGCTGATGTGGTCGGTGAACTGCTGCCAGGACCACACGGACAGCCGGAGGACCTCGGTGGGGTCGTCGTTTATGACGGCCTCGGCGTCGAAGCCGGCGTCTGCGATGGCGTGCTTGTGCCGGGCGCGGGCCATGTCCTTGTACCGGCGCGGGTAGCGGTGCAGCTCTTTGCCGGCCCAGACGATGGTGTCGCCGAACTGGCTGGGTGAGATCCACGAGGTGGAGGCGGCGCCGTACCAGTGGCCGTGCTCCAGGGCCGCTGTCTTGGTCATGCCGAGACCGAAGAGCTTGGTGTCGGTCGTCTTGGCCAGGTGGGGCAGCAGGTGGGCGACGTCGAGGCGGTCGGTGCCGGCCTGGGTGATGCCGACGTTGGGCCACTCACCGCAGAGCTGCTCCAGCCCCTCGCGGCCGGTGTCCGGGTTCCAGACCACGATGGCCTTGTTCTTGAGTGGCTCCAGGTGCTCGCGCTGACCGCGGATCCACTCTTGGCCGAGCTGCTGGGCGTCGAACTCGACGAAGTAGTCCAGCCGGCTGAGGTTGTCGGCGATGAAGACGCTGTAGTAGTGCTCGGCGATGTCGCGTAGCTCTGCGTCGGTGATGTCGCTGTTGGGCTTGGAGTTGATCGAGTGGCAGCCGGAGTCGATGAGGATCTCCGGGGTGTCCCCGAACTTCTCGGCCAGGTCGTAGGGCTTGGTGAACTTGGTGCGCCTGCGCAGGCCCCAGTAGCTGAGGGCCACGGTGGTGTAGCCCTCCTGGGCGAGCAGGCTGCGGTAGGCCGGGATCTCGCACCCGGCCAGGTACAGCTTCACGAGGGGGTCTCCTACAGGGGGCCGGCGGTGCGCCGGGCGTCCTGGGCGTAGTGCTGGTTCTGGGTCTCGATCTCGGCGACGAGGTCGTCCCAGGCGCGTGGCTCGCCGCGGTAGTCGGGCTTCCACTGGGGGCGGCTGTAGCGGGGATGGGTGAAGCACACGGTCGTGTAGCCGGCGGCGAGGAGGTCGCTGGCCTGGGTGGGGTCGGCGACGACGACCAGGTCGACGTGGAGGTCGGGGCGGAGCTGCTGGATGCCGCCGAGGAGGCCGTAGCGGTCGCTGGCGTAGGGCTTGATCAGCCGGATGTGCCGAGTGAAGCCGTTGCGCTTGAGCCACTGCTCGGCGAGAGCCTTGGAGGAGTTGAAGGTGTCGGGGTCGTCGGCCAGGTGTACGACGTGGGTCTCGGCGAGGCCCTGGTAGAGCAGTAGGCCGGCGGGGATGACGGCGTCGCTGTCGGGGCGCTTGAGGACACCGTCGATGGCGATGACGACGTTCACCTGGACCGCCACAGGGCTGCGTTGCGCAGGGCGAACTGGGCGTTGCTGATGGGCTGGCCCCAGGCGTCGCTCTCGACCTGGTCGTGGGTGGCGACCTGGATGTCCTTGATGCTGCGGAGCATCTCGACGGCGCCGGATTCCTTGGCGGCCTGCCAGCGGTAGTTCGCGAAGTCACCGTAGCCGGAGCCGCCGGGGGCGAAGGCTGCGCGCCGACCGAGGTGGATGTCGTCGAAGAGCTGGGCGGCCTGGGCGACGATGGTCTTGAGCTGGGAGCCGAGGGTGACCCACTGGCCGCTGCCCTGCGGGGAGTGCTTCATCTCCTCGGAGGTGGCGTTGTAGGCCGTGATCAGGCGGTGGGCTTCGGTGGTGTCGCGGGCGGCTGCGTCCTTGAAGTCGTCCGAGTACAGGTCGCGTGGGTTTGCCGGCAGCTCGGGCGGGCGGACGGTCCATTCGTCCTTGGCCAGGGAGTAGGCCGCGTACGGGTTGATGTTCCGGATATCGCGGCTGTTCGGGTTGACGTAGTAGGTGACCTCATATACCCGGTCCCCGATTTGCGTGGTGGCGGTGTCGGGCCAGAGTTCAGCCTTGAGTTCCTCGTCGAAGAGGTCGGCGATTTCCTGGCTCGTCATTCCCGCGTAGTCGGGGTTGTACCAGCCGAATGCAGAGAAGTCGACGCCGATGAGTACGTCGAGGTCACCGTTTCCTCGGTCGGCGGCCCACTGGTAGCTGATGCCGGAGCCGGCGAGCCACACCTCGCTCCACTGACCTGGGGCGTTGTAGCGGGTTCCCCAGAAGGCATAGAGAGTGTCGAGGAGCCACTTGCGGACGTCGGGAATGATGCGGTCGCCGATGAAAAGGTTCGGGTCAAGGTGGTCAGCCGGGCTGGAGAAATAGCCGGAGGCGCCGACGGCTGCCTCCATGATGGGCTGAGCGTTTTCCCCGAGACGACGGTAGAAAGAGTTCGTCTCCATAGCCCAGACTCTACCGGCGATATGGAGAATTCAAAGGGGCTGCAAACCTGGCCCAGGAAAAGGCGAAGGCCCCCCTTTTTGATGGAGATTGGTGGTCTCCGGGGGGCCTTCCCTTGAGAGGAGAGAGCATCTCTCCGAGGAGGAAGCTCAACTCACGTACGAGCTTACATCAAGATCACAGCTTGAGGCTCTGGACGAGGGCGTTGGTGCGCTGCTGGTCGACCATGGCGGCGGTCATCTGCATCATCTGCTGGCCGGTGATGCTGGCGGTCTTGATGGCGATGGCGTCGTCGACCAGGACGTGGCCGGCTCGCTGGAAGTCGTCGAGGTTGGCCGGCCGGCGGGTGCGGATCGGGGCGTTGATGTCGGGCTCGGCGAGGACCTGGCCGTCCGGGGTGATGACGACGAGGAACGCGGTCTCGGCGAGCTTGCCCTGCTGCTCCTCGGTGATGCCGGCCTCCTCCCCCATCTTCTTGAGCTGCTCGCGCTGGTCGTCGGTCAGCTCCTCGACGGTGTCGGAGGCGGTCTTCGCGAGGGTGGACAGGTCAAGGGTCACAGTGGTGCTCCTGGTGGTGGTGTGGGTGGGTCAGGCGGCGCGGCGGGAGATGCGGCCGTGCGTGCTCTTCAGCTCGCGCTGCCAGGCCGGCATCTGCTCGCCGAAGACGTTGGTGACGCGGCCTTCGGTCATGCGGACGACGTAGCCGCCCTTGCGAAGGGCGAAGGGCTTGGTGATCGTGGCGAGGTAGTTGAGCTGCTCGCCGGCCTCCTGGGCGTCGAACCAGGCGGGGGTGACGAAGTCGCTGACAGCGACCTTGGTGCCGTGGATGACGATGTCGTAGCTGTCGCCCTGGACCGGGTCGCAGACCTCGTAGGCGACCTGGGCACCGCGGTCGTCGCTGGCCCAGAGCTGGACGCGGGGGTCGCCGAGGGTCTCCAGCACCTCGTGGGAGAGGCAGGCGGAGACCGAGACGGGACCGGTGAGGGCGGTGCCGCCGTTGTCGAGGATGACGCCGGCGAAGACCTTGCCGTAGACGACGCCCTTGTCCTCGGTGTGGTAGCCGAGGGCACCGTCCACGTCCGGGGCGTCGTAGACGGTGATGATCGCGGTGCCGCGGGCCGGTACAGGCTGCTTGGTGAAGGCGACGACCGGCGTCTTGATACCCCACAGCGGGGCGAAGTGGTCGCGGACCTGATGGGCGACGGCCTGGGTGGCGAGGTCGACGTCGTGGTCGGTGACGCGAGTGGAGGCGTTGACGACGAAGACCTTGGTGATGGTCTGGGGCATGGGCGGTCCTCAGCGGTGGTTCAGGGGCGGGGTCCGTGCCCGTCGTACGGCTTGGCGAGGCCGGCGATGACGAGCGCGTCGTTCAGGGAGTCGCTGGCGGAGGAAGCGGTGATGGTGCCGAGGTACCTGCCGTACTTCTCGCGGGCGTCGGAGTCCTTCGGGGTCTGCACCGTGGTGAGGGTGAAGGCCGGCCCATGGACCATGGCCCAACTGATGACGAACTGCCGGGCGTCGCGGCCAGGCTGGGTGTTCTTCTCGGCGGCGTTGATGCCGTAGAGGCGGATCCGCTGGTGGGTGGTGACCTCGAAGCCCAGGTCGATCTCCATGTCCACGGTGTCGCCGTCGACTATGTCGAGGATCTTGGCGCGGTACTGGTGCATCAGCCGGCCTTGTCGTAGGCGGCCCGGCGCACCGCGTTGGCGACCGGGCAGAAGTGGCAGAGGTAGATGTCCTTGGCGCTGCGGTACTTCGGCAGGCCGGCCGCCTTGCGCTCGGCTGCGGTGTCTGGGGTCAGCCGCTTCTTGTCGGTGCACCAGTCGGAGCAGGTGATGGACCTGTTGTGCTGCTGCCAGCACGTCATCGCGTCTTCCTGGAAGGTGTTCTTGCTGTCGTAGAACGCGGGGTCCAGGCCGGTGTGACCGGTCGAGTCGCGGATGCGCTTGATGATCTCCTCGCGGGTGGACGGGGAGTCCCAGTGGCGCTTCTCGACGCGGAGCATCGGGTGGGCGATGTGGGCGCTGCCGTCGGGGAAGCGGTGCCGCTTGACGAGGGTGTCGAGGAGGAAGTCCTGGCGGGGGTCGCCCTCGTAGTCGGGCAGCTCTTCCATGGACCCGCACGTCTTGCACAGCAGGAGCCGGATCTGTTCGGCCATGTAATGGTGTTCCTTGCTCAGTACCAGTGGTTTGCTTGCCAGAAGGCCCAGGCGCCGCAGGGGCTGCCGTACCGCGAGTTCATGTAGGAAAGGCCCCAGCGGACTTGCGTCACGCCGTTGGTTCGCCAGTCGGATCCTGCGGAGGCGTATTTCCCTGCGGGAAGCGCCTGGGCAATTCCGTAAGCCCCGGAAGTGGGGTTGGTGGCGTAGGGGTTCCATCCGCTCTCGCGGGTGAAGACGGCGTCGGCGCAGAAGAATTGCGTGGCGCTCAGCACGGACCTCGCGTACGCCTTGGGTGAGACGTAGGAGGGCCGGGCGGCGGCCGTCGCGGAGCGGGAGACTCGCGGGGTGGTGCGGGTGGCCTTGGGCCGTGGAGTCTTGCTGGCCTTGGGCTTTGGGACCTTCTTGGTCTTCTTGGGCTTCGGCGTCTTCTTGGCCGGCTGGCTGCGGGACGGCGACGGGGATGCCGTCGGCGTGGGAGCCGGGGCTGCTTCTGTGGCCTCGCGTCGTGCACTGGATGCGAGCGGCATGAGTGCCAAGACCAGCAATGCCGATATGCACGACAATGGCCTGCGAGTCACACGGGAGTCCTCACCTCGGGGGCATTCCCGTCCGACGTTCCTCGCAGGCCATTCAGACGCTTCGTGAATAGTAACACGAAGGCCCCGAGAAACAGTTCCTCGGGGCTTCGCGGTGAATTGGCTGTCAGCCGTAGGCCAGGGTGAAAAGAAGTGCCCAGCCCTTGGGGCCGATGGCGGGGTCGTAGGTCTTCCCGGCGGAGTTGAGGCCGTGCTTGGCGTTGAAGCCGGCGACGCCCTTCTGGGTGACCGGACCGTAGTTGTCGGACAGCTCGACGTCCTTGCCCATCCAGCCGGTGGCCTTCAGCGCCTTCTGGAGCGACTTCGCCGACGGCGTGGATCGGTTGGGCGCCAGGCCCTTGGGGAAGGCCGGCGGGGTGTACTTCGGGGTCGGGGCTGGCGTCTTGCCGCCGCCCGAACCGGTCGAGGTGCCCGCGCTCTTGTAGGCCGGCCGGCCGAAGCCGAGGATGTCGGAGCGGTACCGGGTCCGCTCGTAGACGCCGTCTCCGTTGGACTGCGAGCCGGCCTTACCGGAGCTGGTGTTGCCGCCGATGGTGGCGACGGTGGCGCCGGGGGCGGAGTCGGCTCGGGCGATCTCGACGTGGTCGGCGACACCGTCGTCGTTCCAGTCGAAGAAGAGGATGTCGCCCTTCTTGATCGCCTCGGTCGCCTTGTGCCACTGGCCGCGGTTCTTGAACCAGTTGACGTGGCTCGGGCAGTAGGCGAACTCGCCGACGATGTCGGCGTTGCCGGAGGCGTAGCCGCAGTACGAGACGTACTCGTCGCACCAGGAGGCATAGGCGAAGGACTTGTCCTTGACGAGGGTGGCATACCACTCGCCGAACTGGGTGTGGTTGTTCGCGCCTTCCTTGTAGCCCAGCCACTTCTCGGCTTCGGCCAGTAGGGCGGCGGCGGTGCTTGCCATCGGAGTGCTCTCCCGAGGGTGAGTGCTCCGAGTGGTGGTGCCGTGTCAGTGCTGCGGGTGGTGATCCGGTGTCGTGTGTGCGGTCAGTAGCCCTGGACGGATTCCCGGCGGCCCTGGACGGGCGAGCAGCCGTGGAGGGCGTTCCAAGTGCGGTCCATCGAGTCGAGGTCGTTGGAGGTGTCGCCGCCCCAGTTGGGGTTGATCTGGCGGGAGCGGCCGTCGTCGAGACCGGAGTCGAGGTTGTGGTTGAGGCTTCGCTGGGTGGGCAGGCCCATCAGATCAGCGCCTTTCCGCCGAGCTTGACGGCCTTGCCGCCGAGCTTCGAGCTGCGGTCGCGGAACAGCGACGAGAGGCGGTCCTCTGCCGACGCGCCGGCCATGTTGCCGCTGTCGCCGACGGTGAACTTCACGTTGTCGCCCCGGCCGGCGCGGCGCCGGTCGAACAGCGACATGGGCTCGTTAGCCACGCGGTTCTCCCTTGCTTATGCCGAGCACGTCGTAGATGGTCGGCTGCTCGGTGCGGGTGTTTGGGGCTGGCCTGGGTGGGGTCCAGCAGGCGGGTGCCTGGCTGGCGAGGTAGGCGAGGACATCGCTGACCTGGCGCTCGGGGAGGCTGGCCCATGGGCTGGTGCGGTTGTAGACGCCGTCCTGGTTGAGCACGTCACTTCCAGGGGGATCGGAGGTTGCGCAGTGCGGCCAGGCGGTCGGCGTCGGTCTGTTGCATGGCCCCGGTTCCGACGAGGCGGGTGTCAGCCGGCTGGGTGCCGTGCTGGGTCCACTTCTTGCCGCGGGCCTGGTGCTCCAGCGCGGTCATCGGGTTGAAGTCGGCCGGCCACAGGTAGTCGCTGGGGTCCATGCGCTCGCCCTTGTGGACGCCCGTCGTGTAGTTCTTCTGAGCCGACCGCATGGGCCTGCTCTGGAGGGACTGGTCGCCGAGGCGTTCGCTGCGCCGGGTGTTGAGGGTGCCGAGGTAGCCGTCGGGGTACTCGGCGGTCGGCGTTCGGCCGGTGGCCATCATGCGGCGGGCGTCGAGGATGTTCCGGGCGCCGACCAGGTCGGTGCGTCCGCCGCCGCCGTAGGTGGGCGTGCCCGGCTGGGGGACGCCCATGGGTGCGACGTAACTTACGTTGCTCACTTCGCGTCCCCCGCGGGGTTAGTTGAAGACCGGTGGGGTCTGCTGCATGTAGCCGGAGGGGGCGGATCCGCCTTCGCCTCGGGACTCGCCGTGGCCGCCCGCGAAGTGGGACGCGAGGCCGGTGCCCGCGACGTTGGCGACACCGCTGGAGAGCCCACCGGCAGCACCTTCGGCGGCGGCGCCGCCAGCCGCGGCAGCCCCACCGGCAGCAGCCGCTTCACCAGCTCCTGCGGTAGCAGCAACGGCTCCGCCGGCTGCGGCTCCCTCGACGGCGGCTCCGCCCACGGCGGCTTCGAGCAGCGGTGCGGCAAGAAGGAACGCCATAGGTCACCGCCCGTCCGTGGTGAACTTTGACGGCAGCGTCTTGACGTTGCGGCCGGTGGCGGTGGCGGAGGCGGCGTTGGTGTACTCGCGGTACACCTTGACGCCCCGGCCGCCGAGCGCGTCGCGGTTGAGGACGTTCGTGCGGTGGTTGGCCGTGGCCGGCTCACCCGAGCCGCCCTTACTGTTGCCGGACTTGCTGACGAGCGTGCCGGCCTCGGGCTTGCGGACGACGAAACTGGTCGCAGCGGACGTCCCCATGGTGGGGAACTCTCCGCTGGACAGGACATTCTCAGACACTGTGCTCCTCGCGAGATGCCGTGTGACGCAGTCCGGGCAGAGTGCGAGTGAGCTACGTGTGGAACTGCCTCATCAGTTTATGGGCGATTCCGTGCCGGGTGTTATGCGGCCTCGTCGAATACGACGAAGGAAAGGCCGGACACTTCTCCCTCGGGGACGGTCGCGGTGAAGAACGCCGGACGCATGGCGAGGCGGTGACCTCGGGAACCGGCGTAGCCCTGGGCGATCGGCACGGACTTCACGGCCTGGTTGATGGCACCAGCGCCGATAGCTCGCAGCGTCACGTTCTTGCGGGCGTAGACGGCGTGAGCGACGGCGGCACCGAGGTCGGTGGCGCTGGTCGAACTCTTGACGAAAAACACGGCGTCGTCGGCGCCGGACTCCTTCTTGGTGTCCATATGAGGTTCTCCTTGAATTGATCTCCTTTCGGAGGCTAAGGGCATTTATCCGCATTGTGTTAATGCATGAAGAGCCCCACCGGATTGGCGGGGCTCTTCGTCAGATGAAGTGGGTTTCGTGTTTGAAGCGCTGGAGGTCCTTCAGGGTGTCCAGCTCGCCCTTTGTGCCGGTGCGGGTGAACCAGGTGTTGGCGGCTCGGGCGAGGCTGTAGGCGTCGGCCAGGTTGTCGTCGGCGTAGGTGACGCCCCACTTCTTGTAGACCGCCAGCAGCATCTCGGCCTTGGCTGCGGTCCCTTTGCCGGTGGTGTACTTCTTGAGCTTGGTCGGGGCGACGATCAGGGGGTAGCAGGCCGGTTTGTTCAGGCAGTCGAGGAGTGCGAGCTTCACTGCTCCCCCGAGTTCGCCGGCCAGCTCCCGTCCGAACTTGGCGCCGGCCGCGTAGCCCTCCATGGCGACGATGCTGATCGGACCGAGCGCTGCCTCGACGTCGCGGACGTTGAGTCCGATGCGCACCTGGACGGCGTCCAAGCGGTCGGCCTGGGTGCTGTACTTCTCGGCGGGGAAGGCGAAGAGGTAGTCGCGACGGATCTGTGCCTCGCTGTGGTAGGCCACCATCGCCAGCCCGGAGTAGGACTGGTCGATGCCGAGGCAGACGGTCACGGCTCCACCCCGAAGATGTCGTGCATGAAGAGCCCCACCATGTCGGGCAGGTCTTCCAGCTCGTCTTCGTTGAAGAACCCGAAGTCGAAGTCGAGGCGGCCGAGCTGGTTCTCGGAGGTGTGGCTGTTGAGCGGGCCGATGCCGGGGCGGGATACCCAGATGCTGTAGTGGTCCAGGCCGGCCACGGCCTCCAGCTCGTTCTTGTGTCGGACGTCGGTGTAGACGACGCGCGGGTGGCCTTCGGCCTTCTTGAGCGCGGCCCGTATCCAGGCGTCATCCCCGATGTTCTGGCGTACGCCTTCGCCGAGGCGCTGCATCAGCCGGCGGACCTCCGGGTACTCGCGCTTGGCGACGTCCCAGCCGACGTCCTTGAGGACCCAGGCGAGGTTGACCGCGCCGTAGGGCGTGGGAACGAGGGGGTTCATCTCCTCCAGCAGGTCGCGTACGGCGTCACCGAAGGCGATGCGGGTGTAGCCGTAGCGCTCGACGAGGACGTTGGCTACGGAGTCCTTGCCGGCGTAGGCGTATCCGCCGAGCGCGAGGACTTCGGGCAGCGGGCTCATGCGGCGAGGTCTCCAGGGGTGCTCGGGGTGGGGATGCGCGTCGAGGGGAACTCCGTGTGGGTCCAGCACTTGGGGCAGACGGCGACGACCACGTAGGCGTCGGGCTCGGCCGGGCGGAAGAACATCGGCCTGGCGGTCTGGCTGTAGGTGACGGTGACCGGCACCCACCTGTGCTTGGAGAGGTCGGTGCAGGCGCTCGGCAGCCGGGAGACGTTGCCGTAGTGCGCGACGCTCATGGCCTGGAGTTCGTCCGGGTCGCACAGCCGGTACTTCTCGTCGTAGAAGCGGGACAGGCCGATGCGTGTGGTGGTGCCGCGGCGGTCCTGGGCGGCGCCGAACCCGAAGGTGTCGATCTGCTCCTGGACCTCGTAGGTGTTCTGCAAGACGGTGCAGAAGGCGAAGTTGGCCTTGACGTCGTCGATGCGGAGCTTGCGGCCGGCGCGGCGGGGGTCGTTGTCGGCCCAGATCTGGCCGGCCTCAACTCGCTGAGTCATGGATGATCTTTCTGAGTCGCCGGACCTCGTCCAGCAGGGCACGGATGTCGGTGGGGGCGTGGGCGAAGGCGTGGGCGGTGAGCCAGTAGAAGCCGTGGACCTCGGCGATGCGTCGGCCGTCACCGTCCACGACCCAGGCCATGGATCCCTCGTCGAGCCAGAACTCGTACGGGGCTGGTACGGCCTTCGCCCACCGCTCTTCGATCGCCCCGAGATCGGGGCCGTCCACTACTTGCAGGAGGGGTCGAGGACCGTCGCCACGCTGCCGTAGTCGCCGTCCTGGTGGTACAGCGTGGTGACGCGGACGCCAGTGCCGGCGAGGCACTTCGTGGCGCCGTTCCCGAAGCCGTCGGGCATCGTGAAGACGTCGGCGGGCCCGTTGTCGGTGTTGGCACGGGGTGCGTCGCGGAAGGGTTCGCTGTACTTCTCGCTGATACCGCAGCCAGCCAGGCCGCCGGCCAGGAGCGCGGCCAGTGTGATCAGAGCAGCCTTGCGCCGGTTGACGCCGCGGGTGCTGATGGTCTCAGTCATGCGAGTACTCCTCGACTTCGATCTTGTCCTTGTAGACCACGACCTGGCAGTGGTCGCCGAACAGGTCGAGGAGCACGTGGTCGCTCTTGCCGGACTGAATGGCCCCGTCCAGCGCGTTGGCGGCGTCGTAGAGCGCCCGGTGCTCGCCCTGGTAGTCCTCGTAGACCATCCGGCGGTTCTCGTCGTCCCAGTGGTAGGGCCGACCGCCCAGGGTGGGGTGGCGCTCGCTGCCGACGGCCAGGTCTTCCTCGACCATGTACGGGTCGTTCTCGACGAGGTACTCGTACTGCTCCAGGTCGTGCGTGGTCACTAGCCACACCTCGTGGGCCGAGAACTCACACGTGTCGCCGTCGTTGAAGTACGGGGTGTACTGACGCCAGCCGATGCAGTGGACATCAGGGTGGTCCAGGACGGGCTTGAGGATCTCCGCGAACTCCTCCTTGGTGATCTGGGGGACGCGGGTCGAGCCCTGGGCGATGTCACCGGTGATCGGGATGCCCAGGAAGTTACGGGTCTCGTCGGTCTTGGTGAGGATGTCGGTCACTGTGCGGCTGCTCCGAGGAGGTGGGAGAGAGGGAGTTCCTTGCGCTTGGCCCCGGACATCCACGGCGCGATGGCCATGCCGTCGATGTAGTCCTTGGGGCTGGGGAGCCAGCCGAGGTCCTCGATGATGTGGCGCTCGGCTATGAGGCGGACGGGGATCTCCTTGCGGCCGACCTTCAGCGTCTTGCCGAAAATCCGCTCGCAGAGGTAGACCCCGAGCGTGTGGTGGTACATGGCGCGGTGGCGGACATCGCCGATGACCTGCTTGGAGCTGTCGATGAACTCGCTGATGGGCAGGTAGTCGTCCGGGCTTCCGCCCCACTTCCTGGAGGCCGACCGGGCGTGGTACCAGGAGTTCACAGGGACTTCTCCTCGTGCCGGCGGGGGCGCAGGAGCCAGGCGAGGAGGACCAGGGGCCAGACGGCGCTCGCGACGACGACGAACATGCCGGCGATGACGAACTCGTCGGTGTCGCTGTGGTCGTCGATGTCCATGGCCTGGGCGATCGGCCGGCGCAGCACGATGGCGGCGATGACGACCGTAACCAGGTAGGCCAGGGGTGCGTAAACGGAGAGGTAGTAGCCGGTCACGCCACCAGCCCCTTGGGGAGGTCGTCGTTCTCCAGCAGGGCCTTGTAGCACTGGTTGGCCTCGACGCTGTAGATGACGATGCCTTCCGCCTTGGCCCCCGCTTCGGCGACGGAGCCGAGCGTGCGCAGCAGGCGCATGGAGTCGCGGATGGCCTCGTTGAGGAGGTGACCGCGGACGCGAGCGAGTTCGGGGACGACGGTCAGTTCAGCCGGCGAGCCGTCGGGCAGGCCCTGGCCGGTGGTGCCCCAGCGGGTGGTGTTGAAAAGGGCCCACTTGCGGCCGGTCATGCCGTATCCGTGCTGGATGCCGCGGCCGTACCACTCGCCGAAGTGCGTGCCTTCACCGAGGTTGGCCAGGGCGTTGGCGTTCTCGGCGACCCAGGCGGCGAAGCCGAAGTTGTCCTGGGCCGTGGTGCCGTCGAGCTTCTGCCGGTTGGGGGCGATCCATCGCTTCCTGCTGCCGGCGCGCAGGACGTACAGGCCCTCTTCCTTGGACACGACGTTGTAGCCGTGCTCGTTGAGGTATCGGGCGGGGTCCTCGTCCTCCGTCAGGCGCTTGATGGCGACCTGGCTGTTGGTTCCGTCGATCTTCTCCGTCAGGACGAACTCTCGGTTGAAGCGCGGGATCTTCGGCCACGGGCGGAAGTCGGTGACGTCGGTCAAGTGGGTGCTCCGGGTGGTGATGTCAGAGGTAGTCGAATGCGTTGGCGTAGTCGTCGTCCCAGTCGGGGGCCGCGCAGACTTCGCAGACGGTGTGGCCGTCGACCTGGCCCGCGTACTCGTCGGCTTCGATGTGCCGGCCGCAGGCGCATCGGGTGGCGTGCGGGGCGGGGCTGAGGGTCACTTGCTGCTCAGCCGGTCCAGGAGGCTGGAGTACATCTCGGAGACCTGGGCGAGGCGGGCCTGGGCGTCGCGCAGCTCGTTCTTGTGCCGGCCGGCTTCCTGGATGAGTACCTGGTTGCGGTTGCGGGCGTCGTCGCGCTCCTGCTGGGCCGCGGCCAGGTCGCTGTTGGCGGTCTTGAGCTGCTCTTGGAGGGCGGCGTCCGGCGTCTTGCCGAGGGACTTGCCCAGCTCCTCGTGGAGGGTGGTGACCTCCTGGCGGGTGAGGGTGAGGACGGGCTCGTGGATGAAGCTCGGGGAGCTGTAGTCGACGATGCGTCGGTTGGTGTTGAGGCTGCCCTGGTGGATGGCGGCACCGCTGCTGGGGTCGACCTTGGCGAAGTGGATGTTGTAGACCCGGCTGCGGACGTCCGGGGCGACGCGGGCCTTGGTGGGGAGCATGTCGAGGATCGGTTCGAAGAGGCCGGCCATGTGTTGCCTTTCGTGGAGGTCAGACCTTGCGGTTGTCGGTGAGCCAGGCGCCCGTGTCGTCGATGACGTAGTCGGCGAAGAGGGCGGGGACTTCGGTGGCCATCAGCTCGCCGATCTGGTTGGCGACCAGGCGCACCTCTTCCTCTGCGGCTTCGTCGGTGCGGGTCTCGACGACGTGGCGGAGGGTGCGGATGTTGGCCGACCAGACCAGGACCGTGGCGACGCCCTCCGGAGCGAAGCGCCGCATGAAGCTGGTCTTGGCTTTCTTCTCGTGGAAGGGCACCCCGGCGACGTCGAGCTGGAAGTGGTCCGCCATCCACGTCTGGAAGTCCTCCAGCGCGGTGAGGAGCTGCTGCCCGCGGCTGATCAGCTCCGGGTCGTTCTGTGCCCACTCGGGGTACCAGAACGGCAGGTCCGTCAGGCGTACGTACCGCAGTGACTCCTGCGAGATCGCGAC
This sequence comes from Streptomyces sp. NPDC040410, assembly GCF_055595715.1. NCBI lineage: Bacteria > Bacillati > Actinomycetota > Actinomycetes > Kitasatosporales > Streptomycetaceae > Streptomyces > Streptomyces sp. NPDC040410. Next base: position 220,527 of record NZ_JBVIVK010000004.1, read on the forward strand.
GCCCTGCCGGTGGCGCACCCATTCGTGGGTGAAGACTCGCGAGACGTTCTGGAGGATGAACGTGTACTGGGCGTGCTCCAGGACGCTGCCGTGACGGTGCTCCACGATGTTGCCGAGGTATGCCTCGGGGTCGGTGCGGACGCGGGTCACGTTGGGGTTCAGGCCGGCTGCGAAAGAGCGGTAGCAGGTGCGGCCGGCTACCTCGATGAGGTCCTCGGCGTCGTTGTAGTCGGTGCGCTGGGCTGACCAGTCCTGGCCGCCGATCTCCGCCAGGTAGCGGTTCAGCTCCTCGCGGTCGAGATTCGGCCGGCTGATGATGCGCACGGTGGGAGTGACGGGGATGGGCACGGGTTGTTGCTCCGGGGTCAGGTGGCGAGGCAGCGGAACTGGTTCTGGAAGCCGGCGAGCTTGATCTGCGTGTACCTGCGCGTGTTCTTCGCGAAGTTGTAGGAGATGCAGTTCGCGTAGCCCCCGAAGTTCGGGGTGACGGACTGGATGTAGACGACGCGCTCGCCTTTGGACTGCTTGTCGAGCCAGAGTTGGCCCTGGTCAACGGGCTGCATGCTTCGGGCCTTTCTTCGGGTTCTCGACGATCTCGGCGGCGATGCTGAAGCCGAACGCGGCGGCGGTGACGAAGGCGAAGAGGAGCGGCGTCCAGGTGATGGCGCCGACGGTGACGAGCGCGAGGATGGCTCCGGCGCCGGCCGCGCACCCGTTGGCGATGACCGTCAGCACGGTGGCGAGCAGCCGGCGGAGGTTCAGGCGGCCCATCGTGTTGCCCTGCTTTCTCGGTCGCTCCGGCCGATGCGCCGGGTGAGTTCTCGGGATACGACGGCGGCCTTTCGGTCGGCGCCGCTGTAGATGGCCTCGGTGAGCTTTCGGACCGCGTAGGTCTGGCGGTACTCGTCATCCGCTTCGAGGACGTCCTCGTCGGAGGCGGCTGCGGCCTTCTGGGCTGTCACGGACTTCTCGTGCTTGGCCTTGACTGCGGCCATCGCCCTGCACCGCTCCAGGTGGGCTTCAGCGGCCTTCTCGTCGACCGCGGCTGCCGCTAGCTGTGTTCCGGCGTACTCGGCCCACCTCGTCAGCTCGACGAACAGCTCCATCAGCTTGTCGTCGTTCAGCTCCGTGAGGTTCGCCGGCAGATCCGGCATGTCGTCCTCGGGCCTGCTCCGCATCTTCAGCCCGCGGCGGCCGAGATTCTGCGTCGTCCTCGTCGAGAGCTTGTCGTCGTCCTCGTCGAGGGGCTTCCTCGCCATCGCTGCTCTCCTGGTAGGGCTTGCACTGCTTGCAGACGTCGCCGTTGACGCAGTCGGGGGCGTCCTTCTTGGCTTCGATCCGCTCCTTGATGTCGAGTGCCGTTTCGAGGAGCGGGTCGACGATGTCGGGGTTGAAGCGGACGACGAACTGGCGCACGTCCTGGTTGAATTTCGACTCGTAGACGAAGGTCATCCGGTCGACGTCGAGGCCCCGGTTCCTGGCCATCCAGAGGTAGATCTGCCCCTGGCGGATGTGGCTGGGGAAGGGGACCTTGATGCTGGACCACATGGCCGGCAGGTCGACCATGTCGCGGCCGTCGGGGAGCTTGACCTTGTACTTGGCGAGCCGCTCGGGCTCCTCGTAGCGGACCGTCCCCTCGCCCACGGTCTTGATCTCCAGCAGGCTCCGGGCCGGGGTGAGCATGCCGTCGCTGTGGCCGGCGATCAGGTGGGTGCCCTCGGCGGACAGAGGTACCTCGGCGTACTCCAGGGCCTTGCTCTTGCAGTCCGGTGTGGGGCAGTTCTTGGGGCTGCGGTCCCACCAGGTGACCCAGCAGTGAAGGCACTTGAACGTGCCCTCCAGCCAGCCGATGTCCCAGGCCCGGTTCTGCCACTTGCGGTGCGACTCGTGTCCGGTGTCGAAGATGTTGAGGCTCTGGAAGCCGAAGGACTGCTTGTGGTGGATGCCGGTCGAGATCCGCAGGAACGTGGCCTTGGGGCACCAGTCGGACTTGGCCATCTCCGAGGGGTGGATGATGTCCTGCCGGCGGGAGTTGTCGGCCTTGTTCTTCTCGACGATGTGGGTGCGGACGGTGCCGAGGAAGTTCTCTTCGCCGGCTCCCCGCTTCTCGGCGAGGAAATCGGAGAGGTTGGTGGGTATCGGGGCCCGGCGCTTTACGGCTCGGGGAGCCTTTCGCTTGGGGGCTGCCATGGCCACGTCTCCGGTTTCTTCTGGTTGCGGTACTTCTTGCGGAGCTTGGCTCGGTCGTTGGGGAGCATTCCGCCCCAGACGCCGTACCGTTCGCAGTTCTTCATGGCCCAGTCCAGGCAGCGCTGGCGCATCGGGCAGATGTTGCCGTCGGTGTCCCCGTTACAGATGGCGGCGGCTTCCCGGAGGTCGTCGAACCACGGGTCGTTGTCGCGCGAGGGGGTCTGGAACTTGCGGCACTTCGCCTCGTATTCGGGGTCGTCGCCGCCGGTCCAGTCGGGGGCCGAGCATCGGGAGAACAGTGCCACTAGGTCTCCAGGATGGTGTCGAAGGTTTCCTGGGAGAGCACCATCCAGTTCCTCCCTCCCATCTCGATGACGAAGACCATTTCTCTCCCGGAGAGCAGTGCGTGTTGTTCAGCGAGTTTGAGGTCGTCGAGCTTGAGCGTGTACTGGCGCTTCTCGGTGGTCTTGGCTTCGAACGAGAACGTGTCGTTGCGGACGTCGTTCTTGTGAATCCAGCCGTTTCCCGAGCCGGGGCTGACCTTGCCGTCGTATTTGGTCGCCAGTCCCTTTTCCTGCTTCTGGGATCTTTTAAGGCCCCGGTTCGTCACCTGTGAGCCTCTTTCGGATCATGTCGAGGAGCTGGTCGATCTCGTCGGACTTGCGCCGCAGATAGCGGCTGGCCCGCCAGGACACGAAGAGGATGTAGACCGCTTCGGCGAAGGCGAGAGCGGCGAGGCCGGCGATCACGCTGCGGACTCCAGCTCTTCAGGAGTGAAGGCGGCGTGCAGGACGGCTGCGGCGACATCGTCCTGGAGGTCGAGTTCGCCTCGCAGGGCGTCGATGATCGCGTCCTTGGTGTCCCAGGTGCGGTCGGCGAAGTCGAAGTACCTGCCGCGGCGCCGGATGACGTCGTAGTAGACGCCCCAGGTCATGAGGTCGCGTACGACGTCCCAGGAGCCGGCGGAGATGCCGCGCGAGGGCGAGTCCGTCCAGTAGAAGTGCGTCTCAGCCGTCTTCTGCGGGCCGGCGGCCTTGTGCTTGACGGTCTTGAGCTTCATCGCCTGGCCGACGCGGGCCTTTCCCTTGCCGGGGATCGGCTCGTCGAGGAACTCCGCGCGGGAGACTTCGAGCCGCGTCCAGTACGCGAAGTTCTTGCCGATGCCACCGGGCGTGGTCTTGGGGGTGCCCTGCGGGGAGAAGCCGCCGACCTTCTCTCGCCACTGGTTGATGACGATGCCCATGAAGGCACGTTCGTCGGTGAGGTGGCTCCGCTTGGACGCCTTGCCGGCCTTCCGCCAGAACTTGTTGCTGACCTTGGCGCCGGCCGAAACGGTCAGCTCGTCCATGGCCTTGGCGTCCTCTTCCGAGGGGATCAGGGCCGGGTAGGAGTCGAGGACGATGGCGTCGACCGAGCGGGAGGCGGCGAATTCGAGCATGACCTCGTACGCCTCTTCCATGGCCCGGATCTCCGCGACCATGACCTGGTCGGTGTTGACGCCGAGCTGCTGGGCCCACTCCCTGTCGTAGTCCTCGGCCGCGATCCACAGGGTGCTGAACTCGGGGTTCTTGGCCTGCTGGTGGGCGATGGTCTTGTGCACGACGGTGGTCTTGCCGGACGACTCGAAGCCGATGATCTCGGTCCACTTGTTCGCCGGGAACCCGCCCCCGAGGATGATGTCGAGCGGCAGGCAGCCGGAGGCGAACGGCGGCATCTGCCGCATCTGAGAGGCCATGATCATGGTCTCGGGCCCGTACTTCTTGTTGAGCTGGGCCATGAGTGCCAGTGCCTCGGCTGACGGCGCCACAGGGACCCCCCTTCTTGTTCCACAAGTTCGTCGAACTTGTTGCTCAAGTAGGAGATTAGGTGTCGACCCAGATCAGAGACAGGGAGTCGAGTTGGTCATGAGCATCACGGCTTGATCACAGCTCCGGGAACGCAAAAGCCCCCGGTCACCAGGGGGGTGATGACCGGGGGCTGGCCCCGTACCGCCGAGGGGGGGAACGGCGGCAGGGACGACTGTGTAGCTATACGACGGACGCGACCTCGGCGGCGAGTCGGTAGGTGACCATGCCGGTACCCAGATGCACCATGCACTTAACGAGGCCATCCTCGACGAGTCGTGCGAGAGTCTCACTCGTGAGCGCGTCATCCATCAGCTCTGCCACTGATGCCGGCACTCGAAGTCCCAGCCCACCGTCGATGTCCATGCTCGCTCCATGCCCCGCTGCGGACGTCGCAGACCGCACCCCGCCTACGGGGGGACCAGCCGGCGCACATCCCGACGGTCAACGTCCGTGTATCGAGCATGCGGGGCCCCCTGGCTGAATGTCAACTAAACTTTCCAAACACTGGACAACGTAAGGGAACGGGGTAGGTTGCGGTGATCCAAAAACTGGCTCTGGGTTACAACGGCGGACATGACCGGCCGCCGACCAGGGGGGAGACGACCACTTGAGCAGCAGATCCCTGGGCGCGAAGGTGTCCTGGCTGATGGCTCACACGCCCGACCCTGACGGGCGTCCGTGGAGCGACCGATCACTATCGGCCGCCACGAAGCGAGACGGAAGCAAGGGCCTGTCGCACACGACCGTCGGCAAGACCGCAGAGGGCGACAACGACAACCCACGCTTGGACACCTTGGAGGCTTTGGCCAGTGCTTTCGGCATTTCGCCCGGTTTCTTCTTTTCCATGTACGATGTGACAGATCTGCCTGCGGTTCGCATGTTCGGAGACCCCGACATCCGCGAAATGCTCAAGGACATGGAGCGCCTACCTGCGGAGGACCGTGCGGCCGTCATCGCCCACGTCAAGGCGAGGGTCGAGGCAGCAGGCAAGCCGGCGGAGGAGACCCCTCCCCTACCGACAGATGAATCCAGACGTCCTGGCAGGCGCCGCAGATCGGAGGCTGCCCGACGCGCTGCGCAGTCCCTGGAGCCCTAGTCCCGTGAAGTCCCTGTTCTACACAGCCGCACTGATCCTCGGAATCCTGGCGACACTCGAACTGCTCAGACGTGTGCGCAGCAAGGCGGACAGTCGCACGCACATGGTGGGTACCGGCCTAGCAGCCGCCGGCATGGCTCTGGCCACCGTAGCCATGGCGTTCGCGGACCCACTGATCGTCAAGCCGTTCTCGGCGGCCACAGTGGTCGGCCTGGCCACCTTCATATCCAGCACGGCTGTGGTCGCGTTCCTCGCCTGCGTCATGATCATGCTGGCCTGGTGGATCTTCCGTGGGCCCTCCTTCAGCGGCGCATTGGCGGCTACCTGTTCCGTTGCTTCAGCCACCCTTGCTTTCATGACCACGCTCTTCGCTCAGGGAGCGGACGCCAGCCGGTACGCAGGCACGAGCCTGGTGTTCCTCGTGCACGACGTCGCCATGGGGGGCCCTTTTTGCGACCGGCCGATCACCTACGCATACACCTACTTCGGCTACGTCGACCTCGCCTCCGTGGTCATCGCTGCCGGGTTCACGTTCCTCGCGCTGGGGGCCCGTGAGCTGGGTCTGCGGGTGCGCCTCGGGTTCTGGTCCGCAGCCAGCGCCGGCGGTTTCGGCATCATCTACGCGACCATGAGCCTGGTCGCCGTCGCTTCCGCTGCACACAACCACCTGGTTCTGCCGTTCCACGGCACGGAGACGGCCACCGTCTTCTCGGTGTGCGGCGCACTGGCCTTCGGCTGCGGGATCCTCATCCCTCACATGCCAGCCAGGAGCCAGCGAGCCTGCTGATTACCACCAGGCAGGACAGAGGGGCCACATCCGCATCGGGTGTGGCCCCTCTGTGTGACGGCGGTCAGGCGACCAGGTCGACGACCTCGCACGCGCCGGCCGTGCACGCCAGTTCCTGGCTGCCCGTCGTGGAGTCCTCGATCTCCCAGAAGGGCAGGTCCTCCCAGTGAATGTCCGCCGGCATGCGAGCCAGCAGCTCCTCGTACGCCTCGCGCGAGCACTCCTCATACGGGGCCTGCTGGTACGTGTGATCCGAGTGGGGCAGGAAGCTCACACCGCTGATCTCGTCCAGGTGGGCCCACACCCACTCCCCGACTTCGCCCCACTCCTCGTTGCGCACCGAGATGGTCACCGACGGCTTGTGGTCGCACCAGTGCCGCTGGACGTCGAGCCAGAGCTTGAGGTGGTCGACCGCGGTGATCTGGTCGCGGGTGATCGCGCCGGCCGGCGCCTTGATCGGGAAGGAGAAGACGTTGTTCGAGGGGCTCATGACGTCGTCCTCGCACGGCACGCCGTAGGTCTGCATGAGCTGGGACAGCGGGTCCTTCTTGTCGGCCCGGACGCGCCGGATGTAGTACTCGCTGTGCCAGGTGTGCAGGCCCGAGGAGACCCCGGTGAGCTGGGAGACGGTGCCGGAGGGCTTGACGCAGGTGATGGCGTGCGAGTGGTTGATGCCCAGCTCGTCGGCGTAGACGGCGTTCACCGCGGTCGCCAGTTCCCGCAGCTCGTCGAGCAGGTCGTTGCGCTTCTCAGCCGGCTGGGTGACGAGCAGGTCGGAGCCGAAGAACCCTGTGAGGGAGACGCCCAGGAGGCGCTCGCGCTCGGCGTTCTCGCGCCACTCGTCCCGGAGGAAGGGGTAGTCGGTCAGGGTGCTCTGCCAGGTTCCCAGGATTGTGGCCAGCTCGACCTTGCGGGCGAGCGTGTCCTCGGTGTCGTCCTCGCGGACCACGACCTCGCTCAGGTTGCAGAAGCTGAACGGACGCAAAATGATCTCGCTGCACGGGTTTGTCCCGTACACGACATCTGCGTCACGTCGTCCGTATTTGGCCGCCTGTCGCTGGGCGGCGCCGCGGTGGAAGATCCCTCGCTCACCGGAGCCCGACGCCACGAGGTTGGCCCACTCCATGTCGAACGCCTGGCGGTCCATGCCGTCGTGGTAGACGGCCGAGTTGTTGGCCAGCGCGCGGTAGGAGTGCTCGACCCACCACTCCCCCGACTTGGCCTCGGCCATCTCCTGGTCGGAGAGGTCGGACAGGGAGATCATCGCCGAGCGCCGGACACCGCCGACCACGATCACGGAGGCGATCTTGCACGCGAGGTCGTGCGCCTCGATCGGCCGGAGCCGCCGACCCTTCGCGCCGTGCAGGAGCTGGATGGCGAAGGTGAACAGGTCCTCCAGTGGCTCGGGGCCGCTGGCACGGCCGCCGAAGGTCCGGAGACGGGCGCCGGCCGGCCGTACGCGCGAGTAGTCGACGACCGGCACGTGGCCGTCGAGCCAGACCATGCGCAGCAGCTCGTCGAACGCCTCCGCCCAGCCCAGCTTGGAGTCCTCGACGACGAGCACGCGGCCTTCGGGGTCCGCGCGGATGTCGGCTGGCACGGGAGGGAGCTGGTCGACGTACTGCCGTTCCACGCTGTAGCCGACGCCTGTGCCGTTCATGAGGATGAAGAGCAGCTCGGAGAAGGCGCGCAGGTCCTGCAACGGGAGGTAGGAGCAGTTGAAGCCAGCGATGTTGGACAGCTCCAGCGCCTGGCCGGCCGTCATGACCGCGCGCATGCTTGGCATGATGTCGTGGTGGAGCACGGCGTGCCGCATCGCGTAGAGCAGGTCCTTGTCCGGGCGATGGTCGAACTTCTCCGCCAGGTGCTTGGTCATGAAGCTGAAGTACCGGTCGACGGTCTCCGCCCACGTTTCCCGTCGCTCGTCGAGTTCGAGGTAGCGCGCGTATCGGGACAGGGCGATGTAGTTCCGGTACGGGTCCTGGAGGGTTCCGTCCGGGTTGAGGATGGTGCTCAATTGCTCTCCGGTTATCCGAGGCGGCCGACGATCGTCATCGAGAATCCGCCTTGTTTGTTCGCCGCTGTCTGTCGCGCAGGGGTTGCCTTGCCCTCGGACTTGATGTTGAGCCCGGAGGTGCTGTGGAGCTTGGGGTAGCCGCATTCGTAGCAGCGCTTGCCGGCCCGAGGTTCTGTGGGGATGGCGAAGTAGTTGCTGCCGCCGCATTCCGGGCACATCTCGGAATTCCTGGCGTGCGTGGCCTGCCGTGGCGGCGGGGCCTGCTGCTCGTACTGAGGCTGATACTGCGGCGCCGGCTGCTGATGCATCGGTGCCGGCGGCTGGTAAGCGGGCGCAGGGGCGCCGAGGTGCTTGTTCCAGAAGTTGCTCACTACACCACTCCGCTTTGAATGAGGCCCTTGTCCTGGAGGTTGGAGATCACCGCGATGACGGAGGCGGTCAGAATGGCCTGATAGTCCGTGCGGAACGCCGAATACTCAGCCGGGTCGTCATCCAAATCAGAGGTGTCCAGGATACCCCCGAAAAGGATGTCGGTGATGAGTGCGCCGTACAGCGCCAGCAGCGGGAAGAGTGGCTCAACTGCCTCCAGCCGCTCAGCGGATTCGAGCTGCTCCATTTCGAGCACTTCCTCGCTGCGACCGACCTGTCCGCTCTTGACGAGCAGCTCGTTTTCTGCTCGGCCGGCGTTGAGGTCCTGCGCCAGTTCGGCCTTGAGGACCTCAAAGGGAATCGTTCTCAATTTCTCAATCCTTGGCGTCGGACCAGCGGTCGCAGACGGCCACGTCCGCGGTGAGGGGAACATTGATGAGGTGCTGGATTCCCTCGCCGATCATCGCCTCCTGGAGGATCTTGGAGCCGACGTCGACCTGGTCCTCCGGGCAGATGACGACGAGTTCGTCGTGGACGGTGAGGGAGAGCTTGATGCCGGTGTGGCCGCTCTCCTTGATCGACTTGTTGAGCCGGATCATGGCGAGCTTGATGAGGTCGGCCGAGGAGCCCTGGATGAGGGAGTTGACGGCACGGCGCTCGCCCTTGGAACGCAGCCAGCCCAGGTTGGAAACGATCTCTGGCAGCCGGCGCTTGCGGCCGAGCAGCGTGGTGAGGTCGTGGGTCTTGCGCTTGCGGACGGTCGCGACGACCGACTTCTTGAACTCGTAGATCTCCGGGAACTGCTGCTCGTGGACGGCCATGATGCGCTCGGCCTCGCGCACCGGGATGTTGGCCATGGCCGCGACGGTCTCGGGGCCGGCGCCGTACACGATCGCGAAGTTGAGGCCCTTGGCGACCTGGCGCATCTCCTTGGTGACGTCTTCCCAGGCGACGCCGTACACGAGGGCTGCGGTGGCCGTGTGGGCGTCCACGCCGGCCAGGAAGCCTTCGTAGAGGGCACCGCGGCCGAGGTAGTGCGCGAGGACGCGCAGCTCGATCTGGCCCCAGTCGGCGACCAGGAGCTTGTGTCCCTTGGGTGCGACGAACAGGCTGCGGACCTTGGTACCCAGCTCGGTGCCCGGCCTCGGCACGTTCTGGAGGTTCGGAGCCGAGCAGGAGAAGCGGCCGGTGCGGGCGCCGTACTGCTTGAAGATCGGGTGGATGCGCCCGTTGAAGATGCGTCGGGGCTGGTTGGCCTTGCCGAGGTAGCCGTAGACGTACGTGGAGAGGAGCTTGTCGACCTCTGCGTACTCCAGGAGGATCCGGCAGACCTCGTTCTCTGGGTACGTCTCCAGCGTCTCGGCGTCCGTGCTCCAGTCCCGGAAGCCGGGCTTCTCGCCGTTACGCTTCTTGGCCTTACCGCCGTCGGTGAGCTTGATCGGCTTGAGGCCCTGGCCGCCCTTGGACTTGGGCCCGAAAAGGATGTCCTGGCGCTGGGGCGGGGAGCCGACGTTGAAGACCTTGCCGGCGGCCCGGAAGAGCCGGGTCTTGATCTCCTCCAGCTTGATGACGAGTTCGTGCTCCAGCTCCAGGAGCCGGTCCTCGTCGATGTGGGCACCCGTGGGGTGCATGTCGAGCAGGACCTCGGTGACGCCGAGTTCGAGCGCCATGATGCGGGAGAGGTCCTGCTCGACCAGGTCGCCGCACATGGCCCGCCACAGCAGCCAGGTGTATTTGGCGTCGAGGTAGGCGTAGCGGGCGACCGTGCCGAAGCCGTACTTCTCGACTTCCTTGCCCACGTTCTCGGTGTCGTACTTGTGCTTGTAGCGCTTCTCGACGAGGGACTTCAGGCCGTTGAGGCGGTTCTCATCGAGCAGCCAACTCCCCACGAGGGTGCATCCGTAGGGCTTGGGCGGGATCCTGCCCCCGTAGTACTTCGCGAGGGAGCCGAGGTCGAAGGTGGCGCTGTGGGCGACCTTGCGCCGGCTGGAGAAGATCAGGGGCTCCAGCGCCTTGAAGACCTGGCTCGGGCGGAGCTGCTTGGGCGGAGCGCTCCACACGGCGGGGACGGTCTCCCGCTCCCCCGTCGTCTTGTTCTTGCGCCAGGTCGCCTTCGAGATCAGGTGGTCGCCGTTGGGGTGACCCATCGGGATGACGACCGCACGGCCGTGGGTGGCCAGGGCTATCCACAGGATCTCGTTGGCGACCGGCACGCCACGGTGCTCACCGACGGTCTCGATGTCGATGACGAACTCGTCGAACCGCTCGAAGTACGCGACGGCCTCTTCGAGGTCTGCCATCGTGAGGATGACGTCACGCACGTCTCGTGGTCCTTCCGGTTCAGGCTGCGAGTTGGAGTGGGTCGGTGAGCAGAAGCTCGATGAGGATCAGTCGGTAGGCCGTGTACGCCTGCTGGGGCACCACGCCGTTGCCGATCTTGTGGAGCTGCTGTGAGCGGCTGATGCCGGGCACCGAGGTGATGCGCTCGGGGACGCCCATGAGCCACTCGGCGAAGGCCGACGTCAGGCGGCGTCCGCCTCGGGTCCCAATTTCGGTCGGGTACGGCGCGGGGACTCCGATGACGGTTTCCCAACGGCGGATGGCTGGTGCGTACTCTCCCCACCACTCGGGAGGAGAGTGACGACGGTGCGCAGGTTCATCCCCCCAGTCGAGCTGGGGGCGTGTCCCGCTCCGCCCATGCCGTCGCGGGCTGTCGGCGTCGGCAGCAGGTGCCTCACCGCATCCGTCAGTGTCGGGCGCGCACGCGTTTCCGTGTACGGACTCCCGTCCGCGCTCCAGCTCGCCGACGATCGGGAATCGGCTGCCAGCGGGGTCGGCAGAAGGTGCGTCACCGCTCCCGGCAACGAGGTGTAGTTTCCGCTGCTGTCGCGCTGGTTCGGTCCGCCCTTGGGACCGTCGCTGGCCCGAGGTGTCGGAAGGAGCGGCAGCGGCTCCGCCGGCAGCAGCAGCGCTACCTCGCTCAGCGGTCGGCTCATCTTCCCGTGCGGCGCCCCCGTTCCCGCCTTCCAGTCCCGCGCGAGCGGGGTCGGCAGGAGCGGCATGTCCTTCTGGGCCGCCGTGCTCCTCGGCCGCGGTGGTGGGGGCTCCTCGCCCGTCATCCGGACCACCACCCCCGGCAAGTAGTACGAGCCGTGGCTGTTCCTGCGGTGCACTGCCTCCGGCAGGTCCGACGCCTTCGGTGTCGGGAACAGAGGGGAAGGCGACGCAGAACCATCGGTCACGTCGGTGTGCGGCTCCAACCTCGGAAGCTCGTAGGCACGTCCACCGCGCGTCATACCCGATCTCGGCCAGGTCCCCGAGTACTCGGTCGAGTCCTCGCCGGGAGATGGCGGCGACGTTCTCCAGGAAGAGGAGTCGCGGTCGAATTGTGCGAACGGCTGCGGCGACGTTGTACCAGACTCGCGACTTCTCGCCATCGATGCCCTTCCTGTGGCCGGCGTTGCTGATGTCGGTGCACGGAAAACCGGCACAGATGACGTCGACCTGGCCGATGAGTTCGGTCCAGTCGATGCTTGTGATGTCCCCCAAGTTCGGGACGTCGGGATAGTGGTGCGCGAGGATCTTCGAGGCGTACGGGTCGATCTCAGCTACGTAGGCGACGTCTTCGCCCGTGAGTTCCTTGACCGCGATTTCCAGGCCGCCGAAACCCGCGCACAGGCCGAGTATCGGCATGCGTGTTCCTTAGAGAGCGGGGTGGCCGCTCCCCACCCGGAGGAGAGGGGGTACAGGTGGGGAGCGGCCGGTCGGGTGGTCTAGTCGTCGTCCTCGTCGTCGTCCACGCCGTTGAGGACCTTCTGTACGGCGGCCTCCAGCTCGGCGCGGGTGCAGTGGCGCTCCCAGGCATCCGAGTACAGGGACTTGGACAGGCGCTCGTGGTCGTCGTCGCTCAGCTCGTTGGCGTCCCAGTCCGACTCGACGTCGCGGGCCTTGACTGCCTCGACGTGGTACTCGGTCTTGGTGCCCTTGCCGGTCTTGTGGACGGCGATGTAGAGCTGCGGCGAGGTGAGGTCGCCGACGTGCTCCTTGCCGACCTTCTTGGGGTCCTTGGCGATGGCCTGGAGGGTGCGGGCGGCGCGGATGCCGACCTCCCACACCTTGTGGACCCACCTCTCGTCGTCCTCGTCCCACAGGCCGACGTTGAAGACGGCGACCTTGCGGCCGTAGTGGTCGAGGTCGTCGCACAGCGGGCAGTCGTCGGCCGGCGCGAGCCCGCGGAAGGACCGCTTGCCGCTGGTGATCTCCCGGACGTAGTGGTACTCGTAGGAGTCGAAGGGGGCCGGCTCCAGGAGGCGGATGAGCTGGGGATCCTTGGTGATCTCCAGGCGCATCTCGTTCTTGGCCTCGTAGTTCTGGCCGCCGCTGCCGGCTACGTCGTCGAAAGCGTCCCATCCGGCCGAGGCTGACTGCTTGCGGGCGGAGTTGGTGCGCTGGCGTCCCTTGCTCGGTGCGGCGTCGTCGTCGTCCTCGTCGAACGCGTCGCGGCCCTGAGCCTGTCGACCGCGGCGCGTCTTGGGGGCGTCGTCCTCACCGAGCGAGCTTCGCCGGCTGCGGCCGGCTCGCCTGGTGTCGGGTGCGTCTTCCTCGAAGATGTCGTCGAGATTGCCTCGGGCCATAGATCAGTCCTCGTCGTTGATGGCGGGGTGCTCGTGCACGAAGGAGTTGTCCTCGGTGGTCAGGTCGGCCGCCATCTTTCGCTCACGCGCGAGAAGGTCGTCGATGGCGTCGTCGAGGACTCGCGGATCGGTGGCTCGGACGCGCGCCGTTACCTTGATCTGCTCGTAGGAGCCCAGGTTGAAGGTCTCCTGGACTTCCTTCTCGTAGAACTCCACGACCGGCTTCACGCCGCCGCCTCCCTCTGCCTGAGCTGTTCGAATGCTTCCTTGACCCGCTCGGTGAAGCGGGTGTCGGTGATGCGGATGCCTCGGGGGTCGCCGTCGAAGAGCCCTTCCTCTTCCGCGATGCGGACGATGGCTTCGATCTGCTCGCGGGTGTAGAGGCGGCGGTTTCCGTTCGCGGTCTTGCCGCTGATGACGAAGGTGGCCCTCGGGATGACCCCGCTCGACTCCCACTTCCGCATGGTCACGGCGTCGCGGCGCAGAGCCTTGGCGAGGTCTCCGATGCCGAAGAATTCGCGGTACCCGCCGGCATACGGCTTGACCTGCGGCTTGGCGTCCCATCGGTCCGGGCTGTCGTACTGGGCCTGCTCCGCTGTCTGCGGGTCGACCTGCGAGCGCACCGGCCGGCGGGAGATGCGGCGGGTGGAGCCGGGGTAGAACTGCGTGGGCGGTTGGCCGGCGATCGTGGCGAACTCGCGGTCCCAGTCCTTCATGCTGCCACCCGCTTGAACCGGAAGCCCTCCGTCTCCGGGAAGATCCGGTCCAGGTGGTCTTCCGTCAGCAGCCCTTCCTGGTAGAGGACGTACGCCTCCTGGGGGTCGAACTGCCGGACCTGCGGGAAGAGCCGGTCGTAGATGACGGCGTCCTGGCCCTGCTCTGCGGCCTCGGTGTCGAGGTCGTGGGCGATGGCCTCGGCTTCGTCCTCGTCGGTCCCCTGGGTGGTGTACCGCTCCAACTTCATGCCCTTGTAGGACTTCTCGCCGAGGCGCAGCGGTCGAGGCAGCTCGATGATGTAGCTGCCCTTCTCGTCCTGGACCCCGAACGCCCGCAAGTCGTCGGACATGTCGTCGCGCAGCTTGTTCAGCAGGGTGGTCTGGGTGTCGACGCGGTCCTTGATCAGGAACCACTGAGCGGCCTTGCGTTCGAATGCGGATTCCGGCGTGTTCGCGGTCAGTACGGACCCTGCCGGGGCGTCAGAGAATTCCACGCCGTCTCCTCAAGTACGAGTAGGTGAGCAGTCGCCAGGGCGGCTGACTGCGCGGTACAAGCCGACCGCCGCAGATCGGGGGCTCGCCCTGGCGACTGATCACAGACTAACACCCTTGTTGCTCAAGTTGAACAACAACTTGAGCAACAAGTTCGGGAGACGGCAGTGAGCCCCAGCCAGCGCAGGCCGGCCGGGGCTCACGGGGTCGGGTCAGGCGTTCAGCGCCTCCTCCATGCCCAGGATCTGCTCGTCAACGTTCGAGGAGTTCTCCTTGGCCTGCCCCCACAGCTTCTCGATCTTGGCGAACTCCTCCCGCATGATCTGCCGGCAGCGCTCGACGGTCGGGGCCTCCGCCCCCATCTGCGCGACCAGTTCCTTGTGCCAGGCGGCAGCCGGGTGGTCGTCGTAGGTCTTGCCGTTGTTGAGCCAGGTCCAGATGAACTCGCGAGCGGTCGGCCGCAGCTTGGACTGGCGACGGCCGCGCGGCTTCGGCTGGTCACCCTGCTCCAGGTCCCTGGCCCACGCCTCGGCGAGCAGCTCCTCGAACTTGCGGTGCAGGTCCTCCACCTCACTGCGCAGCTCCTCCTGGGCACCAGCCTCGGTGACAGCCGGCTCAGCAGTCTGGGCGTCGGTGTACTCGGTGCGCGCGAAGTGCACCTGCCTCATCAGCCACGGCCCGATCTCGCCCCAGATCAGCAGGAGGGTGGGCATCACCATGTCGAAGAGGCCCTCACCGATGGCACCGCGCATGAAGGCGTCGGCGCAGTTGAGGCCGTAGGTCATGACGCCCATGAGGCCGAGCCAGATGCGGGGTCGCCGGAGTTCGGCGTCGCTCCAGCCACGCAGACCGAGGTACTGCTGGCCGACCATGAGGCCGAGGTAGGAGAGGCTGACCGCGGGGGCGACGAGGGCCTGGACGTGCTCGGGGACGCCGAGCCGCGCCGCGAGTGCCCAGACGTTGCCGAAGTCGAAGAGGAAGGCCAGGAGGATGGCCGCGACGGTCATCGTCATGACGAAGTACACGGTGAAGCGCTCGCCGGGTACGCGCTCAGGCTTCTTGGCCTCCGGCTTCGGCCGGCGTCGCTTAGGGTTCTGCATGGGAGTCACGGCTCCTGTCTCCGACGGCTCTGGGTGCGCGCCCAGGGCCGTCTTTTCGTGTGTGAGTACATGTCGTCTGGGACTGAAATACTTTCAGACCTTCCAGACCTTACAGAACTGCCAGGCCGGTACGCTACCGACATGGCGAAGATCGAGACCGTTGGTGTGCAGCAGGCGCGCGACAAGCTGCGGGACCACATCGACGCTGCGGTGGAAGACGACCAGATCACGGTCATCACCAGGCATGGGAAGCAAGTGGCAGTGCTGGTGCCGGCCGAGTGGTACCAACGGGCTCAGGCTGCGCTGGATGCTCAGGCGGCCAGCGGGAGCTGACGCAGGGAGCGCTCCAGGTTCTCGCGCAACGTCTCCACGTCGTTGACCACCCGGCCGTCGTCGTCGGCTCCACGGCCGTCGAGGATGGCCGAGGTGGTGCGTGTCTTGAACTGGCGGCGCTGGCTGCGCCGTTCCTCGACCGTGCCGGCCGCCATGAGGTCGATGACCTGGACGGTGTCGTGCTGGCTGGAGGCGCGGACGTGCCGGGTGTCCTGCTGGTCCTGGGCGCCGGCGCTGTCCCTCTGGTCGAAGTTGATGAGGATGCGGGCTTCCGGTAGGTCGAGGCCGTAGCCGCCGGCACCGGAAGCCAGGAAGAGCCGCACGTCCTTCTCGTAGGAGAAGAGTGCCTTGGCTTCCGCCTTCTGGAGTGCGCTGTGGTCTCCGGTGAACGAGACCGAACGGTACTGGGGCATGGCCTCGGCGATGAGCCGGAGGACGCCCTTGAAGAACGAGAAGACCACGACCTTCAGGGCGGGGTCCCGCATCAATTCCTTCCGGAGAAGCCGGCTGAGTTCCTCCAGCTTGGGCGAGTGGTCCAGGCCGTCGAGGATCCCCGACTCCGTGAGCGTCAGGCAGTACTTGCTGCCGCCCTTGCCGGCCAGGTAGCGCTCGGCCGAGTCCCTGATGAGTGCGGGGTGGTCGACGAGCATGTGCACGGCCAGCAGCCGGCCCATCACACGTCCCTGCGCGGTGTCCTCGGTGGGTTTGGCCTTGCCCGAGTAGAGCGCGGCCAGGTCGATGCTTCCGGAGCCGTGGCCGGCCGCCTTGGACAGCTCGAACAACGTGTCCTTGGCGATGCGGCGGTAGACCTTGGCGGTGGCCTGGTCGAGGTCGACGAGGACGCTGCTGCGCTCCACCCGCGGCATGTACTTGGCCACCTCGGGATCCTCGCGGGTCTTCCTGACCATGGCGGTCGAGACCTTCTGGTGCAGAAGGGGAAGGTTCTTGTAGGCCACGGGGAAGCCGGTCCTTCCCTTCCCCTTGCTGCGGACGATGAAGGCAGGGTCGAAGTACTCCCAGGGCCCCAGGACTTCCGGGTCGACCCACTGGAACACGGAGAACAGCTCTTCCGGGTTCCCGTTGTCCATGACGGTTCCGGTCAGCCCGATGCGGTGGTCGGCCTTGATCCGCTTGATCTTCCGGGTGCGCTCCGCGTTGAAGGTCTTGATCAGGGACGCCTCGTCGGCGACCACGATGCCGGGCTTGATCTTCCGGACGTCGGTCCAGTCGTGGACCAGGTTCTCGTAGGCGGTGATGATGTAGTCCGGCTGCTGTTCCTGGATGTAGGCGAACTGCTTCCGCTTCTGCTGCGGTGTTCCGTCGATGACGGTGCAGTGGTGGTCGGCCGGCACGACGATGTGGGCCTTGCCGACCTTGCGCTGCTTGGTGTCGACGTCGGTGAACTGGGCGATCCTCTCCGCCCACTGCCACTTCAGCGCGGCTGGCACGACGATCATGCACGTGATGTGCTTGTCGGCGTCCATGAGCATCTCGGCGGCGGCGATGGCCATGACGGTCTTGCCGGTGCCCATGCCGTAGGCGGCGAGCATGGAGCCGCGGTCGACGATGCGGTCGACGTCGTCGGCCTGGTAGGGGTGCAGGACTCCGGTGAACATCAGCGGCTCCCGAAGGCGGCCAGCCGGCGCATCATCGGGTGGTAGGCGCCCTCGTACGCGGCCCGGTTCTGCTCGGGTGTCATCTCGCCGGGGTCCTTCACGTCCAGGTCGCCGTAGTCGAAGTAGCGGACGAGCAATCCGGTGCCGTGGAAGTGGTCGAAGACCTTGCGCCGCTCGCGCTTGCCGTCGTGGTCGTTGTCGTGGGCGTCGACCAGCCGGCTGAGACGCCCGCCGATGATGTAGAGCTGCTTGGGCGTGAGGATGGCGCCGTAGCTCGCGAGTCCGCCGGCTATGCCGGCCGTCCACAGAACGGCGGTGTCGATGGGCGACTCGACGAGCACGCCTTCCTCGCCGTCCAGGGCCTGGAGACCGAAGAGGGAGTCGCCCTTCTGCATGCCTTCCGGGACGTTGAGGAAGTGGCCCTTGCCTTTCTCCTGCCAGCCCAGGAGCTTCCCCTTCTCGTCGCGGACGGGGAAGATCCAGTACTTCCGCTTCGGGTCCCAGAGGATCTCGAAGCGGAGCGCCGCCTCGGCGGTGATGCCCTTGGAGGCGAGGGCCTTGGCCGGCGGCTCGGTGAACAGGGCGAGGTGCGCCTCGGTGACCTCTTCCGTCTCCCGCTTCTTGGCGTACGTCTCACCGGCCAAGAGGCGAACGGCTCGGTCGATGACGCCCTGGTCGCTCACCCACTGGACGGCGTCGTCTTCTCCCTCACCGCGGATCTCCTCGGCGAGCCGGACGAAGGGTCCCTTGAATGCGCAGGAGAAGCAGAGGAAGACTCCGGTGTCCTTGTGCACGTAGCAGGAAGGGTTGCGGTCTTCCTTCCCCTTCCGCCGCAGGTGTGCGGGGCAGGGGATGCGCCAGTTCTCGGAGTCTTCCCCCACGATCTCGATGCCCAGCTTGCCGAGCGCTGAGAGGACGTCGCCGGGGATGGGCGCGTCGAAGAGGTCTTGGTTACCAACCCGCGTACGCCGGGACATCGTCGTCCGCCTCCTCACCGAAGGGGTCGCCCTGCTGCTCGATCAGGGATCCGGACTCCCAGTCGAGCTTGACGAACCACTCGTCCTTGGGGACGTTGCGGCCGGCCAGGACCTTGAGCTTGTAGAACATGGGGTCGTCGGTCTGCTCGACACCGAGCGCGAGGGTGGCGTCCTGAGCGAAGGCGGAGGTGTAGCCCATGGAGCCGGAGTTGAGGCCGTTGGAGCCGAGCTTGCTGCGCAGGGCCTGCGTGGTGACGACGAACGGGAGGCCGTTGCGGGCGGCCATGCGCTTGATGCCGCGGCTGATGTTGGTCATAGCCAGCGGGGTCTGCTGCTCGCCGGAGACGGAGTCCACGAAGAAGTACGCGCCGTCGATGATCACTGCGTCCGGCTTGTACTCGTCGATCTTGGCCTGGACGTTGTCGAGGGTCATCCGGGCGGAGGGGTCCTCGGCGATGATGTAGTCGCCCATCCCCTCCAGCTTCCGCATGGCCTTCTCCAGCCGCTTCCACTCCAGTTCGTTGAGTTCGCCGGCTCGGAGCTTGCGCTGGCTGATGCCGGCCAGGAAGGCGTCCAGGCGTTCGGAGATCTCCATGGCGCTCATCTCGAAGGAGAAGAGCAGCGGGCGTGCGCCGACGGCGTGCATGGCTCGGGTGATGGCCAGAAGGGTTGTGGTCTTGTTGGACTTCTCCAGTCCGGTGAGGGTGACCATCTGGCCGGCCTGGAGGCCGAGGGTGAGTCGGTCGAGGGAGGGGAAGCCGGTCGGAAGACCTATCAGTTCCCCTTCCTCCCGCTCGGCATACGAGCGGTAGGTGGCGAGGCGGTCGTCGACCGTGCGGGCCCAGTTGAAGTCGTTGCCGACGGGGGTGTCTTCGGCGACCTTGCTGATGAGGGCGCGAACGATGTCGAGGGCGTGGTCGGTGTCGCCCTGGGACACGAGCGCCTCAACGGCGGCGTTGAGGCCGCGCTCGGTCAGTGCGGTGCGGCGCCGGTCGCGGATCCGGTCGATGAGGTACTCGATCGGCTCGTCGACCTCGGTGACCTCGAACGTCGGGTGGTCGGCGCGCACCGCGTCGAGGGTGGGTGCCGTGCCGTACTCGGCGTTGTAGGCGATCATGTCCTCGAACACGCGCCGGACGTCGCCGTTGGTGATGTGCCTGGGCTTGATCTTGGCGTTGAGGACCGAGGTGATGTCCCCGGTGGCGATGACCTTGCACAGGAGCTTGTGCTCGTGCGACAGGACCGCGGTCACTGGCTTCCCCCCTTCAGGGCCTTGATGATGGTGTTGATCAGGACCGTCTTGCCGGTGCGCCGGGGCCACTCGACGTGGAGCTGGAGGGTGGACCAGTCGGGCTCGACGCCGTCGAGGCGCATCTGCGCGAGGATGACCGCGAGTCCGGAGCGCTTGATGTGGCGGATCTGGTGGCGGGGCATCCATGCCGGAAGTTCGAAGCTGTGCTCGTAGAGGTGGGCGCCGCCGCATGTGTCAGCCACGGCGGTGGTCCCTTCCGGCCATCGGGACGACCTCGCACGCCTCGGTGAGGAAGGACTGCATGGACGCGTTGTAGACCTTGTCCCAGTCGCCGGGCTTGTTGTTGCTGGTCAGGATGGTGGGGCGGCCGTTGCGGTGCCGGCCGCGGATGAGCGCGTCGAAGACGTCGGCTGCGAAGCCGCTGGCGGTGTGGTGCTCCTTGCCCATGTCGTCGAGGACGACCAAGGCACAGGTCAGCACCTTGTCCAGGAGCTTCTGGAGTGCCAGGAACTTCTCGCGGGCGTACTCGTCCCCGGTGGCCTGGTAGAGGTCCCGCATGTTGCGGTGGTCGATCAGGGCCTGGACGTAGTCCGCGAAGGGGACGAAGAACACGACGGCGCCGTAGGTGCGCCGGATGGTGGTGAGGAGCGCCGAGGCGGTGGTGGTCTTGCCGGTGCCGGCGTTGCCGAAGAGCAGCAGGCCCTTGCCGACGAGGCTGCGGTCCTCGGGGAGCTGCGCCATCGTCGAGTCCAGCGGGATGTAGCGCTGGTGCCAGGTGGTGATGAAGCGCTCGACGACGGCCTGGACGTCGGGGTGCATCTGGTCGATGGCGTCGACTCCGTGGCCCCAGTGCTTCACCGGGATGCGGGCGGTGCGCCAGACCAGGCTTTCGTCCCTGGTCTGCTCGGCGGTCTGCACGGTCCTCCTCCTTGCGGTTGATCGAGGACCACATCTAACCACAACTTGTTGTTCAACTTGAAGCACAAGTTGTTGCTCACCATGACCAGTCGTCAGCCGGCTGCTGATCCGCCGGGCCGTCCCAGCCGTCGTAGACCTCGTCCGGACGCTCGCTGGCGGCCCTCGCGTCGCGCTCCTTGCGCACCGCGTCGATGAGCAGCGCACGCTTGCCGATGAAGTCCTGCCAGGCGAGCGCACGCGGGTTCCGCAGGCCCTCGGTGGTGGCGTACAGCTCCGACATGGCCCGCAGCTCGTCCGGGGTGAAGCCGGCCTGCTTGAGCTTCACGAAATGGCTGGCGAGCGCCCTCACGTTGGCCTCCAGGCCGAACGCCCACGGCTGCGCGCCGACCGTCTCGCGCCAGTGTCGGGCCAGCCCAGGACCCGTGTCAGGACCGGGCCTACGGCCGCTGGAGCCCTGATCACGGCGGCCGGCACCCCAGGATCCGTGCGGGGCCTCGGAGCCGTCCTGAGCAGGCGCCTCGTCGTCCCACAGACCCATGGCCTTGGCCGGGTCGTAGGCGTCCTCCTCGGCCGCCCGGCGCTCCTCCTCGGCTCGCCGGGAGGGCCTACGCGACGCCGTGCGCGGAGCGTGCGGCCCTTCCGAAGGAAGGAGATTCTTTGAATCTCCTTCTTGTTGCGCCACATTTGGCGTGACCCCTACGCCAGATTTGGCGTAACCCATCTCCTCCGGGGTGGCCAGGAAGTAGTTGCACGGACCGCCCGACCAGCGCCGCTCGCTGCGCAGCCAGCCGCTCTCGCGCAGCTCGGTGATGCGCCGGGAGACCGTGCGAAGGGACCAGTTGAGGTCCTTGGCGAGCGTCGACTGCTTCGGGAAGGCGCAGCCGTTCGCCCCGGCGTACTTGGCCAGCAGGCAGCCGAGACGGAAGGCCGCGTCGGAGATCTTGTGATCGAGGATGAAGACGTGCGGGGTCTGCACCCACAGCTCGTGGGCCTGGAGCCGGTCCTGCTGCTCTTCGGTCACCGGCCACCCTCAGAGATGATCAGGCCGGCAGACTTCAGCTCGACCCACCAGCCGTTGATCTTCGGCAGGGTGTCGGACAGCTCCTCGGCGAGGGCGGCCGGCGTCAGTTCGGCGCCCTCCTCGCGGGTCAGCAGGTACAGGTATAGGCCGCGTGCGCCGCTGGACATGCGGACGTCGGCAGCGATTTCGCGGGGGACGCTCACGGGCGCGTTGGCCCAGCCCTGGAGCGTCCCGGTGGGGAAGTCGTCGTGGCTCATCTGGTCACCTCGGAAGAGCGGTGGGGCAAGGGGAAGCGGGGCGGCCGGGGACCGCCCCGCTCGGTGGCCTTCTCAGGCCGCGACTTCGCGGATCTCGACGTCCTTGCGGGGCCGGCCGCGCAGGGGCTCCCACTGCTTGGTCTTGGGGTTGAGCCACTCCTTGCGGACCTTGCCGGTGGCCCGCTTCGCCGGCTGCTCCACGACCTCGACCGGCTCAGCCGCCTGCACGGCGCTGGCCTTGACCGACTCCAGGCCCTTCATGGCCAGGGCGGTGATGGGGCGGTAGCGGACCTCGGCCAGATTGGCAGCGGCGTTGGACTCGTCGACCAGGCGCAGGTGCCTGACGACCGCTTCGAGAACCTCGACGACGTCGGCGTTCGGCGGCCGGTAGCGCTCGATGTGGACGACATCGCGGTGCGCCGCGGCGACCTCCTCCTCCAGCGTCTCCTCCGGCTCGTCGGCCGACTGCTCGGGGAGCGGTACGAGGGTCTGGGTGCCGCCCTTGCACGGCTCCTCCTCGGCCTCGGGCTCCTCCTGGGAGGTGTCCTCGTCGACCTGGTCCTCGTCCTCCTCCGCCGCGTCGTCCGCCTCGACCTCGGGCTCGGGCTCGGACGGGGTGATCTGCTTGAGGGCGTCGCGCAGGTCCAGGACGGTGATGTCCTCGTCGTGGGCGTAGTCGACCAGGTCGCGAAGGTCGTCGTCGCCTTCGTCGGCGGCTACCAGGAGGTAGCGGTCTCCGTCGCGCTCGGCGAGCGTGCTGCCCAGGACGGTGTAGATCTCCTCATCCCGCGCGGGGACCGCCGACTCGGCGTTGTCGCGGATGACCTTGGACGCCTTGTCGAGGGTCTGGGCGACGACCGCGGTGTAGGGGACCTCCGGGTCGACCTCGCCGCTCCAGTTGTAGACCGCCTTGACGGCCGGAGTGATGTGGTCGGCGGCGGCGGGGAGGACGAACTGCACTTCGTCGTCGTTGGTCGGCCGGCCCTTGCTGTCGATGCCGAGCCAGTCGTCGAGCAGCTCGGTGACGGTGCCCCTGTCGACGGGGCCGGAGCCGGCGACGGCTATGTGGATGGTGGCCAAATGTGCTCCTTGTACGGGCACGTCGCGCCGTCCGGACGGACGCGCCGGAGGATCAAGACTTGTGGAACATCTTAACGTACAAGTTCTTCAACTTGTGAAACAAGTTGAGCAACAAGAGAGCCCGCACCGATGATCGGGACGGGCTCTCTGGCCGGCAGGGTGGATCAGCCGTTGGCGTCCGCCGTGGTGGGCGCCTTGTAGAGCGCCTTGGCGAGCAGCTCCTGGAGGGTGGTGTCCTTGTAGACGCCGAAGTGCGCGGCGACACCGAACACGAAGGCTGCGGCGGCGCTCCAGCCGGCGACGGTCAGGTTGAAGGCAGAAGGGTCGGAGACGTACTCGGTGCCCAGGCCGCCGGCCGCGGACAGCGCGGCGAGGAGGGCGCCCTTGACCCAGCCGGCCCAGGTCTCCTTGGAGACGAAGGCGACGAGAAGGGGAAGGACAGCGCCGACCAGAAGGTTGACAAGGCTTACTCGGTCCATTGACACTCCGGAATTCTTACGAGAAGACGAGATTGAACGTTGTTCCCCACGGAACATTGTCCTGGAGAATTTCCGTGAGACGTTGTGCGTGCCGTGCTCTTCCGGGGAAGTAGAGGCTTTTGGAAGAGTCGCTGGTGCCCTGCCACAGGTAATCGGCAGAAGGGTCCGATCCGTCGAAGTAGTCCCCCAATTCCGTGCCCTCTTCGACGAGGATGTCGTCTGCCCAGAAGGCGATTCCGTTGCTGCTCGCCGCGTACGTCGCCTTGGGCACGAGGACACCCGCATAGATCTGGCGCGTGCTGGTGTCCGGCGGCGTCCAGGTGTAGAAGACGCGCACCCAGTCGCCATCGACCAGGTCGGGCCTGTTGGCCTTGATCCAGTCGGTGTCAGGGCCGTAGCGGTAGGTCGCGGCGATCGGGTCCCAGGCTGCGGCGCTCACGGCTGGATAGCCGGCGGGGACGTTCACCCAGGCGGAGACCGTGTGCGGTACGCCAGTCCGGAGCAGGTCGCCGCCCTTGGTCCCCGGATTGATGCCGCCGAGAGTGGCGATGCCCAACTGGTTGGGCGTCGAGGTGCCACCAGCGGGCGCCTGGTACTTCAGAGATCCCGGCTTCGTCCTCCCGACGGTGCCGTCCCACGTGAATGTGTTGGTCACTCCAGTCGCGCCGTGAAATCCCCAGCGAGAGGTCCCCACATTCATGCCGGGATTGTTGACGAGGTTGGCGCGCTTCGGCTTGACGCGGATGGTCAGCATTCGCGGCGCCAGCCAATCCGGGACCTGGTAAGCAGGGTCGGCCGAGTCGTAGGCGATGTAGTGCGCGTCGGCGTAGAAGTACCAGCCGATCTGAGGGGATCCGCTTCCGTAGTAGACGTACGGCGTCACGCAGGCGTACCTGGCGGTGCTCGGCGCGGTGACGCTGACCTGCGCGGTGGACCAGATGCCGTTTGGCTGGCTGGTGTTGTCGGGTGCCGCGGAGAGGCCGTCGTAGACCAGGTTGTAGTTGGCGTCGTAGCAGCGCACCCAGACCCGCCACTTACGGGACACGTCCGTCGACACCGACACGCGAGCGGTGATTCGGCCGCTGCCAGCCTTGAGCGGGGCGAGCGCGTCGGTGTGCGGGTCCAGGCTCCATCCGGTGGAGCCGTTGGGGATGTAGAGGATGGTGGACTTCGCCGAGTAGGCGCCGACCATCGCCCGTTCCTGGGTGCGTGTGGCGACGGTGCCGTTGTAGGACTCGTAGCACATGTGGTCGTCGTGGAAGGCGGCCGAGCGGTCCAGGAGGTTGCTGGAGGGTGCTCCGGTGAACTGGATGCGGTCGAAGGCGACGACGCTGGCGGCGGGGAGGCTGTCCCAGTGGAAGCCGACGCTGGCGTAGGCGGCGCCGTTCCACAGGGTGCCGGCTTCGCCGCGGTTGTAGTCGATGGGCGCGGTCGCGGTGAGGCTCATTCGCTTCCAGGCCGAGGTCACGCTGGTCAGCAGCTCCGAGCCGCTGACCCACGACATGGCCGGGTCGGGCGAGGTGGTGTTGGCGATGCCAAGGTCGGCAAAGCCGCCGGCCGGTGCAAGGGTGTTGATGGCTGCGGTGCCGCTGGAGGTGCTGGTGGCTGCGGCGCTGATGATCAAGGAGTACTCGGTGACGGGGTCGCTTCCGGTTGCCGAAACGGTCGTCTGGATGGGCTGGGTGGACAGGACCGGGGCCATCACAGGCTCCTTTCGAGCAGACCGAAGTACGCCCCGTCGGGGGTGGCCTGGGCGACCGAGGCGAGCTTTCGGGGAGCAACGCCGGGGCCGACGTACTGGTAGACCTCGATCAGGTTCGTGGCGTGGTTGATGAAGATGCGTCCGCCATCGGGGATCTCCGGCCAGGTCGCCATGACGGTGATCGTGCCGCTGACGGTCTTGGTAAGCCGGGTTCGCGATGCCATCCAGAAACTGCTGGCGTCGCTGTTCGAGCGGATGACGAAGCCATGCTCGGCTCCGGAGCCGAGGCGGGGCCGGCTCATGAAGGTGATGTAGAAGCGCAGGTCGCCGATCGGGAAGCCCCAGGGGATCGTGTTCAGGGCATAGAGCTTGTAGGGCGTGGTGCTCGGGGTGATCGGCGAGAGCATGCCGTCGGAGACGACCCAGGTGCCGCTCGTCCGCCAGGCGTTGGATCCGTCCCAGGTCCACCTGCTGGAGAAGCTCTTGTCTCCAGCGAGCGTGGGGGTGGGCTCGTTGAAGCGCTGGAAGAACCCCTGGTTGTAGCTACCTCCGTCGTTGATGGCCGTGATGAAGTTGCCCTGCTCGTCGTACCACTCGACGAACGGACCGGCGAGGGTGCTGCTTCCGCCGGACAGCAGCTTGGTGTAGGCGGAGGTGGTGAAGCTCTGCTGAGCGGGGCCGGCGAAGGACCAGTAGGTGTTGTCGGCGGCGTCGCCGTCCGGCTGCTTGTTCCGGGAGTCGACGCGAGCCACGTAGGCGAAGTTGTTGAACGCCACACGGTCGCCGGCTACGTAGCCGACCTGGGGACTCCACTGGGGGATCCGGTTGAGGGGCACGCCCCACTGCCGGACCATGGTTGCCATGTCCAGCGGGTCGACGCCTTGGGTGTCTGCGACTTCCCAGATGTTGCGGTTGGTGCCCGGCTGCACGCCCTGGTTCTTGACGAGTGCCCGCCAGACCGTGCCGCTTGCGTCTCGGACGAGGTTGTCGAGGCGGTAGACGGTGCTCGACGACCAGGCGGTGGCGACGGGTGTACCGACTGAGCGGACGCCGAGGGTGGCCGCCGAGCTTCCCTGGTTGGTGACGATGCCGGAGTTGTTGTCGGTGTTGGTACCGGTGACGGCGGTCAGGCCGGCGGCCACGCTCAGCCCGCCGGGGTAGGCCCCGGTGATCAGGTTGCGCAGGCTCCAGGTCGAGGGGGATCGGGTGATGGGGTTGGTCAGCGCGCTGCCGACGTCGATCCTGGAGCCTTCGGTGACCTTGCTCCACCAGCCACTGCCGACCACGGGCTCCTGGCCGTGCGACGGGTCGACGGTGCCGGTGACCGAGAAGGTGTTCATGCCGGCGTTGTAGGCCGTCGCGGCGGCGTTCTTGCCGACCACCTTCGTCATGAACGTGTGCGTGCCGGCGGTGAGGGTGTAGCGCCCCAGGTAGCGAGTCGAGTACCAGATGCGCGGCTTGCCTGCGAGCGGGGCCAGGTAGTGGTCGACCGTGCCGATGCTGCTCTTGACGCCGTCGATGTAGTAGTCGGTCTTACCGTAGGCCGTTCCGTCGATGGCACCGATGGACAGGTCGTACACGCCGTCCGCAGCGATGGTGAAGTTCAGCGTGACGTAGGAGTTGACCGGGCCGCTCAGCGCCAGGTTCGGGCTGACGCTCAGGAGCATCGTCCCGCCTGGCCCCTGCTGAAAGCCGCCGTTGGGGTTCTTCGTCACGGTGCCGGAACTGGCCGCGACGGTGAGGAGGTCGGCCCGCGTCTGGTTGCTGACGGACTTCACCGCTGTCCAGAGCGCTCCGTTGTAGGCCACGACCTCGCCACCCTGGTAGGTGAGGTCCTTGTTCCATGCGGGGTACTGCGGGTTCGCGAATGCGCTCTGGTCCTGGTTCAGCATGAGGTTGCTGCTGTCGCCGATCTCGACGTCCCAGCCCGTGAGGGTGTTGATGAGGTCGCTGATGCCCGCGTCGGTCCCCCGGTTCCGGGCGAGCCCGACGGCCTTCTTGGTGTGCAGCCGGCGGCGCAGGGGCTCGTCGCTCACTTCGTTGGACACGCCGAACTGGTGGGCCAGGTGCTCGACTGCGGTGTTCGGTGCGGTGCCGATGCGACGCAGGTCCCGCAGGATGCCGGTCTCGGTGGCGATGGTGTCGAGCTGGTGCCCGAAGATCCGGAGGAACTTATACAGCTCCGGATTGGTGACGCCGTCCTCGTACCCGGTGACCTCGGTGGTGTCGAGTCGGTAGGCGCGAGGGATCGACTCGTACAGGCGCAGCGCGTAGCCCTGGTCCAGGACGGACAGGCCGGCCGCGGCACCGGCTCGGACCCAATCCTCGGTGAGGGTGGCAGGCTCCCAATAGCTGCTGTCGCTGCCGGGGGTGATGCCGGTGCTGCCGGCCATGGCACCGTAGTTGATGCCGTTGTAGCTGACGACGTCGCCGGCTGCGTATGCCGTCGTGCTCGACCAGGTGGTGACGCCGAGGAAGATGGCGTAGTAGAACACCCGGCCCGTGGGGAGCCCCATGTCGTCCCAGGTACGGCCAGGGGCGCTCTTGGGTATCTCGGCGATGACGGTGCCGTCTTCACCGTGCGCCGGCACACCGAAGGCGTTGCGGACGATCCGCAGGACGCTCCAGGTGTTCTGCGACGCGGCGCCCCACGCGAGCTGGATGTGGCCGGGAGCGACCGGCGTCGCGGTGACGGGCTCGACGCTGTACTGGACCGCCGTCTCGGCTCCGTACAGGCTCTTGCCGTAGTAGTCGTAGCCGTACACGGCCATGTGCATATCTCCTGGGGGTGAGCCGTGTTCAGGCCGACGGCAGCGCCGGGTCGATGTCGTCGATGGGGCGCGTGTTCATGTCGCCGGGCAGCGCGCGGATGTAGGTCATGCCGCACCACGCCCAAGCGGTGATGTTGCCGACCGGGTTTGGGTAGCTCGCGCGGTTGTGGACCCGCATGGAGTCCATGTGCCGGATCTGGAGCTGGAGCCGCTCGCCCTGGAACCACTCGCCGCTGTAGGTCAGGTCTGCTCGGTGGTAACCGTGCGTGCCGCGCGGGTTGGTCGACATACCCGTCGCGACGTCGGTGTCGTGGTCGGACAGGTACATGCGCGCGTAGCACATGTGGTCCAGCGAGTTGGGCCCGGTGGGGATCGTGGCGATCAGTCGCATGGTGATGATCCACCAGCCGGTTTTCGGGCAGGTGATCGTGGGGCTGCTCAGCCAGGGGAAGAACTTCGTCGGGATGCCCAGGTCGGTGATCTTCCGGTTCCACGTCACCGGGTGCCAGTCCTTCGTGATGTCCACGTCGAGCTGGTCCTTGGTCGGTGCGATGGACGTGCCGGTGCTCCGGGCGGAGGCGACGGGGAGGTTCCAGCCGGTGGTGCTGGCATCGACGAGTTGGTTGACCGTGGAGGCGACCTGGTCGTCGTAGCGCTGCATGGCGTCCAGCCGGCTGGCGACGTCCTTGTACGCGTGCGTCTTGCCGACTGCGTCGGTGTAGATCTGCGGCTTGGTACCGATGGCCGTCTCGACACCCGTCAGCTCGTCTTGGATCTCGTTGACGTCAGCGGCCAGGACGAAGTCCCGGCCATCCTGGTGGGTCGGGAACGTACGGACTGCGTTGGGGTAGACCTTGCTCATGGGTGTCCTTACTGGCCGCCGTCTGCGGTGATGTAGATCTGGCCGGCCACGGGGATTTCCCAGTCGCGGCAGATGATGTCCTGGGCTCCGGTCTGCTGTCCGTCGGCTCGGGCCAGGAGGGGGATGCTCACGTACTCCACGCCGGGGATGCCGTCGAGCAGTGCGTAGACCTTGGATGCCGGGATGCGCTGACCGAACGTGGAGCGCTGGCTGGAGAGGAGGTCCTGCAACGCCTTCTGCGCGGCCAGGACCACTTCCGAGGCCCGGAAGTTGGCGTAGATGCCGAGGACGACAGGGTTGGCGGCCGACCCGACGTTGACGCCGACCAGCGTGCCGGGCACCACATCGACGTAGACACCCGTGAGGGTGCGGTCCTGCACATAGCGGGCCGTGGCGGTGAGCTGGTCGTCGGACGGCACGGAGTTGTCCGCGCCGACGGTGGCGATGGTGATCGCGCTGTAGTGGGCGCCGATGGCCTTTGCCTTGGCGTTGCCGGGGACCGCGAGCGCCAGGTCCTCGAAGTCGCGCAGGCTCACCGCGCGGTCCTGAGCGCGGAACGCCTTGGGGGCGTTCGTTCGGATCGACTCGGTGGACTCGACTTCCCGGCCGCCCGTCATGGCGGAGGAGCTGGCGATGTAGAGGCCGGCGATACCGATGCCGATGTCGACGACCTGGTTGGCGTCGATGTTTCCTCGGACCCCGCCACCGACTCTGTACGCGGCGTACACAGGGACGGCCAGATCCGGGATCGCCCCGAGCGTGCCGTCTCCGAAGGTGATCGTCACGACGCCGCTATCGGTGCTGTTCACCGTGAAAACCTGGTCGGTGGCCGCGGCGGTCAGGAGGTCGTTGGTGGGCTGCCACTCGACCACGACGTCGCTGCCGACGAACACACGGACGCTGTCCACGAGAGCCGGAGCGGCGGGCAGCGTGAAGGACTGGCCGGCCGTGCCGTCCGAGGTCCCCAGGCTGTCGACGAGCACGAGGGTCTCCGTCGCGGTGCCGGCGTTGAGGGTCAGCGTCTGGGAGCCTGCGGTCGCACCTTCGGTGACGGAGACGGTGGCCGTGCCGCCCTGAGCTGGCACGGTGACCGCTACGTCCGTCTCGAAGGTGAGCGGCGCGTCGAGGCTCTCGATGAACGCGGTCGTCACCTGCGTACCCGCGGGGATGACGACGTCGGTGGGCTGGGTGGAGTCGGTGACGAAGGTGACGCTGCCGGTCGACGGGGCCGCCGCTGCCGGCGTGTACCCGAGCAGGGCTGCATGGGCCAAGACCGAGGAACGCTGAGTTGCCGTCTCCAGGAATGCTTCGCGGGCGGCGGCGTCCTGGTAGTACGACAGGATGTCGCCCATGTAGGCGAAGAGGTTGACCAGCAGCACACCGAAGTCGGCCGTGTTACGCCCCGACCATTCTGGATAGACGCGGGCAGCATGGTCGAGCATTGCCTGCCGGAAGCCGTCGAAGTCCTTCGCGGTGTAGTCGATAGCCGGCGAGCTGGACGTAAGATCCGCCACGGTGAGTTTCTCCTGAATTGGGACAGCGGAAGGAATCCCAATTCGTGCACCGTATGTGGATCAGTTTATGAGGCGCGAAAGCCCGAGTGTTATAGGGAGCTTCCGATGACCTGCCCGCCCGGCATGATGCGCACGCTTTCCGTCTGCACCACCTCGACGGTCGGGGTGTTGGTCAGGGCGACATCCACCTCGACGTCCACGATCCCCTCCTGGTCGTCGTCGACGACTGGCCGGATCGCGGTGATGGTGGCGTCCGGCTCCCAGCGGGCCAGCGCATCCCGTACAGCCTCGCCGAGGAGTGCCGGCGCGATGGGATCGCTGGGCCTGAACAGCGCGGCCGAGACGTTCGAACCGAAGGACGGCTCACCCACGTACTCGCCGGGCATGGTTGCCACCACGGCGCGCGACCGCTGAACGAGCATCCTGTCGGGGTCGGTGTTGACCGCGATGCGGCCCATGGCGTCGAGTTGGAAGGGCATGCGCATCTGCACCGTACCGGCGCCGGGGTAGCCGGCGACGCTGGTCACGGTGTGGGCAGGGGGCGCAGTCTGCGGGACCTGCCCGCTGTCCGGCCGGCTCTGCGGCCAGGTCTCCGCCACGGCAGCCATGACGGCGCTGGTGTAGGCGTAGAACGCGTCCGTGCGCCGCGAGGAGTCCGCGATGGACTTCAGCGTCAGGTCGGCGCTGATGTAGAAGGACTCGCGCAGCCCACGGCTGAGTTCGAGCTGCACGCCCTGACCGCGGCTGTTCCGGTTGGCGACGTTGAGCGTGTCGTTGCCGTCGATCTCGGTGGGCGCGGTGGGGGCGACGTTGAAGCCTGCGGCGACCAGCCGCGTCCTGATCGCGTCCCCGAGTTCGGTGTCGATGCCCCCGATGTAGGTCGTCAGGTCGCTGCCGCTGGTGCCGTGCCAGGAGACGGTCCACTCCGCAGATCGCAGGACCTGGAAGATCGTGGGCTCGTCGAAGTGCGTCGCGGTGACGTGCAGCGTCGAGTTGCCGCTGCTCATCACGCCTTGGAACGAGTAGAAGTTGTTCCCGGTCGTCGAGGCGCAGTAGTCGGCGAGCTGTGTGGTGGGTGCCTCGATGCCGCCGCCATGGATGGCGATGTGCGCACCGCGCGCTCCGGTGACGACGCGCGAGGATATGAGGTAGTCCGTGCCGAGCGTCTGGTGCGCGGCGAGGTCGGCGTAGTTTGCGTAGGTGTCGGCCAAGGGACTGGTCCTTACGTGATGCTGCCCAGGTGGACCCGCGCGTTGACGTAGAAGGCGTCCCCTGCGTTGCGGGTGAAGCCAGCCGGCTTGTCGAAGTGGACGGCGCCGGTCGCGTTGACGTAGCCCCACGAGGTGATGAAAGTGCCGTCGGTCTTCTGCTCGACCACCGGGTAGCCGACGCGGTAGTTGGGGTTGTAGTAGCCGTCCGGCACGGTGAAGGCCGTGGACGCGGCTGTCGAGTCGGTGACGGTGATGGCTCCGCAGATGTGGAGGTTGCCCCAGGAGTCCCTGCGGTACTGGATGGCCTGCACGCCTGTCGTGCCGCCGAAGGCGGTGGTGGTGGCCCAGCCGGCAGCCAGGACGGGGTTGGTCCAGTGGTCGCTGCCGAGCAGCGGATTGGCGGCGGACACGGTCATGCCGTCGAGGGCGTTCGGCGCGAGCTGTGTCTGTGTGATGGTGCCGGTGGCTATCTGGGCTCCGGTGATCAGGCCCGGCTCGGCGGTCCAGTACACCAGTCGGGTGCCTCCGCCATCGAACGCGGCCCAGACCCGCTCCCCCACTGCCGCGCCTCGGACGACGGTTCCGGAGGGGTAGGCCCACCCAGTGACTGCATTTCCCGCCACCTGGGGGATCCGCAGTCGCACCCGCCCCAGGTTCTGGGGGTCCTGGGCGTGGGTGACGACGGCGGCGTAGACATCGCTGTTGGTCGGGGTCAGTGCCATGGTCACGCCCTTCCGATGTGGCGAGCGCGCCAGCGTCCGTCGATCAGCGCCGTGCCGGTCTCGAT
This sequence comes from Streptomyces sp. NPDC040410, assembly GCF_055595715.1. NCBI lineage: Bacteria > Bacillati > Actinomycetota > Actinomycetes > Kitasatosporales > Streptomycetaceae > Streptomyces > Streptomyces sp. NPDC040410. Next base: position 252,555 of record NZ_JBVIVK010000004.1, read on the forward strand.
GTCACCGACCAGTCCGGCTTTGGGGGTGGAGTCGAGCCCGCCGACGCGGTTGCGGCCGAGGGTGACGTCCGTCCAGAAGACGCCCGCCTCTGGCCGGTTGGGCATGACAGAGATGCGGTGCGTGCTGGAGCGGACCATCCACAGGCCCGAGTCGTCAGGGCCCAGCGAGCTTCCATCCATGTCCAGCTCGGTGCCGGGGCGTAGGCGTGAGTCGCCGCGCACCGTGGCTTCCGCGTGCACCCACAACCGTTCCCGCCGAGTCTCGGCCGCGAGGACTTCAGCAGCCTCGGCCTGGTTCGCGAACGGCCGGCCGGTGCTGTACTGCGTCACCGTGCTGTCCTGTGTGCCGTCGGCGACGACCCGGACCAGGGCCTTGGTGGTCGGGTTGAAGGAGAACCCCTCGCGCCGGGTCCGTCTGCCGCCGAGCGGGTCGAGCTGACCCGCAGTCGACTTCCACGTCTTCACGGTGTCGGTGAGGGCCTTGGAGTACTGGAACGTCGGCCGGTCCTCACCTGTCTCCCGCAGTGACACCAGCGGGTCGGTGACCGCGATCGTTGTGCCGGCGGCGACCAGCCGGTAGCCGACCTCGTCGGCCAGGTCGCGCAGGAAGGTGAAGTCGCTGGCCGCCTGCTGCGGGAGGTTCTCGAACAGCCGACTGTTCTGCTGGACCTGGGCACGCAGGCCGGCGGCGCCGATGATGGACCGCGCCACGTACGAGGCGGTCGACGACGGCCACAGGCGGTTGGCCTGCGACTGCATGTAGTACGTCGGTCCGATACAGGTGTAGACAACGGGGACCCTGACGGAGGGAGCGAGCGGCTGGTGCGTGTCGCTGCCCTGGACCGCCACTGACGAGACGTACCCGTAGAACGTCGTCGAGCGAACGGTGTCCCCGAAGCGCAGCGCGATGGGCGTGCCCTCGGGAAGCGCGCCTGTGGCGTCCAGCGACCAGCCGGAGCTGCTTGAGGCTCCGCGCTGCACCTCGTGCAGCACGGTGATCTGCGCGACCTCATGCAGCGACTCGCCCTGAGAGATCACCGCGTCGGTGACCCATTTCCTCCCGCTCAGAGCGGGAGTCTCCAGGGAGATGGTCGGCCACTTGCTAGACAATCGGAATCCTAATCCTTGTCCCGACGGGCAGGTTTGTCCAGTTCTGAATGTTCGGGTTGACGTCTGCTATCCGCCACCATTGAGTGGCATCGCCGTAATTGCGGTAGGCCAGCAGATCTACCCTGTCGCCTTCCGCCCAGGTGTATACCTGCACGGTTGCCGACAGGGCCCCCGGACTCTTCGGAAGGATCACGTTACGGGATTTCCCGTCACTTCCGGTAATGATGGTGGTGACGTTGGATGCGTATCGAGAATTCGCGGGAATCACGGCTACACCTCCTTTGTCGCCAGGTCCACCGTGAGGCTGAGTCCGCAACGCTGCGGAATCATCTCCCGCGAAAAGTGGGTGTACGCGACGGTCAGTCCAGTCACGGTCCCGTAGTAGGACAGTTGGTTGTTGGCCAGGAGGCCCGCCCCGGACGCCGAACCGCCAAAGAAGAACGTGCAGGGATTGGGCTGCATAGCCCGGAGCACCTTGTTGTTCGCTCCCTTGGCCGTGACGTCGTAGGCGCCGGTGACGTTGTAGAGCGCCTCCACATCGGCGAGTACGCCCTTGTAGGCGGCCTCGTCTCCGGGGCCTATGTCACCGGGAAGCACGCCTTGCGTCCCGCCGTACATCTCGTACGTCCTGTCGAAAAGCAAGTCGAACGAGAGGGTGCCGATACCCTGCGCCCCGATGATGTTCCCGTCCGTCGACATCTGATCTGCCGACAGGTTGTATCCCTGCTGGTGGCTGATGTTGATGGTCGAAGGGTTGAACAGGAAATCCAGGTACAGGTAGCCGCCCGTGACAGATTTCTCTTCACGGTAGATCGAACCGCGCCAGAACGCCGGATCCTTCTTTGCGGCCAGCCCGAGTGCCGGAATTCCCCGCATTCTGGAGTCGAACTTCGGGTTTCTCGCGTTTACCATCAGACACCTACCCCGAGTTGCTTGATGCGGTTGTCTGCGGCGATGCAGTCGACGACCTTCTTGGCGGCATCGGAGGCCGCACGGTCGGACATGACGCCGCTGACGGTGATCTGGATGGCGCCCTGAGCGAAGGTGAGGGCGACGCCTCCCCCGCCGACAGCCCCTCCAGCGGCTGCGCCGGCTGCGGCGCCGGCCGGGGAGATGACGTTGACCGAGTCCTTGATGAGTGCCTGACGGATCGTTTCTGCCTTGGCGGCGGGGATGATCATCTCGCCCTTGTGGACGCGGGCGTCGAGGTCCTGCGGGATCTCCCAGGCACCGGAGGCGTACCAGTGCGGGCTACGCCGCTGCCACAGGTCCCACGCCTTGGAGGGCTTCCCGTAGTCCGGCCGGCCGGCGATGTAGTCGAGGCCCCACTCGATCTGCGTGGCGGGGTTTGTCCGCCAGTCCTTGCCCTTGGAAGCCATCTTCGATCCGGGCAGCGCCTGCGGGATGCCGTAGGCGTCGGAGCTTGGGTTGTCAGCCTTCTCGTTCCACCCCGACTCGTGCTGCCAGAGCTGGTAAAGGGCGTTCCACTCCTTGCCGGTCCAACCTCGCTTGGCCGCGAGCTTCTTGCCCAGGGCTGCGTTCCCCTTCGGGTTCGAGGGCGCACTGGAAACCGTGGTTTCGCTGTCTGCGTTGACCGACTGGCCCGTGCCGCTGGTCTGGGGGCCCATGGTGTAGCCAGCGCCGCCGGACAGGGCTGCGGCCAGGGCGTCGACCTCTTCCTGGCTGACGCCGTTGCCCGCGCCGCCGAAGTAGCCGGCATTGCCGGCGCCTGCCTCGGTGTCGGTCTGCTTCGTGTCGGTGTTGTAGCCGTCCAGCGCGCCGACGCCGCTGGCCACACGGCGGACGGTTTGGATCTCGCCCAGGCTGTAGGAGCGGACCCGGATGGGGACCCTGGGGTTGGCGGCCTCGACGACCTTGCCGTCTCCGATGGCCATCATGACGTGGCCCTCGTTGGGGAAGAGCAGGTCGCCGGGCTGGATGTGCTGTTTGTCGACCCCCACACCGACCTTGATCTGCTGCTGCGAGATTCGGGGCAGCGAGATGCCAGCTTGGCGGTACGCCCACTGGACGAGGCCGGAGCAGTCGAACGCCTCTCCGGGCGCCTCGGCACCGTAGATGTAGGGCAACCCGACCTGGGTCAGGGCAGCCTTGATGGCTGCTGCGGCGTTTCCGTGCCCCGTGTGGCCGGCGGTGGCCGCGGAGCCGTCAGCCTTCTTACCGGACTTTTTCTTCGGAGAGGAGTCGTGGTCGGCACCGCCGCCGATGTTGATTGGCAGCAGGCTCTTACCGAAGTTCCAGATCGACTTGAGCTGGTTAACCGGCTCCTTCGTAGCGGTGGCCCACGCGCCAGAGGCACCGACGACCTGCTTGACGCCCGGCAGTTCGAGGAAGTGGTTGATGGCGCTCTCGAACTTCTGGACGGCGTGAGTCGCGGTCTCCAGGTTGTGCGCGAAGCTGTCGCCCATGTTGGCGTCGTGCTGGCGTTCCTGGGCCTCGAAGTCCTTTCGGGTCTGCCCCAGGCTTTCCGAGACCCCGTACTTGCTCAGCTTGCTGCGGGCCTTGTCGCCCTTCTTGCCGGTCTGGGACGCGTCGGCGATGAGCTTGTCGGCATCGGCCGACGACATCTTGGAGTTCTTCAGCAGGGTGTTCCGGCCCCGCATGTACTCCTTCAAGTTGTCGATCGTCTCTTCGTCCCAGCCGGCTGCCTGGCCGAGCTGGTCAACGTTGTAATCGAGCACCTGGCCGCTGGCGGTGGCCGCCGCGAACTTCTTGCTGTCGATGCTCGTCGACCCGAAGGTGCGCTGCATGATGTTGTCGGCGAGGGTGCCGATGCCGGTCGCCTTTCCGCCCTTGCCGATGAGCCGGCCGTAACCGAGGCGGGTCGCAGCGAGTGACGCCTGCGGGTTGTAGAGGCTGGAGGACAGCTTGGCGCCGCTCTCCGCGTCCAAGCCGGCGACGAAGGCAGCACCGAACGTGTTACCGCGGACGGTGGCCTGCGCCTGGGTCCCGTAGGTGAGGCCGAAGTTCTTGTCCAGCAAGAAGTTCGCGTTGCTCGCGTCCTCGGTGGACTTGGCCACGACCATGCCGTAGCTGTGGTCACGGATCGCGTTCTTGAGGCCCCACTTGTCGTAGCCCGGATTCGCCGGCACACCACCGGAGGCGATGGCCGCCCAGTTGGTGTACCGGTCCATCTCCTCCATCTGCGGCTTCATACGGTCGCCGTACTTGACCGCCTGCTGGTAGATGGCGTTGACCGGCCCCTTGCCGAGGGTGGGTGCCGGGCTGCCGTCCACCGAGCCCATGGCCTCGTCCGCCGGGACGGTAGAGGAGAAGCCCTGCGGCGGGGGCGTGTTGTACTGCTGTTGCTGCCGGCCCAGGTTGAGGACCGACCCGTTGCGCGTCGCGTATACACCGCCGCCGCTGACGCGGGCACTGGACAGCCCTGCGCCGCGGTTATACGCCCACATCCGGCCGCCGAGGCGCAGGCCGTAGGTCGGGCTGTTGGCGATGTTCTGCCTGCGTATCGCCTCGTCGAAGAGCGATCCGTAGTAGGCGTCGGCGTTCGCCTGGCGTGCCTGCGAGACCCGAGCCGGCGTGATGCGCGCTAGCAGGTCGGGGTTGATGCCGCTAGAAGGCTGCTGGGGGGAAGAACCCATCCGCCGCATGGCACGGATGCGGGCGAGCTGGTCGTCCTGTCGACGTCGGGCCTCTTCGTTGGCCTGCTGCTGCTCCTGCCGTCGCTCCTCCGCCTGGCGCCGCTGCTCGTCGCGCTGTATCGAGAGCATCCGCTGGATGTTCATGCTGCTGCGAAGCGTTGCCTGCGCCTGCGTATGGGCGTCTGCGCGGCCGACCTGGGCGTCGTAGCGCGAGGCGAGGCGCGCGCCCACAGCACCCGTGTAGACGCGCCCGGTGACGGGGTGCGTGAAGGAAGTGGCGTCGCTTGGCCCGCCGGCCTGCGTGACTGTGTTGGCCGGCGGGTGGGAGATCGGGGCCGGGTTGATGCGGGTGGTCTGGTTCGCCGCGGGGAAAGCCTGCGTCGGCATGCCCCGGAAGGCAGCCCCGCGTGTGGCCGAGTTGATCGCGCCCTGGAGAGCCTTGTTCAGCGCGGCGACGTTGGCGCCGAGCTTGTTGATGTCCTGCTCGACCTTGTCGGCCGCGCGCTGCATCCCGTTGGTGCCGAGGAGGCGGCCCCCGAAGTTGGGCTCTCCACGGTTGATCTCTTCCTCAGCCACTGGAGGCCGCCTCCCTTCTGTTCTTGACCCAGAGCGCCAGGTCCCGCCAGTACTCGCGCTCCTGGACCGTCAGTTGCTTGATCTCGCTGAGCTGCCACTCGGGGTGGGCGTAGGCGAGGGTGGTGTAGTCAGCCCGTGCTGCTCGGGCGTCAGAAATCGCGAAACAGGTCCGCCACCGAGAGCGGCAGCGGAACCTCCCCTCCGCACGCCTCGTGCTCGATCGACAGCTCCAGCAGCCGCGGTCCGGGCTGCTTGGCGGCGAGCTGGGAGAGAATGGTGCGTCGGTCGGCCAGGCCGAGGCTCTTGGCGAGGTCCGCGCCGCCGGGCTTGGCGTTGCCCTGGTCGTCGCGGGTCTCGACGAGGCACCGGGACAGGAGGACCGAGTTGTGCTCCGCGTTGGTCGCCTTGGGGTCGGCGAGCATGGCTGCCTGGTCGGCGCCGGTCGGGAAGCGGACGATGGCGTAGCCGCCCTTGCGCAGCGGGACGGTCAGCCGGCCGACCTCTGCCGTCTGGGACTTGATGTCGCCGAGGGAGATGGTGGCCGCGAAGTCGTCTCCGCAGGTGGGGCAGATGATCTCGGCGAACTCCATCTCGTCGCCGAAGGTCACCCGCCTGATCGCCAGGACCAGGGCGTCGCGGTCGCCGAGCAGGAGCTGCGGGAGGATGTCGGAGGTGGCTGGCACGTCGCCGATGCGGACGGTGCCGAGTTCCAGCAGCGTCTCCAGCAGGCGCAAGGGGTTGGAGCGGACGCGGGCGAGGGCCTCCTCGTCGGCGCCCGTCAGCTCGCGCACTTCGGCCTCGGTGATGATGTGGTCGTCTCGGACCAGGCCGGCGGGCAGGGTGACGAGACAGTCGGCGGGCGCGGGTATGGACGGCGGCTCGCCGGCTGAGTCGGTGAGGAGGGACTGGATGGTGGCGGTCGCGCCCTGGGTGTCCCCGAGGACGTCGACCTGCCGACCACCAGCGGGAGAATCGAAGGTCCAGTCGTACTGCATTTCAGACATGAGTGATTTCCTTGTGTCGGGAATTACTTGATGACCGCGTAGGAGTTCGGGCCGTAGCTGTCGGCGACCTTGAAGTCCCATCCCTCGTGCGCGAACGTGAGCTGGGAGACGGCGAAGGTGTTGCTTCCGGCGTCGAGGTCACCGAAGGCGACCGAGGTGGGCCAGGCGTTGTAGAGGCGCCATACCGCCTTTACCGCAGCCTTGCTCTTCGTGACCGGGTGGTCGATGAGCATGATGTCGATCGTGGCCCGGAATTCGTTTCCGGTGTCGGAGCCGGATCCGTTGCCCTGCATGACGTCGAAGAGCTGGTACATCCAGTTCACGAGGTTCTGGTCGCCGGGCATCATGCCCTTGGACAGCGTCACGGGACTGAAGTCGCTCTGACCAGGCATTTTCTGGGTCGTGGTGTTCATCCCGCCGGCCCTGTAGGCGATGACGTCCGTGGTCACGGAGAGGCCGGAGACCGACATGAAGCCGAGCTTCGGATAGGCCGAGGAGAGCTTTCCTACCTGGCTGATCTGGACGTGGAACTTGAACGAGCGGAGGGGGTCCGTCTGTCGCGTGGCCAGACTCTGGCTTTGCGAAACGGTCTTGAGGGTGGAGGCCATTCACTACTCCCGTAGCACGAAGTGCACCGGGTGGTTGTCCGAGTGAATTCCGAATTGAATGTCGAGAGGTTTACGACGGGGCAGGACTCGCGCCCTGCCCCGATTCCTTACGCGGACTCAGTTACCGTCGCGCCGCCGTCGTACTGGCTGATGTGGATTGCGACGAACTCGGCCGGCCGCGCGACCGCGATGCCGACGTCGATGTGCACTTCGCCGTTGTCGACCGTGGTGGTGGTGTTGTTGGTGTCGTCGCAGATCACCTGGAACGCGGTGTCCGGGGTGGTGCTCGCGAACTGGCCCGCCTGGGCCTGGGTGGTGAGCTGCTGCGTGAGCGTGGCCGCGATGGAGTGCCACAGGTCCGGCGTGTTGGGCGCGAAGACGGCAGACCGCGTGAGGTCGACGAGGATCTTGCGGGTGTAGGTCAGCAGCCGGCGCACGGCGACGTACCGGTCGGGGTAGCCGGGCTTGAGGGTTCGCGCGCCCATGATGCAGATGCCGCTCTGGGGAATCGCCCTGATGACGTTGATGCCCCAGGCGTTGAGGTTGTCGAGCTGGGCGTTGGTGAACCGCAGCTCGGTCGAGTACACCCCGCTGAGCCGGCTGAGTGTGCCGGCCGCCGACTGGTGCGGGCCGTAGAGGGTGTCCGTCTGGGAGATCTTGCCGAGGACCGCGCCGCCGGGCGGAAGGATGCGCGTGGCACCGGAGGCGACCGACGACGGGTCTGCCGTCACCAGCCAGGGACCGTAGACCGCGACATACGAGCTGGACTTCAGCGGGGCGGGGCTGGTGCTGGTGTTCGCCGCGGGCGACAGCTTGCCGTAGTTGGTCACGGCAGTGGCCGCGTCCAGGGACGCGGTCTGCGGTGCGTCGACCACGACGAAGCCGTATCCGTAGTCCTCGACCCAGGTGATGATGTTGTTCAGGATCGAGGTGTCGGTGACGCCCGGCAGGTTGATGTTGACGATCTCGCCGGTCGCTTCGAGCTGCTTGGTCGCCTCGACGAGGTCGGGGGTGGCGCTGCCGTCGATGCCGCCGGTCAGCGGCGTGCCGGTCTGGAGGGCCGGCGTGACCGAGGCAGACCAGGTGTCGGTGGCGACGTAGTCGGCCTTGACGAACGCCGAGCCGTTGACCGGCGAGTTGATCATCGCGACCAGGTTGCGGGAGTCGGCCGGGTCGAGCGAGACGTCGTTGTACCGGTCGGCGATGTACGCGTCCGTCGTGCCGCCGACCTTGACGGCCAGGTTGAAGCGGCCGGCGCCCGTGTTGGCGTCGGAGACGTCGATGTAGATCTGGTTGCCGAAGGCACCGGCCGCACGCGCGGTGAGGGTCAGCACCGGCTCGGGGGTGGTCTGCCGGTCGTTGAGAGTGACGTGCGCGGCGACCGAGTCGGACGGTACCGCGCGGCAGACGTACGCCTTGCCGCCCCCGTTGGCGAAGTAGGTGTAGACCGCGTACGGCAGCAGGTCGGTGCCGTTGCCCCAGCCGCCGTAGACCAGGTTGAACTGGTTCCAGGACGTGATCAGCGTCGGGACGGCCGGGCCGAAGTTGTGGGCGCCGACGAACGCGGCGATGGCCTCGCCGGGACTGGTGGAGATCGGGTTCGATATCGCGTCCAGCGTCTCGTCCACGTAGATGCCGGGGCGCAGGAAAGTCGCCATAGAGAAAGCTCCTTCGGGGCCTACTGGCCGAGGGGATGTGTGGTGAGTTCGACCGTCTGGACGGGCTTGATCTCGGCGATCTCGTCGAGGAGTTCAGCGCTCACGTGCAGCAGGTAGTCGACCTGCCACAGGCGCTTCCCCTGGCTGTCGCGGCCCTCGTTGAATTCGGGTCCGCCGGCAACTTCGAGACGCCTTACGGTTCCGTCCTGCGGAACTTCCAGGTAGGCCCAGCGCGGGTGGAGATAGTCCCTTGCGGACAGCATCTGCGCGATGTTCGCCGCGTGCCGCTGCTTTCGCGTATAGACGGTGACCTGGTACTCGAACAGGTACGGGATGGGATCTGCCGCCAAGTAGCTCTTGGCGGCGTCGTATCCCTCTGGGGTGTAGCCGAGTTCGACGGTCCCGCGGTGCTCCCGGTTGTGGTCGGGCTCTACGCGGGTGCGCTCGATGACGATGAGCGGGAAGGTCGCTGTCGCCAGTTCGTTCTCAGGAAGACGGAATCGGACGTCGACCGGAATGCCCTCGGCGGGTGCGTTGGTGTCCTTGACAACCAGCCCTTGGAGCTTCGCCTTGATGGCGGCGTCCTCATTGGCTATCCAGGGCATTACGTCGGGCCTTCCGGTGATTACGTCATGATTCCTCCGAATTCAGGATTGCAGCATTCAGAGGAATCTGTTACAGGCCCGGATTTACGCGACGGCGGCCCAGACGTTGTTCGCGTCCGGCGTTGCGTTCGTCATCGTGTAGCTGGTCGGGAGTGCGGTCTGGCCGGAGGCGGACCGGCAGAATCGGTAATTGCCGGAAGCGAGGTGGGCGTTGCCGGGGGTGAAATTGCCCAGCGTGCTGCCGCACGCGAATGTCGGACTCGTGGTCCCGTTGACGAGGAAGCCGATGTAGTACTTGCCGGCTGCGGCCGAGTACGACGAGGTGAGTGCCAGCGTCTTGTCGCCCGCGCTGTTCCACACCGTCGACAGGTCGTTGGTGACGGCGACGCGGGTGCCGCTGGCGGTGTAGAGGCCAGCCAGGCACTGTCCCGCGGTGAGCCCCGAACCCCCGGCACCGAGATTGACGCAGATGCTGCTGATGGTGGCCGCGTTGCGGAGTACGACCTCGACGAAGTAGATGTAGCCGACGCTGAGCGTGGTGCCCGTTGTCGAGCAGCACGCCGGGTCGAAAGTCCAGGCCGTCAGACCGTGGTCAGTGGGACGCCACTCGTTTCGCGGAACAGTGGACAGGTCGACGACCGCGCCGGCCGAGGTGCGCATCTTGAGGACGCCGCCCTCGGAGTACAGCAGCGAACCGCCCGTCGGGTTGGTCGTGGGGGCTGGTGATGCGTCCTTGATGCCGAGCACACCGCCGCCGCCTCCGAGGTCAGGGGTGGCGGAGCCAATCTGGACGCTGCTGGTGTGGAGTGACTGGCCACGGTGAACGATCTGACCCGTGGTGTTGATCTCGAAGGCGACGTTGCCGTTGGTGTCCCGGAACTTGACGAGGGACTGGTTGGGCGACGACGCCGCGGTGACCTCCAGGCCGACTGTGTCGGGGTCGTTCTGCTGGATGGACAGTCGGCCGCTGTTGATCGGACCGTTGACGGCCATCGTCCCGGTCACCAGGTGCTCGACCAGCCAGGCGCCCTGACGGAGGGTCGCGGGTCCGGGGCCGGTGTGGGCGGTCGCGTAAATGTAGCCCGGCAGACCCTTCAGGGAGGAGTCGGCCGTGATGACGCCCTCGGCGTAAGCGGGCAACCCGTACCCGTATACGGCGGCGTCCGAACGCTTCCGCTTTCGCAGATAGACGCCGTCGCCTTCGTCCGTGCCGTTGACGTTTCCATTTCCTTCGATCGTGTATATGAAAACGGAGTCGAAGGCGTACACGAGGCCAGTGTGGTCTGCGCCGGAATCGCCCAGCATAACTTGCGCTCCCACCGCGGGATACCAGCTCCAGCGGCTATTGCTCTGCCACCAGGTGACGGAGGCGGAGCAGTCTGCCGTGCGGGGGAAGAGGTTGGCGACGCCGGCACGCATAGCCACCCACGAGACGAATGTGTCGCACCACGATTGGCCGTCGGCCCAGGCAAGTGTGGGGACTTCGTAGGCGTAGCGGGTGAGGTTGTTCCAGCCGCCCTCCGCGTATCCTTCGTGTACGCCGACCTGGCTCTTGGCTACCGCTATGACAAGCGGCATCTGGGGAATGACCATGGGAACTCTCTGTCAGCTCGAAAGGAGCGCGTTGATGACTCCTGCGACGTAGGAGTGGCCGGCGTCTGACATGAAGAATGCGTCCGTTCCTGTGGCCCCCGGATTTGCCGGATCACCCCAATAGGACAGTGAGTTCCAGTAGTTCCACGAATTACGACCCAGGGCCCAGAGGTCGATGACGGCTGCGTTGTAGGCGCGGGCGAGCGCGTGGGCGCGGTCGACGAAGTCCTGGTAGCAGAAGGTGGCCGTGTCGCCTTGCCCGATGTGCGGCAGGACGATGACGATGTCGGTGGCCCCGGTTGCGGTGCCGCCGTCCCGGATGTTGCTCAGGTGCTGGCGCACGTTGGTGGCCCATGCGTCGGCGTCGCCGCCGTTGATGACGTCGTCGAGGCTGACCGCATAGATCACGACGTCGGCCGGGTAGCTCGGGCCGCCGTTCCAGGGCAGCTTGAGCGTGGGCAGGTAGTCGGCTGCGACCGTGTAGCGGCGGGCGAAGTTGTTCAGCACGACGCCGGTTGCGTTCTCGCCGGCTACGCCGCACACCGCGAGGTACTTGGTGTTGGTGCCGGTGTGGGTGATCTTGACGGTGTGCGTGCCGACCGACAGGCCGGTGATCTTGGTGGTGATGACGGCGAGCCCGCTCGTGGCGGTGTCGGTGACCGTGACCGCGGTTGCGCCGTCGATGCTGTAGGACCACTGGGCGTGGCCGCCGTCGGCGCCGAGCGTGTAGATGGTGACGCTCGTGCCTCGCACGCTGAAGGTGAGGTTGTCGTTGGGCGTCTTCGTGTAGAGGTAGCCCCAGCCGGGGCCGGCCGAGAAGCCGCCGATTGTCCAGGTGCCGCTCTCGCTGATCAGCTCGCTGGTCCAGCCGGTGGTGTTGGTGTAGCCGAGGATGCCGTGGGGGCCGAGCAGCGAGGTGGAGTAGCCGGTCCCGCCGTCCCCGTACGCGGTCTGGAGTGACGCGGTGAGCACGCCGGGCCAGGACTTGGTGCGCAGCTTGGACGCCGGGAAGCCGGCCGCTGCTGCGCCTCCGATGACGGCGACGGTGGCCTTGCCCGTGCCGGCCTTCGCGGCGTCGCGCTTCGGGCGCCAGAACTCGCCCCAGGTCGAGGGGATGGAGTAGCCCTTCGTGGCCTGGAGGGTTGTGTTGGGGTTCGAGGAGCCGCCGCCCACGTTGGCGGGGAGCTGTGCCGCGGTGAGCTTGCCGTCCAAACCGAGGGTGGCCAGTCCGCCGGCTACGCCGACCTGGGAGATGTCGAGGACGGTGTGGCCGCTCTGGCTGAGGGTGCCGTTCGTCCCGAGCAGGGCGGGACCCATCCTCTTGAGCGTGACGTCCGGGTCGTCCGTGCCCGTGCCGAAGCCGACGATGCCGTCGGGGGTGATCTGGACGCGGGGCTTCGAGTCGGTGTCCGTCTGTACGGTCAGTGCGGGCCCCTGGCTTACGGGCATGGCGAGCTGAACGGGCTGGCCGAGCTGCTGATAGCGGGCGTCGGCCTGGGCCTGCGTGAGGGCGTCGGTGGACGTGGTGCCGCCCGTGGGGAGAGTGTCCGCGTAGGTGGTCAGTCGCTCCTCGACGAAAGCGTCGGGGCGTTCGTAGGTGGCCATGTGGCTCCTTGCTGCCGGGCGTCTAGCGCTCGCCGGCTCCCGCTGCGGGGATGTACTGGGCGAAGACTGAGTCCGCGGTCAGCTCGTCGGGCTTGACCTCGACGGCGGTGATGGACACGAGGACGTCCTGCCTGCGGATCTGTCCGAGGATGGACATCTGGGTGATGCGGAAGAGCCGGCCGTCGTAGGCGATGCGGTCCCGCAGGTACTGGTCGTTGTGGATGTCGGTCTGGGTGAGGCCGATCTTCTGTATCTGGGCGAAGACCGCTGTGATCGAAAGGGTGTCGACGGTGTAGAAGCCGCGGTCGCTTTCCTGGTCCCCCGCCTCGACGTGGGTGGCGTGCAGGACCGGGACGGGCCAGGGACCGTCGTAGGCCAGGCCGCCCTCGTCGCCCTCGTCGTAGATGTCGTTGGATACCGAGCGGCTGTGGGAGAACCGCCAGTAGCCGATGACGTCCCCGACGTGGCGCTGCCACGCGCGCAGGCCCCGGTCGATGCGCTCGCCCTCTTCGGTGGCGGAGAACCTGCCCCGCTTCCAGTCAGCTCGACTCACGCGGCCCACCCGTTGTACGTGGGGTTGGGGATGCCGGAGGGGTCGACGTCGTGCTTGTCGATCTGCGGCAGGACCCTCTCCGGGTAGGCGTTGTCGTCGTACTCGCGGTCCACGTACACCGGCACGTACCGACCTGTGGTGCGCGAGACGCGTCGTAGGTTCGCCATCTCGATCCGGAAGAGCCCGATGTTGAGCTGCCGGCACAACTCCTCGTACCGGTCGGTCATCACCGAGATCTGGTGCAGCACCTGCGTGTAGCGCTGCCCGCGGTTGACGTGCGTGCCCTCGCCCGTGCTGATGTCGACATCCGACGAGGCATCGGTGGCCACGGCCCAGAGCGCGTTGACGACCGCCAGGAGCACCAGAGGCAGCTCCTCGACATCCGGCAGGTTCTCCAGCGTCAGGGCCTCGTCGGCGTAGCGTATGAATCCGTTCTGACTGCGGTACCTGACGGTGGTGTGGCGGTTGTGGCAGTGCTGGAGTTCGGCGTCTCGCAGGTGTTGGGTCAGTTCCTGGTCGGTGAACATGCCAGCGGCCGTTCCCTCGACGATGAGCGTCTGGCCGAGCGGGAGCGGGGCGTGCTGGCCGAGGAGCGTGATGCGTCCCTCGCGGCCGTCGACCTGGTAGTCGGTGCCGGCAGTCAGGTCGGTGAGGGCCTGGCCGTTGAGGAGGCTGACGCGGGAGAGGGTGACGTTGACCGAGCTGAGGTCGTAGTCGGTCAGCTCTCCTGTGCCTGCGAGGACGTCGCGGAAGCCGCTTCCGAAGTCGCCGAGTTCGGAGCGCATGCGCGCGAGGATTCGGGTCAGCTCTGCCATGAGTCGAGCCCAATCGACAGGCCGCCAGTGCTGAGCATCAGGGTCTCGTTCTGGCTGGCGGATACAGGGGTGTCGAGCTGCCAGATGGCGTTGACGGCTCCGGCCGTGCCGCTCGCGACCGTGACCAGGGCGGCGTGTGTCGCAACAACGCCCATCCCTCCGGACGCCGTGAAGGGCCCGAAGACCAGCGGCGCCGAGTTGGACACGGCCGAGCCGCCGGAAGCCGGAGCGGTGGCCAGGTTGAAGGGGATGGCCTGCCGGCTGTAGCCCGTTGCAGCCACTTCCAGCGCGGCCGTGTCCGCGAAGCTCGCCTGACGCCCCGGATCACCGGTCAGCAGCGCAAGGTAGAAGGTCGAGGGACCGTCGGTGCGCGTCCCGATGAGACCGCTCAGCCACGAGCCGTTGGTGTCCGCCTTGGCCTGCGCGGCAAAGGAGTTCAGGAAGCTCGGCGGCAGGTAGCCGGCGAGACCGGTCAGACCCTGCATCTGGTAGAGCTTCAGCAGGTAGCCGCGGATGGTCGTGCTCGTCGGAGGGTTGCTCGCCGTGGAAGTCGACGTGATGAACTGGAGAGCGGCACGCTCCGCAATCTGGTGGAGGTATCCGGGCATCAGGCCACCTTGATCGTCAGCGAACCAGCCTGGGCAAGAAGCGACTCGCCCTGGGCTGCGGTCACGGGAACGTCCAGCGGCCAGACAGCGAGGACGGCGTAGTCGGTGCCGGTGCCGGCGGTCACCAGAGCCATGTGCGACACGGCGGAGCCGGATCCCGTGGGGTCAGTGAAGGGCCCGAAAATGGCGCTGCTGATCAGGTCGACCTCCGCAGGCGTTCCCGACTGGGTGGTGAACTGGCCGTCGGACTTCGGGGCCGACAGGGAGACGGCCTGACGCTGGTAACCGGCTGCCTGTAGCTCGTCCGGCAGGCTGGTCGCAGTGTCGCCGGGGTCGGCCGTGGACAACGCGAGGTAGACCAAGCCGCTCGGGTCGTCAGGCAGAGCCTGCACCGTCTCGCGCACTGCGGCAGAGCCCTGGGCATCGACCTGGTCCAGGAGCTGGAGGAGGTATGCCTTGGGCGCCCACGGTCCCGGTGCGCTTGGGTCTCCCCCGCCCCAGTGACGCATCTGGTGCGCCTTCAGCAGGCGGTCGGCGACGGGGTCTGTGCCCGAGGTGCTGTCCTCTCCTCCCCCGGTCATGAGGGTGAGAAGGGCGTGGGCAGCCTGCCTTGTGAGGTAGCCACCTGCCACTACGCACCGCCCGTCGGAGCGGGGTCCGGGTTGGTCGGTACGACGGGCGCGTCCGGGACGGTCGGCTCGGCCGGCATGTCCGCCTGGAGCGTGAAGGACGCGTCGAACGTCGAGACCGCGATGGCGAGGGTGCGACCTACGGATACGCCGGGCACAGTGACCGTGTCCTCGTAGGTGGACAGGACGACGTCCTCGACGCTGTAGCCGACGCCGGCCGTGCCGGGCGGGACGACCTCGAACGGCGTCACCACGGCATCCTGTGGGACCGAGCCCACGCCGTTGCCATAGCCGCCTTCAGCCGTCAGCACGTAGGGCTGGCCGAGCTGGATGTCACTCACGAGTTCTCCTGGAAGGGCGCAGACGAGAAGGGGGAGAGGGAGACCCCTCTCCCCCACGGGCTCAGGGGCTGGCTCAGTGCCAGATCAGGCCCTTCTCCTCCAGGTGGTTGGCGACGAACGCCGGCACCCGGTAGGGCACGCCGACCTCGAAGGTCAGGTAGTTGCCCTGGCCGATGACGATGTCGGTGAGGTTGGTGTTCACGCGGATCTCCCGCGGAGCCTCCTCGACCACGACCGGCTGCTCCTCGACCTCCGGCGCGGGCTTCGAGACCAGGTCGATGACGGTGTTGGACTTCTCGGCCTCCGCGACGATCGTGGCCGTCGCCATGCTCTTCGCGCGCTCCTTGGCCTCGGCGTCGCGCTCCGCCGCGAGCTTCTCCGCCTGGCGGCCGGTGAGGTCTCCGGCGGGCTTGCGGGCAGTCGCCATGTGGTTCTCCTACTCAGGGAAGTGTTGTTGTGAGATCCCCACAAGCAGGCCCTGTCGAAGGGCCTGCTTGCGAGGGATGGTCGCGAAGGCGTTTCTTCGCTATGGCGAACGCCTCAGTTGGTCTCAGCGATGACCACAGACGCATCGGTGATCAGACCCAGGCCGAAGATGGAGTACCAGGCCAGCAGGTGTTCTCGTCCGAAGTCCTGGATACCGCCGTCCCGCAGCTCGACCGGGAGGGAGATCGCGTGGCCGAAGGCGTTGTCACCGATGCAAATGCTCTGGTAGACGTCGGCCGGGGTCGTACCGTTGCCGTTCGCGACCTTCTTGACCTGTGTGGTCTCGATAAAGATCACGTCGTCGATTCGGCCGATCTCGCCGAGGGAAAACGCGCCCGGCTGCGCGTACTTCGAGGACTCGATCCAGGTCGGGTCCTCACGCAGCCACCGGCTCTGGTGCGGGTGCACGAAGCACACGTAGACATCGCCGAGCCTCGGGATGTTCCGGGTGGCCAGGGTCTCGACCATGTCCTTGACCAGCGCCGAGGTGAACCGGTAGTTGCCGGTCAGGCCGGCGCGGTTCGGGGCCGGCGCACCCTTGTCGTACGGGGAGATGCGGGTGATCGCGTTGCCCGTGGTTGCGAACTTGTCGTAGCCGTACAGGACGCTGGACGCCTGGAGCAGGGTGTCCCTGGCCTGCTCATCCAGGTACTTCGCCATGTTTCGCGAGCTGTTACCTCTCCGGTTTCCCGGAGCGGGTTGGTCATTTCTGCCAACCTCTCACGCTTTCACGTGAGACCCGACCATATCTTCGCCCGCGTGGGGCGACCCGTACATGGTCTGTGAACCTTCCCGTCGGTTAGTACCAGGCGGGCTCGGCTGCTGATTTTCCCTACCCTCAGCTTTTCAAGCCTTCGCGCTCGGGCTTTCGCCCCACGCTGTGGCGCTGAGGTCTGGCAGGAGGTCCCAGCAATTCTCGGGTTTTTCACTGACGGATTGCTCTGTCAGGCGGCCAAATATCAACCGAGGAGGCGAGATCCGGAAGCGAGCACGTCGTCGAAGGACGAGTTGAGCAGAAGCTCGGAAACGGCGATGGCGTAGCCGTGCTCGGAGACCGTGATGGAGAACTGCGACGCCGTGAGCGCGTGCGTTTCCATTCGGACACCTTCGACGAGCTGGGAGGCGTCGCCGAGGTTGTCGTACCTCATGAAGTGGATCACGAGACCCGGCGAGACGCCGAGTTCGGTCTTCTTGACTGCGAACTGCTCGACAATTCGCGCTTGTTACCCGCTGGCTGCGGGGCCAGGACATTTCTGCCTGGCTCTTACGGTTTTCCATCCCGCAAGATCGGACTATATCTTCACCTCCAGTTCCAGCTCACTTCTCACCTAAGAGCTGAACCTGTTGGAGGTGCCTCGCGTGTAGTCTCTACGGAGTCCCAGGTGTTGGGTTCCCTCGGTATTCCCCGTGCTACGAATGAATGCTACGAGGAGGAGGGGTTCACCGATACAGCGTGGTTCTCACTGACCCATCACTGGGTCAGGCGGCCCGAGACCGGAGGATCGGCATCGACTGGAACAGGATCTCCTTCGACCAGAGTTCCTGGATGGCCGGGGAGAGCTGCGAGTTCGCTCCGGCGTAGTTGGTCGGAGACGCCGACAGACGCGGCGTACCGGTGATGGCAGAAGCCATGCTTTACATCCCTTACTGGTGCGGCGGATTAACCGAACATGCCCTGACGCGCCGCGTTGCCGGCGGCCGGCAGAAGCTGACCGCGGAGCTTGGCGTACTCGGACATGGACATGTTCTTGATGTCGCCAGCGGAGTACTGGCGGTAGCCGGCGTCCGTGTCGGCGGGACCGACGCCGTAACCGGTGGGGGCGGTGCCTCGCATCTGGGCCCGAGCAGCGACCTGGGTCTGCTGGATCTGGGCGACGATGGCCTGGCTCTTCTGCTTCATCAGCTCGACGGACTGGCGCAGCTCGTCCTCGGTGTTGCCCTGGACGAGGTCGACCAGTTCGGGGGCGATGTCGTCGGCAGCAGCGGCCAGGAGCTGGCTCCGCACGCCCTGGAGGCGCTGGAACTCCTGCTCGCGGGCGAAGAGTTCCTTGTCCTGCTCGTACTGGGTCTGGAGGTCGGTGAAGCGCTTCTCCCACGCTTCCTCGCGCTCCTTGAGCAGGCTCTTGGCGGACAGCTCCGCCTGGCGCTTCGCCTCTGCCTCGTCCTCGGCCTTCTTGCGGGCGGAAACCTCGGCGGCTTCCTTCTCCTCGCGGGCCTTGCGGACGGCCTCCAGCTCCTCGCGGGTCGCCTTCAGGACTTCGTCCTGCTGGTTCAGGCGGCCGTACAGCTTCTCGCGCTCCTCGCGCCGGACCTTCTCCAGGTCCTCGGCGGTGAAGCGACCCTCAGCCGGCGGAGTCGTCGGCTCCTCGGGAACGACCGGGACGGTGAGCACCGGCTCGCTCGGAGTGCTGTTGGGGGCAGGGGCGGTGGCGGTGGCGGGAACAGTCATTAGCTCGTCTCCTGGTTACTGGCATCCTCCGAATTCCGGCTCTGCGGCAGCTTTGTGCCGTACGCCATGGTCACGAATTGGTCGATCAACGATTTGGTGTCCACACCGAGGTCGATCCCGGTTGCTCCGGGAAGAACTCCGGTCTGAGCGTTGCCAGCGGGAGAGCCGGGCTGATCCGGGGTTCCCCCGCTTGACGGGGCTGGCTTACCACTTTCCTCAGTAGCAATTCCAGTCATCTGGAGAATAGCAGAGGAAATGGTCGCCTTGATAAGCTCCAGGGCGCCCTGCTCGATAACGTCCCGGCGCTGCTCGCTGAACATCTCTTCCAGGCGCTCATCGGGGAACTCCTCGCCGAGTTCGACGAGGGCGTTGCGCTTGGATTCCAGGCCGATGGCGAGCTTGGCCTGGATTTCGTTCAGCTTGACGAGGTTGTCGACCGGGAGGGGGCTCGGCCAGACGCAGTCGACGTTGTAGATTTCTGGGTCATTCGGGTCGAGCAGGTCGGGCTGGTCGTCCTCCGTCTTGATGCCCTCGGTGTACGGGTCGTAGAGAAGCGTTTCGGGCTCGTGGCAGAAGAGAGTCCGGAGGACCAGCTCGTTGATCCGCTTGATTCCGACCCCGTAGTTGAGCTGCTTCAGGGAGTTCTTGTTGATCAGCGGGTACCACTGAATGGAGAGCGCGACGCCACTGGTGTTGGAAATCGGCTGCATCTGCCCCAGAGCACTTTCCGGGACACCCGTGATCTCGTGCATAGCGAGCTTGAGGGTCTGTATGTAACCCATCGGGCCGGCCAGGTCGACGCCGTTCTCTAGGTTGTATACCTTGGCCTTCTCCGGAAGGCCGCCCCAGATTTTCCGTGGGCCACGCTCCAGGTTGGTCGCCTTCGCCCCCTGGATAATGGTCGTCGGAGATGCGTGGTAGTTGATGATGTCCGAGACGTCGGTCATCTTCTCGTTCAGCTCGCGGTTGATCGAGATGATGTCTCCGATGTCGGAGAGGCCCCAGGGCGAGCCGGACACGGATATGTTCCGGATGTGGGCGACGGGAATGACGCCGAGGGGATTCGGGCGGGAGTCGATCAGCTCATCGTTGATGAACTCGTCGATCTGTGTGTCGGTCAGCCGCTCGGTGTATGTCATGACCATCCGAGCACCGTCTGCGCCGGTCGTCCAGAACTTGTAGCGGAGTTTGAAGGCGACCAAACGATCACGGTCGTGCGGGTGGTATTCCGGAAAGCAGTGAGCCGAGTTCAACGGCAGGATCCGGACGCGGCCCGGATGGATTCCGCCGGCTGAGTCGACCCACTGCGGCTCGTACGCGACCTTGACGAAGGAGTCGCCCGTGACACCGCCCTGCTCGCCGATGTTGTTCAGCAGGGACTGCTTGTCGTTGTCGACCTCCCAGACCCGCTTGAGGAGCGCCGGCACGACGTGCTCGTAGCGCTTGGAGACCGCGAACTTCACACCCTTGGAGAAGCAGAAGTTGTTGATGTAGCGAGCGAAGGTCGCCACATAGTTCAGGGTGATCTGCGGCTCGCCGGCTTCGCGTCGGTAGGCCCAGTGGTGGCCGAGGTAGAACGCGAAGTTGGTGGCGTAGCGGTTGAGGCGCGGGCCGTGAATTTCGAAGTCCTCGTCCGACAGCTCCACCAGGCCGAGCGGGCTGATGGAGATGGTGAGGTCCGAGCCGGCCGCGCGCTGGTTCGGCGGGAAAAAGGCGAAGGACAACCGACACATCCTCGACTAAGCACCGAGTGGTGCACCTGTAGGGAGGCGCGGTGCTACGAATGGATGTGACGAATTGCGCTATGCCCAATCCTCACATGGAGAATGCGGCGAGTGTTAACACGGCAGAGCCCCCCGGCACCTGGTGCTGGGGGGCTCTGCTGCGGCGGGTCAGTGACCGAGATCGAGGTCCTGCCGGCGCTCACGTACCTCGTCGACCTCCAGGTCGTACTTCGCAGCGATCTGCTCATCGGAGAGTCCGTTGCGGTACTCGACGAGTAGCTGGGGGTTGGACAGGGCCGACATGGCGCCTCCTGCTGGTCAATCAGTGGTTCCCCACCATCTTGACCTGGGCGGAGTCTGCTGGACAGCCCTGACGGGTGTGATCTCAGTCGGTCGTCTTGGCGTAGTTCGGGCGCTCCTGGTGCCGGCCGTCACGGACGACCATCTCGAAGCGCTGCTCCGCGCCGTGGCCGGCGCCGTGGGCGAAGCCCCCGAGGAACTCCGGCGCCTCGGGCCAGGCCGCGGAGCCGACGTGGGCGCGCTCGCGCATCGTCTCTTCCGCCGGCTTCTCGAAGACGTTGACGTTGTGGTTGTTCCGGCCCGGCGCGGTCGCGTATCCCTGCATGACACCCTTGCCGAACTCGTTCGGAATGTCGGTGTCGGTCGCGATCCCCTCCTCGAAACGGAGGCGGCCCCGTCGGGCGGTGTTGACGCCGGCCTTGACGCCGTAGTCGTAGTGGCCCTTCTCCGGGAAACTCGGGTCCGGGGCGAGGTTTCCTGCCATTCGTTCCTCAATTCCTTGCGAGACGTCTCGGAATCAAGGGTGAGCGGCATTTCAGGAAAGTGTTATAGGCGCCGTGGCCGTCGGCCGCAGTCTGGTGTGGTCCCCTGGGGCTGGAGGCAGCTTGCCTGTGAGAGGGTGGCTGCCGGCAGCCGGACAACGTCACCTCTTCGGGGACGGCTAACTGCCCAACGCAGCCGCCGAGTTCCACTAGACTCTGGTGCTCTCAACGGAACCCCGAGAATTGGATGCCCCACATGGCTCATGTTGCTCGGCAAGGCGGCAAGACTGCACGCATCAAGAATCCGACCGAGCCGAGGCTGCCGCTTTCACTGCGGCCGGCCGACATGCCGAGAGACGCGCTCGAAGATGACGCGATCGTTCGAGGCGTCGTATATGACAGCGTGCCTTTCGTGGGCCTGTCTGCTGAAGCCCTTGAAGCCGAGGGGTGCCGCTTCGAGAATGCTCGCTTCACGGGGAGCCGGCTGGTTCGGAGCCAGTTCAGCGACTCCCAGTTCAGCACCTGTGACTTCGCAGAACTGAGCGCCCAGGACGTTTCCCTGATCCGGTGCTCGGTCGAGGGAAGTCGGTTCACCGGCTCCTCGTGGAAGTCCGGAACTTTCCGGGACGTACGCATTGAGAACTGCGTCATCGCCCCCGGCCTGTTTCGCCACATGAAGCTGTACGCCGTGGTGTTCAGCGACTGCAAGATGCCGGGGGCGGACTTCCAGAGTGCGGAGATGCACAACGTGAAGTTCGAGAACTGCGACCTGACCGGTGGCCAGTTCGCCAACGCCAAGAACCTCGGGGTCGTGCGGTTCGAGGGGTGCACCCTGCTGGACGTGTTCGGGACGGCGAGTCTGAAGGGCGCCGTGGTGCAAGGCCCTGGGTCGATGGAGCTTGCCCTGAGCCTTGCACGCGAGGCCGGGCTCGTGTTCGAGCCGTAGGTCCCGTCAGGCGGCGGCCGGCTGGTAGCCCGCATACTCCGGGGAGGAGATCGTGCGGGCCACCTGGGCGAAGTCGATGGCTTCGCCGAAGCCGCACAGCTCGTCGAGGAGCATCTGCCCGTACTCCGTGAAGTACCGCCGCTGCCGCTTCAGGTCCGCGCAGGCGTCTGCCAGCGACTTCGTGTAGAGGTCGACGAGGGTCGTCTTGCCCTGGTGGTGCTCCATGAACATGAGCGGGACCGTCACGATCGCCGCGTGGAACGCCTTGTCGAGCGGGCGCCGCTGGCCGATCTTCACCGCGGACAGTGCGCGGCGGTCGTCGGCCTCCAGCTCGGTGGACGGCAGCGTGAACGTGCCGTACACCTTGTCCGCCACGAAGAGGTTGAGGTGCATACCCTCGTGGACGAGGCACATCGCGTAGTCGAGGGTCTCCCAGTTCTTTCCGGGGCTCATGACCACCACCCCCGGAAGGTGGGATGCGGAGCCGCCGCCGTCCGCACCGCTGTTGAGGACGACGAGGTCGGTGACGAGCAGGTCCACCATGCGGCGCAGGTCCGGGCTGATGGACGAGATGAGAGCCAGGGCCTCGGCGATCTGGGTGTCCCACGCCTCGCGGGTGGGGCCATCGGTCGGGCCGGCGCCCTTGAAGATGTGCTCGAAGATGCCGTTTTCGGTGCAGAACTTCGCCCAGGCGCCGTCCTCGTACGTGACGTCGATGGTCTCGCTCTGCACGGGCATGGGTCGGATCGTGGAGATGGCCGCGCGGTAGGCCGCATCCAGCCCGTCGGCGTCCGGGCACGCTCCGGTGAGGGCGCGGATCAGCCGGGCCGTGGCCTCGTACGTGTGGCCGATGTTCATGAAGTGCATGAGGTGCCTCCCTCGTCAGGTCTGATGACGTGTGCCCGGAGCGGCTCCCAGCCGCTCCGGGCACAGTGCTGCGTCAGCGCGTCAGCGCTTCACAGCGGTCGGTCAGGAGGTCCAGCCGCCCATCATGCAGGAGTTGGCGTCCTGCTGGGACCGGTCGACGGACTTCTTCACACCGGCGACCACGGCCGGCGAGTCCTCCTTCACGGCCGCCACGAGGTCGGCCAGGACGGTGCGAGGCATCGCCGCGGTCTGGGCCAGGTCGGTCTGCGTCGGGCTCATCCGTTTACCCCTTCTCGAATACCGAGGAAGCCAATTGCCCCGCCAACGACCCCAAGATATTGACGACTTGAGGCCGTTTGCTGTGGAGCGAACTTCCGAGAAGGAACGTACAGCGCGCACACCGGGACAGGAAAGAGGGAATTGCAAGGTCATCAAAGATGGAATATGCCAGGAATTCATAGCCGGAAAAGGGCATGCCTATATCCCGATCCGACTTCGCGAATAGCAAAGAAAGGATCGGGTATGCAATTCGCCAATCAGCGAAGGCGTGGCCGGAAATACCATTGAGCGGTGCGGGTTGAAAACGGCTGTCCAGTCGCGTCTCCTCCCAGGGAAGGGGATTGCGCCCTTGGCCGACTGCCGGCTCTTCGTGTGAGCCGACCGGTGAGTCTGGCCCCGGCGCGGGGCGTGACCTGCCGTGGGGGAACGTCGGGTTCCGTGCCCCGCGCCGGGAGTTGGACCTGCTCGACGGCTGTGGTCCCGGTCGGCCGCCGAGCAGGGGTCTAGGCGGCGGCAGCCTCCAGGGCGTGCGTCAGCTCATCCAGGGTGATGAGCTGGAACGTCTTCAGGCGCCTTATCAACTGGGAGGCGAGGAAGGTCGGCAGGTTCGGGTGGCCGTACGGCAGCGGGTGCTCAGGGGTGTCGATGACGTGGACGCCGTGCTGGGCGCTGAAGCCGTACATGGTCCCCTGCACTCCGAACAGCGGGGCCGCCTGAGCGAGGTACACCAGGGGCCGGCCATCGAGGTGCGGGCACAGAAGCGCGGCGGCTCGTGCATGCCTGGCGCAGACGGGCGGCTGCGAGGTGAGCACCAGGTCGTCTTCGGTGCGCAGCTCGTCCGGTCCCGCCATAAAGATCCATCCCAGTGGCGTCTTCGCCGGCTGCACGCAGACCTGGCAGCGCAGCTCCTGCATGGTCTCCCGCTGCCGGGACGGGTGCACGAACTTCCAGCGGGGCTGGCCCGTCGGCATGTTCGATTCGTTCCTGGTCGTCTGCGAGCAGCGTCCCCACAGGACCTCGCGCACGTCTCGGTCCAGGGGCGTCTCGTCGCGGTATCGGAGCCGCGGCCAGGACGGAATGGAGAGGTCGATGACCAGGTTGTCCGGAGCGTTCTCCTCACCCTCGCGAAGGGTGATGTAGGGAACTAAGCGCGGCATGGTCGCGGATCGCACGGCAGGGTTCTTCTCTCTCGGTCGTTCGGTGGGTGTGGGCTTTGCCATCGGTCACGCCGATCTCTTCAGGCACTGGAGGTCGCCCAGCCGCTCGTGCAGCTCGTTCGCGGACCAGGCCATGCGGCGCAGAAATCCGACGGCTCGGCGATAGTCGCCTGGCATCTCCTCGGAACGCACGGCGCGGGCCTTCTTGATCAGGCCGGCCGCCTCTTCGTCCTTCTGGTCTGCCTCGTTGGCACTCGCTATGTCGACGAGTTGCATGAGGTGACCGCGGAGGCGCTGGGCGAGGTCTTCGAGGTCCTCTTCCTGCGGTGGGACCTCGTCGATGACGGCGCCGACGTCGTCCAGCAGGGCGGCGCCGTTGAAGGGCGTCCACCTGCGAACTGCTTCGAACACGTTTTGCAACTCTGCTACGGAGAGGGGCGGATCCCACTTCGCCGGCTGTCGCGTCATCATGCCGGGCACTCCACGCGCTGGGGCTCGCCCTCGGAAGGGATGCGGAGTGCGCACTGCACGTCCTTGCCGTCCGCTGTCGGCTCGGCCTTCCACCAGACGGAGGTCTGTTCGACGAGCCACATACCTCGGCCGGTACTGCTGTCCCAGTCCGGCTGACGAACGGTCGGGACGACGGAGGAGTTGTCGTGCACGGTGATGGTCAGAATCTCGGGCGTCGCCCGGAGAATCAGGACTGCCTGCCCGTCCACGTGCCGGTGCACGTTGGTGAGCAGCTCGGTAACGATCATCAGGGAGTCGTCGACTAGAGGGCTCAGCTCCCATAACCGCAGGTGGGCGCGGACGATGCGACGCACTCGGTGCAGGTGGTGCGGATGGACGACGATCGGTGCGCGCCACTCGCGGTTGCCGTCGTACATGCGGGTCATCACACCGCCTCCAGAGTCGGGCTGTCGGCACCAAGGCAGGCCCCTGCTCCGGGAGTTGACTCTCCGGGTCGAGGTCGCGTCGCTGTGTGTCCAGACTGGGCTGAATGCATGCCCGGACGCAACATGCTTGCGGGAATAAATGCTCGGAAGCCAAAATTCCTAGTGCCGGTGGCATATGCCAAGCTGGGGGGATCTTCCATGCGCCTACTGCCGTACGTCAGACTTGGCCCAGCTCAAGGAGGGGATGTGGCGAGTCGACAAGGCCCAACGCTCAGGCAGAAGAAGCTCGGGGCCGAGATGAAGCGACTGCGGGAAGCCGCAGGCGTCGGGCAGAAGGATGCCGCGGCAGAGATCGACGGCACGCAGAGCAAGATTTCGAAGATCGAGGGCGGGAAGGTCAGGCCCCGCCGGCTGGAGCTGCTCGCCCTACTGACGCTGTATAAGGTCGACGATCAGAAGCTGACCGAGGACCTCCTCACCCTCCTGCGGGAGAGCGGGCAGACTCAGTATCTACCGGACTACGACCTGCGCGCAGACATGCGCGAGATGGTGGAACTGGAGTCGCAGTGCACCCGAGTTGAGGCGTTCGCGACCATGCATCTGCCGGGGCTGCTCCAGATAGCGGAGTACGCCAGCGCGATGATCGAGGGTCTTGAGCCGTCACTGACCGAGGAGGAGGTGGCCCACTACGTCGGTCTTCGTCTGGAACGGCAGAAGATTCTCGAACGCGACCAGCCTCCGCAGGTGGTCTGCATCCTGGACGAGGGCGTGATCCGCCGTCCTGTCGGAGGGGCCGCGGTCATGCGGCGACAACTCGCCCAGTTGCTGGAGTTGGCGAAGAAACCGCACGTCACAATCCAGGTCGTGCCGTTCGAGCAGGCGGTCTACGCTGGACTTCACGGGAGCTTCCGCACGCTCGTCAACGAGGACGCGAACACCCTCGATGTCGTGGAGGTCAGTACCTGGTCGAAGGCGCTATACATGCAGGATGCTGCTGATGTCGAGGTCTACCGCAAGCTCTTTGACGAGATCCGCTCGTCCGCCCTATCGTCACGCCAATCCGCTGAGTTGATCACCGACGCGATGCGGGACTACGAGAAGTCGAGGGAAGCAGATGATCCGCAATGACCTCCCGGCCAGTGGCTGGAAGAAGTCGAGCTACAGCGAGGGAGGCAACGCCCAGTGCGTTGAGACCCTGTCTATCGGTGCCGCCGAGCTGGCAGTCCGGGACTCGAAGGCCCCCGAGAAGGGTGCCTTCGTCTTCCCAGTCTCCTCGTGGACGTCCTTCGTCGCCGCGCTGAAGGACAACGCACTGCCGGGCGCCTGACTCGCTTCCGCGCGTAAGGACCCCCCAACTTGCTGGTTGGGGGGTCCTTACGTCTGCTCAGAAACCGCCGGCCTGCGGGGTGAGGGCATAGATCCGAGGCGGCTGGATCTCCTGGTAGTCCATGTCGACGACCAGGTCGTGGAGTTTGAGCGGTCCGGTCGCGTTGTACGGGACGCTGATCATGAATTTGCGGCCACCAGGTACGACCTCGTGCACGCTGTAGAAGTACGGCTCGTCGAGATCCGGGTCGTCGCTGGCCGGCAGGTCGACGCTGAGGGACCCGTTGACCACCTTCAGCCGGCGAGCGTTGGGCACGACCAGGTCCCCGGTGGCCTTGTCCCGGTAGCGGCGGTCGGCCTGCACGAGGACGGAGCCGGGCAGGGGCTGGCCGCCCTCGGCCATGTAGGTCGCCACGACCGTCTGCACGGCGATGTCGGCCGGGAAGGGTGCCGGCGGGTTGGTCGTCGGGGTTCCGGGGCCGGGGAGCTGGTTGATCGCGGTCCAGCCGGGGATGTTGTACGGGTCGTCGGGGTCGTAGCTGTGGTAGTTGGGGTCGATCGTCACGCTGGCTCCTATGCGGCCCGGCCGTAGAAGAAGTTGCTCTCCTCCTGGACCTCGGGCATGGACAGGTCGGCGGTCATGTAGACGGCGTTGGCGAGGGAGTCGACGTAGTCGTCGTGGGCGCCGGCCTCCTCGGGCGCGTGCACGATCACGTTGGGTCCGGCGAACTCCAGCTCAGCGTCTTCCATCTGGGTGCGGAAGCGCTGGAAGGTCTTGGTGCGCTTGACCTTGCTGTGTGCGGGCCAGGCGATGTTGTCGGTTCGCATGACCTCCATCAGGTGTTTCCACCGCTTGGACTGGGCGCCGCGGTCGGAGGGGAGGTCGATGATGTCGACACCGGGCATGAGCACGCGCAGCCGGCTGGCCACGACGTCTCCGATGCCACCAGCGTCGATACCGACGGCGAGCACGTTGTAGTTCGCGAGGAAGTCAACGATCCGGTAGTACTGCTCCTCCCACCCGAGCCCGCTCAAGTCGAGCCAGTTGAGAATGCGGTGCTCGTACTGGCCGAACTCGTCCGGGTAGTCCCAGTTGACCCACACGACCGTGACGATCGTGCTGTCCTGCTTGCGGGCGGGGTCGATCCCGACGATGACGGGGGTGCGGTGCCATGCCGGCACGAGCTGCATCGACTTGTCCCCCAGGTCCTCCATGCGCTCGGAGGTGGTGAACATACCTCTGTCGAGGAGCCACTGGAGGCGGTAGGAGAGGCGGAACTCGTCGCTGTCCTCACCGATGGTCAGCATCTCACCGCGGATGTAGATGCCGTAGTCCGGGTGCGCCTTCGCGACGTCCTTCCAGGTGGCCTCGAAGTGATTCGCTCGCGCGCCCCGCTTGGTGGCGAACCGCTTGTTCTGCTGGATGATCTTGTAGAAGATGCCCTTTGTGTAGGTTGGGGTCCCGGTCAGGATCATGGTCCCTCGGGTCGAGGCCAGCATCGGCGAGATGCTCTTGTTGACGACCTTCTCGTCGGCAACCTGGGCCTCGTCGATCAACACGACATGGTAGGTGCGGCCTTCGATCTGGGCCCTGGGGTGACAAGTTTGCTTGCGCACGAGGCTGCCGCACTTGACCAGGCGCAGCTCCTTGCCCTTGCCGACCACCTTCTCGTCGATCTCCGGGTCGGCCATCAGCTCCAGGGCGCGCTCGGAGGTGAGCCGGCTGACAATGCGTCCGTAGATGTTGTCCGCCATGTCATCCACCGGCGCAAAGGCGCCGAGCCAGACACCCTCGCGGAAGCGGCCGAGGAGGTTGGGGAAGATCGGCGCCAGGCGGGGGAACATGATGCACACCGCGGCGAGGGTGTTCGCGAGTGTCTCCGACTTCCCGCTCTGACGCGCCCAGCAGGCGGTGATCTTGGCGGTGTCGCCGAGGATCAGCGACTCTAGGATCCGCCGGGCGAGCGGCACCTGGTAGTCACGCAGCGGGTGTCCGCTCAGTTCGTCGATGACGAGCAACATCTTCTCGATGATGCGGTCGACGGTTTCCTGGGACACCTCGGGATTGACAGGGAGCTGGAACTCCTCGTCGTCCTCTATTCGAGTCCCGTCTTCAGCCGTCGATGTCATGCACTACCCCACATTGCTCCAATTCGGTGCAATCAGGGTAAAAAGGCACGGTGAAATTGTGTTAGTGCTCAACAACCACTTCAGCGCTACGATCCATTCACACACCAAGCACATACGCAGGGGGCGGGCATGGACTGGGAGAGAGAAGACATCCTGGCGGGGGCGATAGCCCGCGAAGCCGACGCGGTGCGCTCGGTACCAGGACACAACCTCAGCGACGGCCAGGCGTACATGGTCGCCGCCGGCCGCGTCGCCGAGCGCTCCCTCGTCCGTGCCTACCGCATCGGCATCTGGGCCGGCACCATCCTCGCCGTGTACGTCGGCGCCGAGACCTGGTACGACTCCGGCAACTTCAGCGACTCCCTCGCACCGATGGCCATCACCATGCTGCTGGTCTCCGCGATTCTGCTGCGCCTGACCCGCCGCATGCGCTGGGACGGCTTCAACGTCGGTCCCTACGCCCGCGAGGTCGAGTCCTCTCTGCGCCGCGCCCAGGGCGGCGTCCACCTGCTGCGCATCTCGGGCTACTGCGTCGCGGCGAGCTTCGTCGTCTACATCCTCTGTGTGTCCTGGGCGTTCCCGCTCACCTAGGCTTAGCAGCACAAAGCCCCAACCCACTGCTACCGGGTTGGGGCTTCGTCATGCCGCCTGGCGTTCCTGTAGCTCTTGGACGATGACCGCCAGGGCAACCACGCCGTCCACGGCCTCCGCGAGGGACTCCTCGGTGGGCTGCTTGCGGTGCCGGTACAGCGCTGCGGCGATCGTCGAACCCGTGTTGTCGGCCGCGTCGAGCAGCTCGACGACCGGGAGCCGCTTGACCCGCCGTTGCGCCTTCTCCAGCAGCCGGTGTGCCGGCCACAGCTTCTCCAGCAGTCGTCCCAGGTTCATCGGTCCAGCCCCAGCATCTGTAGCAGCTCCCATTCCTCGTCATCGTCCTGGCTCCTGCGGGCCACCTGCCGGCGGGCCAGGTCCTCGTCAGTCATCGCGGCCGGGGATGTAGGGCTTCGGCGTGCCCAGAACCGCCACCAGGGCGTGGTCCTCACTCGGAAGCCTTTCGGTCCACCAGCCGAATCCGACACCCTGCTTGAAGGGGAGCCGGAACACTCGCGCGTTGCCCCGGCGAAAGGGGTCGCGCATCTCCTGGGTCCAGGTCTTGTAGGTGAAAGGCCATCCCCGGAGAGTGGGTACGCGGCGTATGAAGAAAGGCAGTCTGATCATGCGCCGCACCCTAGTGTCGATTTCCAGAATGTGTTAACGGATGCGCCGGTAGGGGTGCCCTTCGAGGGCCTTGTTGATGATGTTCCGGCCTTCGGATCCGGTACGGCGCACGTTCTTCCACACGTTCGGAGAAACGCGGTAGTACTCGTAAATGGGGCCACCGTGACTGCCGCGGCCATGCTCGCCATTTCGGAACTCGACTCGCATCGTGTGGCTCT
This sequence comes from Streptomyces sp. NPDC040410, assembly GCF_055595715.1. Taxonomy (NCBI): domain Bacteria; kingdom Bacillati; phylum Actinomycetota; class Actinomycetes; order Kitasatosporales; family Streptomycetaceae; genus Streptomyces; species Streptomyces sp. NPDC040410. Next base: position 282,355 of record NZ_JBVIVK010000004.1, read on the forward strand.
TGGAGTCGTAGCCGGCGGACACGGTGCGGGGACGGTTCCGGTCGATGGTGTGGTTCGGCCAGGTGTTGAACGTCAGCAGCTTGTCGGTGTTGCCGGTCGCCCGGAACTCCTCCAGCGCGGCGCGGGTCTTGGGACGCATGTCCCGCTCGTCGTACGCCTGGAGGCGGTCGACCTGGCGCTTGGAGTACCGGGTACCGCCGAGTGCCGGCTCGGGCAACGCTTTGACCGGCGGGGGCTTCCATCCGCGGTTAGGCATCCTTGCCTCCAGGGTTCTGTACGGTCCAGCCGACGGGGTGCTCCTGGCCTTCGGGGTCGATGTCGACGCCCGGCTTGTGCGGGCAGAAGCGGCCGGCCTGGACGTGCCGGCCCTGCCACCACACACACGTGGAGACCTGCATCAGTACCTCCCGGCCGCTCTGGCGCAGTCCTTGCACAGGTGGATCTGGCTGTGGGCACCGCCGCTGGTCGTGGACAGGGCCGCCGTGCGCGAGGGGTGGTTGTCACAGTGGTGCCGCGGCTCGGCCTGCTCTGCCGGCTTGGCGGGGGTCTTACGGGTGGTGGTCATGCTGCTCCCTGGTTCTTCACGATCTGGGTCTCGACGCGGTCGCCGAACTGATGGGCGGCGCTGGTGGCGTGTCGTGCCTTGATGGCGGTCAGGCGCAGTGAGACTGCTGCGCTCTTCATGCGAGCTGAGGCGTCCGCGAGGTCGATCGAGTTGTGCTGAGGACGCTTGGTGCTCCAGAAAGCCACGGTCGCCCCTTTCAGCCGTCGCGGCGGGGGTCGGCCAATGTATTGATGACACGGTCCATGACATCCGTGACACGGGTTGTCGCCGTGACCATTTCCTGCGCGGTAGTCGTCATCGACTCCGCGAGCGGGATGACTTGCTCCACGAGATCTCTCAGTCTCGCGTTCTCGTCTACCTCCCGGCGATAGGTCTTTCCGGGGACGACGACTTCGCTGACGAAGATCGCGAAGACAAACGCAGCAAGCGGCCCCAGAATCAGCGGGTTGTCGAAATTGACACCGCCATCTGGGGCCGCTGCTGCGAGCAACTGGTGAAGCATTCAGACCGCCTTCAGCGTCAAGGACTCATGCCCTCAATGCTAGGCGGGGAGCTTCACATTGTGTTATCTCAGAACTTCTGGGAGAGGTAATTGACGAGAACGTCGGTGCCAATGTCACCCATGTCCGCCGGCTGGTAGTTGGGGCCCTTCAGCACCTTGCCGTCTTCGCGGAGAACGGGCCTCCCGTCGTCCCCCAGCTTCGACATGTTGCTGTCGTGGACCCTGGCGAACGCCTTGCCCAGCGGGATCCCGAGGAGGTCGGCGCTGCCGAAGACCACGTACAGCAGGTCCGCCAGCTCCTTGGCGAGATGCTGGAACTCCTCCACCGGGAACTCCTGGCCGCCGACCTTCTCCTGGGCGGCTCCGACGGCGTCGAGGACCTCCTCGAACTCCTCGCGGATCAGCGTGACACGGCGTTCCAGCAGGGCGCGCAGCGTCTCGGGGTCGGTGATGCGGTCGCTGACACCGAAGGCGTGGTGGAACTGGGCGACGGCGCCCTCGTAGTCGACGAGGGTGGTGTTAGGCGACATGAGCAACTTCCGGATGGGTGGGGATGATGGGCCAGGAGCCGTTGACGACGGCCCTGGGGTTCTTGGTGCGGCGCAGCCAGTCCTGATAGCCGGCGGACTGGGCGGCGAACCAGAGCTTCTGCTTGCCGTACAGGTCGGCCAGGTCCTGGCCGTGGACCTCGTGGTGGTAGGTGCTGCGGTTGAAGGCGCGCTCGTCCTCGGCGGTCTGGAGGATCCGCTGGGTGACCTGGACGGCGGCCAGGGCGTCGGCGCCGGCCTCGTGGGCTCCGTTCAGCGTCACGCCGTAGTAGTCGGCAAGGGCCTCCAACTGCCGCTTGCCGGGGCGGAAGGGGTCGACGCGGCGGTCAAGGACGTAAGGGTCGAGGATGACGGCGTCCTTGGCGGAGGCGATCATCTCGCTGATGGGCGTGACATCGTGGCGCCGGCACTCGCGGTCGAGGAGGGTCAGGTCGTAGGGGGCGTTCATGATGACGAGGGGGATGCCCTCGCTCAGGGCGCTCCAGATCCGCCCGGCGAGCTGGGCGGTCGCCCTGATGGGGTTCATGCCCTCGGCCTGCGCCATCTCGGTCGTGATGTTGTGGACGGCTGTCGCGCCGGCCGGGATCGGGATGCCGGGGTCGACGAGCCACTTCCGGGAGCGGCGCAGGGAGCCGTGGAGGACCTCGACCCACGCGCCCGTGACGATGCGGTCGTTCTCGACGTCGACTCCGGTGGTCTCCAGGTCGAACCCGATGAAGGTGTCCGGGATCGGGCTCACGCGGCCTCCCGCACCGGGACGACGCTGACGGTCTTGCCGGAACGTTCCTGCATCTCGGCCAGCAGGCCGCGGTAGGCGTTGAGGAGCGCCGGCATGGCGTTGCGGGCGACAAGGTAGAAGGTGAGGTCCTCGCCCTCCTCGTCGTCGAACAGCTCGATGCCATGGAACTCCTGCATCCCACGCGCGGCGTTGAACCGGCCGCCGTACAGGGGCCCGGTGGCGTCGCAGACGCTCTGGAGGAAGTCCAGGTCGGACTCGCTAAGCCGCTCCAGGGGCTCGTCGGGGTGCGGGATGAAGCAGTCGGCGCAACTGACGTTGCCGTACTTCGTGCGCTCCCAGATGTGGTGCTGGGTCGGGTCGTCGATGGCCTTGGCGGGGCACGTGCCCGAAGGCGCGTAGGTCTCCCGGAAGAGCCGGACCGTGTCCGGCGTAACCTCGGGCATGCTGTCTCCTCTCACGGATCAGGCGGCGACGAGTTCTGCGGTGGCGAGCACCTCGCGGAGCGCCTCGTCGACCAGGACCTCGACGGCCTCGTCCAGGACCACTTCGGCCTGCCGGCGGGCGGCCACCGCGCGGAGCTGCTCATCCAGCGCGTAGGACGGGGACTCGTCGAGGTTCTTGCGTGCGCGGTCGTACCGGCGGGTGGTGCGCGGGTCCGCGTGGCCGGCCATGTCCTGGACGGACTCCAGAGACTTGCCGCTCTCCAGCGCCAGGGTGATGGCGGTGTGGCGGAGGTCGTGGGTGCGGATGGTGCGGACACCGGCTCGCCGGCACAGGCGCTTGACCATGTCCCAGATGCCCTGCCGAGTGATGCGGCGACCCGTGGAGGTGACGATCAGCGCGCCGCTGGTGCGGTCGCCGAGGTACTCCTTCAGGGCCGCCCAGGCGCTCGGCGGGATGACGATGGTCTGGGTGCGACCGCCCTTGCGAGTGATGCGCAGGATCTTGTGGCCGCGCTCCTCGCCCAGGTCCTCGTAGTCGGCGTTGACCAGCTCGCTGACGCGCATGCCCGTCAGCAGGAGGACGTGGACGACTGCGGAGCACCGGAGGCTGTACGCCTCGGCACCGCGCAGGAGTTGCTCGGCCTCCTCGAAGGTCAGGCCGGTGGCCTGGCTGATGGTCGAGGCGGGCTGGCGGTCGACGAGTGCGGCCGGGTTGCGGAAGACGAAGTCCTCCAACTCGGCCATGGCGTACTTGAACAGGCCGCTGACGACGGACAGGTGGCGGTTGGTCGCGCCGTTGCCGTAGTGGTCGGCGAGCCAGTTCTTGAAGGCGTCCATCTGGACCCGCTTCTGGTTGAAGGGGTCGAGGCCGGACTCGGCGCACCAGGTGAGGTAGTGGCGCAGGTCGCGCTTGTACTCCTCGCGGGTACGGCCGGACTTGGTCAGGAGGTAGGCGCCGGCTACGGCGATCGGCTGTATACGACCGTTCTCTACGAGAGCGAGCTGAGCGCCCATGTCCGCCTTCCGTCCGTGCAGTTGGGAAGGCCCTCCGGCGCTTGGTGCCCGCCAAGCAAGAAGGCCCGGAATGTCACCCGTTGCGGCGTTGCCCAACGCCTCTTGAGTGACATCCCGAGCCTACTAGAAGAACAACTTGTTCCTCAAGTTGTTGCTCAAGTTGTTCGTCACATGACCCAGACTTCGGTGTCGCTGACGATTCTCAGCCGGCTGGCGTCCCCGCCGGCCCGCTCCATGGCCACCTTCAGCACCTCCGGCCACACCTTGACCTCGGTGCGGACCCGACTGTTGCGCGAGGCCCTGCTGGCTCCGACGGAACGATTCCTCGCCGTGCGCGCCCTGCGCGCGACCGCCTCCTCGCGATCCAGCCGGTGCCAGACGTCCGCACTGTGCCGGACCACCTTGTCGAACGCGGAGGTACGGTCCTCGAAGTCGCCCATCCGAACATCTCCTGTCAGCGATACAGCAAGAGGGGCCGGCCTCGGTCTCCCGAGCGCTCGGCCCCTCTTGAGTTAGGTTGTCCCCTGATTCGGAAGGCCGCGTACGCGGCACCGTAATAAGGTCACTGCTTCGCTCCAGCCGATCCCTCGGTCGTATGAAGCCCCAGATCCTCACGCCGCAGGCGGGCGTACAGCTCCATGAGAGGCTGCGCCGGCATACCCGTATCCGGCATCTTCACGATCAAACGCATGTCCTGCGGCGACAGCCGCGGGTCCCTGTTGTCGAACGCCGCATTGAGGTACTCGCGCACCTTGGAGGGAGTGATCTCCTCCCAGTCGTCGCCGTTGGCTGCGTCCTCGCGCCGGCGAACCGTCTTGAAGAGGTCCTCGGCCGCGAAGCTCAGCTTGCCCTTGTCCTGGAGCTTTTCGATCAGCTCGCGCTCCTCCGGGCCCTTCAGTAGCTCGTCCCGGCCCTGCAACACGTTGCGCAGGTAGTCGCGAATGTCGGACGTGGTGAACAGGTTGCCCCTGTGGTCCTCGAACAGCTTGTAGAGGGCCACCTTGGCGGCCTCAGCGCGAGAGAAGTACGGGGAGTTAACCTCGTACCACTCGCCCTTGTGCTCCGGGCAGAGGAGCAGGTTCATTGCTCGCGAACCGTTGATCATCACGTAGGTCGGCGAACCTGGGATCGGCTTCCCGCAGACGACCTCGCGACCGGTCTCGTCGTGCTCGATTACCCGGTTGCAATGCTTCGCCCCTGGCCTCTCCACCATGGTGCGCTCCTTCCGTGCCGCCCAATGCCCAGCGGCGCAATCCCTTAGCCGACCCGTCTGGGCGGACCTCACAAACATGCAGCGACGTCCGCCACTATAAACCACGAGTTGGTCAACTTGTGCGCCTACTTGTTCCACAAGTTCGAGCTAATTGGGTCACAAACCATTCAAACGTTCGATTCCTTCGTTCGAACGCTCAGTACCGTCTCCCCTGTGAGCAGGTTGATCGACCACCGCAGTCGACCAGCCTCTATGGCCTCCTCCAGCGCCTGGTCGGCCGCTAGGCCATACAGGTCCGGAATCGCGCCCTCATGTGGAACGTCTTCCTTGTCCCGCAAGAACGGCCCCCTTCGGCTATAGCCGGCTGCCGCCATGACCGGGATCGCTCCCGTGCTCTCCGGCTCGGCCACCACAGTCATGGCGCACACTCCCCAAGACACGAACGTCAGATCAGACGCTCGAACGATGCTGCTCCCGCGCCGTAGGTAACCCCCGGACCGGATGGGTCCACATCTATCACCGCCACACTTTGTTGACCATCTTGTGCCTCTTGTTGTGGATCAAGCGTGCAAACGATCAACGTCTGTTACATGACAAGGTGTACCCGCCGGTAACACCGCGCTGAAGTGCAGATATACCACTGACGGTACCTATCCGGCCACCACACAGTGATCATCGAGACGATTGAAAACACAAGAGGTTGCTGTGACGAGCGTCACACGTTTGAGGTCTCGTTCACCTTCTGTTCACCTACCAAGCAGCCCGCATACCGGCCAGTACGTGGCTCCCAACCTGCGGTTTCACACGATCGACACTCGGGTAAGGGCCCCGCCCTGTTAACCGACCTTCACGCCGCCGCCACGCGCTCCCGATACGTCTCGATCACTTCAGCGCACGTCGTCTGCACAACATCACCACGCAGCTTTCGGCCACGCATCGCCGAACGGGCCACACGGTCCACGAGAGCGAGAGATGATGTGCTGTTCCGCGGCAGCCGCTCGTACTGGACGCGGTCCACTGCCGGGCCGAGAGCCTCCAGCAGCCGGCGCAACTCGACCGGCACACGCTCCGGGAAGCCGTCCGGCGCCCACGCCCGCAGGGTCTTCAGCCCACGGTCGACCCCGTCGAGGTCCCCATAGATCAGAGGTGCCTGCGCACCGGCAGACAACGCCCGCATCGCCGTCGCGAGCACGTTGGCCACCTCGTAGTAGGGGCTGCCGGCCACGTCCCGCTCGAAACGAACAACGACCACGTGCCCGAGCGGCCGGCCAGCAGGGTCACAGCGCACCGAGGCACCCGCGGCTCCACCACCCCCTGGCCCCACCGACGCATCGCACGACCAGGTCGAGGACCAGGTCCTCACGCAGCCTGGCCCGTAGCACTCTGCGCCGGCACCCACTGATGCCGCCCGAAGCCCAGGTCGCGCCTCCTGTACTTCAGCAGATCCGCCGCAACCTCGACGGCCCAGCGCCGCTCGTCCCGATCTGCCTCCTCCCAGCGCCGCACCACTGTCGAGAGCCACGCCGCCACCGTCCAGCCGAGCCGCGGCGAGCCAACCAGCGCCAGGTGCTCCAGGACGAACTCAAAGCGAGGCGCGAACACCTCGATCACGCAGCTCGGCTGCTCGACGTTGTCGACGACCACTGGAGTCTTGCTCCCCCGCGTCTGCGACTGGACGTACCACTCGCGACCCTTCTCCTGGATAGCCGCGGCCGACGCCTTCAGCAGCTTCTCCGCAGCCAGCTCGACCAGGGCGCGGTCCTGCTCCATCTGCAACTCATCGCTCATGCGCGGAACGTACGACCAGAACCGCCGGCTACGCCTCTACAGGACTTACTCGCCCAGGCCAACCGTGACCGAACCGTCACCAGACGCACGAAAGCCCCGCCTGGGATCTAGTCAGGCGGGGCCTCGCGCCGATCCCCGATTGCTCGGGGAGCAGTAACCCTCATGTCGTCGTGCGCATCAGGGTCATATCCGCCTACGCGGATAGCAGTGTTGCGATCCATCACCGATCTCTCGGTGCCACGCGACCACTGTGTTCGTCGGTCTTGCGAACCCTCTTGGGCTTATGACGCGATCACCGTGGTACGTAGTGCACTCGGCCGAGGAGAAGGTGGCCTGCTGGCTGCCGGCATACCTGTAGTTGTTGCTGCGATGGTGCCTCGGTCGAGCAGGTCCAACTATGGCACAGGGCACCGACAGTTGGCACGCGATCCCAGTTACCCGATCGGGTGGTGCGATCGCCGGCACATCGTTCCGCGGCAACCGTTTCTGTACCCGCACGGCCGGCCGCACCGGTCGCCTCCCACGCACAGCGCGACTGCCGCCTCGTCCAGCGCGGCCCGGAAGCTCTCGTCGCGGCGAGCGAGTCCGTGCACCTGGCCGGGGGTCACCTCAGCTCGCTTCGCCGCAGCCTCGATGCTGTCGACTTCGCCGGCCGCGACCAGTTCAAGCACCAGCCGGCGCCGCTGCTCAGGGAACGCAGCGTCCGACGCCGCGCGCCTGCGCTGCCGGGTGTCCTCGTTGTGCCAGGCCAGACACTTCTCGCATCCGCACCCCAGCCGCCACAACGTCGAAGGTGCGTAGCGCGTGTGGTCGAGTGCCGGCGGCTCGGTCTCGGCAGCCGCAATAAGGGCTGCGCCAGTCCACACCTTTCGGACGCCGTCGGCGCCGGGCACCCTTTCTCGATCCTCGCCTGGGAACCATCCGCTCAGGATGAGTGTGTGCGTCGAGGAGAGCGCCAGGCCCAGCAGCTCTGCCAGGTCGGCTGCTCGGTACTTCGCGTCAGGGTCGATGCTGTCGACAACACGGGCGAGCGGGTGCTGCATACGAAAGCCTCTTCCTAGGCATGGGGTGGCTGCGCTAACCCCCACATGCGTGGGGAGCAACTGCTTGCCGCCTCGGCGCGCACATCTACCAAGGGGCCACCCCCGCGTCGGCGGGGAAGAGGTTCGCCGGCCACTATGCCACGGGCCACCGACGTTGGGGAGCCTCGACGCCGCAACCGACTCGTCAAGCCATATGTCCTGTGACCAAGCACACATGACGCTCCGTACTGCCCGACTCGACAGCTCCGCCGGCTCGTGTGCTGCAATACTGCTCAGCGTGACCATCTCGACGACTTTCGTGGCTCTCCGTCTACGAAATCTCGAAACCCACCCCAGTCACGGACGGCTACTGTCAGATTTGCTCCACCCGGTGGCTATACGAGTGATCAGGGGGCAGTAGCCGGCTTTGCCCATTTAAGGGTGGGGGTGTCCGTTTCACCCCTTCTGTTCCAACCAATATTCATACACGATCTTGCATACCTTCTCATGCACGTGCACATGCCCGTTTCGCACCCCATGTCGGCTAGGCCGGTCTCTGCACCTTTTGGGTAACTCCCAAATTCCCATTTGGGTACGCCCCCACCTGCACGGACGTCGCCGGGTCATCTGAGAAAGTGTCATCACTCCCCAGGTCAACCCCTTTGCACCACCTTTTTCTGCATAAAGTCGATAGTTACGCAGCGTGCACGGCTACTGTCAACCGAGGGTTGCGCGCCCGTGGGCCCACCCCCTGACAAACGGACCATCAGATACGCAGTGAGTTACTCAACGTGCATACATGCAGGTGAGGGGCACGGGCCGGCAAAGTGTGGCCACTAGACCAATCGGGCGCTACTTACTTAGGCTTACCTATGTCAGCAGTAGCAGAAAGTAGCGACCGCGGTTCGTCACAGAAAGTACTTACAGCGTTGCCGTACGTGCTCACAGCACGGCATGGCACAACGTAGCTACGTACTCACTGTGTGTATGGGGAGACTGCCGAGACTCCCCCTCACCCCCCGGATTCCTGCCGAGAGCCGCTGTGAGGCGCAAGGGGTGCCGAGAGCCGCTGTGAGCCGCTGTGAGCCATGCCGAGAGCCGTAGGGCACCGAGAGCCGTACGACGTACCGAGAGCCGCTGTGAGCGGCACCGAGAGCCGTAGGGCAGTGAGCGGCACCGAGAGCCGCTGTGAGCCGCTGTGAGCCATGCCGAGAGCCGTAGGGCACCGAGAGCTGTAGGGCATGCCGAGAGCCGCTGTGAGCCGCTGTGGAGCCGTGCCTAGTGCCTACGTGGTGCATGCCGTTGCGGAGCATGCCGACAGGCTTTCCGTCGCCCCCGAAAAACGGACATCAAGGGGCGCATGCCTACACAACGGACAGCCGAGGTCGCCGGCTTCTCCCGGACGGGCAAAACGGACATAGCCGGTCATGGCCGGTCAAGCCGGTCAGCGGCGAGGCTAACGAGCGGCAATGTGATGCGCGTCACATTGGAGCATAAAAGCGCAGCTCAGAAGGGGTGCCAAGTACCTGGCGAGCGCTGATTGCCAACTAGTTGGCGCGTAGGTGTGGTGCCAGACGTCTGGCACCCCCTAATGTTCTCTGTGTCGGAACAAGCGGCCACCGGAAACGGGGGGGCGCGAGTGAAGACACCAAAACAACTGAGTCACCCGGATTGAAAGCCTCGCTCCCCCCCTAGGTGGGGGGAGGGGGTGAGTAGAAAAGGCAGTGATCGTTCTTTGAGAACTCAACAGTGGAATCGCTAGCAAGTGCCCGAATGGGCAAGCGAGCGAGTGTGTGACTGGCAGTGCCGTAGGCATGTCACGTCTAGGGTCCATCTACCTACGTACCGTATTGATCATGAGTCGTAGGTGCCATTAAGCGATGGGGAGTCCGGGGACGTGTCATGGAACCAAACGCGCGCAGTCATACCCTCGCACGTTGCTTGCTAGCTGACGTGCGGAAACAGTAAGGAAAACTCTGCGCGGTGGGCGAGAGCCTGCCACTATCACGCCGACGTGCGGATAGGGCATGTATGCAAGGGGCGTTATGTACTGCGTACCTTTGCGCTGCCATTCGCTTAGTCCGATTCGTTCGGGCTGAATGGTGACCGTATGCATGTGGTCGGAAGTCCGTGACTGCCATTCGTGGTGTGTCATGGGGACGGACGGTCAGTAGAGTTTTGGCGGCAAGAGCTAACACAGAGGTACTGCCACTGTTTCCGTAACGTCACTCTCTCTCATATCGCCCCCGGAATCCGGGGGCGATCGGGGGCACCGTTCGTGGTGCAATTGGTGAGTAACACGTGCGTAATCTGCGCCATGGTTCACAGCAACATAGGTGAATAATGTCCGAATGCCGGCCTCGGCTTCGGACCAAAGCCATGGAATGAGCGCGCGGCCTATCAGCTAGTTGGTGAGGTAACGGCTCACCAAGGCGACGACGGGTATCCGGCCTGAGAAGGCGTCCGGACACAGTGGGACTGAAACATTCCCACCCGCATAGCGGAGAAAACCACGTTAGATTTGCTCCGGTGCCCCCTACCCTCTCTTAGTTCGGTCCGCCTTACCAGCGGACGACGGTGACCAGTGGAATTCGTTCTGCTGGTCCCAAATCTCATGCACTACGGTGCGGCAGGGGCAAGCCGGCTTGTCATGCGCGCTTTCCCCTGCCGTAGCCGAGAGCCAACGGCTTGGTATCCGTTGGTCGCACATGGGAGGAGAGAGTTATGGACCGCAACAGCCTCAAGGACTTCTTTTACAAGAAGGTCTGGGAGGTGAACAGCGATGTCAACGGGCAGGGTCGGTCCTACGGCTGGCATGCAACTCACTGGAATGACCTCATGAAGGCCATCGACCAGTACGCCGATACCCGTAGTGCTCTGTCCCAGTCCGTGGGGCACGAGGTGACTCGCGAGAGCTACCTGTCTGCCTTGGCTGCGGCCCGGTTCGGCGACATCGCTCCGTTCCTGGAGCGGTGCTGCCCGAGCTGCGGTGCGGGTGATGAGTCCGCATCGGACGGCGAACACGGTGTGTTCGGCGGCTGTGTCGTGATCGGCTGCGGCGGCAAGCTGCTCGTGGACCCCGCAATTCTGGGGTTCAAGGCAGCGCCGTCCAAGAGCAGCGCGCTCACGTGGGCAGGCAAGGAAGCCGTGAAGGCGGACCCGTCCATCTGGGATGACGAACTTACGTGGCGTCTCGGCAACGAGGACCGCTACATGGGAATCGGTCTGTCCGAGAAGGAGGCGGTCATCGACGCCATGCGCGGCGAGCGTCTGACCTGGAATCTGGGTCCGTGCCTGAAGCCGTCCGGCGAAGTGGACTGGACCGTCGTGGTCAAGGACATCCGCCACGGTGCCATGTCCGAGTTCATCAGCACCCCGTTCGGCGTGCTGCTCATGGACTGTGGCTGAAGTCGTCCCGGCGACTCTAAATAGGCGTTAGGCCGGGAGCGTCCGACCCATAGGGTCGGGGTCGCAGGAATGCGAATTGAGAGGAGAGAGCTATGGAGAAGAAGTTCGAAGAATCCACGGTGTTCTACTGCGTGGAGTGCAAGGACGTCTTCACTGTGCCCGGAGAAAACGTCGTCAAGGTCATGGACGGCGGTGAGGACATCCACGCTACGTGTGGACTGTTCGAGGACTTCGTGTCCGATCCGGAGTGCAGCAACTGCGGGCAGCCTTACGGGTTCCTCGCGCTCTAGTCGACTCGGCGACTCTAAATAGGCGTTAGGCCGAGAGCGTCCGCACTATCCGTGCGGGGTCGCAGCAGTGCTGCGAGGCAGGGGTGGTGCCCTGTCTATCTTGAGAGGTAGAGAGCAATGCAAGAGGAATACACGACCGTCATGGTTTCGTCCCCGGCTTTCCTCGCTGGGGAGGACAGGCGATTCGTGCTGGGAGGGTCCGTCTATCGGCAGCACTCCGCCACGAATCCTGACGGCAAGGTGTACTGGATCACGTGCACCCAGAATGGTGTCACCCGTTCCTCCCAGATCTGGAAGTCGGCTGCGACGCGCCGGAACAAGTGGAACGACATCATGATGGGCAAGGCGGTCTGATCTAGGCGGGCAGGGCTCGCCGGCTTGGGAATGCCCCTGTGCCGGCGCGCCTTGCCATGCCCAAATTCAAGTCGACTCGGCGACTCTAAACAGGCGTTAGGCCGAGAGCGTCCGCACTATCCGTGCGGGGTCGCAGGAGTGGTGTCCTGCCATCGAGAGGAGAGAGTATGAGCATCAGCCCGATGAACTGGTCCGAGCGCATCCTGCGGCCCAGGTCTGGTGCGTGGAAGCAGTGTCCTAACTGCAAGCGGCGGAACGTCTCCATGCGTTCCCCGCACTCTCGCCCCGACGGTCGTCCGTGCAAGTACGTGGTGGTCTACCGCACGTACTACACCGAGGACATGATCATCGACGGCGACTTCGGTGCGCCGCGCCTTCCGAACGGCACCTTCGGTCCCGGTCCGCTCAAGACCTTTGAGGTTTTGGACTGCACCCCGAAGGGGGTCACGGGTCCGTGGGACAACCCCGTCAAGCTCGCAATCGACGCCATTCGTGACGCCGACTGCGCGTACGACGAGGGTGCCGACTGGTTCTACAACCACGAGGGTTCCTACCTCCGTGACCACTACTCGGGAGAGCGTATCGAGCCGTCCGCGCACCTCTACGGGTTCGAGGACGAGGAGGACGCGCACATCCACCACGTCATCCAGCGCGGGTGGAAGCAGTTCTGGGCGGGCCTCCGTATGGCCGCCTAAGCAGTCGACTCGGCGACTTTAAACAGGCGTTAGGCCGAGAGCGTCCGTGCGGTTTTCCGCACGGGGTCGCAGGGGTGGTTCCCTGCCCTGAGAGGAGAGAGCTATGACCGCGACCATTGCTATCGATCCGGCGTACGTCGACAAGTTCGCGACTGCGGTAATGCACGCTGCCCTCTGGGCTGACTGCATGCCCCAGGCCGCGGGCGACGACGCCGAAACGGGGATGGATGCCGGTGAGGCCCAGTCGTACGACCTGTCGGACCTTTCCGACGACTGCCGTGCGACGTTCATGGAGGTCTGCGAGGACTTCTGTACGGCGAACGCCGTCGACCTCTCCGACATCGACCCCGGCCGTGCTGGTCACGACTTCTGGCTGACCTCTCGGGGTCACGGTGCCGGGTACTGGGACGGGGACTACCCGTACGAACTCGGTCAGCGTCTCACGGAGGCGGCCAAGGTCTACACGTTCGACGGCGTCTGGTTCGACGAGCACGGGTCCGTGTTCATCGACTACTGACGTCCGATCCGCGGCGGCCCGGATTCGCCGGCGAGGTATGCCCTCATGCCGGCGGATCCTTCCTGCCCAACTTCCAATGCCGAAACTCCCCGTCGGGAGTCGTCGTGAGGTGGTGCTCACGGCCTGACGAAGGCAGCCAAACGCTGAAGTCAGCTCTGAGAGGAGAGAGCATGCGAACCTACAAGATCGTGCGCGAGCAGGCCATGGGTACGTTCATGTGCCCGCCTGGTTTCCACGGCTTCACGTACGCGGTCCACGAGTTCGTGGGACCCAAGGGTCGCAGGGTCATCGGCGAGTACTCCCTGGAGTACCTGCTGTCCGGCGAGGCCGACGCTTCGGAGCACATCCGAAACGAGGCGGCCCGGCTCATCAGCTCGGTGAAGCCCACCGAGTCCGAGGGTTGGGTGCGCCAGGTCTACGGATACTTCAAGCACTGCTACGTGCCGGAGTCGGGCAGCCGCAACGCTTCCGACCTGATCATCCACAACCCCACGCAGATCGCCGTGGACAGGGCGTACAAGGCCCTGGACACCACCTTCGCGCGTGTTCGCGGTGAGGCCGAGGCTCTCGGCAAGAACCCGCTGAACTACCGCCGTGGGGTGACGATGCTCTATGGGAAGCGTCGCGGATACGAAGTCACGGCGAAGCGGGACGGGTCCACCGTCTACGTCTACGCCCTGGCGGACGACGGCACGCGTTACGCGGGTGCCCACCTGTCCGACTACGCCGACGTTCTGCGGAGCGACGAGCAGTTCGCCAATGTCCGTTACCAGCCCGAGTGCGACGAGCACGAAGGGCGGATCGTGGCGGACGTCCGCGACGTGCCCGAGCAGATGGACCCCGAGCGTCACGCAGCGGTCGCCTGCGTCCGGCAGTACTTCCCGGACCACCAGCCGCGCCTCGACCTGATCGAGAATCCGGCGAAGGGCTACGGCCAGTGGCCGTGCTCGAAGTGCGGCGAGAAGGTGCAGTACGAGGCGCAGTTCGACAAGTACGCCGTGGTCTCGACCCGTGTGGACGGGCGTGGCATGACGCACTGGTCGTACGGCCTGGAGTGCACCGACGGTGAGCCGCACGAAGTGAAGTAGTCCGATTCAACAATTGCCGAAACCTCCGAAAGGAGGTCGTCGTGGGGTGGTTCCCGCGGCCTGACGATGGCAGCCATTGTCGGTCTCTGTGAGAGGAGAGAGTTATGTCGCAGGTTTCCGCTCCGGCCCCGTTCTCGATCGAGGAGAAGGCCGCCCGCGGTGGCGCGCTGATCGACCTGTTCGCGGACTCCCCGGCGGAGGACGCGGAGGAGGTCCAGGAGGTCGCGACCGACCTGATCGCCGACGTGCTCCACTACGTGATGTCCAAGGGCATCGACGTCGACCACGTGCTCCGTCGGGCCGAGGAGGTCTTCGACGAGGAGCGCCACGCCTGATCTACACACATGCCGAAACCTCTGAAAGGAGGTCGTCCGCGGGTGGTGCCGTGGGCCTGACGATGGCAGCCATTGTCGGTCTGAGAGGAGAGAGTAGTGCCCAAGTACGAGCAGCGGCTTTCGGACGGTACAAGCATCCGTGTCAAGGTCGAACGAACCATCGCTGGGACGTTCTTCCGCGAGGTGCCCAGCCGAAAGCGCAAGGCCAACTCGATGATGCGCCTTGGGAACAGCATGTTCCTTCTGTTCGGTCCGCAGCAGACCATGGTTCCGGTGTCCAACCCGGACTACGACTGCGCGGCATCCGACGACGAGGGAGCGCGTAAGGCGCTGGCGATGTTCGTCGAGTGCGCCGAGGGGTGCATCAAGGAAGCGGAGAAGGAGGGCCTTCCCGTGGAGCAGATGTACGGCTCGTGATCCGCAGAAGCAGGTTCGCCGGCGAGGTGTGTCCTCATGCCGGCCGGCCTGCCATGCCCGAACGAAGGAGCGCACATGGACATTTCTGGTGACGGCCGCTTCAGCATCCGCTTGGAGTGGTGCGGTTACGAGACTCCGCGCTGGGTCGCCCGCTTCTGCGAGAGGTGGATCGGGCAGCGCGAGACGGAGTCCGAGGCGTTCGATCTGGCGACGAGCTGGAACGTCGAACGCCTGGGTCTCTGATGCCGAAACGCCGGGAGGCGTCGTCGTGGAGTGGTGTCCACGGCCTGATGAAGGCAGCCAAGTCTGAATCAGCTTGGAGAGGAGAGAGCTATGGGTCTGACACTTCAGGTCCGGTCCGCCGACGACAGCCACATTGGTGCCGTCGAGTGCGACGACAACGACATCGCCACTCTCATCGAAGAGCGGATCCTGGGCGCCCGTATCGGCGTCACGTGGGTCGGTGCCATCGACGTGTGGGACGGCGGAAGGCTCGTCGAGCGCAAGGAGGCTCACTACGACGCTCCCTGTGCTGCCTGTGGCGAGCCGGTGGCGTTGACCGAGGAGGACGTCGTCTGGACGTGCCCTGCGGACCTGTCCGACCAGAACTCGTTCAAGGAGCCCGCTCCGGAGTACATCACGGAGGAGCTTCAGGAGCAGCACGGAGTCTTCTCCAACTGCGGTGAGGACTTCGGTCACCCGTGCTACGAGCGCATGCCGCTCCACGGGGCCTGCTACGAGAACGGGGAGTACTGACGCGAGTCGCCGGCTTGCCATGCGCGCCGGCCGGCGGGTCCGTCATGCCTGATTGCCGAAACCCCTTCGGGGGTCGTCCCAGGGTGGTGCCTGGGGCCTGACGAAGGCAGCCACACGCTCCGTCAGCGTTGAGAGGAGAGACATGAGCAAGATCGCCGAGGACGACGTGGAGCCCGTGGAGACCGATTCCGGACAGGAGTCGGCCGAGGACGGGGACGACGGTACGGACGCGTTGGCGGCCGAGCTGCTGAAGCTCGGCATCCAGTGCCAGCACCTCTACACGGGTGGTGGCTGCTGGGTCGTGCAGGTCGAGTTCAACAACGACTGGCACATCATCGCGTCCCGCCCCGACGGCCCCAGGTACGGCTACAGCTACCAGATCGAGTACGAGCCTCGGGACCGACGGGACACGCAGATCCAGGGCGAGTGGGGTCCGAAGGTCGGCCCCGAGGAGGCCGCGAAGCGCATCTGGCACCTCATGAGGGGTCTGGGCACGCTCGAAAGGCTCTGACGCACAGCAATCGCCGAAACGCCGGGAGGCGTCGTCGTGGGGTGGTGCCCACGGCCTGACGAAGGCAGCCAAAGCTGAGTCAGCTCTGAGAGGAGAGAGCTATGGGATTCGAAACGGTCAAGGTCACCGCCGACGGCAAGAACGTCTACGAGGCCGTGATCGACCGGTCCCTCACCTGGAACGGCTTCCTCATGCCGCGATTCGATCTGGAGACGGTCAAGCAGATCGCTGCTGACTGCGACGAGATCATCGCCGAGGACGGCCACCAGTACGCGGAGGAGATCCGAGTCATCGAGGCACCCGATTTCACCGGGTTCCCCAACGGCGCCGACGAGCTGGAGTCCGACCCCGTCATGGCGGTCGTGGTGCTCCACATCAGTTGGCAGTGGTTCTTCTCCGACGGCCCCGACAAGTGCGCCAAGGTGCTCAAGCCGGGGGAGGACGGTCGGTACGCGATCGGGGCAGGTCTGTGGACCTGGTCCGAGGTGACCAACCCCATCGACGAGGTGCACTGGCCCACCTACATCGACGAGTTCGCCCGATGGGCGCTCGGCGAGGCGCTGTGGTTCGAGTCCAACCCGGACGAGAACGGCGTCGGTGGGGACGAGTGGGAAGCCGTCGAGCACCTGACCGTTGACGACATCGCGGACGCCAAGGCGCGCGAGCGCTGGATGCAGATGTGCCGTGAGTTCGTCGACAGGAACAAGGAGCGTCTTCTGGGCATCCCCGCTGAACAGGCGGGCCAGATGTACTGGCAGTCCAAGCGGGGGCGCTGGGGTCACCAGCCGCGCAACTTCCGCACGAACAAGGCCATCCCGAAGCAGGTGCGTCTGAAGCTGCACTCGGAGTCCGGGCGCTGGCCGGTCGGCCGTCTGTGGATCCGCGACGACCAGATCTACTTCGAGATGTGATCCAACATGCCGAAACGCCGGGAGGCGTCGTCACGGGGTGGTGCCCGTGGCCTGACGACGGCAGCCAAAGCTGAGTCAGCTCTGAGAGGAGAGAGCACATGGTTAAGACCCAGGAGCGACTGGACGTGCTCGCCGGCGAGCTGGAGAAGCGCGATGTCGCGTACTCCCACGTCGGTGACAGCGCCGGTCCGGAGGTCGCCATCGCATGGCGTCACCTCCGCCTGATGGTCGCGTGGGAGCCCGCCGACTGCGGCTACGACTGGCAACTCCTCAACGAGCACGGCCAGGTCTGCGCCGGGTCGTGGCGGGAGGAGTCCGTCGAGCAGATCGCCGACATCATCCAGGCGATGGTGAAGGAGATCTACTCCTTCGACAAGGCAGACACCCACCTCCACGCGGTCCTGATCTCCGCTGGCATTCCGGCCATCTACGAGCACACGGGCGGTGGGTGCCACAACGTGGAAGTCCACCTGGCCGAAGAGTGCTACGTCATCTTCGGTACCGAAGGTCCTGTGGACCGTCCGGTCGGCTGGTCGGTGATCGGCGAGGAGTTCCAGATCATCACGCAGAACAAGGAGGAGATGTCCCCCGAGGAGATCGCTCCGCACATCAAGAACCTGGTCGCGTTCTTCGCGCTCGGGTCCTGATCCAACACATGCCGAAACGCCGGGAGGCGTCGTCCACAGGTGGTGCTGTGGGCCTGATGACGGCAGCCGCTTGATTCAGCTTCGAGAGGAGAGAGCTATGAAGGACACTCACGATCTGCGGGACATCACGCCGGCATCGTTCGAGATCATCACGGGCAAGGACGGCGAGACCGTCTGCGCTCTGATCACGACGAGCTACGCGATGGACGCGGAGTCGATGACGGCGAAGCTCCACCAGCGCTACGCGCACACGCTCGTGAACGGCGACACGCTGGAGGAGCTGACGGTCGAGCAGGTCATGCAGGCACTGGCCGACGAGTCCGCCGGCTGCGCCGACGGCATGCACTTCTGGGTCAACGAACCCGACCAGGAGTCGTTCGACGTGGTGTACCCGTGGGCTGAACAGCAGATCCGTCGGCTGTTCCCGACGCTCACCTGGCCCGCGCCTCCCGAGGAGACGAAGGAGGAGTGGGACGAGCGCAAGGGTGCCGAGAGTCTGGTCGAACAGCTCACGCACCACGCCATCAAGTCCGAAGTGATCCCGACGGGCGGCAACTGCTGGGCCGCACAGGTCGTGCTGTCCGCCGAGGACGGCCTGTTCCTGGACCTGACCAACCCCTTCGGGGAGGGCTGGTCCTGGGGCGTCTACCACAACGGCGAACCGGTCCTGTCGGGTACGTGGACGGAGGTCAACAACGCCGTCGACACCGCGTCGCACGTGAAGTCCCTGATCACCGGTATGGGCGCGGTCCGCTGGTGATCCCTTGATTCAACTTGCCGAAACGCCGGGAGGCGTCGTCGTGGGGTGGTTCCCACGGCCTGATGACGGCAGCCGCTGAAGTCAGTTCTGAGAGGAGAGAGCACATGAGCAACGAGACCGAGGTTGTCGAGGCGCCCGAGGAGACCGTTCCCACGGAGCAGTTCACCATCTACTTCACGGGCAAGATCGTGGTCAAGGCCGCAATGCTCGACCACTACGACAAGCCGCGCTCCCCCGAGGACGTGGTCCGCGAAGTGATCGGTGGCATCGAGTCCGAGATCAACGAGCACCTGATGTACAGCGAGGAGTCCCTCGAACCTGGGGACCTCGTGCAGGCCATCGACGAGCTGAACATCTGGGACACCACGACCGCGGTCCAGTCGGCGTCCGAGACGATGCGGGACTGGGACAAGTACGCCGCGTCCGTGAAGGACGAGGAGGGCGACGTTCCCGAGGAGCGGCTCCACGAGTTCGACAGCACCAAGGCGAACTACGAGGAGGCGGCCTTCGACATCCTGGGTGCCTTCGCGGACCCCGAGTTCGAGGGCTGAGAGATCCAATCCGGTTCGCCGGCCAGGTGCACTCGCGTGCCTGCCGGCAATCCAACATGCCGAAACGCCGGGAGGCGTCGTCCACGGGTGGTGCCGTGGGCCTGACGAAGGCAGCCAAAGCTGAGTCAGCTTCGAGAGGAGAGAGTTCTATGTCTATGCAGCCTGTGCGCGTCCAGCTCGACGACTCGCCCGTGTTCGAGGCGATGGCCGTGCTGGACGACAGGTGGAACGGCTTCCTTCGGCCCCGGTTCACTCTGGACCAGGTCCGCGAGGTCGCCAAGTACACGCAGGCCATGAACCGGGAGCGCGGTGTCGACTGGGAGACGGTTCACGTCGTCGAGCAGAGCATCGCGAACCGATTCGCCGAGGAGGGCCAGCCGGCGGTGGAGAAGTCCGCTCTCGTGCTGTTGGTCTCCTGGTCGTTCACGCTGGGCTCCGAGAAGCCGTCCGAACACGTGGCGGTGATCGACCCCGACGTGGACGGTCTGTACGACATCGGCGGCGGTGGCTGGGCGTGGAACCACGTCCCGGACCCCGAGCGGATCCCGGTCGATCAGTTGAAGCCCATGGCCGGGATGCACGTTCGGTTCGTCGGTGAGCACACCGACCCGTGCGACGTCGCCACCGGCAAGGAGACCCTGCCTGACTGGCAGGAGGCGTACGTCGTGTACGGCGAGTTCGGCCTTCTGCCGGCCGAGAACTCCTACTTCTGCTTCTTCGAGGAGGTGATGGAGAAGTTCGACCGGCCCCAGGAGGCGGCGGAGTTGCTTGCCGACCTCCCGGTGTGCCTCGTGCAGACGCACGCCGACCTGGAGTTCGGCATCTGCCCCACGAGTCTCGACCGCGGGTGGCAGTGGTCCGTTGTGGAGGCGTTCACGCGCCTGGGGATCCTGCCGCCGGTCAACGAGCTGTACCTGCCGGACCGGTCCGACATCCGCCGCTCCCCCGAGTTGGTGCAGTACCTGGTCGAGGCATTCGAGGCGGGCATCCGGAAGTCCATCGCCCAGAGGAAGCGGTGGGCCAAGCGGGACATCGGCCGCCTCGCCGAGACCGCGTCCAAGGTGAACGCAAGCATGTGATCAACAAGCCGAAACCTCCTGAAGGGAGGTCGTCCACGGGTGGTGCTGTGGGCCTGACGAAGGCAGCCAAAGCTGAGTCAGCTCTGAGAGGAGAGAGCGATGAGCGAGCCCAAGACGGTCCGGGTGCACTTCGCCGGCTTCGTCGACTTGTGCGTGGACGCCGCAGCCAATCCGACGGTCCTGGCGACCGAGGTGGCTCGTGACGTTGAGTACGAGCTGACCGAGCGGTGGCGTCCGGAGGAGGACCCGTCCTCCCGTCTGGCCGGCCACATCGACGAACACCCGCTGGTGACCATCCGCCCCCTGTTCGGCCTCGACGAGACGGCCGAGGAGCGTCTGTCGGCGCTGCGGGCGAAGGTCAAGGGCTGGGAGGTCGTGGACGGCGAGTGGGTGGACGTCCGAGACCAGTACCGCGACGAGCAGGGCGACGAGACCGACTCCGAGGCTCTGGACCGGAAGATCCTCGGCGAGTACTTCCAGAGGTTCTGGGACGCGGGCGACGAGGTGAAGGCGGCGGCGGAACTGCTGCTGTCCACCCTCACCCCCCTCAAGAACAAGAACTGATCCAACATGCCGAAACCTCCCGAGAGGAGGTCGTCGTGGGGTGGTGCCCACGGCCTGATGACGGCAGCCGCTGAAGTCAGCTACGAGAGGAGAGAGTCATGGGTGTTGCGAGTCTGTCTGTGGAGCAGCGCGCGTCCAACGGGTTCGAGTTCCTGAACCTATGCGGCCCGGAGAACTGGCGCGAGCGGATCCACCTCGACCTGCTCGACATCGACCACGGGCACTTCTGCGTCCTCGGCCAGGTCTACTCCGACGAGGGGCTGGACGAAGGCTACGAGTACGCGCTCGTCGAGCTGGACTTCGACCGTAACTGGGCCAACAACGAAGACCTGGTCTTCTACGGGTTCTACTCCCTCGGCAACGAGGACGGCCCGGCGCTCACCGCGGCGTGGCGGTCCCTGCTGCGCGGCGAGACGGAGCCGGCGAAGGCTCCGATCGTCAACGACGAGGACCAGGTCAAGGAGGGACAGTGCGGATACCAGTCGGCCTACGGGCTTCCCTGGTCGGAGTACTGCACCTTCCCGAAGGGCGAGGACATGACGTTCTGCCCCGGCCACGAGCGTGACTACTACGAGCAGTACGGCCGGCGTCCGTGATGGCGACCCGGATCAAGGTCGTGTCCCGGTCCTGGTGGTACCGCGGCGAGGTCCACTCCATCCGCGAGCTGTACTGCTCGGTCGACGGTGAGCAGTGGATCCGCCTCGGCGTCCGTCTCTGAAGCCCAGTTCCAACATGCCGAAACGCCGGGAGGCGTCGTCGTGGGGTGGTGCCCACGGCCTGACGACGGCAGCCGTCAGTGTTGAGAGGAGAGACACATGAGCACGAGTGCCGTACAGCGGCCGGATCTGATGTCCGGAGCCGCAGTGGCCGCGAAGCTCGTCAGCGGCATCGTGAGGGCCCACGAGTTGCATCTTCGGCAGCTCGGGCTGATGCCGCTGGTCCGGATGGCCATGGGGTTGGAGGCAGACGTCGACAGCCTGCCACGGCCGGCCAGCGAGGGCGAAGCAGCGTCGATGCTCGCATCGGCATGCATCGTCGGAGCAACCCGGCTCTGGGAGAAGACCAAGGTCGTCTACGACATCGACCCCGATCTGTCCGCGAGCCTGATGGACATGGAGATGGACGCGGAGTTCCCCGGCGAAGTGCTGAGGCAGCTCCCGCATCCCAACCCCATGATCGTCTTCCGAGAGCCGATCGAGGTCACCAACGAGCTGGGCGAGCGCGCAGCGCTGCGGGGCTTCCTGGTGACTGGCCGACCGGCCCGCAACCAGGTCGTCACGACCGCCGAGATCTCGGAGTACGAGGGGGCGCCGTACCTGGTCGTCGCGGTCATCGACTGCTACGACGAAACGGGAAGCGTCCGTCCGTACCCGACCCACGTGGAGATGTTCGCTCCGACGGCGGCCGGCAATACGACGGTGCGGAAGATGATCGACGGGGACGCGGTGGTTCGCGAGGCGATCGTCGGGACGGAGGCGACTCCGGGCGACGAGGCACTGACCGACTACATCCGCCGGCTGTCCCTGATCATGATCTCGCACCTGCTGTACCTGTGCTGCGACAAGCCCGACATCGAGCGCACGGCCACGGTCGCTCCTCCGCGCAAGCGGAAGGGCGGTGGCCGGCCCGAGAAGGCCGCCCAGGTTCTCCGGGTCGGCTGGCGTATCGGTCCGGCGATCCGCTCCTTCCACGAAAAGGTGGAGCGGCTGCGCCAGGTGAGCGTCCGCACCGGCAAGAGCGTGATCCCTCACGTCCGGCGGGGTCACCCGCACACCTTCCGGTGGGGTCCGGCCAAGAAGCTCAAGAAGACGAAGTGGATTCCTCCGATCCTGGTGAACGCCGCGCTCTTCGGTGAGCAGGCGGAGGGCATCGTGGTGCCGGTCGAGTAGCCGGCGCACCTACCAACAAAGCCGAAACCCCTGGAAGGGGGTCGTCCCAGGGTGGTGCCTGGGGCCTGACGAAGGCAGTCAGTTGGTTGAGAGGAGAGATCTATGCAGTGCGAGTCTGGCAACGGTCTGACCGAGGACGGTACGGGTCTGTGCCTCCGGGACGCGACCCGCAAGGTCGAGATGACCTTCACCGAGCACGGTGAGCCCCAGACGTTCGAGTACGTGATGTGCCGGGGCTGCGCGTCGCACTGGTCCATCGTGTCGCCGAGGACCGTGAAGATCATCGGCGAGCTGGAGCTGGTGACGCAGTAGTCCCCCAGCGGCTCATGCCGCTCCCCCGGAATCCGTCAGGCGGATCTCCCCAGTATCCGAGGCTGGGGCGGGGGGCCATGCGGGTGGGTGCCCGCAGCAGTGAAAGAGGAGAGAGCCCATGCAGGAACTGAACAGGCTCCGTCTCGTCGAGGTCTGCGCGGACGGGGTCCGCCCTCTGGCTGACGCCGCGATCCTTCTCGGCGACGACGGTGCGACGGTGTCGCTCGGTGTCACCACCCTGGACCCCGGTGTCGTGGTGTCCTCGGACGTGGACGCCGAGCTGACCCAGGGCATGCAGCGGGAGGTCCGCATCGACGAGCTGGTCGCTGAGTACCGGCCGACGATGCCGGACGAAGCCCTGCGATCCTGGGCGGCTGAGCTGGTCATCACCCTGGCAGCACGGCGGTAGGTTTATGCCAGCCGCCGTAGCTGAGAGGAGAGCCGTGGACGAGCAGGTCGAGTGGCACCGGTCGGAGTTTCGAGGCCGCGAGTCGGAGCTGTCCACGGTCACCGAGCTGGCCAAGCGCGCAGGCGTCGACCCCAGCACGGTGAGTAGCTGGATCCGCCGGCACGCGAGCTTCCCCAAGATCGTCATGACGAGGCGTGGTGCGGTGACGACGAAGTACTACGTCACCGCGGAGTTCGACGAGTACCGGCGGATACAGGAAGAGGTGGCCCGCCAGGCGCGGACCAAGAAGTCCGCTCCTCCCCGTTCGCCGGCCACCCGCGCGAAGGAACGCCTCGATGCCCTGGCCGAGCAGGACGCACGGCTGGAGGCGGAGGAGAAGGAGCTGTCGGCGAAGCTCGCCGACGTCCTTCGCCGCCGGCACCAGCTCGACGAGGAGCGAGGCGAGCTGCTGCGGTTCGTGCAGCAGGAGATGACGAAGCTGAAAGACGCTCTGGGCACAGAGCAGCCCTGATGGTGTAGCCGGGTTCGATTCCCGGCCGGGGCACTCAGGGGCCTCCGGTCACCACACCTCTCCTCCCGGAGGCCCCGACCACTCTCCTGATCCGTTCAGGGCCTCCCCGCCGTCACCGAACTCTCTCCTCCGGCGGGGAGGACCTGAAGGGGCCAGGAGTAAGCGGTCCCGTGCGAGGTAGTTTGCCTTGCAACGAAATGCGAGGAGAGGCGAGCAAGTGGCGCAGAAGGTTCAGGTCCTCCTGGTCGACGACCTCGACGGCAGCGAGGCCGACGAGACGGTGTCGTTCGGTGTCGACGGCAAGAGCTACGAAATCGACCTGACGACCAGCAACGCGAAGGTGCTCCGAGGAGTCCTCGGCCCGTACGTGGAGGCTGGTCGTCGTCGCAAGCCGGCGAGCCGGAAGGTCTCGATGGCCATCAGGAGCGATGTGCCGGCAAGCAGCGCGACCATACGGGCGTGGGCCAGGTCGAACGGCTGGCCTGACCTGTCGAACCGCGGTCGTGTGCCCACCGAGGTTCGCGACGCCTTCGAGAAGGCGCACGCGGGCGAGTAGTTCAACGCAGCAGAGAGAGGGTCCCGCCGGGTGGTCCGGCTGGGCCCTCTGCTGTTTTGAGAGGAGAGGGAATGGAAGAGCGCAGCGACAGGAAGACGCTGGAACTGGCCAGAGGCATGGTCAAGGCCATGCAGTCGCACATTCAGGGGGGCGTGAGTCGGTACCCGGCGATGCGCGCCCTGGTGCCCTACGTGATGGCCGGAATCAAGCAGGTGCCCAACGGGCTCATCCCGGAGAACCCGGCCGAGCAACGCGAGATGCTGGCGGTGAGCCGTGACGCGGCCATCCACCAGCTCTGGCAGGGCGACAGGGCCGTGCTCGCGATGGACGAGTACCTCTTGGCCGCTCTGTCGGAGTCGCCGGCTGAGTTGCCGAAGGCTGTCGCAAGGGAGCTGCGATACCGCAACCCCCTCGTCGTCCTCAACACCCCGGACTTCTCGGACGAGGACACGCAGTACTACCGGGAGAAGATCGGCATCCCGCTCGTCGCCCACACCTTCGGGCGGTGGGACAACGGGCAGCTCCTGTGCTCGATGGCCGACGACCGGTTCGAGGACCTGGGCGTCATGTTCGTCGGGTACATCTCGACCGCGGAAGGTCTGGTGCTCCAGACGCTGCGGTGCACGGTGCCGTTCGACGGAAGGTCCACCACGGTCGCCGAGGCGGTCACCAAAACGGTGAGCGGCTTCCACTTCAGCGACGACCTGGGCGAGCGGGACATCACCCGGCTGGCGACGTGGCTGCGCAAGTACCTGACGCAGGTGCTGCACACCGTCTCGTACGCCGGCAGCAACCCGGAGGACGCTGAGGTGTACCGCCCGCCGGTCAAGCCCGCCGGCAAGAGCAAGAAGGCCCGACGACCGCGGCAGGAGGACGTGACCGAGATCGTGAAGCTCGGCGTCGGCCTTAGCCGTGAGCTGCGGGGTCTGAGGGAGTCTGACGGCTAGTGGAGCAATACCGAGTAGGTGATCGGTTCGGTTCCTGGACGCTGTTGGAGAAGCTGCCGCCCGTCAACAACAACCGCAGGTGGCGGTGTGTCTGCGACTGCGGCGTGGAGAAGACGGTCATGGCCGCCAACCTCACGACCGGGAAGAGCACACGGTGCGGGTCGTGTAGCGCGAGAGAGCGAGAACAGCGCAAGAGGCAGGGCTAGCCAGCCCAGCATCCGAGGAGCCCGTCAGTGGTGGCGGGCTCCTCTTTGAGAGGAGAGACATGCAGGATCGGAAGCCGGGACTTCGGCTGACCGAGGACGAGATGGACACGCTCCGGATCATGGTGAAGCACTCGTGGCACTTCACTCCGGACCCCCGATTCATCCGCCAGGTGCTGGAGGAGGACTCGGAGACGCAGACCACCATCCGTGGCGCCCGTCACTACGGGTGGTACACCAGCGGCGTGCCGGAGATCATCCTGAACGAGTTCGCGAGGGCTCTGATCGGTGAGAACGTCCCGGAGGTGCTGCCGACCTACGAGGCGTGGCAGTCATGGCAGGCGCGGGTCGAGGAGGCTCACGCAGAATGGGTACGCAAGAAGGATGCCGAGGGGGTCTCTGGTGACTGATACGAAGCGTGTGGCGATCTACAGCCGGACGGCCGATGCCGGCAATCCGCTGGCGCTGGAGGTGCAGGAGAAGGACTGCGCGGAGTGGGCGCAGCGGAACGGCATGGAGGTCACGGAGACATACAGGGCGGTTGGGAAGAACGACGTTCTCCTCGACCTGATGAATGACATCGCGGCCGGCAAGTTCGAGGCTGTGGTGGCCACGAAGAGCGATCGGTATAGCCGGCGGGTGTTCGCGCTGGAGGTGCTGACGGACACCGCGCGGAGGCACGGTGTTCAGGTGTTCACGGTCGAACTGGATGACCTCGACCTGACCTCTGTGACCGGTGACTTCAGGCTGACGATGCAGGGTCTCTTCGAGGACTACGAGAAGGAGCGGGCCAAGGCCGAGGAAAGGGTCCGTAAGTCGCGAGAGTAGATGACTGGAAGTACAGAAGCCCCCGGCTCCCTTGTGGAGTGCGGGGGCTTTCTGCTTTCCGGCCCGAATTGCCTCCGTTCGGGGGACCTTTGTGCCAAACTGCCGGCAAAGCCGAAGATCGTTTGGGGAGGTCGATGATGGGGGCCTTTGGTGTTCCCGAGCAGGGTGCGCATGAGAGGTACCTGCGGGATGTGAGCCGGCTTCACGCGGAGTTCGCTGCGGGTGAGGGGTCGCGGACAGCGACGCTGACGCTCAAGCAGCGGATGTGGTTGGCGGCCAAGCTGGAGGGGGACGAAAGCCTCGAAGCGGAGAGCCTGCGGCTGGTGTACGACTTGGATGAGCTTGTTTCCGCAGGTCAGGCGGCTGATATGCAAGTAGGTGTTGACTCACGGTGCGTGTCGGGGTAGACCCAGACCTGCTTGCCCCGCTCACGGGTCTGCTCGTCCTGCCACCGCAGGACCTCTTCGAAGGTGGGGATCCCCCAGCGGCCGTCGTAGAGGGTGTTGTGCGGGCGGTTGGCCGGGATGCGCTCGATCGCGCGCAGGGTCTTCAGCTCGGCGAGCGTGAAGTCCTCGGTGAACCAGCCGGTGACGGAGACCCCGTCGAGGACCTTGGTGGTCTTGCGGCCGGCGAACTCGGGGTGGTCCGCGACGTCCGTGGTGCCGCCGATCTCGGGCTCGTGGCGGCAGACGAGATGTCCGTCCTTGGTGGGCACCAGGTCACCTGCCTCCACGATGTCGGCGCCCAGGTCGAGGGCCAGCTGGTAGGAGCCGAAGGTGTGCTCGGGCCGGTAGCCGCTGGCTCCCCGGTGACCGATGACCGTCGGCACCGGCAGGCGCTTGAGTCCGCCGTTCCCGGGCCGGGCCCCGGCGGCTGTCGCGGTGGCGGACAGTCCGAGGACCGCTCCGCCCGCGCCGAGCACCGCCGCGCCGAGAAGCGCCCGGCGTCCGGTCCGGCGCGCCCGTCGGTTCGGCTCCTGCAACTCCTGCGGCTGTTCCGTACCCATGGGCGCCTCCTGCCGTCGGCTTGACCTCTTCTGCGGGGGCTCCGCCTCCGGGGCGCCCCTGCCTGTGTCGAGGAGCGTGCTCAGCCCTTCGGGCCTCCGCGCGTTCGCCTCCTCCGCACAGGCGCGCCCCTGCGGCTCCGCGCCGTGGTGCGGGTCGATCGTAGGGGCGTGTCCATGACGGGCGGGAGACCTCCGACGGAACACGCGGGTGACTCCGGATGGCGTGTGGGGAAGGACGGCTGACGGCCCGTCGGCATCGCTGCGGGGAACCCGGGTACCCGTTCGGAGGGCACGTGCGCGACTTCCCTCACATCGTTCCGGGCGGGTTACCGCCGCGCAACGGCGCGCCACCGCAGGTAAACAGGCGTCAACAGTGCGTAATACCTCGGTGAACCCGGTGTGCAAGACCCCCCGGGCCACGAGTAATGTCCTCACCTGCACAGACTCATACCGGACCCTTGACACCGGAGGACCCGTTGTCCCGCTTCGCGCTCATCAAGGCAGTGCTCGGACCGATCATGCGCCTGATGTTCCGCCCCCGGGTGGAGGGCGTGGAGCACATCCCGGGCGACGGTCCGGTCATCCTGGCCGGCAACCACCTCACGTTCATCGACTCGATGATCCTGCCCCTGGTCTGCGACCGTCAGGTGGTCTTCATCGGCAAGGACGAGTACGTCACCGGCAAGAGCCTCAAGGGCAGGCTGATGGCCTGGTTCTTCACCGGCGTCGGCATGATCCCGGTCGACCGCGACGGCGGCCGCGGGGGCGTGGCCGCGCTGATGACCGGCCGCCGCGTTCTCGAAGAGGGCAAGATCTTCGGCATCTACCCGGAGGGCACGCGGTCACCCGACGGCCGTCTGTACCGCGGCCGCACGGGTATCGCGCGGCTCACTCTGATGACCGGTGCGCCCGTCGTTCCCTTCGCGATGATCGGTACGGACAAGTTGCAGCCGGGCGGGGCGGGCATGCCCCGCCCCGGGCGGGTCACCGTCCGGTTCGGTGAGGCGATGGAGTTCTCCCGGTACGAGGGGATGGACCGGGACCGGTATGTGCTGCGGGCCGTGACGGATTCCGTGATGGCCGAGGTGATGCGGCTTTCCGGGCAGGAGTACGTGGACATGTATGCGACCAAGGCCAAGGCGGCGTAAGACCGTCTCATAGGACCGTCTTGTGTGGCTGCTCGCGCCCACCCGCGGAGCCGCCCGTCGATACAGCCCCGCGCTCCTCAGGGCCTGCCGTCGAGCCGTTGACCGCGCAGCAGGAACCACGCTGCCACTGCCGTGGCGAGCAGGACCGCCGCGCCGGCACCAGACGCGAGCGTCAGGCCGTGGACGAAGGCCTCCCGGGCCGAGGAGAGCATGGCCTGGGCCGTGTCCGTGGGCATGCCTGCCGCCGCCTCCACCGCGCCCCCCAGTGACTCGTGCGCCTCGGCCGGTGTGCCCGCCGGCGCAGTGAAGCCGCTGTAGGCACTCGTCACGATCGAGCCGAGTACGGCGATGCCCATGGCCGCGCCCAGTTCGTACGCCGTTTCCGAGACGGCCGAGGCGGCGCCCGCCTGCTCCTTGGAGACGGCGGACAGGATGACGTCGGAGGTCACGGTGAAGGAGAATCCGGCGCCGATGCCGACGACCAGGAGCGCGGCTCCGAGCAGCGGGTAGCCGGTGGACTGGTCGATCACCGTGAGCGCGGCCAGGGCCAGGCCGATCGCCGCGAGGCCGCCGGAGACCACCGCCCGCACCGAGAAGCGGCGGGCCACATGGCCCGCGACCAGGCCGGACGCCACCGCGCCCACGGCGGCGGGCAGTTCCGCCAGGCCCGCCTCGAACGGGGGTCTGCCCTGGACGAGTTGCAGGTACTGGGACAGGAAGAAGACCAGGCCGGAGAGGCCGAGGATGGTCAGCAGGTCGGCCAGGACCGCGCCGCTGAAGCCACGGTCGCGGAACAGGCGCATGTCCAGCAGCGGGACCGGAAGTGTGAGCTGACGCCGTACGAACGAGTACAGCGCCGCCGCGCCCAGCAGGCCCACGGCGAGCGTGGGCCACGCGAACCCGTGCGAGGCGGCCTCCTTCACCGCGTACACGACGCCGATCATGCCGACGAGCGACAGCACGAGGCCGGGTATGTCCCACGGGCCGGGGTTCGGGTTGCGGGACTCGGGCAGCTGCCGGATGCCGACGAGGACCAGCACCGCCATCACGGGCAGGTTGATGAGGAAGACCGAGCCCCACCAGAAGTGCTCGAGCAGGAAGCCGCCCGCGATCGGCCCGATCGCCGTGCCCGCGGAGGCGGTTGCGCCCCAGACACCGATGGCGAGGCTGCGCTCGCGCGGGTCGTGGAAGAGGTTGCGGATGAGGGCGAGCGTGGCCGGCATCAGGGTCGCGCCGGCGACGCCCAGCAGCGCCCTGGCCAGGATCATCAGCTCGGGTGTGGAGGCATAGGCGTTCAGGACCGATATCGCGCCGAACGCCGTGGCGCCGGCGAGCAGGATCCGCTTGCGGCCGATGCGGTCGCCGAGGCTGCCCATGGAGACGAGCAGACCGGCGATGACGAAGGAGTAGACGTCTCCGATCCACAGGAGCTGGGTGCCGGAGGGCTTGAGGTCCTCGCTGATGTAGGGGGTCGCGAGACCGAGGACAGTCGCGTCGACGGCCACCAGCAGCACGGCGAGGACGAGGACGCAGAGCGCCAGCCAGCGGCCCGGGCGCTGCACCGCCTCGGTCGTCGTCGCCGGCTGCAGGGTGCTGGTCATGATTCCTCTCTTCGCAGTGCGCCGCCGAGCAACAGCTCGACGATCATGTGGGTGAAGTCCTTGCGGGCGACACGGCCTTCCGTGACCGCCCAGGCGCCGGAGGCCATCAGGCCGTAGAGCGCCTCGGTGAGCCAGGCCGGGGTGAGGTCGATGCGGAACTCACCGCTCTCCTGGCCGCGCCGGAACAGGGCGCAGATACGGGCGTCGAGGCGGGCCCAGCCCTCGTTCTGCTCCTCGCCCTCGAACAGCTGGTTCTCGGTGTAGAGGAAGGCGAGCAGTCCGGCGGCCGGTTCGATCTCGCGCACCAGTCGGCGTACGGCGTCGCTCGCCGGCCCCTCGTCGGGCCGGGCCGCGTCGAGGGCGGCCTCGCACTCCGCGATGCCGAGCGACTCCAGCGCCCGTACGAGTGCGTCGCGCCCGGCGAAGTGGCGGTGCAGCGTGGCCCGGCTGATCCCGGCGGCCCTGGCGACCTCGTCCATCGTCGCGGTGGATTTGCGGGTCAGCAGGGCCGCGGCGGTGCGCAGCACATGGTCACGATCGACGGTCATGAGACGAGAATAGTCCATGTGAGACATTCATGTCTCACAATAGGCACACGTGGCTCACTCCCGTAGCCCGGGGGCGGGTCTGTCGCTCAGTGCCAGGGCAGCTGCCCGCGCCGCTCCCAGTACGCGCTCGGCGCCTCCACGAGGGTGGCGAGCCGGGTCAGCTGGTCCTCGTCGAGGTCGACGACCGCCGCGTGCAGGTTGGAGGCGAGCTGGTTGACCGTGGCGGCGCCGGAGAGGACGACGCCGGCCCAGGGCTGCCGCAGGATCAGGGCGAGCGCGACCGCGTCGCAGCCGAGGGACGTTTCCCGCGCCACGGCCTTCAGTGCGTCCGGCGCATACGGCTCGGCGAGGCGCCCGTTCGCCATGCCCTCCTTGACGATCACCGTGAGTCCGGCGTCATGGGCCTCGGCGAGCGCGGGGCCGGCCGAGGTCTCCATGGCGTTGTACGTGGACTGGACGGTACGGAAGAGGGGGTTTCCGTCGACCGTCACGGCGAGCGCGGCGCGGATGGCGTCGGCCTGCGCCGGGCCGCTGGTGGAGAAGCCGACGCTCAGCCCCTGGGCGGCGGCCTCCGCCAGCTCGGCGTGGAGATCCTTGTCGGTGAGGGCCGGGCTGTCCGGGGTCACCGAGTGGATCTGGTAGAGGTCGAGGCGGTCGCCCAGCAGTGCGCCGGTCTCGGCGCGCTGCCGCACGTACGTCTCGACCGTGTGGTCCTTCACCTCGTGCTGTTCGGCGTCGGTGGTCCAGCCGGCGGTGTAGGTGTAGCCCCATTTGCTGCCGATGACGACGTCGTCGATGTCGGGGCGGGCGTTCAGCCAGTCGGCGAGGAACTCCTCGGAGCGGCCGTAGGAGCGGGCGACGTCGACGTAGCGGACGCCCTGGGCGTAGGCGGCGTCGAGGAGTTCATGGGTACGGCGGCGCAGGGCGTCGACGGTGCGCTCGGCCGGGAGGTCGCCCTCCCGGCCGAGATTGATGTAGCCCGGACGGCCGACGGCGGCCAGGCCCAGACCGATGTGCGCGGTGGGTGTGGTCGTGGCGGCCAGGCGACTGAACGGCATGGGGCGCTCCCTGCACGATCGGCGGAGGGGGATCCGGCACCAATCTACCCAGCCCCGAGCCGTTCAGCCCGAGCTGACGCAGCGCGGACCGAAGGCCGGGTCGGCCGGTCCGCTCCGCTTGAGGGCATCCAGCACCCACTGCTGGACGAGCGGCGACTTGGGCGCCTGGTCGTGCTCGGTGGGGTCGAGCGGGCAGCGGTCCTGGAGCAGCACGTTGGTGACATAGGAGTCCCGGCCGTCGAGGAAGGCGCTGGTGTACGGCGTCACGACCTCGTCGTAGCGAGTGGCGATCGCCGTGTAGTCGGGGCCCACCGGCGTCTCCGGGTCGGCGTTGAGCTTCTTCAGGAAGTCCGAGCCTGCGGTCTGGTCGACACAGGAGGGGCAGACGGTGGCGCCGGCCACGAGGGCGAGCGGGTTGCCGGTGCCGTGGTTGGAGGGCACGATGCCGACGAGGTCGTCGACCTTGGTCGCGCCACCGAGGAACTTCACGTAGTAGCGGGGCATCATGCCGCCCTGGCTGTGGCCGACGATGTCGGCCTTCTTGGCACCGGTCGCGCCGAGCACGGCGCCCACGAAGTCGCGCAGCTCGGCCGCAGAGTCCGCGATCGGGGCGGTCTCCAGGTCGCCGTACTCGAAGGAGAAGACGCAGTAACCGGCGTCCGCGAGTGCGGGCGAGAGGGTCAGCCAGTTCTCGTACGAGGTCTTGAACGTGCCGTTCACGAGGACCACGGGCTGCGGGTGGGCAAAGTCCGGCTTGCAGGACCAGTCGTTGGCACCCGGTGGCGGGGTGTCGGCGGCGCCCGCGGGGGCCGTGAGGCCGAAGGCGCAGACCGCCGCTATTGCCGTGACGGCGAGGAGGCGGGCTGTTCGTTTTGTGCGTCTTGCGCGCATGACGTCCCTTTCATGCTCGGCTGCAACCGGCCGGCGTTCGGCCATGCCGACCAGAACCGGAATAGTTACCTCCGAGTAGGGACAAGTCAAGGTTCCGGCCAGTGGCCGAATCGCATCCGTTATCGAGAGGTGCCGCGTCGAGCGGTCCGGGACAGCGCGAAGGGCCCGGACACCACTAGAACTCAAGTGGCGTCCGGGCCCTTCGGCGACTGCTGGCGGGCCGGGCTATGCCTGCTTGGCAGTGGCCCACGCGTGCTGCGCGACCACGTCCGCCTTCACCTCGGCCAGTTGGACGGCGACGGCACTGGGCGCCGTACCGCCGCGGCCGTCACGGGAGGCGAGGGCGCCGGGGACGTTGAGGACGGAGCGGACCTCGGGGGTCAGGTGGGCGGAGATCTTCGCGAACTGCTCGTCGGTCAGGCCGTCCAGCTCCTTGCCCTCGGCCTCGGCGACCTTCACGCACTCGCCGGCGACCTCGTGCGCGACACGGAACGGCACGCCCTGCTTGACCAGCCACTCGGCGATGTCGGTGGCGAGCGAGAAGCCGGCCGGGGCCAGCTCCTCCATGCGGTCACGGTTGACGGTGAGCGTGGCCATCATGCCGGTGAAGGCGGGGAGCAGGACCTCCAGCTGGTCGCAGGAGTCGAACACCGGCTCCTTGTCCTCCTGGAGGTCGCGGTTGTACGCCAGCGGGAGAGCCTTGAGCGTGGCCATCAGGCCGGTCAGGTTGCCGATGAGACGGCCCGACTTGCCGCGGGCGAGCTCGGCGATGTCCGGGTTCTTCTTCTGCGGCATGATCGACGAGCCGGTGGAGAACGCGTCGTGCAGGGTCACGAAGGAGAACTCCTTCGTGTTCCAGATGATGACCTCCTCGGCGATCCGCGAGAGGTTCACACCGGTCATCGCGGTGACGAAGGCGAACTCGGCGACGAAGTCGCGGGAGGCCGTGCCGTCGATGGAGTTGCCGACGCTGCCGTGCTCGAAGCCGAGATCCTCGGCGACCGCCTCCGGGTCGAGACCGAGGGAGGACCCGGCCAGGGCACCCGAGCCGTACGGCGAGACCGCCGTCCGCTCGTCCCACTGGCGCAGCCGCTCGGCGTCCCGGGACAGGGACTGCACATGGGCCAGGACGTGGTGGGCGAAGAGCACCGGCTGGGCGTGCTGGAGGTGCGTGCGGCCCGGCATCGCCACGTCCGGGTGCGCCTCGGCCAGGCCGATCAGCGCGTCCTGGAGGTCGGCGATCAGACCGCCGATGATCCGGGCGTGGTCGCGCAGGTACATCCGGAAGAGGGTGGCGACCTGGTCGTTGCGGGAGCGGCCGGCCCGGAGCTTGCCGCCGAGGTCGGGGCCGAGGCGCTCCAGGAGGCCGCGCTCCAGGGCGGTGTGGACGTCCTCGTCGGCGATCGTGCCCACGAAGGATCCGTCGGCGACATCGGCTTCCAGCTGGTCGAGGCCGCCGATCATCCGGGTCAGCTCGTCCTCCGTGAGCAGGCCCGCCTTGTGCAGCACGCGCGCGTGGGCGCGTGAGCCCGCGATGTCGTACGGCGCCAGCCGCCAGTCGAAGTGGACGGACGCGGACAGCTTCGCCAGGGCCTCGGCGGGACCGTCGGCGAAACGTCCGCCCCAGAGCCGTACGTCACCGCTGTTGCTGCTCACTTGCTGTGCTCCTCGGAGATGGTGGCTGTGTTGCTTGGGGGACACTACTGCTTACGCGAGGTCCCGCTTCGCGGCGATCTTCGACGACAGGCCGTAGATGTCGATGAAGCCCTTGGCCGCGGCCTGGTCGAAGGTGTCGCCCGTGTCGTACGTGGCGAGGTTGAAGTCGTAGAGGGACGACTCGGAGCGCCGGCCGGTGACGACCGCGCGGCCGCCGTGCAGGGTCATCCGGATGTCGCCGTTGACGTGCCGGTTGGCCTCGTCGATGAAGCCGTCCAGGGCGCGCTTGAGCGGGGAGAACCACTGGCCGTCGTAGACCAGCTCGCCCCAGCGCTGCTCGACCTGCCGCTTGTAGCGGGCGAGTTCACGCTCGACGGTGACGTTCTCCAGCTCCTGGTGGGCGGTGATCAGGGCGATCGCGCCCGGCGCCTCGTACACCTCGCGGGACTTGATGCCGACGAGCCGGTCCTCGACCATGTCGATCCGGCCGATGCCCTGGGCGCCGGCGCGTTCGTTGAGCTGCTGGACGGCCTGCAGGACGGTGACGGGCTTGCCGTCGAGCGCGACCGGGACACCCTGCTCGAAGGTGATGATCACTTCGTCTGCGTCACGGGCGACGGCCGGGTTCCGGGTGTACTCGTACACGTCCTCGACCGGGGCGTTCCAGATGTCCTCGAGGAAACCGGTCTCCACGGCACGCCCGAAGACGTTCTGGTCGATGGAGTACGGCGACTTCTTGGTGGTCGCGATCGGGAGGTTCTTCTCCTCGCAGAACGCGATGGCCCTGTCACGGGTCATCGCGTAGTCGCGGACCGGGGCGATGCACGTGAGGTCGGGGGCGAGGGCGACGATGCCGGCCTCGAAGCGGACCTGGTCGTTGCCCTTTCCGGTGCAGCCGTGGGCGACCGTGGTGGCGCCGTGCTTCCTGGCGGCGACGACGAGGTGCTTGACGATCGTCGGCCGGGAGAGCGCGGAGACCAGCGGGTAGCGGTCCATGTAGAGGGCGTTGGCCTTGATCGCCGGGAGGCAGTACTCGTCGGCGAACTCGTCCTTGGCGTCGGCGACCTCGGCCTCGACCGCGCCGCACGCGAGGGCCCGCTTGCGGATGACGTCCAGGTCCTCGCCGCCCTGACCGACGTCGACCGCGACGGCGATGACCTCGGCGCCCGTCTCCTCGGCGATCCAGCCGATGGCGACGGAGGTGTCCAGACCGCCCGAGTAGGCGAGTACGACGCGCTCGGTCACGGGATTCTCCTCGGTGCGCATTTCCTGTTATGCATGAGTATGCAGAACTCTGCATGATTCGTCAATCCGGTACCGCAAACCCTCCGGTTGGAGAAGATTCCGAAGGAGGCTTGGAAAGAGCAAGGGGACAAAGATCCAGGAGGCACGTGTCGACCATCGACCGCGTCGCCCATAATCGTCAGACATGGGAAAGACCTATGAACGCATCGACGGCAGGCTGCGCACGTTCATCGAGGCGCAGCCCCTCTTCTTCACCGCGTCCGCCCCCCTCTCCGGCGACGGTACGGTCAACCTCTCCCCCAAGGGCCTCAAGGGCTCCTTCTCGGTGCTCGACGAGCACACCGTGGCCTACCTCGACTTCGCCGGCTCCAACGCGGAGACCATCGCCCATCTGCGCGAGAACGGCCGGATCACCCTCATGTGGTGCGCCTTCCAGGGCCCTCCGAACATCGTCCGGGTGCACGGCCGCGGTGAACCGGTCTTCCGCGACGACCCGCGGTTCAAGGAACTCCTCGCCCGCTTCCCGGACATCGACGCGACCGCGCACGGACTGCGCGCCGTCATCCTCGTCACCGCCGAGCTGATCCGGGACTCCTGCGGCTACGCCGTCCCGTACATGTCGTACGACGAGGACCGCGACCTGCACGGAAAGCGCTTCGCGCGCGAGGACGACGCATCGCTCGGCGAGTACTTCGCGAAGAAGGACCACATCGCGACGAGCCTGGATGGCCTACCCGGGCTGCCGCTGCCGCTGCCGCCGTCTACGGTCTGAGCCATGCGCTCCGCTGTTGCCGCCGGTCTCGTGTCCTCGTCCTTCCTCTCGCTCGGTGCCGCGCCGCCCGGCGGCCCGGCGGATGCCCCGTTGCCTGCGCGGATGGCGGACAGCGGGGGTGGCAGTCAGCTGATCACGGCGGTGGCGCCGAGGGCCGGGTCG
Source organism: Streptomyces sp. NPDC040410 (assembly GCF_055595715.1). Taxonomy (NCBI): domain Bacteria; kingdom Bacillati; phylum Actinomycetota; class Actinomycetes; order Kitasatosporales; family Streptomycetaceae; genus Streptomyces; species Streptomyces sp. NPDC040410. The sequence continues at coordinate 318,814 of NZ_JBVIVK010000004.1, forward strand.
ACATCCGGCACGGTGACCTGGTGGGACCTGCGGGGTGGGACGTGGGTCAAGGCCGGTTCGGCGGCTGCCCGGTTCGGCGCGAAGGGGCTCGTCGACGGGGCCGCGCGCCGGCAGGGGACGAACACCACGCCGACGGGGCTGTACGAGCTGCCGTACGCCTTCGGTGTCAAGAGTGCACCGGGTGGGACGGCATACAAGTTCCGTGCCGTGCACCGGGATTCGTGGTGGTGTCAGGACAACGGCTCGCGGGCGTACAACCGTTGGGTCGAGCCACGTCCCGCGGACTGCCGGGCGGGTGAGGCCGAGCGGTTGATCTCGTATCCGACGCAGTACGCGTATGCGCTCGTCATCGCGTTCAACTACGAGCGGCCGGTGCGGGGGCGCGGCGCCGGCATTTTCCTGCATGTCAACGGGCGTGGGGCCACGGCGGGTTGTGTCTCGGTGTCGTCGGATGCGATGCGGCGGATCCTCGTGTGGGCCGATCCTGCGAAGGAGCCCCATATCGCCATCGGGACCGCGGGCGGGGTGACCGCGGTCACGCGTTACTGAGGCCGGGGGTGAGTGAAACCACGTAGAGCACTACGGGACTTGGGGCCGGAAAGCTGCGGACGCCTGCCGGTGGGGCAATGATCTCCATGACGGAGAGGCCGCGAGATGCGCAGGGGAGGCGGCCCGTTCTGCGCCGGCAGGGCGAGGCCGCCCGCCACTCGGCCGGCGACACCGCCGAGAGCGCGCCCCCTCGGCCCTGAGCGCCGTGACCGGACCTCCCTCACCATGACCCGGTAGTCGTCCACGGAGGAGAGGCCTACGGTCGGCCCGCTCCGTCGGGCGGGACCGCGGCCAGTCGCTTCTCGTTCCTGACGGTCAGTCGGACGTTGAGGCTGCCGGTGGGGCGGACGACCGCCGACCCGCCGGAAAGCGGGTTACCGCCGGTCACTCCAGTCCGCACCGGACTCGGCAGGCGGCTGAACACACGGGCGACGCGGCACGTACATGAGGACCGAGGGACCACGCCACCCCCCTTGCTCCCGTCCCCGGAGGAATCGTGACCACGACGCTCGCAGGCGGCCGCGCCGCCCGCCGCCAGACGATGCGCCGCATCCGCCCGCGCCGCTCACCGGCGACCATCCTGCTGATCGCCGTCTGGGCCGGGGCGGCCGGTGTGCTGTGGCTGTGGTGGCACAACACCCCGTCCATCGCCGACGACAACAGCAAGATCCTCAACGCGGGCCGGATCACCGGCCTGCTCGCCGGCTACCTGATGGCGCTCGTGGTGCTGCAGATGGCCCGGGTGCCCGCCCTGGAACGCCGGGTCGGCTCCGACCGGGTCGCGCGCTGGCACGCGATGAGCGGCCGGTACACGATCTGCCTGGTCGTCGCGCACGTCTTCCTCACGATGTGGGGTTACGCGCTGCAGGCCGGCAAGTCGCTCGGCGACATCGTCCAGCAGACGATCGACTCCATCAACCAGCTGCCGGACATGGGCAAGGCCGCCATCGGCACCGGTCTGCTGTTCCTCATCGGGCTGGTGTCGGTCGGCGGGATCCGCCGCAGGATGCCGTACGACGCCTGGTACCACGTGCACCTGATGACGTACGCCGCGGTGTTCCTGACGTTCTGGCACCAGATCACCACCGGCAATGACTTCGCCGTCGAGCCCACCGCGAAGACCGTCTGGTACGGGCTGTACGGCACGGTCACCGCGCTCGTGGTCTGGTACCGCATCCTCACCCCGATCCGGCTGAACCTCCGTCACCGGATGTTGGTCGAAGCGGTGATCGAGGAGACGCCGGGCGTCGTGTCGGTGCTGATCGGCGGGCGCAAGCTGCACCGGATGGGTGCGGAGGCCGGGCAGTTCCTCCGCTGGCGGTTTCTGGCGCCGGGCATGCGGTTCAGCTCCCACCCGTACTCGCTGTCGGCGGCTCCCCGCCCCGGCATGCTGCGGATCACGGTGAAGGCGATCGGCGACCACAGCAGCCGGCTTCGCGAACTCACACCCGGCACCAAGGTCTGGGCCGAAGGACCGTACGGCGCGATGACCGCCCAGCGCCGCAGCCGCGGCAAGGTGCTGCTGGTCGCGGGCGGTGTCGGGATCACCCCGATGCGGGCGCTGTTCGAGACGCTCCCCGGTGCGGCCGGCGACATCACCCTCCTCTACCGGGCCAACAGCACCCAGGACCTGGCCCTGTGGGACGAGCTCGCCGCCATCGCGGACGAGCGCGGCGCCCGGCTCATGTACGCGGTCAACAGCCCGGACGGGGAACGCCCGGACATCTCCCCGGACAGCCTGCGCCGCAAGCTGCCGGACATCGACGAGCACGACGTCTTCATGTGCGGGCCGACCGGTTTCGCGCAGTCCGTGTACGAGGCACTGCGCGGCGCGGGGGTTCCCGCCCGCCGCATCCATCACGAGTCGTTCGAGATGTGAGCGACGGGACTTCAGGAGCTCAGAAGAGATGAGGAAGAGTCACCCCATCCGGCGTGTCGTGCTGGCCACCGCCGCCACCGTGTCGGGAGTCGTGCTGCTGCTGTCGCTGAAGCCGGCGTCCGACCCGGGCGCCGCGGCGGCCGCGGGCGGCGCGGCCCCGCAGCAGACCGCGGCGGCACAGGAGTCGGCCCAGGGCGGCGCCGAGGCCGCCGCGAACGGCACGGTCACCGGCGACGCGGCCCAGACCCAGTACGGGGCGGTCCAGGTGCGCCTGACCGTGAACAACGGGAAGATCACCAAGGCCGAGGCGGTCCAGGCCCCCAAGGGCGGCCAGAGCGACCGGATCACCGCCGGTGCCGTGCCCAAGCTCAACCAGGCGGCGGTCGCCGCGCAGAGCGCGGACATCGACGCGGTGTCCGGGGCCACCTACACCAGCGGCGGCTACAAGCAGTCGCTGCAGTCGGCGCTGGACAAGGTCGAGGCCTCAGAGCCCGCCCCGGGCGCTTCACAGGGTTCCTCGCAGGGTTCCTCCGAGGGCTCAGAGGGCGCCCAGATCACCCGTACCGTCACCGGGAAGGCCGTCCAGACGCAGTACGGTCCCGTCCAGGTCCGGATCACCGTCAGCGGCGGGAAGATCACCAAGGCGGAGACCGTTCAGGCCCCCTCGGGCGGAACCAGCACCCAGAAGACCGAGCTGGCCGTCCCCAAGCTCAACCAGGAGGCGGTGGCGGCCGGCAGCGCCGACATCGACTCGGTGTCGGGAGCCACGTACACCAGCAACGGCTACAAGCAGTCCCTGCAGTCGGCTCTGGACCAGGCCGGTGGCTGACACGGTGGCCGAGCCCGCGCAAGCTCCCGCCGCGGTGCGTCATGCGGAGGAGGTCATGGGGACCGTCTTCTCCTTCGACGTCCGCGGCGGGGAACCCGCAGCCGTGCGGGCGGCCCTTCGGGAGGCCGTCGCCGGGCTGCACCGGATCGACGCGGTGTTCAGCACGTACCGCGACGGCAGCGACCTCTCCCGGCTGGCCCGGGGCGAGCTGTCCGTCGAGGAGTGCGATCCGCTGGTCGCCGAGGTGCTGGAGCTGGGCGCCGAGGCCGAGCGGACGAGCGACGGCTGGTTCAGCATGCGCTACGAGGGCCGGCTGGACCCGACCGGAATCGTCAAGGGCTGGGCCGCCGAACGGGCGGCACGGGCACTCGCGGCGGCCGGGGCGAGCGGCGTGAGCGTCAACGGGGGCGGCGACGTACAGCTGCTCGGCACGCCCGGCACGCAGCGGCCGTGGCGGGTGGGGGTGTCGGACCCGTTGCGGCCGGGCGGACTCGCGGCGGTGATCTCCGCGGCCGGCACGGACGAACTGGCCGTCGCGACGTCCGGCACCGCCGAGCGCGGCGACCACGTCATCGATCCGCGCACCAGCCGGTCCGCGGTGACAGACCTGGTCGCCGTGACGGTGGTGGCACCCCGACTGACCTGGGCGGACTGCTGGGCCACGGCGGCGTTCGCGATGGGGTCGCGGGAGGGCCTGGCCTGGCTGGAGTCCCTGCCGGGCGTGGACGCACTTCTGATCACGGCCGGGGACGAGGTGAGATGCACAGCGGGCTTGGCTTCTCGACTGGGCTGAGTGGAGACACCTGGGTCGCCCAGGGGCGCGGGGAACCGCGCGACCAGCCCAGACCGGCCGCGGCCAAAACGACGAGCACCCCTACGGCGCTCAGTGCCCGTTCTGAGCCAACCGCAGCAGATGCTCGGCCAGCGCCTGCCCCCCGCTCGGATCCCGGCTGATCAACAGCAACGTGTCGTCACCGGCGATCGTCCCCAGGATGTCGTGCAACTCCGCCTGATCGATGGCCGAGGCCAGGAACTGCGCAGCCCCCGGCGGCGTCCGCAGAACAACGAGATTCGCGGACGCCTCCGCGGAGATCAGCAGCTCCTGGGACAGCCGCCGCATCCGCTCCTCCTTCGCCGACCCCCCCAGCGGCGCCCGGGGGGTACGGAAACCCCCCTCGCTCGGTACCGCGTAGATCAGGTCGCCGTCGGTGTTGCGGATCTTCACCGCGTTCAGCTCGTCCAGATCCCGGGAGAGCGTCGCCTGAGTGACGTTCAGCCCGTCGTCGGCGAGAAGTTTCGCCAACTGGCTCTGGGAGCGCACCGGTTGCCGGTTGAGGATGTCCACGATCCGGCGGTGGCGTGCGGTGCGGGTCTGCGGTACGGCGGGCCCTGCGGTCTGCTCGTGATCCTGCGCCTGGCTCATCGTCGTCTCATTCTCCGGATCATCCGTCCCCGTGGGCCACGTCCAGGATGCCGGGGAGCGCCCGGAGGAGCGCGTCCACCTCGTCGTCGCCGAGAATCAGCGCCGGCATCAGCCGTACGACATCGGGGGCGGGCGCGTTCACCAGGAAACCGGCGTCCTGAGCCGCCTGCTGCGCCTGCGGCGCGAGCGGTTCGGTGAGCACGATACCCAGGAGGAGGCCCGCACCCCGGACATGGGCGATCAACGGATGGCCCAGCGACTCGATTCCGTTACGCAGCTTCTCACCCTGCCGCTTCACGTTCTCCAGCAGACCCTCGGCCTCGATGGTGTCGAGGACGGCGAGTCCGGCGGCGCAGGCGACCGGGTTGCCGCCGAAGGTCGTGCCGTGCTGGCCGGGCTGGAGCAGTTCGGCGGCGCGCCCGAAGGCGACGGTGGCGCCGAGCGGCAGCCCGCCGCCGAGGCCCTTGGCGAGCGTGACGACGTCCGGCAGGACGCCTTCGTGGGCCTGGTACTCGAACCAGTTGCCGGTGCGGCCGATTCCGGTCTGCACCTCGTCGAGAACCAGGAGGGAGCCGGTGGCGGCGGTGATCGCGCGGGCCGCCTTGAGGTAGCCGGGCGGGGGCACGACGACCCCGTTCTCGCCCTGGATCGGCTCGATGATGACGAGGGCCGTCTCCTCGGTGACCGCGGCGGCGAGCGCCTGCGCGTCGCCGTAGGGGACGTGGGTGACGTCGCCGGGCAGCGGCAGGAAGGGGCCCTGCTTGCCGGGCTGGCCGGTGAGCGCGAGGGCGCCCATGGTCCGGCCGTGGAAGCCGCCCTGGGTGGCCACCATGTGGGTCCGCCCGGTCAGCCGGCCGATCTTGAAGGCGCCCTCGTTGGCCTCGGCGCCCGAGTTGCAGAAGAACACCTTGCCCTCGCGGCCGAAGTGCTGGAGCAGCCGTTCGGCGAGCGCGACGGGAGGCTCGGCGATGAAGAGGTTGGAGACGTGGCCGAGGGAGGCGATCTGCTTGCTGACGGCCTCGACGACCGCCGGGTGAGCGTGGCCGAGGTGGTTGACCGCGATCCCGCCGACGAAGTCGACGTACTCCTTGCCGTCGGCGTCCCAGAGCTTGGTGCCCGCACCGCGGACGAGCGGGAGCCTCGGGGTGCCGTAGTTGTTCATGAGCGCGTCCTGCCACCGCGCGGTCAGTTCCTGGTTGCTCATGACTCCGCCTCTTGCTCGTCGGGCACGACCATCGTGCCGATGCCCTCGTCGGTGAAGATCTCCAGCAGGATCGAGTGCTGGACCCGGCCGTCGATGACGCGGGCGGTGGTGACGCCGTTGCGTACGGCGTGCAGGCAGCCCTCCATCTTCGGCACCATGCCGGAGCTCAACTCCGGCAGCAGCTTCTCTAGTTGGGAAGCGGTGAGGCGGCTGATCACCTCGTCGCTGTTGGGCCAGTCCTCGTACAGGCCCTCGACGTCCGTGAGGACCATGAGGGTTTCGGCGCCCAGTGCCGCAGCCAGTGCCGCGGCCGCCGTATCGGCATTGACGTTGTAGACGTGTCCGTCGTCCTGGCTACGGGCGATCGACGAGACGACCGGGATACGGCCGTCGGCGAGCAGTGCCGCGATCGCGCCCGTGTCGATCGCGGTGATCTCGCCCACCCGCCCGATGTCGACCAACTCGCCGTCGATCTCGGGCTGGTGCTTGATCGCGGTGATGGTGTGCGCGTCCTCGCCGGTGAGGCCGACTGCGAGCGGTCCGTGCTGGTTGAGCAGCCCGACCAGCTCGCGCTGCACCTGCCCGGCGAGCACCATGCGTACGACGTCCATGGCGTCCTCGGTGGTGACGCGCAGGCCCGCCTTGAACTCGCTGACGATGCCGTGCTGGTCGAGGGCCGCGCTGATCTGGGGGCCGCCGCCGTGCACGACCACGGGCTTGAGGCCGGCGTGGTGCAGGAACACGACGTCCTGCGCGAAGGCGGCCTTCAGGTCCTCGTCGATCATGGCGTTGCCGCCGAACTTGATGACGACCGTCCTGCCGTTGTGCCGGGTCAGCCAGGGCAGCGCTTCGATGAGGATCTGCGCCTTGGGCAGTGCGGTGTGCTTGCGGGTGGTGCTCATGACGAGTACGCGCTGTTCTCGTGGACGTAGTCGGCGGTCAGGTCGTTGGTCCAGATGGTGGCCGTCTCGGCACCCGCGGCCAGGTCGGCGACGATGTGCACCTCGCGGTAGCGCATGTCGACCTTCTCCCGGTCCTCGCCGACGCCGCCGTTCTTGCACACCCAGACGCCGTTGATGGCGACGCCCAGCCGGTCGGGCTCGAAGGCGGCGGACGTGGTGCCGATGGCGGACAGGACGCGGCCCCAGTTGGGGTCCTCGCCGTGGATGGCGCACTTGAGGAGGTTGTTGCGGGCGATGGAGCGGCCCACCTCGACGGCGTCGTCCTCGGTCGCGGCGTTGACCACCTCGACCTTGATGTCCTTGCTGGCGCCCTCGGCGTCCCGGATCAGCTGCTGGCCGAGGTCGTCGCAGACGGCCCGTACGGCCTCGGCGAACTCCGCGTGGTCCGGGGTGACTTCGGCGGCACCGGAGGCGAGCAGGAGCACGGTGTCGTTGGTGGACATGCAGCCGTCGGAGTCGACGCGGTCGAAGGTGACCTTGGTGGCGGCGCGCAGGGCCTTGTCGAGCGTCGCGCTGTCGAGGTCGGCGTCGGTGGTGAGGACGACGAGCATGGTGGCGAGGCCCGGGGCCAGCATGCCGGCGCCCTTGGCCATGCCGCCCACGGTCCAGCCGTCCTTGGCCACCACGGAGGTCTTGTGGAGGGTGTCGGTGGTCTTGATGGCGACGGCGGCCTTCTCGCCGCCGTGCTCGCTCAGGGAAGCGGCAGCCGTCTCCACGCCCGGGAGCAGCTTGTCCATGGGGAGCAGCATGCCGATGAGACCGGTGGAGCACACAGCCACCTCGGCGGCGTTGTGACCGAGCACGTCGGCGACCTTCTCGGCGGTGGCGTGCGTGTCCTGGAAGCCCTTGGGCCCCGTGCAGGCGTTGGCGCCACCGGAGTTGAGGATCACCGCGGACACCTGGCCGCCCTTGAGGACCTGCTCGGACCACAGGACGGGCGCGGCCTTGACGCGGTTGGAGGTGAAGACGCCCGCGGCGGCGCGGCGGGGCCCGGCGTTGACCACGAGGGCCAGGTCCGGGTTGCCGTTCTCCTTGATCCCGGCGGCGATGCCCGCCGCCGTGAATCCCTTGGCTGCCGTGACACTCACGGTGCGACTCCGATCGTGGAAAGTCCGAGCTCCTCGGGGAGCCCGAGAGCGATGTTCATGCTCTGGACGGCACCGCCAGCGGTGCCCTTGGTCAGGTTGTCGACGGCGCTGACGGCGATGATGCGGCCCGCGGCCTCGTCGTACGCGACCTGCACCTGAACGGCGTTGGAACCGCAGACGGACGCGGTGGCCGGCCACCGCCCCTCCGCGAGGAGGTGGACGAAGGGCTCGTCGGCGAAGGCCTTCTCGTAGACGGCGCGGACGGACTCGGCGGTGACCCCGTCGCGCGCCTTCGCGCTGCAGGTGGCGAGGATGCCGCGGGGCATCGGCGCGAGGATCGGCGTGAAGGAGACGGAGACGCGCTCGCCGGCGGCCGCGGAGAGGTTCTGGATCATCTCGGGAGTGTGCCGGTGGACACCGCCGACACCGTACGGCGACATCGACCCCATGACCTCGCTGCCCAGCAGATGGGGCTTGGGAGCCTTCCCCGCGCCGGAGGTGCCGGAGGCGGCGACGATCACGGCCTCGGTCCCGGCGAGCCCGGCGGCGTACGCCGGGAAGAGGGCGAGGGAGACGGCCGTCGGGAAGCAGCCGGGTACCGCGATGCGCTTGGACCCCTCCAGCGCGGCGCGGCCACCCGGCAGTTCGGGGAGGCCGTAGGGCCAGGTCCCGGCGTGCGGGGACCCGTAGAACCGCTCCCAGTCGGCCGCGTCCTTCAACCGGAAGTCGGCACCCATGTCGACGACGAGCACCTCCGGGCCGAGCTTGTCGGCGACGGCGGCGGACTGGCCGTGCGGCAGCGCGAGAAAGACGACGTCGTGTCCGGCGAGGGCCTCGGGGGCGGTCGGGTCGAGTACGCGGTCGGCCAGCGGCAGCAGATGCGGCTGGAGGACACCGAGCTTCTGCCCGGCGTTGGAGTTACCGGTCAGGGCCCCGATCTCGATCTCGGGGTGCGCCAGAAGCAGACGCAGGACCTCTCCGCCCGCGTATCCGCTCGCTCCGGCCACTGCCGCACGTACCGCCATGGAATCCATCCTCCTCTTGGATGGCATGACTATACGTTTCGCTGCACGTTTATGCAATCCCAAAGGCAGGCCCGGCCGGCGCGCGGTGATCAAGCGGGCGGGACCGTGCCGGACGGGGCTTGCGTGGCGGTGGCGACCGTCGCATAGTCCGAGGTATGGACGCGCGCGAGACGGCGCTCCGACAGGCACACGACCATGCCGTCCGCTGGCTGGCGAGCCTGTCCGATCGCCGGGTTCCCGCCGGCGCTTCGGTCGACGAGATCGTGCGCGCGCTCGGTGTCGAACTGCCGGACGGTCCGAGCGCGCCCGCCGACGTCGTCGACCTGCTGGTCACGGCCTGTGAGCGAGGGCTCACCGCGTTTCCCAGCGGCCGCTTCTACGGGTTCGTGGTCGGCGGCACCGAGCCGGCCGCGCTGGCCGCGGACTGGCTGGTCAGCGCCTGGGACCAGAACTGCGTGATGCGCGCCGTCTCCCCCGCGTACACGGCGGCGGAGGACATCGCGAGCGCGTGGCTGCTCGATCTGCTCGGCCTCCCGGGCGGCAGCGCCGTCGGCTTCACCACAGGCGCCACGATGGCGAACTTCACCTGCCTCGCGGCGGGGCGCGACGCGGTGCTGCGGCGGGCCGGCTGGGACGTCGGCCGCGACGGACTCGCCGGTGGGCCGGCCGTACGCGTCATCGTCGGCGAGGAACGCCACATGGCCATCGATCTGGCGCTGCGCTACCTGGGGCTCGGCAGACCCGAACCGGTGAAGGCGGACGACCAAGGACGCATCGCGCCCGAAGCCCTGCGGCACACCCTGGCAGCCGGCCGGCCCGGACCCACGCTCGTGGCCCTCCAGGCCGGCGAGATCCACTCCGGGGCCTTCGATCCCTTCGTCGAGACGATCCGTGCGGCTCGCGACACGCAGGCGTGGGTGCACATAGACGGCGCCTTCGGGCTGTGGGCGGCCGCCTCCCCGACGCACGCACACCTGACGGCGGGCTGCGCGGAGGCCGACTCCTGGGCGACGGATGCCCACAAGACCCTCAACGTCCCTTACGACTGCGGCCTCGCCATCGTGCGCGATCCGGTCGCGGTCCGGGCAGCGATGGGCCTGCGCGGCGACTACCTCATCCAGGACGAAGGCGGCGACCCCATCGACAAGGTCCCCGAGCTCTCCCGGCGGGGCCGAGCCTTCACCGTGTGGGCCGCACTCAGGTCCCTCGGCCGATCAGGTGTGGCCGATCTCGTCGAGCGGCTGTGCCGGCATGCCCGCGCGTTCGCCACCGGCATCGCCGGGATCGACGGCGCGACGGTTCTCAGCGACGTGGTGTTCACCCAGGTCTGCGCCGAGTTCGGCGACGACGAACGCACGGAACGGGTCCTCACCCGGCTGCTCGAGGACGGCACGGCGTGGATCAGCGGCTCCACCTGGCACGGCCGGCGTGTCATGCGGATCTCGGTGAGCAACTGGTCGACGACCGACGACGACGTGACGCGCGCGCTCGACGCGATCCGGCGCGCGGCCGTCAGCGCCTGACACGGACGCTCCCTCCCGAGTTCATGGCAGCCGCCCGCCGAACTACCCGGTCGTGGACCTCGCAGCTGAGGGCCCGTCTTGCGCAGGCAGTCGCCGGGGGCCCCGGGAGCCTGGTCGAGGCGGGCGTCCGGCGCCGTGGACGGCATGCCGGCGATCCGGCAGTCGATCAAGGCGCCGCGGCGGAACGGGCACGGCCAGGTCTTCCTTCGGGTCCTGGACTCGTCCCCAAGGCAGGCTGCAGCACGGTCCCCCAGGCAGGCTGCAGCACGGCCCTCAGGTCCAGGCCGCCGAGGGGGCGACGACCGCATGCGCGAGGCGACGGTCATGGCCCAGGTGGGCCCGGCCGTCTGCTTCCGGCGGCACGCTTACGCCAACGGGCTCCAGGGCGGGCCGCCGTACGACGTCGGCGACACGAACAGTGGGACGCCCGGTTCCCCGCGATGCAAGACCCTCCCGCCGTTCGGCACACCCGGAGCCCCGACGGCAGGTGCCCCTGGCCCGACGCCGGGCCCGCCGTACCTCCGGCTGCGGCCCCGCGCTCCGGCCCGCCCGCCCGCGGCCTCGGCTGGTTCAGGCGACGCAAGGAGCACTGACCGCACGCCCCGGCCGGTCGGCGGCTGACGACCGGGCGCGCACTTGACCTGGAGTGCGCTCCAACTCCTACGGTCCTGCCCATGACCAACGAAGAACTCCATACCGCCCCGCGAGGAACCGCCGGGAACGGACGACCCGGCATGAGCGACCGCACCACCCGCCAGGAGCGTTTCACCCACGGCCTGGAGATCCTGAGGAAGGTCGACGGCGAGGCCGGGCAGCGGGTCGTCGACTCGCTCGCCGACATCAACCCCGAACTCGGCCATCAGGTCGTCGCCTGGGCCTTCGGCGAGATCTACGACCGTCCCGGACTCGACCCGCGCGACCGCCAGTTGGTGACCCTGGGCATGCTCACCGCGCTCGGCGGCTGCGAGGCCCAGCTCGACGTGCACGTGAACGCGGCACTGAACGTGGGCCTCACCCCCGAGCAGATCGTCGAGGCCCTAACGCACTCCGCGGTGTACTGCGGGATGCCGAAGGCGCTGAACGCCACCTTCACCGCGAAGAAGGTCTTCGCCGAGCGCGGGCTGCTGCCGCTGGGACGGCGGCCCGTGACAACGACCGCCACCCCTGCTGTCTGATCCGCAGGAACGTGATCGAGTTCGCCGGGAAGATGAGGTGAACCCGCGGCGACCCCCTCGATTGGCTCGTGGGCGGCCCCGCCAGGACCTCGTCCTGACCACCGACTACGCCCGCGAGGGCTGAACGGGCACCCCGTCGCAGCGGAGGTTCCAGCGGCCGCCGCGGCCCGTGACGGTGGTCGCTGACAGGGGACGCACGTCGATGTTCCAGAAGGTCGAGGGCGGTGCCTTCAGCGCGTACACCAGGGCCGCGCGGATCACGGAGGGCTCGGCCACGGCGACGATGCCGCACCCTTCGTCGACGGGCCGGGTGTCCAGCCAGCCGCCGACCCGGGAGATGAACGCGAGCAGCGACTCACCGCCGTGCGGTGTGGCACGCGGATCGGCGAGCCAGGCGTCCACGGCCTGCGGCTCGCGGGCCATCGCCTCCCCGAGCGTCAGCCCACGCCACCGTCCCATGTCACAGTCCCGCAGGGCGAGTTGCACGAGCGGCGCATAGCCGAGGGCATCCCCGGTGGCACGGCTGCGCGGGGTCGGCGAGCAGTAGCGCAGTTCGGCGGTCGAGAACGGCACCAGGTCGTGGGCGACGCGCAGCACCTCGTCCCAGCCGGCCTGGTCCAGCGGACGGTCGTCCTCGAAGCGCTCCGCGAGCAGCGAGGAGCTGCGCGCGGCGGCGACGAACGTGACCCGAAGTGGCATGCGGCGATCGTGAGTCGCAAAGGTTCGCAGGTCAAGGGATGTCGTCCGGGATTTACCCAGGGTGTGCGAAACCTTACTTCAGGGTCAGGACCTGACGGACAAGTCACCATAAAACGAGCGCCATCCACTCGACGTGCCTGTCGCACAGCCAGGCGAAGCCCGGCCGTCTCCCAGTACGCGTGGGTGGAGAGCCGGTGGTGGGCGCGCAGGCTAGAGCACCTCGTCGCAAGCCGTACGGAGCCGCCGTACCCCCTCCGTGATCTCCCCCGTCCCGGCGACCGCAGCGAAGCTCAGGCGTACGTGGCCGGCGGGTGGTTCCGCGCTGAAGTAGGGGCGGCCCGGAGTGATCGCGACCCCCGCGCGCAGGGCTGCCGCGGTGAGAGCCGGCTCGTCGGTGCCGTCGGGCAGGCGCAGCCACAGGTGGTAGCCGCCCGACGGGATGTGCGGGAGGGAGAGTTCGGGGAGGTCCGTCCTGAGCGCGGCGGTCATCGTGTCCCGGCGCATCTTCAACTCGGCGGAGATCGCACGCAGATGGCGCGGCCAGGCCGGGGAGCCGACGAGTTCGAGCGCCGCCTCCTGCAGGGGCCGGGGCACGAAGAAGGTGTCCACGACCTGGATGGCGCGCAGCCGCTCCAGCACGGGCCCGTGGGCGGCGAGCGCGCTCACCCGGAAGCTGGGCGAGGTCGCCTTGGTGAGCGAGCCGACGTGGACGACCAGTCCGTCGGGGTCGTCGGCGGCGAGCGGACGCGGCAGCGGTCCGGCGTCCTCGTGCACGAGCCGTCGCACGAAGTCGTCCTCGACGACGAACGCACCGGCCTCGCGTGCGATGCGCAGCACCTCGCCGCGGCGCTCGGGGGCGAGCACGGCCCCGGTCGGGTTCTGGAAAAGCGGCTGGCAGACGAGGACGCGGGCACCGCTGGCCCTGAAGGCGTCCGCGAGCAGGGCGGGCTTCACCCCGTCCGCGTCCACCGGCACGGGAACCGGACGCAGGCCCGCCGAGCGGGCGATCGCCAGCATGCCCGGGTAGGTGGGCGACTCCACGAGCACCGGCGAACCGGGCGGGGCGAGCGCCCGCAGCGCCGTGGTCAGCGCGGACTGGCCGCCCGCCGCGATCAGCACCTCCGCGGCCGTGACGCCACCGCCCGGCCCGCCGATGCTCCGCGCGAACCACTCCCGCAGCTCCGGCAGGCCCTCCATGGGCGGCCGCCCCCAGGCGCCGGGCCGGCGGCCCGCCCGGGACAGGGCCGCGGCCATCGCCCGCTCCGGCTGCAGCGACGGATGCAGATAGCCTCCGTTGAACTCGATGACACCGGGTGGCGGAGCGGCGAGCGAGACCAGTACCCCGGAGGCGTCCACGGAGCGCGGCACGAGGTCGGCGGCACCGTCCGCGCTGAGGGCGACCTCCTGCCAGGATGTGTCGCCGACGGGAGCGGTCGTGGCGTGCGGCTCGGCGCGGAAGGCGCCGGCGCCGGGCCGGGTGACCACCAGGCCTTCGGCGGCCAGTTGCGCGAGGGCCCGCGAGACGGTCACGGGGCTGACCCGGAAGCGCTCGACGAGGACACGACTCGAGGGGAGCTTTCCACCGGGAGAGTAGCGGTCCAGCTCTCTCCGCAGCCTGCTCGCCAGCTCGCTCACACTGCTATTGTGCTGCATGAGAACACAGAGTAGCGCTACTGCGCCGAGCCGGGTAGCAGTAACCGCCCCGGCCAGGACGACCGCCGCCGGCACCCTCCAGGCCGCCCTCGGCGTCGTCGCCTTCTCCCTGACCTTTCCCGCCACCGCCTGGGGCCTCGAAGGCTTCGGCCCCTGGTCGCTGGTGGCCGTGCGCAGCGTCCTCGCGGCCCTGATCGCGGGCGCCTGTCTGCTGGTCCTGCGCGTCCCGCTCCCGGGCCGCCGCCACTGGCCGGGTCTCGCGGTGGTCGCCGCCGGCGTCGTGGTCGGATTCCCGCTGCTGACCACGCTCGCGCTGGAGACCTCGACCACCGCGCACGCCGCCGTCGTGGTGGGCCTGCTCCCGCTGACCACCGCGCTGTTCTCCGCCCTGCGCATGGGCACCCGGCCCTCCCGCACCTTCTGGACGGCGGCCCTCGCGGGCGCGGCCGCGGTGCTCGTCTTCACGGTGCAGCAGAGCGGCGGCGCCCTGACCTCCGCCGACCTGTACCTGTTCGCCGCGCTGCTGGTGTGCGCGGCCGGCTACACCGAGGGCGGCCGGCTGGCCCGGGTGATGCCGGGCTGGCAGGTCATCGGCTGGGCGCTGGTGCTGTGTCTGCCGCTGAGCGTGCCCGCCGCCGCGCTCGCGCTGTCGTACCAGCCTGCGCACCTGACCGCGCACAGCCTGGCCGGGCTGCTGTGGGTCGCGGCCGGCTCGCAGTTCCTCGGCCTGCTCGTCTGGTACCGGGGCATGGCCGCCATCGGCATCCCCAAGGCCAGCCAGTTGCAGTTGGCGCAGCCGCTGCTCACACTGGTGTGGTCGGTGCTGCTGCTGGGCGAGCACCTGACAGTGGCCGCTCCGCTGACGGCCGCGGCGGTGCTCGTCTGCATCGCCGTCACGCAGCGGGCGCGGGGGTGAGCGGCGCGCACGCGACGGGTCCCCACGGACGTCCCGCGCCGTAGACTCAAAGCCACGGACCGCTGCTCCCGCACATGGTGAGGAGGCCCAACTGATGCGTGCAACCGTCGGCGACCAGCTTGTCCAGCACGGCAGGGTGGTCGGACAGCACGACAAGGTCGGCGAGATCGTCGAAGTGATGGGCCAGGAGGGCAACCCCCCGTTCCGCGTCCGCTTCGAGGACGGGCACGAGGGCGTGTGTTCACCCGGCCCCGACACCGAAATCCGCCACAAGGACGTCGCACACTAGTGAATCAACGCGGGGGCTTCGCCGGCTGCCGGTAGTGGTCGGCGACCACCCGCGCCATCGTGCCGATCCGGTCGGCGGCCAGGTCCTCGGCGGAGAAGAAGGCGTGCCCGCTCACCTCCGGGTGCTTCTTGGCCATCGTGAGGTGCCGGGACAGCTCCGCCGGGTTCTGCCAGGCCGCGGGCTGTGCCGGATCACCGGCCTTGTACAGCGCCTCCCCCAGGACCAGCGTGGTCCGCGTACCCCGCGCCACCTCGGCCCACCAGGGCACCAGTTTGGCGTAGTCGGCGGCTGCGAAGCCGATGTGCCAGTAGAGCTGCGGGCAGATGTAGTCGATCCAGTTCTCGCGGACCCATCTGCGCGTGTCCGCGTGCAGGTCGTCGTACGTCTGCACGCCCGCCCGGGTGTCCGAGCCGAGCGGGTCGGTGGCGGCGTTGCGCCACACCCCGAAGGGGCTGATGCCGAAGCGCGTGGCGGGCCGGGTCTCCTTGATGCGGGCCGCCGTCTCGCGCACCAGTTTGTCGATGTTGTCGCGGCGCCAGGCCGCCCGGTTCGGGAAGGCGCCGCCGTAGCGGTCGTAGGCCGCGTCGTCGTCGAAGCTCTGGCCCGCCACCGGATACGGATAGAAGTAGTCGTCGAAGTGCACGGCGTCGACCGGGTACTGCCGCACCGCGTCGAGCATCGCCTCCTGGACGAAGGCACGGACCTCGGGCAGCCCGGGGTTGTAGTAGAGCTTTCCGCCGTACGTCACCACCCAGTCCGGGTGCCTGCGGGCGGGGTGGGAGGCGACGAGTCTCGTCGGGTCGGTGTGCAGGGCGATCCGGTAGGGGTTGAACCAGGCGTGGAGCTCCAGTCCGCGGGCATGCGCCTCCGCGACGGCCGTGCCGAGCGGGTCCCAGCCCGGGGCCCTGCCCTGGGTGCCGGTGAGGTACTCGGACCACGGCTCGTGGGGCGAGGGCCACAGGGCGTCGGCCGAGGGCCGCACTTGGAAGATCACCGTGTTGAGCCGGTCGCGGACGGCCCTGTCGAGGTGGACGAGCAGCTCGGCGCGCTGCTGGGCCGCGGTCAGACCCGGGCCGGATGGCCAGTCCCGGTTGGCGACGGTGGCCAGCCACACGCCCCGCATCTCGGTGGTCACGCGCCGGGGCGCCGGTACGGCGGGGGTTCCCGACCCCGTCGCGAGCGTCGACAGCGCGGCCGCCGCGAACGCCCTGCGTGTCACTCTGCCCATCCGCACACCCCGTCGCCGCGGATCCGTGCCCTCACGGATCGTCTCCGCGCCCAGAATGCCCGACCCGCGCGATCGATCATCGATACTTCGGAGTAACGTGCTCGAACGGAGCAGGCACCGAACCACGGCAGACCTGCCACCAGCCGTACATCAGCGAAAGGGACGATGTGACCGACATCGAACGCGTCGGAGTGGTGGGCTGCGGCCAGATGGGAGCGGGCATTGCAGAGGTGTGCGCCCGCGCCGGCCTGGACGTGAAGGTCGCCGAGACCACCGGCGAAGCCCTGGAGATCGGCCGGACCCGGCTGTTCAACTCCCTGTCCAAGGCCGCCGAGCGCGGCAAGATCGCGGAGGAGGAGCTGGCGGCGACGCAGGCGCGGCTCAGCTTCACCACCGACCTCGGCGAGTTCGCGGACCGCGACCTGGTGATCGAGGCCGTCGTCGAGAACGAGCAGGTCAAGACCGAGATCTTCCAGGTGCTGGACCAGGTCGTGACCCGCCCTGACGCGATCCTGGCCTCCAACACCTCCTCGATCCCGCTGGTGAAGCTGGCGGTCGCCACCTCGCGGCCCGACCAGGTCATCGGCATCCACTTCTTCAACCCGGCGCCGGTGCAGAAGCTCGTCGAGCTGATCCCGGCGCTCACGACCTCCGAGGGCACGATCGGCCGGACCCAGGTCTTCACCGAGAAGGTGCTGGGCAAGCACGGCATCCGCGCCCAGGACCGCTCCGGGTTCGTGGTCAACGCGCTGCTGATCCCCTACCTGCTCTCCGCGATCCGGATGTTCGAGTCGGGCATCGCCAGCCGCGAGGACATCGACAACGGTATGGAGCTGGGCTGCGCCCACCCGATGGGCCCGCTGAAGCTGTCCGACCTGATCGGCCTGGACACGGTGGCTTCGGTGGCGCACAGCATGTACGACGAGTTCAAGGAGCCGCTGTACGCCGCTCCCCCGCTGCTGCAGCGCATGGTCGACGCGGGCCGGCTGGGCCGGAAGACGGGCTCCGGCTTCTACAGCTACGGCTGATCACTTCTGCACCTGTGGCTGATCGCGAAGCGTGAGCACTACGGGCCCGGCACTTCTCGGTGTGCCGGGCCCGCCGCGTTCACACACCGTGTGCGCACCGGGCCCGCATATGCCCCTCGCACACTCTCCCCACGTGTCCACCAGGCGAGTTGACTCCGATGCGCATGCAAGGGATGTGACGACTACGGAAAGGAGCGGACTCGTGACCGCCGACCCCGAGCATCCCGTGGTCCAAGGAGAACTCGCAGAGTTACGCCGGCGCCTCGATGTGTCCTACGCGCGCGTCGAGGGAGGACTGGCTCTGCTCAGCCATCGCACCGAGGAGACGGACAAGGAAGTGGACGACCTGAGCACACGGGTCGTCGCACTGGAGCACGCCCGCTGGCCGCTGCCCGCGGTGGCGGCCCTCACCGCCGTGGGCGCGCTCGTCGTTGCCGTCTGGCAGGCGCTCGGGCACTGAGGAGTCGCGACAGGGCGCGGTGGGGGGAATCATCAGGGCCCGGCGTCCTGGCCCAGCCTCAGGTGGTGCAGGAGCAGTAGCGCGGCCGCCATACCGGCGGCCGGGACCTCGCCGCGGGCGACCATGTCGGGGACGAGTTTGAGGGGGACCCATTCCCGGCGGTCCGACTCGAAGTCGTCCACGGGATGCCCGATGTACTCGCCCTCGTCGGACCAGTAGATGTGGTGCCGGGCGTCGGTGAGCCCGTTGGACGGCTCCACGCTCATCAGGTGGTGCAGAGGCCCCGGCCGCCATCCGGTCTCTTCCTCGAGTTCCCTGGCGGCCGCGGACACGATGTCCTCGCCGTCCTCGACGACGCCCGCCGCGAGTTCCCACCCCCAGCTGTCGGTGATGAAACGGTGGCGCCACAGGAGGAGGACTTCATTGGCCTCGTTCACCACCGTGGCCACGGCGACGGGCCGTAGCCGTACTAAAAAGTGATCGAGGTGCCGACCGTCCGGCAGCTCGACATCCGCGAGATTGACGCTGAACCAGCGGTTTGCATACACAGTTTTTTCGTTCTGCTTCGTCCACTGCACGGTTCTGCCACCTTCCGCCGAGTAAGTGGCAATATCGCAGCAGGAGCAGTGTGACAGCAGGCGCACAGCGATCCGCTCGCAGCGCAGCGGAGTGAAGTTGACGTTTCCCTGTGCGGGCTACAGAGGTACGCGCAGTGCCCCGTCTATCAGTTCGGCGGCCTCGGCCGTACCGGCACAACCGCTGCGCACCAGATGCTCGCGTACCGCGCGGAGTCTGTCCCGCAGGCGCTGGGACTCCATCCCACGGGCCTGCTCTGCCATCTGCACCGCGGTGGCCACCGCCTTGTCCGCGTTGCCCTGCCGCAGTTCGATCGTGCTGAGCATGGCGAGCCGGTGCACGCGGCCCCGGTCGTGGGCCGGATTGCCGACGGCGGCCGCCGCGTGCTCCCCGGCCGCCGCCAGCTCGCCGAGGCTGAGCAACGCCTCCGCCACCTGGACGTTGACCAGTCCCGGCTGGACATAGCCCGTCTCGTCGGGCTCGTATCCGCGCCGGATGCGTTCGGCGGCCTGCTCGGCACGCCGGATGCAGGACAGCGCACTCGTGCCGTCGCCCAGGTGTGCGTACGCCTTCGCCTGCATCGCGTACAGGTCGGAGGCGAGCGCCGGGGTGATGTGCCGGCCGGCGGCGCGCAGCGCGGCCTCCGCGAAGGCGACGGCCTGGCGGTACTCCCGCATGAACAGCGACTGGTTGACGAGGAGCGCGATCACATAGGCGCCAAGTCCCCGGTCGCCACTGGCCTTGGCGAGCCTGAGTGCCTGGTGGAAGTAGCGCTGGGCGAGGCCGTGCGCGTCGGAGTCGTACGCGCAGATGCCGGCGATCGCCACTAATCCGCCGGTGGCGCGGTGGAGTTGGCGGCCGGTCGCGTCGGTGTAGCCGCCGCGCAGCAGCGGGGCGGCCTCGGCGTTGAGGAAGCCGACGATCCGGGTGCGGGTCGCTATGCCGCCGGCCTTTCGGTACATCTGCTCGTAGTGCGCACGGGCCGCGCGCAGCATCTCGAGGTCGGCGGCGGTGACGCGGTGCCGGCCGCCGCGCGAGACGTCCACGTCCTCCGGCGGGTTCTCCCACTCCCAGACGGGCATCACGGCGGGCGTTCCCGTGACGGCGGGCGCACCCAGGATGTGCGGGCGCTGCTGCTCGTCGGACCGCCACAGGGCCGTGGCCCGCTCGACGAAGCCGGACAGCGTGGTGCCGTGCGGGGCGGACGGCTCGCCGGGCACACCGAGCCCGATGTCGTCGAGTCTGACGGGCCGTCGCAGCCGGGCGGCGAGCACCTCGCAGATCAGGTCGGGCACCTGGCCGCGGGGCCGCTGTCCCTTCAACCACCGTGCCACGGCGGTGTGTTCGTATCTGAGGGCGAGGCCGCGCGCCCGGCCCGCCTGATTGACGTGTGCGGCCAGCCCCGCGTGCGAGATTCCGGCCTCGTCCAGAATCGCGTCGAGCAGAGTGTTGGGCTCCATGGATGCCCCCCGGGTGCCTCGGTGCCGACAGAGTAGTGCGTCCGCCTTCACACGGGGTGTGAACGGAGTGCTCGAATCCGCGCTGTGTGCGCGCTGTTGCGGAGAGTTTCCAGCCGGTTGACTGAAATGCCTCGCAAGAGGCCGGCCGGGCCGCCGGCTCCCCCTCGTACAGTGCGGCGGCCTGATTCCGCGCCGTCCGCCCTGCTGCCTGCCCGACACTCCGTGGCGGGGCGGACGGCTCCGCCGGCCTGGCGGTGGGACCAAGCGCCGTTCGGCTAAAGGTGCGTTGGCGACTGCGGGTGCGTGGTGACCGGTCGCGCCCGCGCGGCGGAGCCGCATGTGTCACCGTCCCGCGCCCCTGGAGTCTGCCCGTGGCGACGATCGTTTCGCAGCACCAGTAGAGCCACGTCATCCGCAGGTGCGCCGCCCGCGTGGCGCTCAAGGGCGGTGAAGACGGCACCCAGTACCGCCTGAGGTACGACGACCGGGTCACCGCGGACGGTCTCTGCCAGCACCTCGCACAGCGGAAAGAACCGGCCCCGCGCGTCCCTCGCGTCCTCCGCACCGTCCGTGTGGAGGAACAGGGCCTCGCCCTGCCGCAGGTGACCGCAGTGCTCCACCCGGGGTTCGGGTGGGAGGGGGAACGGCCCGAGCGGCGGGAGGGGATCCGCTCGGGCGAGCGATTCCACGCCCGTCGCGCTCAGCACGTAGGGCCACGGGTGGCCACAGTTCAGGGCGCGCACCTCACCGTCCCGCGGGATCTCCAGCAGCAGTACGGTGACGAAGTCCTCGACGGCCGGGCTGTCCGGGACGTCGCCGGACGAGGGGACTTCGTCGCGGGCTCGTTCGCGCAGATGCCGGGCCAGGGCGCGGTCCAGGCGGCGCAGCACACCGCTGAGTTCGGGCTCGTCGTGCACGGCCTCGCGGAAACTGCCGAGGACGGCGGCGACCGTGCCGACCGCGGCCAGCCCGTGCCCTCTCACGTCTCCCATCACGACGCGTACGCCGTGCTCGGTGGCGATGACCTCGTACAGGTCGCCGCCGATCGCGGCACCGTGGTCCGCGGACAGCTGGGCGGCGGCGACGTCCATCCCGTCGATACGCGCAGGCAGTGGCCGCAGCAGCGCGCTCTGGGCGGCGCCCGCGACCCGGCGGACCTGTCTGAGCTCGCTCAGCAGCGCATGGTGGACGTGAAGGATCAGTCCGGTGCCGACGGCGAAGAAGACGGCACTCGTGACGGCCCTCGCACCGAGGCTGTCCTGCTGGGCGAGCGGGCAGGTCAGTTTGTACGTGATGGCGACGGCACCCCAGGCCGTGGGCAGCGCCAGTGCGAGCACGCGACGCAGCGGCCGGCGGGGAACCCCAGCCTTGATGCGGATCATCCGACGGCCCCCCATTTAGGCCCTACAGCGCGATCGGACCGACCCCGAAAGGCCGGTCCGATTCTTTCGACCGCAGGGCCCCGAAGGGCCGGATCACCAGCAGAACTCACTCAATCGAGTGAGGTGGCCGCACGGCGCCCCGAAGGGGCGCGGGGCGGGCTCCCCTAGCTCCGCAGAACGGCCCCCGTACGCTCCCCCGCCAGGGCAACCGCCGAATCCCGCGCCGCCGAAGCCTCGTCAACGGTCAGCGTCCGGTCACCCGCGCGGAAGCGCAACGCGTACGCCAGCGACTTGCGCCCGTCACCGAGCTGCTCGTCGTTCTCGTACACGTCGAACAGCCGGATGGCCTCCAGCAGTTCACCGGCCCCCTCGCGCAGCGCGGCCTCCACCTCGGCGTGCGGCACGAACTTGTCGACCACGAGGGCGACATCCTGCGTGGCGACCGGGAACGTGGAGATGCTCGGCGCCTGCGGGGTGCCGTCGCCGACCTGCTCCAGGACGTTCAGGTTCAGCTCCATCGCGCTGGTGCGCGCGGGCAGACCCAGGGCTTTCAGGACACGCGGGTGCAGTTCGCCCGCGTGGCCCACGACCCGCTCCGTCCCGTCGGCGACGACCACGAGCTCGGCGCAGCGGCCCGGGTGCCACGGCCCGTACTGGCCGGCCCGCACGATCAGCTCGGCGCCGGTCTCACGGGCCACGGTCCGCGCGGCCTCGACCGCGTCGGCCCAGTCGGCCGGGCGGCCCTTGCCCCACCAGCCGGCCTGCTCGCGGGCGCCCGCGAGGACTACGGCGACATGGCGCGGCTGCTCGGGCAGCGCTGCGTTCAGCCCGGCGATCTCCTCGTCGGTCGGGCGCCGGTCGACAGGCGGCGAGACGGCGACGCGCTGCTCCTCACGCGGGAGGAAGACCAGGCCGGTCTCGAAGAGGGCCAGGTCGTGCGAGCCCCGGCCGTCGTTGCGGCGCAGCGCGCCGAGGAGGCCCGGCAGCAGCGACGTGCGCAGCGCCGGCTCCTCGTCGTTGAGCGGGTTGACCAGCTTGACGACGCGGCGGGCCGGGTCGTCGGCCGCGAGGCCGAGCTGGTCGAAGGCCTGCTCGCTGATGAAGGGGTAGTTCGGCGCCTCGACGTATCCGGCCCCGGCCAGGGCGCGGCCGACCCGGCGGTGCAGCCGCTGGCGGTGCGTCAGGCCACGGCCCGACGGCGGCTTGGGCAGCGTGGAGGGCAGGTTCTCGTAGCCCTCCAGGCGGATGACCTCTTCGGCCAGGTCGTTCGGCTCGAGGAGGTCGGGGCGCCACGACGGCACGGTGACGATCAGCTCGTCCTGCCCGTACACGTCGCAGCCGACCTCCTGGAGACGGCGTACGACGGTCGCGCGGCCGTACTCGACGCCCGCGACCTTGTCGGGATGACCGGCCGGGACGGTGATGGTGTGCGGCGCGGACGGTGCGCCGGCCTCGGTGACGCCGGCCTCGGCGGTGCCGCCCGCCAGCAGCACCAGCAGGTCGACGGTGCGCTGGGCGGCGGCGGCCGCGGCCTGCGGGTCGACACCGCGCTCGAAGCGCTTGGACGCCTCGGAGGACAGCTTGTGGCGGCGCGCGGTGCGGGCGATCGTCACCTGGTCGAAGTGCGCGGCCTCGATGACCACGTCGGCGGTTGCGTTCTCGAGGTCGGCGATCTCGGTGTTGGCGCCGCCCATGACACCGGCGAGCCCGATCGGGCCGCGCTCGTCGGTGATCACCAGGTCCTCGCCGTGCAGGGTGCGCGTGACACCGTCGAGGGTGACGATCTTCTCGCCCTCCTCGGCCCGGCGCACACCGATGGTGCCCTGGACCAGCCCTCGGTCATAGGCGTGCAGCGGCTGGCCGATCTCCATCATCACGTAGTTGGTGACGTCGACGGCGAGCGAGATCGCGCGCATGCCGACCTTCTGCAGTCGGCGCTGCAGCCAGATCGGGGAACGTGCCTCGGGGCTCAGACCGGTGACGGTGCGCGCGGTGAAGCGGTCGCAGCCGACGGGGTCGGAGACCTGCACCGGGTAGCCGAACGCGTTCGGGTCGGGGACGTCGAGCAGGGCCGGGTCGCGCAGCGGCAGGCCGTAGGCGATGGCGGTCTCGCGGGCGACGCCGCGGATCGACAGGCAGTCGCCGCGGTTGGCGGTGACGGCGATGTCGAGGACCTCGTCGACCAGTTCGAGCAGCTCGATGGCGTCCTTGCCGACCTCGGTCTCCGGCGGCAGCACGATGATGCCGTGGGTGCCGTCGTCGCCCATGCCCAGCTCGCCGCTGGAGCAGATCATGCCGTGCGAGGTCCTGCCGTACGTCTTGCGGGCGGAGATCGCGAAGCCGCCGGGCAGCACGGCGCCCGGGAGGACCACGACCACCTTGTCGCCGACCTGGAAGTTCCGGGCGCCGCAGACGATCTCCTGGGGCTCGCCGGTGCCGTTGGCCTGCCCGACGTCGACGGTGCAGAAGCGGATCGGCTTCTTGAAGCCCTCCAGCTCCTCGATGGTCAGCACCTGGCCCACGACCAGCGGGCCCTTGAGGTCGGCGCCGAGATGCTCGACGGTCTCGACCTCCAGGCCGGCGGAAACGAGCTTGGCCTGGACGTCACGGCCGGTTTCGGTCGCCGGCAGGTCGACGTACTCCCGCAGCCAAGAAAGCGGGACCCGCATCAGATCTCCATCCCGAACGGCCGGGTGAACCGGACGTCACCCTCGACCATGTCTCGCATGTCATCGACGTTGTGGCGGAACATCAGCATCCGCTCGATGCCGAACCCGAAGGCGAAGCCGCTGTACTTCTCCGGGTCGACGCCGCAGGCGGTGAGCACCCGCGGGTTGACCATGCCGCAGCCGCCGAGCTCGATCCAGCCCTCGGAGGAGCAGGTGCGGCAGGGCCGGTCGGGGTTGCCGACGGACTCGCCGCGGCAGACGTAGCACACCATGTCCATCTCGGCGGACGGCTCGGTGAACGGGAAGAAGTTCGGCCGGAGCCGGGTCTTCATGCCCTCGCCGAACAGCGACTGGACCATGTGGTCCAGGGTGCCCTTGAGGTCGGCCATCGTCAGGCCCTCGTCCACGGCGAGCAGCTCGACCTGGTGGAAGACGGGGGTGTGGGTGGCGTCCAGCTCGTCCGTGCGGTACACGCGGCCGGGGCAGATCACATAGACCGGCAGCTCGCGGTCGAGCAGGGAGCGGATCTGCACGGGCGAGGTGTGGGTCCGCAGCACGACTCCGGACTCGGTGCCGCCGGACCCCGCGGCGGAGCCGCTGTCGGACGCGGTCTGCACGAAGAACGTGTCGGCCTCGCCGCGGGCCGGGTGGTCCGGGCCGATGTTCAGGGCGTCGAAGTTGAACCACTCGGCCTCGACCTGCGGGCCCTCGGCGACCTCGTAGCCCATGGCCACGAAGACGTCCTCGATGCGCTCCGACAGTGTGGTCAGCGGGTGGCGGGCGCCGGCCGGTACGCGGTCGTACGGCAGCGTGACGTCCACCGCCTCCTCGACCAGCACCCGGGCGTCGCGCTCGGCCTCCAGCTCGGTCTGGCGGGCGGCGAGCCCCTTGTTCACGGCGCCGCGGGCCTGGCCGACGAGCTTGCCGGCGGCGGCCTTGGCGTGCGGGGGCAGGGCGCCGATCTCGCGGTTGGCCAGGGCCAGCGGCGAGGTGCCGCCGGTGTGGGCGACCTTGGCCTCCTGGAGCGCGTCGAGGGAGTCCGCGGCGGCGAAGGCGGCGAGCGCCTCGTCCCGCATGCGCTCGATCTCTTCCGGTTTCAACGCCTCGACCTCGACAGGGTCGTACGACTTATTCGGTGCCGACATCTCTTCCCGTGCTTCCGATTGGCTGGCTGAAGGTCCCCGTCACCGACTCATTCAGAGGGCCGTCCGTGGGACACAAAGGTGCCAAAGGCCGAGTCTAACGGGGTGGAGGTGGACGAACGCGCCCGCGGGCCGCTCAGGCCAGATAGGCCGGAGTGCTCACGGGCAACGTAAATCGGAACTCGGCGCCGCCGTCAGGGGCGCGGCCGACCGTGATGGTGCCGCCGTGGGCCTCGACGATGCCCTTGACGATGTAGAGCCCGAGGCCCGTGCCACCGCGCTTGCTGCCCCGCCAGAAGCGGGTGAAGACGCGGTTCATGGACTCCTCCGGGATGCCGGGCCCCTCGTCGCTCACCGTGACCGACGTAGCTGTGTGCACTGTGCCTTCGGTGTCGTCCCCCTCTCGTGGGGACGCCGAGGGCGTGATGTCAATCGTGACCGTTCCCTCGCCGTGGCGCACGGCATTTTCCAGCAGGTTACTGAGGACCTGGTCGACCTTGTCGGGGTCGGCCCAGAGGCCGGGCAGGGGCTGCTCGACGCGCAGCAGGAACCGGTCGGCGGGCTGGCCCGCGGCGACGTACGCCTGGATGTGCCGGCCGACGGCCGCGCCGATGTCGACGGGCTGGCGGCGCACCTCCAGGCGCCCGGAGTCGATCCGCGATATGTCGAGCAGCTCGGCGATGAGGCGGGTGACACGGTCGGCGTCGGCGTCGACGGTCTCCAGCATGAGCCGCTTCTGGTCGTCGGTGAAGCGTTCCCACTTGGCGAGCAGGGTGGCTGTGAAGCCCTTGACCGAGGTGAGCGGCGAGCGCAGCTCGTGGGCGACGGTGGCGATCAGCTCGGCGTGGCTGCGTTCGGTACGGCGGCGGGCCTCGGTGTCCCGGAGGGAGACGACGACGCGGCGGACGGGCCCGGTGGGTTCGGCGCGGACGTACCGTGCCGAGACGAGGACCTCCCGCCCGCCGGGGAGCAGCAGGTTGCGTTCCGGCTGGCGGACCCGGATGGCGAGCCCGCCGTACGGGTCGGTCAGCTGCCACCAGCGCCGCCCCTCCAGGTCCTCCAAGGGCAGTGCCCTGTCGAGCTGCCGGCCGAGGGCTTCGGCGGCGGGGACCGCGGTGATGCGCTCGGCGGCGGCGTTGAAGGTGACGACCCGGCCGTGCTCGTCGGCGATCACCAGGCCGTCGGGCAGGTCGTCGGGGTCGACGGCGAGGTCGCCGGGTTCACGGTGCCGGGACCGGGCCGGGCCTCCCACGTCCCTCGCTCCCGGTGCGCTGCTCGTGCCGACACTCATCCCCGTACCCCACCTCTCAGACGGCGCAGGGCCCCCGAGCTGGTCACCCTACTAGCTCTCGGTGACGGAGCGGCACCCTCCGGAGGCGCGCTGTGCACGGGCTGACGCATAGAGACATACGGCGGCCGCGGTGGCGAGGTTCAGGCTCTCCGCCTTGCCGTGGATCGGAACGCGCACGACGGCGTCCGCGAGCGCCCGCGTCTCTTCCGGGAGCCCCCAGGCCTCGTTGCCGAACACCCAGGCGGTCGGCCCGCCCATGGTCCTGTTGTCGAGCTCGTCGTCGAGGTCGTCCGTACCGGCCCCGTCGGCGGCGAGGATGCGGACACCGAGGCCTTTGAGCCCATCGACGGCGTCCTCGACGGGCACGCCGACCGCGACGGGAAGGTGGAAGAGAGAGCCCACGGATGCCCGTACGGCCTTGGGATTGTAGAGATCGACGGAGGCATCGGTCAGTACGACGGCCTCGGCGCCGGCGGCGTCGGCGCACCGCAGGACGGTGCCGGCGTTCCCGGGATCCCGCACATGCGCGAGCACGGCGACGAGCTTGGGCCGGGCGGCGAGGATCGCCTCGAAGGGGGTGTCGAGGAACCGGCACACACCGACGAGCCCCTGCGGCGTGACGGTGGTGGAGATGCCGGCGACGACCTGCTCGGAGGCGAGGTGAACGCGTGCGCCGGCGTCACGGGCTTCTCCGACGATGTCGGCGTACCGCTCCGCTGCCTCGGCCGTGGCGAACAGCTCGACCAACGTGTCCGCGTGCCCGGCAGCCTCCCGCACGGCCTGCGGCCCCTCCGCGAGAAACAGCCGCTCCTTCCCCCGGAAGTTCCGCTTGGCCAGCCGCCGGGCGGCGGAAACACGGGGAGAGTGGGGGGAGATCAGCTCGGGGGTGGCGGGGGGCATGCTGTTCACCTTCGGTAACTGAGTTTCCGCCGCAACGGCGATCAACCACGACGGCGGACTTCGGCGGTGCCGAACCCACCAGAAGCACGGAACACCACGGACCCGCAGGCCGGAAGCCTACGGGTCCGTAAATCACGTCGGCCTGGGGCCGGCGCGGCGTCACGCAGCCTTGGGCGCGTTGACGTCCGACGGCAGAGCCTTCTGTGCCACCTCGACGAGCGCCGCGAAGGCACCCGCGTCGTTGACAGCCAGCTCGGCCAGGATCTTGCGGTCGACCTCGACGTTCGCGGCCTTCAGACCCTGGATGAAGCGGTTGTACGTGATGCCGTTGGCGCGGGCAGCGGCGTTGATGCGCTGGATCCACAGCTGGCGGAAGTCACCCTTGCGCTTCTTGCGGTCGTTGTAGTTGTAGACCAGCGAGTGGGTGACCTGCTCCTTGGCCTTGCGGTACAGGCGCGAACGCTGACCGCGGTAGCCGGAGGCCTGCTCGAGGATCGCCCGGCGCTTCTTGTGGGCGTTGACTGCCCGCTTGACGCGTGCCACTTGTTAACTCCTTGTAGCGGGGCCGTGGTTGGACTCACACGGCCCGGAAACGATTGGGTCCCGGTCCTGACTGCGTACGGCGCTCACGCGCCGCCGTGTCACTTGCCGAGAAGCTTCTTGATCTTCGCGGCGTCGCCCGGGGCCATCTCGGCGTTGCCGGTGAGGCGACGCGTCACGCGGGACGACTTGTGCTCGAGCAGGTGGCGCTTGCCGGCGCGCTCACGGAGCACCTTGCCGGAGCCGGTGACCTTGAAACGCTTGCTGGCACCGCTGTGCGACTTGTTCTTCGGCATAGCGCCGTTCTCTCCTCGTCGGTGGCGCTCCGGTGCCCGGTCACGAAAACCGGGCACGGTGGAGCGTCGCTCTTGTATCGGTTACATCCCCGGACTCGCGTCCCGGGTCTCCGGGGCGTGCGCCCTTGGGGATCAGGCTTCGGCGGAAGCCTCGGCCGGAGCCTCGGCGTCCACCGTGTCCGCGGCGGTCTCGGTGTCCGCGGCGTTCTGCGAGCGGCCGGGGTTGGCCTTCGCTTCCGCCTTGCGGGCCTCCTGCGCCTGGCGGGCCTCGGCCATCGCCTCGGTCTTCTTCTTGTGCGGACCGAGAACCATGATCATGTTGCGGCCGTCCTGCTTCGGGTTCGACTCGACGAAACCGAGGTCCTGGACGTCTTCCGCGAGGCGCTGCAGCAGTCGGTAGCCCAGTTCGGGCCGGGACTGCTCGCGACCACGGAACATGATCGTGATCTTGACCTTGTCGCCCTGCTTGAGGAACCGGACGACGTGACCCTTCTTGGTGTCATAGTCGTGCGGGTCGATCTTCGGCCGGAGCTTCATCTCCTTGATGACCGTGTGCGCCTGGTTCTTACGCGCCTCACGGGCCTTCATGGCCGACTCGTACTTGAACTTCCCGTAGTCCATGAGCTTGCACACGGGCGGACGGGCGTTCGCCGCGACCTCGACCAGGTCCAGGTCGTACTCCTGTGCAAGCTCCAGTGCCTTGGCCAGCGGGACAATGCCCACCTGCTCGCCACTGGGACCGACAAGTCGCACCTCGGGAACGCGAATCCGGTCGTTGATGCGGGGCTCGGCGCTGATGGATCCTCCTCGGTAGCACCACACGGCGGTCTGGCGGACAGCCGCGTATGTCTCTGTTAGACAAGACCTAACCGCGCCGAAGCACAAAAAATGCCCCGGACGATCACAGGCGGGGCTCCAAGCACTACCGGAGCACCGCCGCGATGATCGCGGGGCGCACTTTCGGGCGACTCCATCGTCCGTACGGAACGATGGTGGCCGCCTGACCGGGGGTGACCCGCCGCCCCGGAGGACGGTCAGGTGGGAGATCGGAGCCTCCACTTGTGGGCCGGGCACACAGTCGTGTCCGACCGGTCGTTACACAAGGTTAGCAGTTCACCGGGGCGTGCGCGAATCCGGTGTCTCCCGCCTCCTGCTGTCAAGGGGGCACACCCCGCCCCCTATCGTGTCCTGCATGAGTGACACCTCCCCCTCGGGCACCCCCGAGTCGCCCGACTTCGACGACATGACCCGCGACATCGCCGAGGTCCCCGCCGTCGAGGTGATCGTGACGGTCGCCGTCAACCTGATGAGCGCCGCCGCCGTGAAGCTCGGCCTGACGGAGGAGGGCGACAGGTACAAGGACCTGGACGAGGCCCGGAAGCTGGTACACGCGCTGGCCGGCCTGCTGGACGCGAGCGCGACCGAGATCAGCTCCTTCCACGCGGCGCCTCTGCGCGACGGACTGAAGTCTCTGCAGCTGGCGTTCCGCGAGGCCTCGCTCGTCCCGGACGAGCCGGGCCAGGGACCGGGCGAGAAGTACACCGGCCCGATCTACGGCTAGGTGCCCGGATCAGCCGCGTACGCCTACGGCTGTTTCATCCGCTCACGCCCACGGCTGTTTCATCCGCGTACGTACATGGGCTCGCCCGGTGGTGTCGCCCCGGCAGGCAGCAGTGCCAGGTCGAGGCCGCGCACCAGGCGGGCCCTCAGTGTGTCGTCGGCGGCGAGGCGCTGCGCCACCGTGCGGGCGGCCTCGGCCGGGGATGCGACGGGGTCCAGTACGAGGGCGAGGGTCCCGTCGGCCTGCCCGGGGCCGAGATGGGCGCGCAGCACGGCGGGTTCGGCGGCCACCGCGGCACGTACGGCGTCGAGCACGGCCGGATCGGCGAGCGGGTCGGTCGTCGTACGCCCCTCCGCGAGCGCCAGCAGCGCGGGCCCGGTCAGCTCGTACGGCACGGGCCCGGCCATGTCCAGCACGATGGTGTCCGCCTGCTCGTGCGCCGCGGCCTGCAGGGCCTGGCGCAGGGGTACGGCGACGGGGCGGGCCTCCGGGTCCCAGCGGGCCAGCGAGTCGGTGGAGGTGAACGCCGGCAGGGCGGTGCGGCCCCCGGCCTTCAGGGTCGGTACGGCCATGTCGCTGGTCTTCTCACGGCGCAGCCCGTTCTCGTCCTCCTCGGCCTCGCCGAGCACGGCCACGACGGGGACGAGCAGCCGGGCGCCCTTGAGGGCCTCCAGAACGGGTCCCTCGGCGGTGCGGTCCTCGGCCCAGGCGTCGAGTGCGGCGCTCAGCCGGGGGTCGGCGGAGCCGTCGTCGTCGGAGAAGCCGGGGTCGGGAATGTTCTTGTTCGCCACGGTCACCGACCTTATAGGGGGGATGCTGCTGCGCTTGTGCGGGCCCCGAAACCTGGCCGTCACCGCCTTCACAGGATTCTCAGAGTTCTCTGATACGCATCTAACTTTCGTCTCACAGCCCGCACAGTCGCCGCCCCGAGGATGGCGGGCATGGAGTCTTCCGGAGCACGCCGAGGCCGCCGCGCTCGCGCCTCCCGCCGTCGCACCCGAACCCCCTCCCGCCGCCGTCCCCTGCTGTACGTCGCCCTCGCCGCCGTGGCCGTCGGGGGTGCCACGGCCGCGGGGACCGTGTACGTGAAGGCCCAGGCGCGCACCGGGACGGGCGCCGTATCGTCGTCGGCGACGCCGTCGGCCTCCTCCTCGGCCCCGGCGAGCAGGGAGGAACAGGTGGAATCCGTGGCGGAGCCGGCAGTGGACCACGACGTGCTGTTGGCCGAGGCCATGGAGCCCGTGGCCGTCGAGGACGGTGTGGACGTGTCGGTGGCGGTGCTGGACCTGGACTCCGGCGTGAACGCCTCGTACGGCGAGGGCGCGTTCGACACGGCGAGCATCGTCAAGGTCGACATCCTGGCGACGCTGCTGCTCCAGGCGCAGGACGCGGACCACCGTCTCACAGCGACCGAGAAGGCGTACGCCACCGCGATGATCGAGAACAGCGACAACGCCTCCGCGTCCGCCCTGTGGCGGATCATCGGCAAGGCGGACGGCCTGGATGCCGCCAACGAGCGCTTCGGGCTCACGGACACGGAGGGCGGCGAGGACATGCTGTGGGGGCTGACCCAGACCACTGCGGCCGACCAACTCACCCTTCTCCGGCAGGTGTTCGGGGACGACTCCGAGCTGAGCGAGGGCTCGCGGACGTATCTGCGAGGGCTGATGGGGCGGATAGCCGCGGACCAGCACTGGGGTGTGTCGGCGGCGGCGGACGGCTCGAAGTGGGCCCTGAAGAACGGCTGGCTGCCGCGCAGCACCACGGGGCTGTGGGACATCAACAGCATCGGGCGCGTGACGGTGGGCGGCCGCGACTGTCTGGTGGCCGTGCTGTCGAACGGCAACTCGACGCAGACGAAGGGGATTTCGCTGGTGGAGACGGCGGCGAAGGCGGCGGTGTCGGTGTTCGCCGGGGAAACGGCTTCCGCTTCCGCTTCCCCGTCCGCATCCGATTCCCTGGCCGCCTCGGCTTCTTCTTCGAGCTAGTGCCGCGTCAGCCAGGGATTGCCCGTCAAGGAGCGGTGCTGGCGCGTGCACTCGGCGTGCCGGCCGGAAGTCCTCGTACTGGACGTACTCGGGCTTTCGGCCGGTTCGGCGAGTGGGGGCACCTCCCCCGCCCTTGAGGCAGTGGGGAAGCGTGCCGGGCATCGTGACGGGGCGAACCCTGGCCGACGCGGCGCCAGGTCGTCGAATTCCCGTCGTCCGCCCGGAGGGCGGGGCCCCGCGGCGAGAGTGCGGGCATGGCGTCGCCGGGCAGGCGGGAATTCGACGACAGGGCCCACCGGGCCGGGGGCTGAAGGTCTACACGTCGTCGAGGTGTTCGCGGCGGCCCCGCCACAGCACCACCGCGGTGATCACGAGTACCCCGCCGAGACCGCCCGCGAGCGGAGCCGCCCAGCTCGCGGTGTCGTCCTCCGACTCGGCGGTGTCGGGGCCCGAGCCGAAGTACTTGTCGCCGTACGACGCCGCCTGCAGGCCCTCCGGCTCCAGGCGGTCGGCCTCCTTGAGGGCGGCCGCCGGATCGATGAAGCCGAAGCCCCGGGAGTCGTCGCGGCCTCCGGTGGGGGCGTCGCGGGCCGTGTCCTCCAGGAGCTTCTTGATCTGTGCGGGAGTCAGTCCGGGGTGGGCGGCCCTGATGAGGGCCACCGCGCCGGTGACGAAGGCGGAGGCCGCGCTGGTGCCCCAGCCCTCGTAGTACTTGTGGTCGGGGTCGGCGATGACGACGTCGACGCCGGGGGCGCTGACCGTGGCGTACCAGCGGCGGGTTGAGAAGGACGCGCGGGTGCCGTAGCGGTCGACGGCGGTCGCGGCGATCACGCCCGGGTAGGCCGCCGGATAGGAGATGTGATCGCCCTTCTCGCCGCCGTTGCCTGCCGAGGCGACGACGACGGCGCCCTTCCTCAGGGCGTACTGGACGGCCTCGTCCTCGGCGGGCTCGGGGTGCGCGGAGGCGGAGTCGTCGCCGAGGGAGAGGTTGATGACGTCGGCGCCGTGGTCGGCTGCCCAGCGGATGCCCCGCGCGAGGGCGTTGCCGCGGGTGTTGCGGGCCCTCGCGCGGGCCGAGTCGCCGTCCTCAAGGATCACGCGGACGGGAAGGATCTTCGCCTCGGGGGCGATGCCCATGACACCGTCCCCGCTCCCGGCGCCGTGTCCGTGGCCGGCGATGATGCCGGCCATCGCGGTGCCGTGACGGGCCCAGGCGCGGTCGCCGCGCTCGGCCCCGAAGCCGATCATGTCCTTGCCGGCGAGGATGTTGCCGACGAGGTCGGGGTGATCGTCCTCGACGCCGGTGTCGAGGAC
Source organism: Streptomyces sp. NPDC040410 (assembly GCF_055595715.1). Classification (NCBI taxonomy): domain Bacteria; kingdom Bacillati; phylum Actinomycetota; class Actinomycetes; order Kitasatosporales; family Streptomycetaceae; genus Streptomyces; species Streptomyces sp. NPDC040410. Next base: position 351,863 of record NZ_JBVIVK010000004.1, read on the forward strand.
CGCGACGGTGACACCCTTGCCCTTGGTGGTCTGCCAGACCTCCTGCGTGTGCAGGGCGTCCAGGGCCCATTGCTTTGCCCGGATGCCGTCGGCGTGCGCGACGGTGGGCGGGACGAGGGCTGTCGAGGCGGCGAGAAGGACGCTCAGGAGACCGGCCCTGCGGGTCGTGAGGCTCATGAGGGCTGCTCCGTGGGCGAGCTGACGGTCTTGCGCAGGCCGCGTTCTATGCGGTCGGCGAGGCCCTGTGCCTCGTTTCCGAGGCCGGCCTCGGCGGGGGCCGTGCCGGCTCCGGAGGCCATGGCGTCCTCGGCGGGCTCCGGCTCGTCGACGGTACGGCCGTCGGCCCAGCCGGAGACGGCGTAGACGACGACCGGGGCATCGGTGAGGACGGAGACGGTCCAGGAGGCCCGCTGCTCGGTGCCGAAGGCCGCGGCGACCGTGTTCTTCGCGGCGTACGGGCGGGGCATCAGATCGGTGCGGCGATCGAGGCCCTCTTTGGTGAACCGGGTGTTGACGGCGCTCATGGTGGTGGCGTCCGCCGTGGTGAAGAGCAGCCCGACGGTGGTGACGTAGCTGCGGGTGGCGTCCGTGTAGGTGGCGCGCAGGAGGCGCCGGCAGCCGACGGGCGCGAGCGCCTTGCGCAGGAGCGGGTCGAAGGCGCCCCGGCAGCCGCTGTCCGGGGCGACGGCGATCCGCGTCCAGGTCCGGTCGGCGCCGCCGGGGCCGGCGCCCTGCCCCTCCACGGTGGGCGGGAACAGCCGGTCCACCGGAACGCTGTGCCACAGGCTGCCGGCCGCGGTGAACCTGTCCGGCGCCCCGCCCTCCCGCGGCTCCCCGACGAGCCAGCTCCCGGTCACGGCACCGCCGATGAGACCGAGGCCGAGCACGAGACCGGCGGCGGCTGCGGCGGTCCTGGGCCGCCAGCGCACCCCGAGCGGCCGGGGCCGCGCCCGCTCGTCGTACCCCTCCGGCTCCCCGAAGGAGACGACGGGCCGGCGGGCGCCGAGGCCCCCGCCGGGCGTCATGGGAGCACTCCAGGAGAGAGCCGGATCCGGAGACAGGGGGGAGGGGCCGGTGCCGGTCGGCGGGTGGGGCGGGTCGGCGGGGGGCGGGCACGGCGAAGGCGTGCGCAGACCACTCGCCGGGCCGGCCGGCGGCTGAGGCGTACGGAGGCCGCTCGCGGAGCCACCGCCGGGCGTCGAGGGTACGCGCACGTCCCCGGGGGAATCGGCCGGCAGCGGGGACGTACGCATTCCCGTCACGAAGTCAGCAGGAGACGAGGGCGTACCGAGGCCGCTCGCGGAGCCACCGCCGGGCGCCGAGGGTACGCGCACGTCCCCGGGGGAATCGGCCGGCAGCGGGGACGTACGCATTCCCGTCACGAAGTCAGCAGGAGAGGAGGGCGTACCGAGGCCGCTCGCGGTGTCGGCGGGTGCCGGGGGTGTGGGTGCGGCCGGGCCGGGGCGGTGGCGCGGGGGGTCGGCAGCCGGGCGGCCGTCCGGGGCGGTGGACGGTTCCGCGGGGCTAGGGCGCAGGCTGAAGGTCGCGTCCGACGGGGTCTCGGCCGGTACGCCGGCACGGCCGGGCGGCACCGAGGGCCGATGGTTCGGCCGGGGCGGCACGGTGCCGGGCGCCGGGGTTCCGGTGTCCTCGGCGCGCGCCTCGCGTCCTGCCGTCGGGGGTGCGTCCGGAAAGCGGGCCGAGGCCCGCGGCGGGGGCGGGGACGAGGGAGTGCCCGGCCGGGGCGACGGGGGCCTCAGGTTCGGGAAGTCGGGCCGGGTGCGGTGAGCTGAGACGGACGTGGGCCGGCCCTTGTCGTCCGTACCGGCGCGCCGGGGCGAGGAGACACCGCCGGGGCCGCGGTCTCCGCCTGCTCCTTGCACCGGCGATCGGGAACCGTCGGCGGCCGACGCACGCACATCGTCCGAGCCCTGCCCGGCCGAGCCGCCGGGGACAGGCGTACGCACGCCTCCCGGGCCCGGCCCACGCGAGCCGTCCGAACCCGCCGCCCCAGGCCCGGCGTCCGAACGCGGGCCGGGTGCCGGTGGAGTCGGCCGGCGGGTGCCCGGCGCGGGGGTGTCCGTTCGGGCCGTGTCCCGCGGGCACGGAGGCGGTCCGGGCGGTGGCCCTGCCGGACGGCCGGGTCCTGGCCGCCTCGCGAAGGCCTCCCACCTCGCGGCCGGCTCCGAAGTGGCGCCGCGTGGTGAATCCTCCGCGGGCGGACGTCCGGGCGGCCCTGCCTGCTCGGAGTCGGGACGGTTCGGCGTCTCGCCGGCCTTTTCTTCGTCGGCCTTGGGCGGGTGAGGGGGCCGCGGGGGCGTGGCGGGGCGCGGGGGAACGGGGGCGGGCCGCGCTTCCGTGCTCATGCACCCCCCGCTTCCTCGTGCCCGGGCCGTCTCCTCGTACGCGGGCCGTTGTCTCCTGCCGTCCGGGCCCGGCGCGGACTCGGCCGTCCCGGACACGCATACCCGCGCCGGCGGGGGCGCCATCCCGGCGCGGCCTGCGGCCGGGGTCGCTCCTCCGTGCGTGCGCGTCACTCTACGGGTTGCCCCCACTCGAACGGGAACCAGTCCCACGACCCCGGGGCATCTGCCCCAAACGTCCCTCTATCCTGCGGTAATCCTGTCTGGCAGGCTTCGTTCATGACTGCGCGCGCCGCCGACCGGGCCCGTTACGACAGGGCCACCTCGCACCTCGACGCCCCGCTCGCGATCGTGGACCTGGCCGCCTTCGACGCCAACGCGGACGACCTCGTCCGCCGCGCCGCGGGCAAGCCGATCCGCGTGGCCAGCAAGTCCCTGCGCTGCCGGGCCCTGCTCGAACGCGTCCTCGCGAAGGACGGCTTCGCGGGCATCATGTCCTTCACCCTGGCCGAGTCCCTGTGGCTGGCGCGCTCCGGGTTCGACGACGTACTCCTCGCCTACCCGTCGGCGGACCGCGCCGGATTCGCCGAGCTGACCGCCGATCCCAAGCTGGCGGCCGCCGTGACCGTGATGGTCGACGACCCGGCACAGCTCCGGCTGATCGACGCCGCACGGGAGGGCGGGCGTGAAGTCGTGCGCGTCTGCCTGGAGTTGGACACCTCCCTGAAGCTGCTGGGCGGGCGGGTGCGGGTCGGCGCCCGTCGCTCACCGCTGTACTCCCCCGCGCAGATGGCCGACCTGGCGCGGGCGGTGGCCCGGCGGCCGGGGTTCAAGGTCGTCGGGATCATGGGGTACGAGGGTCACATCGCCGGTGTCGGGGACTCGGTCGCCGGCCGGCCGCTGCGTTCGCGTGCCGTGCGGCTGATGCAGTCCACCGCCCGCCGGGAGCTCGCCGAGCGGCGTGCCGAGGCGGTGCGCGCGGTCCGGGCCGTGGTGCCCGACCTGGAGTTCGTGAACGGCGGCGGCACGGGCAGCGTGCAGCACACCGCCGCCGAGGCCGCGGTCACCGAGATCGCGGCGGGCTCCGGGCTGTACGTGCCGCGGCTGTTCGACAACTACACGTCGTTCAGCGGCCGTCCGGCGGCCCTGTTCGCCCAGCCCGTCGTACGGCGGCCGGGGGTGGGGGTCGTGACGGTCCTCGGCGGCGGCTATCCGGCCTCCGGTGCGGCCGGCGCCGACCGGCTGCCGGTGCCGTATCTGCCGGAGGGCCTGCGGTACGACCCGAAGGAGGGCCCGGGCGAGGTGCAGACGCCGCTGCTGGGCTCCCCCGCCGACGATCTCCTCATCGGCGACAAGGTGTGGTTCCGGCACGCCAAGGCGGGTGAGCTGTGCGAGCGGTTCGACACGCTGCACCTCGTCGAGGGGGACGCGGTGACGTCGACCGTCACGACGTACCGCGGGGAAGGCCACACCTTCCTGTAGCCCGCCTTCCAGTCGCCTTCCGTAGCCGCCCAGTCAGCCGGCCGGGCCGATGCTGCTGCCCACTCCGCCGCCCCCGTCCACGTCGCCGATCACCCGGATCCCCTTGGTTATCCGGTCCATGTCGGCGAGCGGAGGCCCGTCCGCGCCGGCGTCGAAGACGAAGCGCACGATGACCGGCGACTCGGTGCCGACGCTGGACGGGAAGGCCAGCGACTGCACATAGCCGCCAGGCCCCTCGGCGGTCCGCACGCGCCAGCGCACGAGGTAGCCCGCGCGTCCCGCCACCGCGACCTGCCCAGACCTGACGACCTGGTGGGACTCGATGCCGCCGAAGGGGCGCCGGCCGACCAGGTCGCGGTCGTACGCGGCGTCGGCCGCGTCCGGGATGTCCTGCTGGGCGAGGACCCTGGGTGACGTCTCGTCGGTCGAGGTCGCGGTGCGCGAGACGACGAGCCCGTGCCGGCACAGGCCGACGCCGGCCGGGCAGTCGTACGTGCCGTCCGTGGTCATGACGACGTCGTCCTCGGCGACGTTCTTCGGTCTGACCCAGCCCTGGGGCAACGGCAGGGTGATGCCGTTGAGTTCGTCGACCACGACGGCCGGGTCGTCCGGGGAGACGGACGGGGACAGGGTCGGGGTCGGGGTGGTGCTCGTCGGCGCGGGAGCCGAAGTCACCTGTGCCGGCGCGGGCCGGCCCTCCGCACCGCCGTCGTCCTCGCCGAGGACGATCACGCCCGTGACGATCGCCGCGGCGAGGACGGCCCCGGCCGTCGCGAGGGCGACGGCCTTCGCACGAGCGGAGCCGCCGTCCGGGGACGGAGCCTGTGACCGCGGCTGCCCGGGAGCGGCCGCGGGCGTCCGCCGGTGCTCGGTCCAGGCCGTGCCGTCCCACCAGCGCTCCAGCCGCGGGGCCGACGGATCGCGGTACCAGCCCGGCGGGGGTGTCATGCTCATCCCGGCACTCTAGTGCCGCGAAGATCGGTACACGCGGGTCCGCGACCGCTACTGGGGTGTGACGTACGCGCCCGCGATTCCGCCGTCCACCAGGAAGTCGCTGGCGTTCACGAAGGAGGAGTCGTCGCTGGCCAGGAAGGCGACGGCGGCGGCGATCTCCTCGGCCTCGGCGAAGCGGCCGAGCGGGATGTGAACGAGCCGGCGCGCGGCCCGCTCCGGGTCCTTGGCGAACAGCTCCCGCAGGAGCGGGGTGTTGACCGGGCCGGGGCACAGGGCGTTGACGCGGATGCCCTCGCGGGCGAACTGCACGCCCAGTTCCCGGGACATGGCGAGCACTCCGCCCTTGGAGGCCGTGTACGAGATCTGCGAGGTCGCCGCGCCCATCCGGGCCACGAACGACGCCGTGTTGATGATGGAGCCCTTGCCCTGGCGCCGCATGTAGGGGATGGCCGCCTTGCAGCACAGGTAGACGGAGGTGAGGTTGACTTCCTGGACGCGCTTCCAGGCCTCCAGGCCGGTCTCCAGGATGGAGTCGTCGTCGGGCGGGGAGATTCCGGCGTTGTTGAACGCGATGTCGACGCTGCCGTAGGTGTCGTAGGCCGTCCTGAACAGGGCCTCGACCTGCTCGGGGTCGGTGACGTCGACCTTCACGAAGATCCCGCCGACCTCCTCGGCGGCCGCCTTGCCGCGCTGCTCGTCCACGTCTCCGCACACGACGTGCGCGCCCTCGGAGGCGAGGCGGCGCGCGGTGGCGAGGCCGATGCCACTGCCGGCTCCGGTGATGACGGCGGTGCGGCCGACGAGGCGGCGGCAGATGATGTCGTCAGTCGATGCGGTCACTGTGCGGGGCCCTCCGTGCTGATGAAGACGTTCTTGGTTTCGGTGAAGGCGGTCAGGGCGTCCGGGCCGAGCTCGCGGCCGATGCCGGACTGCTTGAAGCCGCCGAAGGGGGTCCAGTAGCGGACGCTGGAGTGGGAGTTGACGGACAGGTTGCCGGCGCGGACGGCCTGCGAGACGCGGAGCGCACGGCCGACGTCCCGGGTCCAGATGGAGCCGGAGAGGCCGTAGTCGGTGGCGTTGGCGAGTGCCACGGCGTCCGCCTCGTCCTCGAAGGGCAGGACGACGGCGACGGGGCCGAAAACCTCCTCGACGGCTACGGGCGCGTGCGGGGCGACGTCGGTGAGGACGGTGGGCGGGAACCAGAACCCGGGGCCCTCGGGGGCCTTGCCGCGGATGCCGGGCGCGCCGGTGTCGGCGTACGAACGGACGCGTTCCAGCTGGACCTTGGAGATCAGCGGGCCCATCTGGGTGTTCTCGTCGGCCGGGTCACCGACGAGGACGGACTCGACGGCGGGGGCGAGGAGGTCGAGGAAGCGGTCGTAGGCGCTGCGCTGGACGAGGATGCGGGTGCGGGCGCAGCAGTCCTGGCCGGAGTTGTCGAGGAAGGCCATGGGGGCGGCGGCCGCGGCGGCTTCGAGGTCGGCGTCGGCGAAGACGATGTTGGGGCTCTTGCCGCCGAGTTCGAGGGTGACGCGCTTGAGGAGGGCCGAGCCCTTCGCCAGCACCTGTTTGCCCACAGCCGTTGACCCCGTGAAGACGATCTTCGCCACGCCCGGGTGCTCGACCAGCGCGTTGCCCGCGACCGGTCCGTGACCGGGCAGCACCTGGAACAGTCCTTCGGGCAGCCCCGCCGCCAGGGCGAGTTCGGCCAGCCGCAGCGCGGTCAGCGGGGTCGTCTCCGCGGGCTTGAGGAGGACCGCGTTGCCCGCCGCCAGTGCCGGGGCGGTGCCCCACGCGGCGATCGGCATGGGGAAGTTCCAGGGCGCGATGACGCCGACGACGCCGAGCGGTTCCAGAATGGTGACGTCGAGGCCGCCGGGGACGGGGATCTGGCGTCCCGTCAGCCGCTCCACTCCGCCGGCCGCGTAGTCGAGCAGGTCGCGCACGTTGCCCGCCTCCCAGCGGGCGTTGCCGATGGTGTGTCCGGCCTCGCGGACCTCCAGCCGCGCGAGCTCCTCGAGGTGTTCGTCGACCGCGGTGGCGAACCGGCGCAGCAGCCGGGCGCGGTCACCGGGCGCGAGGGCGGTCCAGGCGGTCTGCGCCTCCGCGGCGCGTACGACCGCGGCGTCCACGTCGGCGGCGGTGGCTCCGGGGACGGTGGTGACGACCTCCTCGGTGGCGGGGTTCAGTACTTCCAGCGCGTACTCGGAAGAGTCAGAAGACTCAGAAGAATCGGAAGACAACACGGCCTCACATGCGTTCGAAGGAGCGGCGCAGCTCCCAGTCGGTGACCGCGGCGTCGAAGGCGTCCAGTTCGACGCGGGCCATGTTGCGGTAGTGCGCGACGACCTCGTCACCGAACGCGGCCTTGGCGATCGGGCTGTTCTCCCAGAGTTCGGCGGCCTCGCGCAGCGTGGTCGGTACGTGCTCGTACTCGGCGGTGTAGGCGTTGCCGGCGCAGGCGTCCGGCAGCTCCAGCTTCCGCTCGATGCCGTACAGGCCGGCCGCCACCAGCCCCGCCACCGCGAGGTGCGGGTTGACGTCGCCGCCTGGCAGCCGGTTCTCGAAGCGCAGGGACCGGCCGTGGCCGACCACGCGGAGTGCGCAGGTGCGGTTGTCGTAGCCCCAGGCGACCGCGGTCGGGGCGAAGGAGCCCGGCTGGAACCGCTTGTAGGAGTTGATGTTGGGGGCGTAGAGCAGAGAGAAGTCCCGCAGCGCGGCGAGCTGGCCGGCGAGGAAGTGGCGCATGACGTCGGACATGCCCCCTGCGTGGTCGCCCGCCATTGCGTTGTTGCCGGCGGCGTCCGCGAGGGAGAGGTGGATGTGGCAGGAGTTGCCCTCGCGCTCGTTGTACTTGGCCATGAAGGTGAGCGACACGCCCTCCTGGGCGGCGATCTCCTTGGCGCCGGTCTTGTAGATGGCGTGCTGGTCGCAGGTGACGAGGGCCTCGTCGTAGCGGAAGGCGATCTCGTGCTGGCCGGGGTTGCACTCGCCCTTGGCGGACTCGACGGTGAGTCCGGCGCCGGCCATCTCGTTGCGGATGCGGCGCAGCAGGGGCTCGACGCGGCCGGTGCCGAGCACCGAATAGTCGATGTTGTACTGGTTGGCCGGGGTCAGCCCGCGGTAGTTCGCGTCCCAGGCCTGCTCGTAGGTGTCCTTGAAGACGATGAACTCCAGCTCCGTGCCGACCTGGGCGGTGAAGCCGTGCCCGGCGAGCCGCTCCAGCTGGCGGCGCAGGATCTGCCGGGGTGCGGCGACCACGGGGGAGCCGTCGTTCCAGGCGAGGTCGGCGACGAGCATCGCCGTACCCGCGTTCCAGGGGACGCGGCGGAGCGTGGACAGGTCCGGGTGCATGGCGAAGTCGCCGTAGCCGCGCTCCCAGGAGGACATCGCGTAGCCGTCGACGGTGTTCATGTCGGCGTCGACGGCGAGAAGGTAGTTGCAGCCCTCGGTGCCGTGGTGGAGGACCTCGTCGAGGAAGAAGCGGGCGGCGAACCGCTTGCCCTGGAGCCGCCCTTGCATGTCGGGGAAGGCCAGGACGACAGTGTCGATCTCACCGCTCGCGACGAGTGCGTGCAGTTCCTCGACGCCGAGCGGGGGTGTGCGGTCTGCCACGGAAAGCCTCCTTCGGCTTGTGAGCTCAGCCGGAAGCCATAAGGTATTTCGGAGAACCATTGCTTGGGAAGGGGGTTCGGCCCGATGTCGCAGGCGGATCCTGAGATCGGCACGAACGGCGGCCCGGCGGGTCGTCCGAAGGGCCCGGACGACCGGCTGACGCCGGTGCTGCGCCCGGTGCGGGCGGGCAACGGCTTCGAGGAGGCGCTGGAGCAGATCCTCCAGGTGGTACGGCTCGGTCTGGTGCCGGGCGGCGAACGGCTGCCGGCGGAGCGGGAGCTGGCGGAGCGGCTGGGGATCAGCCGGGTGACACTGCGCGAGGTCCTGAAGGTGCTCCACGACCAGGGCCTGGTCGAGTCGCGGCGCGGCCGGTACGGCGGGACGTTCGTGCTGCCGAAGTCGGACGCGGGCGGCGAGGACGAGCTGCGGCGGCGTATCGCCGAGGTCGACATAGAGGACGTGCTGCGCTTCCGGGAGGTCCTGGAGGTGGGCGCGGCGGGGCTCTGTGCGACGCACGGTCTGTCGCCGCAGCAGACGGCGCGGCTGCGCGAGGCGCTGGCCGGCACCCGGGACGCGCCGCTGGCCGAGTACCGGCGCCTGGACACGATGCTCCACCTCACGCTCGCCGAGCTGTGCGGCTCCGCGACCCTGACCGCGCAGTACGCGGCCGTGCGGGCCACGGTGAACGACCTCCTCGACTGCATCCCGCTCCTCGTGCGCAACCTGGAGCACTCGCAGCGCCAGCACACCGCTCTGGTCGAGGCGGTGCTCGACCGGGACGCGGACGGGGCGCGGGAGATGATGAGGGAGCACTGCGCGGGGACGGCGGCACTGCTGCGCGGGTTCCTGGCGTGAGTGCCCGCTGAGGGGCCTTGCCGCGCACAGCGGCCTGAGCCAAGGTACAAAGGTACGAGTGCAATCCATTGTCGCCAGCGGGAGGACGGATGGCCGACAGGCCGCTGATCGGCATCAGTACGTACGTCGAGGCCGGGGCGCGCTGGGGCGTGTGGGAGCTGGACGCGGCCCTGCTGCCCGTCGGGTATCCGCGGCTCGTGCAGCGGGCCGGCGGGCTCGCCGCGATGCTCCCGCCGGACGCGCCGGAGCATGCCGCATCGGCCGTCACCCGCCTCGACGGTCTGGTGATCGCCGGCGGCCCGGACGTCGAGCCTGTCCGGTACGGCGCCGAACCCGATCCGCGCACCGGCCCGCCCGCCCGTGCCCGGGACGCCTGGGAGCTCGCCCTGATCGACGCGGCGTTCGCCGCGCGCATCCCGCTGCTCGGCGTCTGCCGGGGCATGCAGCTGCTGAACGTCGCCCTCGGCGGCACCCTCGTCCAGCACCTCGACGGGCACGCCGAGGCCGTCGGGGTCTTCGGCCGCCACCCGGTCAAGCCGGTCCCGGGCACGCGGTACGCCGACGCCGTCCCGGAGGAGACGTCCGTACCGACCTACCACCACCAGGCCGTGGACCGGCTCGGCACGGGCCTGGTCCCGTCGGCGTACGCGGCGGACGGGACCGTGGAGGCGGTGGAGCTGCCGTCGGCCGGCTGGGTGCTGGGTGTGCAGTGGCATCCGGAGATGGGTGAGGACGTGCGGGTGCTACGGGCGTTGGTGGAGGCGGCGGCCGCTCGGCCCGGTCGCTGAGCCGGACGGGCTGAAACGTCCGCCTCCCGGCCCACCGAGTCGGGGTGGTGGGTGGGCACAGGCCGGGGGTGCGGGGGCGGAGGCCCCAGCGACCCCCGCACCCGCGCACTCACGCAACCCACGCCATGCACCCGTGCCGGGTGGCTACCCCCGTGTCAGCGACAGCAGGTCGCGTGCCGGTCCCACCGGGCGGTGGCCCGCCGGCCACACGGCGCGCAGGTCGCGGGCGAGGGACACGTCCGCCACCGGCACCCTCACCAGCCTCCGCATCGCCAGTTCCTCCCCCACGGCCAGTTCGCTCAGTACCGCCGGCCCCGCCCCGCTCACCGCGGCCGCCTTCACCGCCGTCGTCGACGACAGCTCGATCAGCGGGCGCGCCAGCCCCCCGAGCGCCGCGTGCAGCACCTGCCGGGTGCCCGACCCCGTCTCGCGCAGGATCAGCGGGGTCGCGGCGAGTTCGGAAGCCTCCAGGGAACGTCTGCGGCGCGCCCAGGGATGGGCGGGCGCGGTCACCACGATCAGGCGGTCGTGGGCGATGACCGCGGAATCCAGGCCGGCCGGCACGCTGACGCCCTCGACGAAGCCGAGGTCCGCCTCGTCCGACAGCAGCCGCTCCGCCACCGCCGCCGAGTTCCCCGCGAGCAGCGACACCGCCGTGTCCGGCCGCTGGGCACGGAGCGCGAGCAGCCAGCCCGGCAGCAGGTACTCGGCGATCGTCATGCTCGCCGCCACCCGCAGACGGGAGTCCCGCCGGTGCCGCAGCGCCTGCGCACCGGCGTCGAAGGCCTCCGCCGCTTCCACGATCCGCCGCGCCCAGTCCGTCACCAGCGCACCCGCGTCCGTCAGCCGGGAGCCGCGCGGCGAACGGTCCACCAGCGCCACACCCAGCTGGCGTTCCATCGAGCGGATCCGGCTGCTCGCGGCCGGCTGGGTGATGCCCAGTTCGCGCGCCGCCCCGCCGAGGCTGCCGAGCCGAGCCACCGCCAGCAGCAGCTCCAGCGCCCCGAGCTCCGGCACCCGGTGTGCCAGCGAGCCGTCGACACCGGCCACCGGCCGGGAATTCGCCGGCCGCTCCACCCCACTGCTCCTGCTCATAACCCCAGCTTATGCCCTCATCGAGACATACTCCCTGGTCGCGGGCAGCCACCGACGACGCCGAGGCGCCGGCCCGGCAGACCGGGCTCGCCGTCTGCGACTGGCTCGCGGTCGGCCTGTACGCCGTCCTCGTCACCGCCCGGGCCACCGCCGCCCTGCGCACCACACGCGGTCTGGTCAGCGGCGAGCTGTTCGCAGGGCCTCCCCCAGCGCCCGCGGCGCCTCGGCCAGCGACGGCCCGTACCAGGTCAGGAGCCGTCCGCTGACCAGCGCGCAGGCCAGTCCCGGGAACGCCTCGGGGCCGTCCCGAGCCGTGAAGCGGTACGGCTCGTCCGGGAGGACCACGACGTCCGGCGCGAGGGCCCGCAGTTCCTCGACCGGAATCCGCGGGTAGCGCTCCGCGTGGCCCGTGTAGAGGTGGTCGACGCCGAGGCGGGCCAGCACGTCGCCCGCGAACGTGTCCCGGCCCAGCACCATCCAGGGCCGGCGCCAGATGGGCACGACCGCCGTCGTACGGCGTTCCGGTGCCCGCAGTGCCGACCAGGCCGCCTCCGCCTCGTCCAGCCACCGCGGCCCGGCGGGCACGCCGCACGCGTCGAGCATGCGCCGGAGCTCCCGGAAGGCCTGCGGTACGTCCCGCACCTCGGTCAGCAGGACCTCGACGCCCGCCTCGCGCAGGGCGGCGAGGTCAGGGGCGCGGTTCTCCTCCTCGTTGGCGATCACCAGGTCGGGGGCGAGCGCGAGGATCCGGTCGATCTTCGGGTTCTTGGTGCCGCCGACACGGGCGACGTCGAGGTCCGCCGGATGGGTGCACCAGTCCGTCGCGCCCACCAGGGCACCGGGGGCCGAGAGGGCCACGGCCTCCGTCAGTGACGGGACCAGGGAGACGACCCTCATCGGCGCGGCCGGTCCCGGACCGCCTCGATGTGTTCGGCCACGGCGACGACGACCACCCGGGTGTCCGCCACCGTCGCCCGCCAGCGGTGGCGGACCCCGCCGGTGAGGTACAGGGTGTCGCCGCGCCCGAGCCGGTAGGCGCGGCCCTCCGCCTCGATCTCCACGGCGCCGTCGGCGACGTACATCAACTGGTCGTTGCGGTACTGGAATTCGCGGCCCGCGTCATGGTCGCCGGTGAACTCCGAGGCGTGCATCTGGTGGTGACCGCGTACCAGCGAGCGCACCTGCGGTTCGTAGGTCGGCTCGGTCTCCTCGGCGCGCACGACGTCCACGCTGCACGCCGGGTCGGCGGCCGCGAGGAGTTCGACGGCGGTGGTGCGCAGGGCGTCGGCGACCTTCTCCAGGGAGCTTGTGCTGGGCCGCGCCCGCTCGTTCTCGATCTGGCTCAGGAAGGGGACCGACAGACCGCTGCGCTCGGCCACCACGGCGAGGGTGAGCTCGAGCGCCCGGCGCCGCCGCCGTACGGCCGCGCCCACCCGAAGGGGCTGTTCTTTGTGGTCGCCCATCGCTCCGGCTCCCTCCTTCGCTCGTCGGTCCGCGGCACCTCTGATGAGTTCTCTGCACCCTACGCATGTTCGGCAAACCGTTTCATGCGCCCGTCACATCGACGACACGGTGTGGGCGACCGGAGCTCACAGATCGCGCCAGTGGATCAGCTCCCCGGACTCGCGGGGTACGGACTCCTCCTCAAGGACGAACGGCCTGACCAGAGGACCGGACGGTCGTCCGAAGCCGTGACCCGGAGGGGTGCGAGGTTGACGAAGGCACCGCTTCAGGCAGGCGGGCGGATCGCGGGCCGGCGGTCCCCCGCCCGCCGGATCGCAGGCGTGCGGGCCGCCGGCTCCCGCGGTCCCCGCGCCACCACCGACCCTCGATCGGCACGGGACCGGTCCTGCTCATTTCAATGCGCGAACGACGCCGTGTGTTCCCGCCCGCGCCCAGGCCCCCGGTCTCCGATCAAGCCGGTGATCAGCGGTTGAGCGTCAGGACGTGAAGCCCCCGGGGGGCCGCACCCGGTTGGCGGCCGGGCTCGCGAGGGGCACGGCGGCGGCCGGCCGGTTCGACGGGTGCCGCCGTGTACGGAGGTGAAGCCCGGCACGGCCCGGGTGGAGCGGGAGAAGGGGCGGGCACCCGGCAAGTGCGGCCGGCATTTCCGGTCAGGGGCGGGGAGGCTTGGGCAAGAGGGTAGCGCTATGTGGTTGGCCGGATCCTTGTCGTCACCGGACCACCCGGCGTCCAGGCCCGCCCATGCCGCGGTCACCGACGGGAGACTGTCGGTGCCGTGCGGCATGATGCGTGGCGTGACCGGACGACTGATGCTCCTCGACACCGCCTCGCTCTACTTCCGCGCCTACTTCGGCGTCCCGGATTCCGTGAGGGCCCCGGACGGCACACCGGTGAACGCCGTGCGCGGGCTCCTCGAATTCATCGACCGCCTGGTCAGGGACCACCGCCCGGACCGGCTGGTGGCGTGCATGGACGCCGACTGGCGTCCGCAGTGGCGGGTCGACCTGATTCCCTCCTACAAGGCGCACCGGGTCGCCGAGGAGCACGAGGCCGGCCCGGACGAGGAGGTGGTACCGGACACGCTTTCGCCGCAGGTGCCGGTCATCGAGGCCGTCCTCGACGCACTCGGCATCGCGCGCGTGGGGGTGCCGGGATACGAGGCGGACGACGTGATCGGCACGTTCACCGCGCGTGCGAAGGGCCCGGTCGACATCGTCACCGGCGACCGCGACCTGTACCAGCTGGTCGACGACGCCCGCGGAGTGCGTGTGCTGTACCCGCTCAAGGGCGTGGGCACGCTGCAGCTGACCGACGCGGCGGTGCTGCGCGCGAAGTACGGGGTCGACGGCCGGGGGTACGCGGATCTGGCACTGCTGCGCGGCGACCCGAGCGACGGCCTGCCGGGCGTGCCCGGCATCGGCGAGAAGACGGCCGCGAAGCTGCTCGCGGAGTACGGCGACCTGGCCGGCATCATGGCCGCGGTCGACGACCCGAGGGCCCGGCTCACGCCGTCGCAGCGCAGACGCCTGGACGAGTCGCGGCCGTACGTCGCGGTGGCACCGACGGTCGTCCGGGTCGCGGACGACGTCCCGCTGCCTGACGTCGACACCGCGCTGCCGCACGCACCGCGCCACCCGGAGATGCTGGAGGCACTGGCGGCCCGCTGGGGGCTGGGCGGGTCGCTGCAGCGGCTGCTCACGACCCTTGGTGCGAACTGAGCGAAATCTTGGCGCCGGGGAAGCCGTGCCGAGAAGGAGAGAGGTGCTAACTTAGGTAAGCCTAAGCTCGGGAACCAGGGAGACCGTCATGGCAGAACGACCGGGACGAAAGCCGCGGAAGCCCCACTCCGCGCAGGTCGTCCGTACCGAACGGCTGACCCCGCACATGCAGCGTGTCGTACTCGGCGGCGAGGGTCTGGCCGGGTTCACGGCCGACACCTGCACGGACCACTATGTGAAGCTGCTGTTCCCGGCCGCCGGCGTGACCTACCCGGAGCCCTTCGACATGGAGCGGATCCGCGAGGAGTTCCCCCGCGACCAGTGGCCCGTGACACGGACGTACACGGTGCGCGCCTGGGACCCCGGACACCGCGAGCTGACCCTGGACTTCGTGATCCACGGCGACGAGGGCCTGGCCGGCCCGTGGGCGGTGCGCGCCCGGCCCGGGGAGACCGTGCACTTCATGGGCCCCGGCGGCGCCTATGCCCCCGACGCGAGCGCAAACTGGCATCTGCTCGTCGGTGACGAGAGCGCGCTGCCCGCGATCGCCCGCTCCCTGGAGGCGCTGCCCGAGGGCGCGGAGGCGTACGCCTTCGTCGAGGTCGCGGGTCCCGAGGAGGAGCAGAAGATCGACTCCGACGTGGAGGTCGTCTGGCTGCACCGCGGGGACCGGCCCATCGGCGAGACGCTGGTCGAGGCGGTACGGGCGCTGGAGTTCCCGGACGGCCGGCTGCACGCGTTCGTGCACGGCGAGGCGGCCTTCGTGAAGGAGCTGCGCCGGCTGTTGCGGGTGGAGCGGGAGATCCCCCGAGAGGACCTGTCGATCTCCGGCTACTGGCGGCTCGGCCACAACGAGGACGGCTGGCAGGCCTCCAAGCGGGAGTGGAACGCGCGCATCGAGGCGGAGCAGGAAGGCGCGACCGCCGCGTGAGACGTCCGGAGGCGGCGGCCCTCGGTGCCGCCGCCTCCGCGTGTGTGGGCGCGGGCGCCGCGCCTCGTAGGCTTGCTCCGATGAGACGCAAGGCCCGGATTCCGCCCTCCCCCCTGCCCCAGCGCGAGGGGGTGGACCCCGTGCGGGTGCGGCTGCCCGTTGAGGGGGCGTGGACGACCGTGCGCGAGCACCTCGCGGAACGGCTGTCGGGGGCGGGCACCGGAATCGTCGACGGGATGTTCGCCGCCGGGCTGGTCGTCGGGGCGGACGGACGGGCGGTGGCGCCCGACGCGGCGTATGTGCCGGGGATGTTCGTGTGGTTCCACCGGGACCTGCCCGACGAGGTCCGGGTGCCGTTTCCGCTGGAGGTCGTGTACCGCGACGAGCACATCGTCGTCGCCGACAAGCCGCACTTCCTGGCCACCACCCCCCGCGGCAGCCATGTCACCGAGACCGCGCTCGCCCGGCTGCGCCGGGAACTGGGCCTCCCCACGCTCGGCGCCGCCCACCGCCTGGACCGGCTCACGGCCGGGCTCCTGCTGTGCACGGTCCGGCCCGAGGAGCGCGGCGCGTACCAGTCGCTGTTCCGCGACCGGCGGGTGCGCAAGGCGTACGAGGCCGTCGCCCCGTACGATCCCGCACTCGCCTTCCCCCGGACCGTACACAGCCGGATCGTCAAGGAGCGCGGAATCCTGGCCGCCCGCGAGGTCGAGGGCGAGCCGAACGCCGTCAGCCGGGTCGAGCTGGTCGGGCACCGCCCGGAGGCGAGCACGATCGGCGGGCTCGGCCGGTACCGTCTGGTCCCCACCACCGGGCAGACCCACCAGCTGCGCGTCCATATGAACGCGCTCGGTGTACCGATCCTCGGCGACCCGCTGTATCCGGTGGTGACCGGCCCCGTGCCGGCCGGTGACTTCCGCCGTCCGCTGCAACTGCTGGCGCGGGAGCTGGAGTTCACCGACCCGGTCACGGGTGTGGAGCACCGGTTCCGCAGCGGGCGGGTGCTCGGGGCCTGGGCGTCGTACGACCGCTGGGCGGCGGGTCAGTAACCGCGCCACCAGCGCAGGAGGCGTCGCCAGGCGCCCATCGGGCGGGCCGGTCCGGGCGTGGGCGCTTCCGGGGCGGGCCTCTCGGGCGTGGGCGCTTCGGGCGTGGGCGCGGACTGCGCCGGGGCAGTCGGCACGGGTTCCCGAGCCGGTGCCGGCTGCGGTGCGGGTGTGCTGACCTCCCAGGCGGGGGGCCGGGACGGCACCGGGCCGAGGCTCGGCTTCCGCATCACGTCCTGCTGCGGCCTCGGCTCGAAGCGGACCGGGAGTTCCACGAGGTGACGCGAGGCCAGTGACTCGGTCCAGCTCAACTCGGCTTCATCAATGTCGAGTTCGACGTCGGGCAGGCGCATCAGCAGGGCATCCACGCCGGTGTCGGCGATGGCGCGGCCGATGTCCTGGCCGGGGCACTCGTGCGGGCCGCCGCCGAAGGCGAGGTGGGAGCGGTTGCCCTGCATGTTGGCGGACAGGTCGGGACGCACCCGCGGGTCGACGTTGCCCGGCGCGATACCGAAGAGCAGCCCGTCGCCCTTGCGGATGCGCTGGCCGCCGAGCTCCGTGTCCTGTTTGGCGAAGTAGGCGAAGACCGTGCTGAACGGCGGCTCGTTCCACAGGGACTGCTCGACCGCCTCCGGCACCGTCATCTGGCCGCCGTTGAGCTGGGCGCGGAAGCGCGGGTCGGTGAGGACCATGCGCAGCACGTTGGCGATGAGGTTGGCCGTGGCCTCGTAGGCCGCCATGAGGACGAGCCACAGGTGCTTGGTGACCTCGTCGTCGGTGAGCCGTGCCGGGTGGTTGATCAGGTGGCTCGCGAAGTCCTCCTTGGCCTCGGCGCGACGGCGAACGGTGAGCCGCTGGAGGGCTTCCATGACGTAGGCGTGGCTGGCGATGGCGGTTTCGGTGCCCCTGAGCATGTCGCGGGCCGCCTGCACCATGCGGTCGTCGTACTCCTCGGGCATGCCGAGGATCTCGCACAGCACGGCCATCGGCAGGTGCTCGGCGAACTGGCTGACGAGTTCGGCCGTGCCCTCCTGGCAGAACTCGTTGACGAGGCGCTGGGTGGAGCGGTTGATGTACCGGCGGATGCCGCGGTGGTCGATCGTCGAGATGGCGCCGTTGACCGCGCCGCGCAGCCGCAGGTGTTCGTCGCCCTCGGCGTAGGAGCAGATGGGCTCCCACGCGATGTGCGGCATGAGCGGGTGATCGGGCTTGACCAGGCCGTCCAGGAGGGGGGCCCAGATGCGGCTGTCCCGGCAGAACTGCGAGGGCGTGCGCACCATGTGCAGGTTCTCGGCGTGGCCGAGGACCACCCACACCGGCACGTCGTCGTGGAGCAGCGCCGGCGCCACCGGGCCGTGCTCCTCGCGGAGTTGCTCGTACAGCGCGCTCAGGTTCTCCGCGTCCGGGCCGTACAGCCGGTGCAGTCCGCCGGGTCCGCGGCCGTGGGCGGGGCACCCGGGCGGCGGGCCGGGCTTGCGGTCGTCCGTACCGGTGAGGGAGTGGGATTCAGGCGTCACAGTGGTCGCTCCGAAGTGGATCAGTGTTGGGGAGTGGGAAAACGGGGCCTAGGTGAGCGAGCCCGTCATCGCGAGCGAGTGCAGGAAGCGCATCAGGGTCATCAGGACGTCGCGGCTGGAGGCACGGCGGCGCGCGTCGCACTCCACCATGGGGATCTCCTCGCTCAGGTCGAGCGCGGAACGGAGGTCCTCCATGGGATAACGGGGCCCGTCCGGGAAGGTGTTGACGGCGACCATGAACGGCACGCCGCGCTCCTCCAGCCGGTCCATGACGTCGAAGCTGACCTCGAGCCGGCGGGTGTCGACCAGGACGACCGCGCCCAGCGCGCCCTCGAACAGGCCGTTCCACAGGAACCAGAAGCGCTCCTGGCCGGGGGTGCCGAAGAGGTACAGCACGAGCTGGTCGGTGATGCTGATGCGGCCGAAGTCCATCGCCACGGTGGTGGCCGTCTTGGAGTCGGAGCCGTAGTTGTCGTCCACCCCGACGCCGGCCTGCGTCATGGTCTCCTCGGTGGTCAGCGGTCTGATCTCGCTGACCGAGCCGACCATGGTCGTCTTGCCGACCCCGAAGCCGCCCACGATCACGATCTTCACCGCGGCCTGGGCCGTGTGCGGGAGGTGGTCCTCGGTCCGTGGACCCGTGATGGTGTCAGAGCTTTTGAAGTCCATGCATCACCGTTTCGAGGAGGGAACGGTCGGGGAGCGCCTGGCGGACGACAGGGGCGCGCGCCTGCACCAGTTCGGCCGTCAGCAGCTCGGTGAGCAGGACGGTCACCACGCCGTACGGCAGATTGAGATAGGCCGAGAGCTCGGCCACCGACAAGGGGGACTTGCACAGCCGGAGCAGTGCCGTGTGCTCAGGCTGTGCGGAGGCCGGTGGGTCGGCACGCGCCACGATCAGCGTGACCAGGTCGAGCTCCGCGCGCTCACCCTGGTCACCGTCGCCGGTGAGCACGTACAGCCGCTGGGGCTCCTTGCCGCGCGGTTCGGGCGGCGGCTCTTCCGCGGGTTCGGGGTGTCGCCGCCGGCGTTGCGGAGGGATCATACGGTCTGGCCGTTCCGCCGGGGCGGACTGGTGAGGTGGGCGCCGATCCGGACGACGAGGTCGCGCATGCGGTTGCTCATCAGGCCGGGTTCGGCGACGACGTCGGAGAGCACCGCGAGGTACGCGTTGGCGCCGGCGGCCATCAGGTAGAAGTAGCCGCCGTTGACCTCGATGATGACCATGCGCATCCGGCCGTCACTGGCCGGGATCTCCTGGGCGACGGCACCGGCCAGGCTCTGCAGTCCCGCGCAGGCCGCGGCGACACGGTCGGCGGCGTCCGGGTCGCCGCCGTGGCGGGCGATGCGCAGGCCGTCGGCGGAGAGCACCACGATCATCTCGATGCCCGGTACGCCGTCGGCGAGATCCTTGAGCATCCAGTCGAAGTTGGCACGCTGCTGGATCACTTGAGGTCCCCCTCGTCGTCGGCCTCGATGCGGGCCGGCTCGGTTGTCTGCTGGGTTCGTGCGGCCGGGTCCGGGCCACCCTTGAGTCCGTTCATGAAGGCCTCGACCCACAGCCCCGGTTCGGGTTCCTTCTCGGGCTCGGGTTCGGGCTCGGGGGTCGACCAGACGGACGGCCTGCCCTCCCGTTCGGCCCGTTCGACGGCGGCCTGCTCGGCGAGCCGCCTGCTGAGCGGGACCTTGACCCGGCTGCGGCGCTGCGGCAGGCCGCCCGCCGTCCACTCGGTGACCTCGCGGACCTCGTCCTCCATGGACGGCGGCGCGGTGATGCGAGGGCTGGTGGGGCGGCGCTTCTTGGGCGTGCGCTTGGGCCCTTCGAGCGCACCGAGATCGATCTTGGGCGCTGCGGTGGCGCCGATGCCGTGCGCGAGTCCGGGGGCGGCTTCGTCGGTCATCATGGCGCTGGGCACGACCAGGACGGCCCGCACACCGCCGTAGGCGGAGGCCCGCAGTGAGACCTGCATCTTGTACGTCGTGCAGAGCCGGCCCACCACGGCGAGGCCCAGGCGCGGGGAGTCGCCGAGGTCGCCCACGTCGCCGCCGTTCATGGCCCGCTCCAGCATGCCCTCGGCCCGGGCGCGGGCCTCCGGGCTGAGGCTGACGCCGGCGTCCTCGATCTCGATGGCGACACCGGTCTGCACTTCGACGGCCGTGACGTGCACCTTGGTCTGCGGCGGCGAGTAGCGCGTGGCGTTGTCGAGGAGTTCGGCCGCGGCGTGGATGAGCGGCTCGACAGAGTTGCCGTCGATGTTGACCTTGGCGATGGAGTGCAGTTCGATGCGCCGGTACTCCAGGATCCGGGACATGGCGCCGCGCAGCACGCTGAACAGCGATACCGGATTGGGCCAGTTACGGCTCGGGCGGCCGCCGCCGAGGACGGAGATGGAGTCGGCGAGGCGGCCGATCAGCGCGGTGCCGTGGTCGATGCGCAGCAGGTCGTCGAAGACTTCGGGGTTGCGGCCGTGGTCCTCCTCCATCTCCCGCAGTTCGTTGGCCTGTTGGTGGACGATCGCCTGGACGCGGCGGGCGATGTTGACGAAGGAGCGCTGCGCGGAGTCACGCTTCGCCTCCTCCCGGTCGGCGATGTCGAGCACCGTCTTCAGCAACGACAGCTGCGCTTCGGGAAGTTCGCGGTAGGAGGGGTCGATGTCGCCGAGTTGGCGGATCACCTCCCCGGGGGAATTGCCACACTGCAGCCGGTACAGCGCGTTCGGCGCGATCTCTTTGGCGAGGCGCTCCATCTCCTCGTCGTGGGCGGCGATACGCCCTTCGAGGTACGCCGTGTGACGGTGGCGCTCGGCGCGCAGGTCCCGCAGGGCACGGCCGCGGCGCACCGCTTCGGCCCCCGTCGCGACGACCAGCAGGGTGGCGACGGCACCGCACCAGCCGACGGCCGCCCGGGCCGGCTCCGCCACCAGGGCCACGGCGGCCCCGGTCGCCGCGGCCATCAGTATGGCGGGCAGCAACAGCACGCGTGCGTAGGGGAGTTCACGGCGATCTGGAGCGGATTGAACACTCACCATGTGGGCCCTCTGAAACAAATCGGCTGGGAGTGGGAACAAGCGCCCGAATACATCTCAACCCGGCGCGCTGCGGGCGAGCTTAGTCCGACCGGATCATCGCCATGTCATATTCCGCAAGCATCTGAAACGGGCCTCGCGACAGGAGTACCCTCAGCCTCATTTGCACGCTCAGACATCGTTCGAACACATTGCGTAACGACGTACGGGCGTACGAGAAGTGGACGCCGGCCACGCCGGCGTCCACTTCTCCATCACCGAGTCGGGCAGCGCGGAGCGGCGCCCGACGGCACTCACCCCACCGACGAGTAGGCCACAACCCCCCGCAGCAACAACTCAACCGCCTTACGCGCGTTCTTGGCCACGGTCGAGCCCTCCCCGCCGGAAACGGGCGCCGCCGCCGAGATCTGCCCGAGCACGTCGATGACCTGCTTGCACCACCGGACGAAGTCCCCCGCCGGCATCTCCGCCTCGCGCAGCACCTCGTCGAGCCCCTTGCCGGATGCCCACATGTACGCGGCCCAGGCGAAACCGAGATCCGGCTCGCGCTGGCCGACGCCCTCGGTCTGGGTGATCCGGAACTCCTCCTCCAAGGCGTCGAGGTGCCCCCAGATCCGGACCATCTCGCCGAGCGCTGCCTTTGCCCTGCCCGAGGGCACCTTGGGCGCCATCGCGTCGTCGCCGACCCGCGCCTCGTACACCAACGCCGAGACACAGGCGGCCAGTTCGGCGGGAGCCAGTCCGTCCCACACCCCCGCGCGCAGGCATTCGCTCGCCAGCAGGTCGAGTTCGCCGTACAGCCGGGCCAGCCGCTTGCCGTGCTCGGTGACCTCGTCGCCGCGCAGGTAGTCCAGCTCGGTCAGCAGCGCGACGATCCGGTCGAAGGTGCGCGCGATGGTGTTCGTCCGCCCTTCGATGCGCCGCTCCAGCTGCGAGGTGTCGCGCAGCAGCCGGTGGTGGCGCTCGGCCCAACGGGCGTGGTCCTCACGGTCGTTGCAGCCGTGGCAGGGGTGCGCGCGGATCGCGGTGCGCAGCCGGGCGATGTCCCGGTCGTCGGCCGCCTGGGAGCGCCTCTTGCGGGACCGCTCCTGCGGGATGTGCCCGGCCTTGGTCCGCAGCGCCGAGGCCAGGTCCCGGCGGGACTGCGGGGAGCGCGGGTTGAAGGACTTCGGGATGCGCATCCGCTCGAGCGCCTCGACGGGCACCGGGAAGTCCATCGAAGCAAGCCGCTTGACCTGTCGCTCGGCGGTCAGCACGAGCGGGCGCGGACCGTCGTGCTGCTCGAAGCCGCGGTGACCGTTGGAGCGCCCCGCGGGCAGACCGGGGTCCAGCACCAGCGCCAGGCCCGCGTACTTGCCGGTCGGGACGTGGATGACGTCACCCGGTTTGAGCTTCTCCAGCGCGACGGCCGCCTCGGCACGCCGCTGGCTGGCGCCCTGCCGGGCCAGCTCGGTCTCACGGTCCTTGAGTTCGCGGCGCAGCCGCATGTACTCCTCGAAGTCGCCCAGGTGGCAGGTCATGGAGGCCTTGTAGCCCTCCAGACCCTCTTCGTTGCGCTGCACCTGGCGCGAGATCCCGACGACCGACTTGTCGGCCTGGAACTGCGCGAAGGACGTTTCGAGCAGCTCGCGCGAGCGGTGCCGCCCGAACTGCTCGACCAGGTTGACCGCCATGTTGTACGAGGGCTTGAAGCTGGAGCGCAGCGGATAGGTGCGCGTGCCGGCCAGGCCCGCGAGATGCTCGGGGCTGGTCCCGCGCTGCCACAGCACGACGGCGTGGCCCTCGATGTCGATGCCCCGCCGGCCCGCACGGCCGGTCAGCTGGGTGTACTCGCCGGGGGTGATGTCGGCGTGCTGCTCGCCGTTCCACTTGACGAGCTTCTCCAGCACCACCGAGCGGGCGGGCATGTTGATGCCCAGCGCGAGGGTCTCCGTCGCGAACACGGCCTTCACCAGGCCGCGGACGAACAGCTCCTCGACGACCTCCTTGAACGTCGGCAGCATGCCCGCGTGGTGGGCCGCGATGCCGCGCTCCAGGCCCTCCAGCCACTCGTAGTAGCCGAGGACGTGGAGGTCCTCGGACGGGATGGAGGCGGTGCGCTCCTCGACCAGGGCACGCACCCTGCCCCGCGCCTCCTCGTCGTTCAGCCTGAGTCCCGCGTGCAGGCACTGCTGTACGGCGGCCTCGCAGGCGGCACGACTGAAGATGAACGTGATGGCGGGCAACAGGCCCTCGGCGTCGAGCCGTTCGATGACCTCGGGCCGGCTCGGCGTCCAGATGCGCGAACGCTGTCTGCGCTCGCGCTCCCGGTCTGCCTCCCGCATCGCCCGGCCGCGTCTGCGGTCCTGGTACGAGGGGCGGCTCGCCTCCATCCGGGCCAGGCGCGTGAGGTCGGGGTTGACGGCCTTCTTCTGGCCCTCGCCCTCCTCGAACAGGTCGTACATCCGCCGCCCGGCGAGCACGTGCTGGAACAGCGGCACGGGCCGGTGCTCGGAGACGATCACCTCGGTGTGGCCGCGGACGGTGTCCAGCCAGTCGCCGAACTCCTCGGCGTTCGACACCGTCGCCGACAGGGAGACCAGGGTGACCGACTCGGGCAGGTGGATGATCACTTCCTCCCAAACGGCCCCGCGGAACCGGTCGGAGAGGTAGTGCACCTCGTCCATGACCACGTAGCCGAGGCCGAGGAGGGTCTGCGAGCCTGCGTACAGCATGTTCCGCAGCACCTCGGTGGTCATCACGACCACCGGGGCGCCGGAGTTGACGCTGTTGTCGCCGGTGAGCAGGCCGACCTTGTCCGTGCCGTAACGGCGGCACAGGTCGGCGTACTTCTGATTCGACAGCGCCTTGATGGGTGTCGTGTAGAAGCACTTCTTGCCCTGTTGGAGGGCGAGGTGGACGGCGAACTCGCCGACGATCGTCTTGCCCGAGCCCGTGGGCGCGGCCACCAGCACGCCCTTCCCCGCTTCGAGCGCCTGGCAGGCCTCGATCTGGAAGGGGTCGAGGCCGAAGTCGTACATCTCGCGGAAGGAGGCGAGCGCGGTGGCCTGCTCGGCAGCACGCTTGCGGGCTGCCGCGTACCGCTCGGCCGGTGAGAGGTCCTCTGTCATCGTGCTTTCGAGCGTACCGGGCCCCACTGACAACAGGACGATCATTATCCGGATCAGATCCTGTGAAGCCCGGGATACGCGCAGCTCACGGCCGTATGACGCGCACCGCCTCCGGGGTGCGGCGGCGGTCGGCGGCAGCGGCCCGGGCGGGCTCCCCGTCCGCGTGCCCGGCGTTCTCGCCCAGGACCGTACGCAGGAGCCGGCCGCCCGCCACGCGGAGCCGGCCGGCTGCGCCGAACCGTCCCGCCCTTGTCAGGTCACGTCGTCGTAGCCGTTGACCCGGTCCGTGCTCGCCTGCTCGGGCAGTGCCCGGCCGGCGGAGACCGTCTCGACCTCGCCGATGTCCGCGGGGGTGAGATCCAGGTCGGAGGCCTCGTCGTCGGCGGGTCCCCCGGCCTCGCGGATGCGCCTGCGCCGGTCGTTGAGCAGTGCGAAGGCGACCGCGCCGAAGTACAGCACCCAGATCGGTCCGGCGAGCGCCAGCATGGTCAGCGGATCGGTGCTCGGCGTCGCGATGGCCGCGAACACGGTGATGCCCATGATCATGGCGCGCCACCAGCCGAGCATGCGCGTGCCGGTGATCATCCCGGTGAGGTTGAGGAAGATCAGCAGCAGGGGCAGTTCGAAGGAGAGGCCGAACACGAGGACCATGCGCGTGACCAGGTCGAGCAGGTCGTCCAGCGGGAGCAGGTTGGAGGTACCGGACGGCGTGAAGTCGAGCAGTACCTTCGCCGTGGTGGGCAGCACCCGGTAGGCGAAGTAGGCGCCGCCGAAGAAGAGCGGGACACCCGTGCCGACGAACGCGTACGCGTACTTCCGCTCGTGCTGGTGCAGACCGGGCGCGACGAAGGCCCACAGCTGGTACAGCCACACCGGTGAGGCCAGCACCACGCCGGCCATCAGGGAGACCTTCAGCGCAAGTGTGAAGGGGGTGAGCAGACCGTTGATCGTGATCTGCGCACAGGGGTCGTCGGACTTCGTCTTCGCCAGCTGCTCGAAGGTCTGGTCACAGCCGACCGAGTCGAGGATCGGCTTGGTGAAGAAGTTGATGATGTCGTTGTAGAAGAAGGCGGCGACGACGGTGACGACGACGATGGCCAGCATCGCCTTCGCGAGCCGGTTGCGGAGCTCACGAAGGTGCTCCGCGAGGGGCATCCGCCCCTCGGGATCCTTCTCCTTCTTGCGGGCAGACTTCAGCAACCCACGTTCCCATCTCGTGCAGCGGGCCGGAGGTCACCGGCCCTGCGTCAGCGCTTGGTCGTGTCCGTCGGCTCGGTGACCGGGCGGGAGCTGGTCACGTCACCGGGGGCCGCCTGGATGGTGCGCTGGGCCGGGGGCTGCTGGTCGTCGTGCGGCGGGGCCGCCGGAGCGGACGCGTTGTCCTGGCCTTCGGACTTCATCGCCTTCGCCTCGCTCTTGAGGATGCGGGCGGACTTGCCGAGCGAACGCGCCATGTCCGGAAGCTTCTTCGCGCCGAACAGCAGGATGATGACGACGAGGATGAGAATGATCTCGGGAGCGCCGAGCCTTCCGAACATAAGTCTTTACCTTCTCACCGAGGCAGCTGGAGTCGGGATGCCGTCCGACCGGTCGGACACATGTCCGATCGATCGTCATGTCAGCGATCGTAACGCTCAGGGATGAACGAGTGGCAATCCCCGCGCGTACTCCCGGTCCGCGGTCCGGGCCTCGTTCTCCGGGCCGCGACCAGCAGCGTACCCGTCCGGGCGGTCCGGTTGACAGGTCGAAGTGGCCCAAAACGCATGCGACGCGGCACTCACGTGCACCGCACGGCACCACTCACAGTGAGTCCACAGCACGGGCCGTGCTCACGGCCGCCCGCTCCAGGTCCTCGGCCGCCCGGCTGATGCGGCGCGCGGAGTCCGTGACCTGCCTGCCGAGGCGCTGGGCCTCAAGGAAGACCCGCACGGCGAGCACACCGAGAACGGCGAGACCCAGAAAACCCACAGCTACCGCGAACATCGGCCAGAACATGGTGCCGAGCCTAGACCGTCCTACAGCGTGGAGTGCAGCCGCAGGGTGCTGACCCCGCCCCCGGTCAGCAGCTCGACGATCCGCTCGCCGGCCGGCTTGCGGACGGCCGCGCCGCAGTCCGGGCAGGTGAAGGAGTAGAAGGTGGTGCGGGTCGTGGCGCCGATCACCAGGCGCAGGGCGCTCGCGGCGAGCTCGAAGCTGCCCCGGCAGTCCGGGCATCCGGCCCGGAACACCACCGGGGCGACGCCCTTCATCCCGGCGAACGCGGCCGCCACCGTCATTCCCCGCACCCCAGACGTCGACGACTCGCTCAAAGCCTCAGCCCTTCTCTTCAGGTGGTTCGCCTCCGGGGCGCGCCTCACTCGCGCCTGCCGCGGTGTCCGTCGTCCACCGCGGGTGCCGCGTGAGCGCCCTACGTCTCGAGCCCGTCGTACGCCGCCAGCGCCTCGCGGGCCGCCTCGCGGGCGCTGTCGGCGAGGCCGCGCGGCGAGACGATCCGGCCGTCGCGCCCGAGCCGCAGCGCCAGCCGCCGCAGTGACGTCGGATCGGGGGTCCGCAAGGTGATACGCAGTCCGCCGTCCGGAAGCTCGTCCGCACTGTCGTGCGGGTAGTACTCGGCGACCCATCGGCCGCCCGGCCCGACCTCGACGACGACCTCGGGATCCTCGGCCGCGGGCTGCACCAGCGCCTGAGACAGGTCGCGCAGCTCGATCTCGGGCGGCGCCGACGGCTCGTCGAGGATCCTGATCTCGGCGACCCGGTCGAGCCGGAAGGTGCGGCGCGCCTCGGAACGCCGGCACCAGGCCTCCACATACGTGTGCCCCACGCTGACCAGCCTGATCGGGTCGATCTCGCGCTCGGTGACCTCGTCACGGGCGGGCGAGTAGTAGCGGATCCACAGGCGGCGCCGCTCGGAGATGGCCCGGTCGACGTCCGCGAAGACACCGCCCTCGGCCTCGAAGGTCACCGACAGCCGGGAGCTGGCACCCGCCGCCTCGCCGGCCGCGGCCTCCACCTTGGCGGTGGCCCGCAGCAGCGCCTGCCGGTCGCTCTCGCGCAGGCCGGGCAGGGTGGACACCGCGCGGGCGGCCACCAGCAGCGCGGTCGCCTCGTCGGCGGCGAGCCGGAGGGGCTCCGCTGCTTCTGCCCCGAGGGCAGCGGGGTTGTGCCACCAGATGCGCTCGCCGTCGGTGTCGATGTCGAGCAGGTCGCCGCCGCGGAAGCTGGTGCCGCACATGGGCAGCACGTCGAGGTCGGAGACCAGCTCGTCCTCGGTGATCCCGAAGGCGCGGGCGACGTCCTCGACCCGGGCCCCGGGACGCTCCCTCAGATACGTCACGAGGGAGAGCATCCGCCGGGTCTGGTCGATGGCGTTCGCCGGTCTGGCCGGTTTTCCCACCACTTTCTTACGTCCCCCTCAGCCCTTGGCCACGGCACGCAGCCGGTCCACCACGTCGGCCCGCAGCTCGGCCGGCCCCACAACCACCACGTCCGGCCCGAACTCCACCAGCCAGGCGTCCAGGCCGTGCCCGTACGGAATCTCCAACTCGTCCCAGCCGTCACCGAGTTCCCGCATCGAGGTGGCCTTCGCCCGCAGGGGGTAGCCCGCGTCCGAGCGCAGCCGGATCAGCGCGGAGCGGTCCGCGGTCTCCCCCGCCCAGCTCGCGACGGTCTCGCGCACGGTGACCACGTCGGGGACCGGGGCGGTGAACCGCGCGCCGCGCGAGCGCACCTTCCCGGTGATCCGGGACAGTCGGAAGACCCGCTCGGCCCCGCGGTCGCGGTCCCAGCCGGCCAGATACCAGTGGCCGCGCCAGCACTCCAGGGCCCACGGCTCCACGTGCCGGGGCTCGGGGCGGGCGGCGGAGGCCTTGCGGTAGTCGAAGACGACCGGCCTGCGGTCGCGGCAGGCCAGCATCAACGGCTCGAAGGCCGTCTCGTGCACGGGGATGCGCGGCTCCAGGGCGCCATGGGCCTCGTACGGGTCGACGTCCTCGGGCAGCCCCGCGGCACGCAGCTTCTGCAGCGCGCCGCTGGCGGCGCCCGCGAGGCGGGCCTGCTGCCACACCTTGGCGGCCAGCCCCAGCGCGGCGGCCTCCTCGGCGTCGAGGGTGATGGGCGGGAGGCGGTTGCTGTCGCGGCGGGCCAGGTATCCGACCTCTCCGTCGAGGTTCTCGACGGTCTCGATCACGAGACCGAGCTCGCGCAGGTCGTCCTTGTCGCGCTCGAACATCCGGTTGAAGGAGTCGTCCGACCCGGCCTCCAGGTAGGCCTCGATCAACTCACGCAGCTCGCGCTTGGTGAGCGGCCGCCGCGTCCCGAGCAGACACAGCGCCAGGTTCATCAGCCGCTCGGCCTTGGCAATGGCCATCGACGCGCTTCGCCTCCCTATGGTGCTTACGATCGACGACCGTACCGTTCCGCGGCGGCGTGGCAAAAGCCGAGGGCCCATGCCCGTGCAGGCATGGGCCCCGGGTGATCGGGTCCGGTCGTATTCCGTACGCGGGCCGTACGGCGGCGGCCGGACCGGACGGGAGCGCTCATGACTCCCGTACGGCGGATCAGACCCCGAGGAGGTCGACCACGAAGATCAGCGTCTCACCGGGCTTGATCGCCGGGGTCGGGCTCTGGTTGCCGTAGGCGAGGTGGGCCGGAATGGTCAGCTGGCGCCGGCCGCCGACCTTCATGCCCTGCACGCCGAGGTCCCAGCCCTTGATGACCCGGCCCGCACCCAGCGGGAAGCGGAACGGTGTGCCCCGGTTCCAGCTGGCGTCGAACTCCTCGCCGGTGCTGAAGGCAACACCCACGTAGTGGACGGTGACGGTCTGGCCCGCGGCCGCTTCGGCGCCCTCACCCTGCCAGATGTCCTTGATCTCGAGGTCCGCCGGGGGCTCGCCGCCCGGGAAGTCGATCTCGGGCTTGTCGATGCTCACGTGTTGGCTCCTGCTTGTGTACGAAAGGCAACGCGGACAGTCTTACACCTCCGGCGCGTCACATCGCGGCCAGGATGTCGAGGGAGAACACCAGCGTGGAGTCCTTCGTGACGACACCGCCCGTCGGCGGATTGTCCCCGTACCCCAGCTTCGGAGGCATGACCAGCAGCACCCGGCTGCCCACCTTCTTGCCCGTCAAACCCTGCGCCAGACCCTTGACGAGCTGGGCCATCTGCGTGAGCGAGAACGAGCTGAGCTGCTTGCGGGTGTACGTCGACTCGAACTCCTTGCCGCTCTCCCAGACCACGCCCTTGAACTGCACCAGAACCGCCTGGTCCGCCTTGACCACCGGGCCGTCGCCCTCCAGGACATAGGCCGACACCAGCTTCGTCGGCGCGTCGGCGTCGGGGATCTCGACCGAGGGCGCCTTGCCGTCGGTGTTGGTGCCGACCTTGGGCAGGGAGGTGTCGTCCTGGGCGACCACCTCGCCCTTGACGGAGCTCTTGGCGTTGAACGTGTTCTGGATGTCGATCACGAAGACGAGCGTGTCGGTGCCCTTGATGCCCGCCTGGGAGTTGCCCTCCGTGCCATAGCCCCAGGTGGGCGGAATCGCCATCTCGACACGGCTGCCCACCTTCCTGCCCGCCAGGCCGTACCGCCAGCCGTCGATGACACCACCCTGGGCGAGCTGGATGAGCAGCGGCTTCTTGCTGTCGTAGGAGTTGTCGAAGACCTTCCCCGTGTTCCAGATCTGGCCCAGGTAGTGGGCCTGGACGAAGTCGTTCTCCGCCACCGTCTGACCGCTGCCCGCGATCACCGTCTTCACCGCGAGGTCCTTCGACGGATCGCCGCTGCCCTTGGCCACCGTCGGCTTCGCGCCGAACTCCTTCCCCGCGGTGATCGCCGGCACCGGACCGTCGACGATCTTCGGCGGCGGGGCGGCGGACGGCGCCGAGGCCGAGGGCGAGGCACTGTCGCTGGCCTTGCTCGAGTCGGACTTGTCGTCACCGCACCCGGCGAGCGTGACCAGTCCTGCGGGTACGGCGATCAGAAGTGAGCGTCGGCGCACGATAGGAGCCTCGTATCGGTCGATCTTGATGATGGCGTGCGCGCAACTCTACGGCGTGAGACGGGCGCCGTACGGTAAACGTACGGCGCCCGTGTTGCGTTCCGTGGGGGTCCCCCCGCTCGAGCGAAGTCGAGAGTGGGGGAGAATCTCCCGAACGCATGGCTCACATTCCGGCGATCAGCTTCTCCACCCGGTCGTCCACGGAACGGAAGGGGTCCTTGCACAACACCGTGCGCTGAGCCTGGTCGTTGAGCTTGAGATGCACCCAGTCGACCGTGAAGTCCCGGCGCTGTTCCTGGGCCCGCCGGATGAAGTCGCCGCGCAGCCTGGCCCGAGTGGTCTGCGGCGGAACGGACTTGCCCTCGAAGATCTTCAAATCATTGCAGATCCGGGCGGCTTGACCCTTCTTTTCCAGGAGGTAGTACAGACCACGACGACGGTGAATGTCGTGATAAGCGAGGTCTATCTGCGCGACCCGCGGGTGGGACATGGTCATGTTGTGCTTGGCCCGGTACCGCTCGATGAGCTTGTACTTCATCACCCAGTCGATCTCGGTGCCGATCCGGTCGAGATCCTCGGCCTCGATCGCGTCCAGCGTGCGGCCCCACAGCTCCAGGACCTGCTCGACCGTACCGGTGCGGACACCCCGGCGCTCGCAGAAGTCCACGGCCTTCTCGAAGTACTCGCGCTGCACCTCCAGCGCGGACGCCTCACGACCGCTGGCCAGACGCACCTTGCGCCGGCCCGTGATGTCGTGGCTGACCTCGCGGATCGCCCGGATCGGGTTCTCCAGGGTGAGGTCCCGCATCACCGTGCCCGCCTCGATCATGCGCAGCACCAGGTCGGTGGCGCCGACCTTGAGCAGCATGGTCGTCTCGGACATGTTCGAGTCGCCCACGATGACATGCAGGCGCCGATAGCGCTCGGCGTCCGCGTGCGGCTCGTCACGCGTGTTGATGATCGGCCGGGAGCGGGTCGTCGCCGAGGAGACGCCCTCCCAGATGTGCTCGGCCCGCTGACTTACGCAGTACACCGCTCCGCGCGGCGTCTGCAGCACCTTGCCCGCACCACACAGCAGCTGCCGCGTGACGAGGAACGGAATGAGGATGTCAGCCAGCCGGGAGAACTCCCCGTGACGGGCCACCAGATAGTTCTCGTGGCATCCGTAGGAGTTTCCCGCCGAGTCGGTGTTGTTCTTGAAGAGGTAGACGTCGCCCGCGATTCCTTCCTCGTGCAGGCGTCGTTCGGCGTCTACCAGGAGTCCTTCCAGAATACGTTCGCCGGCCTTGTCGTGGGTGACCAGTTCGATCACGTTGTCACATTCGGGTGTCGCGTATTCCGGATGTGAGCCCACGTCGAGATAGAGCCGGGCCCCGTTTCGCAGAAAGACATTGCTGCTGCGGCCCCATGACACGACACGGCGGAAGAGGTACCGCGCCACCTCGTCAGGCGACAGGCGGCGCTGTCCCCTGAACGTGCACGTGACGCCGTACTCGTTCTCCAGCCCGAAAATGCGGCGGTCCATGACTGAACATTACGCCCGATCCCCTGAGCTGAAACGGGGTTCGACGGCACGGTTTGGATCATTTTCCGATGAAGCCGCAACCACCGCCCGCCCGGCGGGAGCTGCAAGGACCCGTCCC
Source organism: Streptomyces sp. NPDC040410 (assembly GCF_055595715.1). Taxonomy (NCBI): domain Bacteria; kingdom Bacillati; phylum Actinomycetota; class Actinomycetes; order Kitasatosporales; family Streptomycetaceae; genus Streptomyces; species Streptomyces sp. NPDC040410. Next base: position 383,467 of record NZ_JBVIVK010000004.1, read on the forward strand.
GTGGCCACCAGAACCAGCAGCGACACACCCCCCGCCGCACCCGGCACGGCAAAGCCCCACAAGGCCCCACCCGCCTCTACGACGGGCCCCGCCAGGCCCGTTCCGACCGACGCCCCCACGGTGAACGTCGTCACGAGCCACGAGAACGCCTCGGTGACCGTCCCCCTCGGCGCGTGCCGGTCGACCAGGACGAAAGCACACGCGATCGCAGGCGCCAGGAACACCCCCGCGAGGACCGCCAGCAGTGTCATGGCGACCGCTCCCGGCATCAGCATCAGCGGCAGGTAACACACCGCCAGAAGCGCCACCAGGACCTGCAGTCGCCCCGCCGGCTCGCCCGCCCACCGCCGCGCCCCGTAGAACACGCCGCCGATCAGCGCCCCAAGACCCACGGCCGCCATCAGCCAGCCGTACACCGCGTCACCGCCGTGGTCGTCCGCGTAGGGAACCGAGGCCACCGTGATGGAACCGAGCGCGATCCCGACGAAAAGGAACGCACCCAACAGGGCGAGCAGTCCGGTAGAGCGCAGTGCGCCGAGCCAGTGCGCCTCACGCGGCGACGAACGCCACGCGCGCGAAGGCGCCGACACCGCCACGGACAGCGCACCGAGAACCCCGACGAGGTTCAGGACCAGCAGCGCGGCCTGCGCCGACCACAGGGACACGCACAGTGTCACCAGCAACGGCCCGACGGTGAACATGACTTCCTGGGCCACGGCGTCCATGGCGTACGCCGTGTGCACCCGGTCCTCCTTGTGGAGCACAGCCGGCCACAGCGCGCGCAGGCCGCCCTCCAGGGGCGGCGTGAAGAGCCCGGCGGCCGCCACGGCGGCGTGGGCGAGCGGCAGCGGATCGGTGCCGGTGAACGCGAAGGCGGCCATCGCAAGGGCCGACAGGACCGCGGCGGGCAACTGGACACGCGGCTGCCCGTGCAGGTCCACCAGCCGTCCCAGCACCGGCTGCCCGACGGCGTTGGCGACCCCGTAGACGGCCGCCAGACCGCCCGCCAGGCTGTACGTGCCGCCCTCCGCACGGACGAACAGCACGATGGCGATCGCGGCGGTGGCGTTCGGCAGCCGGCCCACCAGCGTGCCCACCAGCAGCCGGGCGGCGTGCCTCGCCCTGAGGATCTCCAGGTATCCCGCGGCCATGTCCCGCCCTTCCCGAACCCGTGACGCCTGCCGTGGCGCACGAGGTTTTACGTATAACTGCCTCTGTCATACGTACCATGTGCGCTGTTCACCAGTCCAGACGAAAGAGCAGGCCCACGGTGGCACGAGGCAGCACCCGCCCCACGAGCCGTGACGTCGCCCAGGCCGCCGGCGTCTCCCAGGCCGCCGTATCCCTGGTCCTCGGCGACAAATGGCGCGGCCGCGTCTCCCAGACCACGGCCGAACGGGTCCGCGAAGCCGCACGACAGCTCGACTACCGCCCCAACCTCGCCGCCCGCAACCTCCGCCTCGGCCACACCCGCACCGTCCTGCTCGTCGTCCCCGCACTCACGACCGAGTTCTTCGCCGGCGTCTACACGGGCGCGGCCAGAGTCGCCGCCGAACACGGCTTCGGCGTCCTCCTCTACCCCTCCCCCGAAGGCATCGGACCCGCCAGAGACCCCTTCGCCTCCGCCCAGGCCGCCCTCGACGGGGTCATCGCCTCCTCCATGGCCGCCGACGCACTCGACGCGATCCGCGGCGACCAGCTGCCCCTCGTCATGCTCGACAGCGATCCCGCAGGCAGCCTCGGCGCCGCCACCGTCAACCTCGACATCGCGGACGGCGTCCGCCAGGCCGCCGAACACCTGCTCAACCTGGGACACCGCCGCTTCCTGCACCTCGCGGCCGACGTACCCTCCTGGACCTTCGACGTACGCGCCCGCGAACTCGCCGCCCGCACCGCCACCGTCCCCGGCACCACCGTCCGCACGGTCCGCGCACCCATCTCCATCGACGGCGCCCGCACCGCCGCCGAAACGGCTCTCGCCGGCCCCGGCCCCCACCCCACCGCCCTGGTCTGCGACGACGACCAGCTCGCGGCCGGCGCCTACAAGGCCGTCCGGCGCCTCGGCCTGCGCGTCCCCGACGACATCTCCGTCACCGGCCTCGACGACCTCGCCCTCGCCACCGCCATCGACCCGGAACTGACCACCGTGCGACTGGACGCCGAGCTGTTCGGCGAACGCGGCATGCAGGCCCTCCTGGCCGTCCTGGACGGCCGTACGCCCCAGGCGGGAGACATCCCCGTCCAGCTCGTCGTACGGGGCTCCACAGCGCCACCCAGCGCCTCCTGACGCACCTGTGCCCCGGCCGTGGCACCGGCCGGGGCACATCAGGAGCCGGGCGGGCTACTCGTCGTCGGGTTCCTCGGCACTCTCGGCCTCGGTGGACGCCCCGTCGCTCTCCAGCAGCCGGGAGAGCTGACGGCCGACAATGCGCTTGAACTTGCGCGACTGCGGACGCGTACGGTCCAGGACCGCCACCTCCAGACGCTCGGCGGGAATCTCCCGCTCCGTGCCGTTCGTGTCCCGCGAGAGCGCCTGGACGGCCAGCTTCAGCGCCTCGGCGAGGCTCATGCCGTCCTGGTGCCGCTGATCCAGATAACTGCTGATCTGCTCCGCGTTGCCACCCACCGCGACCGAGCCGTGCTCGTCCACGATCGACCCGTCGTGCGGCAACCGGTAGATCTGGTCACCCTCCGGCGTCTCCCCCACCTCGGCGACGACCAGCTCCACCTCGTACGGCTTCTCGGCCGCACTGGAGAAGATCGTGCCCAGCGTCTGGGCGTAGACGTTCGCAAGACCGCGGGCCGTGACGTCGTCACGGTCGTAGGTGTAACCCCGCAGATCGGCGTAGCGGACACCGCCGATGCGCAGATTCTCGTACTCGTTGTACTTGCCGGCGGCCGCGAAGCCGATCCGGTCATAGATCTCACTGAACTTGTGCAGCGCACGGGACGGGTTCTCGCCGACGAAGACGATGCCGTCGGCGTACTGCAGCACGACCAGACTGCGGCCACGGGCGATGCCCTTACGGGCGTACTCCGCCCGGTCGGCCATGGCCTGCTGGGGTGAAACATAGAACGGCGTCGACACCGGTTATCCGTCCCTTTCTGTCGAAGTCACAGGATCACCTTGAAAAGAACCGCAGCCGCCGGCTACAGCAGCGCGGCCCGCGGGCCGTCAGGCTGCTCCAGACGCCGCTCCAGGATCGAGCGGGCGATCCCGGAGGACTCCTCGTCGGTCAGCCTGCGGAAGCCGTCCTCGGTGATCACGGTGACGATCGGGTAGATCCGGCGGGCGACATCGGGACCACCGGTCGCCGAGTCGTCGTCAGCCGCGTCATACAGGGCCTGCACCACCAGGGTCGTGGCCTCGTCCTCGGCCAGGTCGTCACGGAAGAGCTTCTTCATGGCCCCGCGCGCGAAGATCGAGCCGGAACCGGTGGCGGCGAAGTGGTGCTCCTCGGAACGGCCGCCGGTGACGTCGTAGGAGAAGATACGGCCCTTCCCGCGGTCCACATCGAACCCCGCGAAGAGCGGCACCACGGCCAGGCCCTGCATGGCCATGCCGAGGTTGGAACGGATCATGGTCGACAGGCGGTTCGCCTTGCCCTCCAGAGAGAGCTGCGCACCCTCGACCTTCTCGAAGTGCTCCAGCTCCAGCTGGAACAGCTTGACCATCTCGACGGCCAGGCCGGCGGTGCCGGCGATACCCACCGCCGAGTACTCGTCGGCCGGGAACACCTTCTCGATGTCGCGCTGCGCGATGACGTTGCCCATGGTGGCCCGACGGTCACCGGCGAGCACCACGCCGCCGGGGAACGTGACGGCCACGATCGTGGTGCCGTGCGGCGCCTCGATCACGCCCTGGGTGGGCGGGAGCTGCCGGTTGCCGGGCAGCATCTCCGGCTGATGCTCGGACAGGAAGTCCATGAAGGACGACGACCCGGGCGTCAGGAAGGCAGCCGGTAGACGCCCGGTGCTACGAGTGTTGGCTTCCACGCGATTCCTTCCACGTAAGCAGCAGCCCGCCTTATGGCATCGGGCCGATCCTTGAACTGCCCCAGTGCGGCATTGCAGCTGAAGCACAGTACGCCTCGGACACTACCCGTCTTGTGGCAGTGATCCACATGTGCCGCCGGAGCGGACAAACATATGCAGCAGACGCCCCCTTGGGAGGCGATCAACTCGTCGCGTTCGGCTTCGGTGATGCCGTACTGACGCTTCAGGTGGCCCTGCCGCCCTTGGACGGAGCGGCATGCCTTGCAGCGCGTCGACAGGCCGTCCAAGGCGGTGGCATTGCGATGCCACTCGCTGTGCGGCTTCACCTCACCACATGTCCGGCAGAGCTTGTGCCCTGCCGGAACATCGACCTTCTCCCGCACCGACATCCTCATGGCCTCGCGGCGCCTCCGGTAGTGCGCGGCGCTGTATTCCGCCACGCACTCCCGGCATCGCACCTGGAGGCCGTCAGGACGATTCCTGTCCCGCGCGAACGCAGCGGGAGGCAAGCTCCGGCTGCAGCCCGTGCACCCCTTGGCGTTCGGTTCGTCCACCAACCAAATCCCCCGAAACCTTCACTTCAAAGGTCACGTGGCCGATTCGCCTTTACTCGCCACCCTTTTGCACGAAGCTTCGCACGAAATCCTCGGCGTTTTCCTCGAGTACATCATCGATTTCATCGAGGACGGAGTCCACGTCGTCGCTCAGCTTCTCCTGGCGCTCCTTGAGGTCTTCCGATACCTGTGCCTCGGGCGCTTCCTCGACCTCCTCCGTGGAGCGCGTCGCCTTCTGCTGTCCGCCGCCGGTGTCCTTGGTCGCCATAACCCCTCACCCCGCTCGGTTCGACGTTCTTGATCAGACCCTACAAGCAGGGTCCGACATCGGCCCCGCAGTTCCTACAACGTACGGGGGCCATATCGATGATTCCCTTCAGCCGGGTTTTCCACCCTGTCCGGCTGCCCGGCGCGGGTGCCCGCTCAGCCGCCCGACAGCACCCTGACCAGGTCTTCCGCCGTGCGGCAGCGGTCCAGGAGCTCCTTGACGTGATTTCGCGTTCCGCGAAGCGGTTCGAGGGTTGGGACGCGCTGGAGCGAGTCCCGGCCCGGCAGGTCGAAGATGACCGAGTCCCAGGACGCCGCGGCGACGTCGTCGGCGTACTGCTCGAGGCAGCGTCCGCGGAAGTACGCGCGGGTGTCCTCAGGCGGCTTCGTACGAGCCCTCTCGACGTCGTTCTCGTCCAGCAGGCGCTTGATGCGTCCGCGGGCCACCAGCCGGTTGTAGAGGCCTTTCTCGGCCCGTACGTCGGCGTACTGGAGGTCGACCAGGTGGAGCCTCGCGGCGTCCCAGTCAAGGCTGTCGCGGCGCCGGTAGCCTTCCATGAGCTCCCGTTTGGCGACCCAGTCCAGTTCGCCGGCCAGGCTCATGGGGTCGTTCTCCAGGCGGTTGAGGGTGTCCTCCCAGCGGGCGAGGACGTCCTTGGTCTGTTCGTCGGCGTCGGAGCCGAAGCGCTCCTCCACGTATTTGCGCGAGAGCTCGTAGTACTCCATCTGCAGCTGGACCGCGGTGAGTGTCCGGCCGCTGCGGAGCGTGACGAGGCGCTTGAGCGCCGGGTCGTGGGACACCTGGTGGAGGGTGCGTACGGGCTGGTCGACGGCCAGGTCGACGGCGATGAAGCCGTCTTCGATCATGGACAGGACGAGGGCTGTCGTACCCAGTTTCAGATAGGTCGAGATCTCGGAGAGGTTGGCGTCGCCGATGATCACGTGGAGGCGGCGGTACTTCTCGGCGTCGGCGTGGGGCTCGTCGCGGGTGTTGATGATGGGGCGCTTGAGCGTTGTCTCGAGGCCGACCTCGACTTCGAAGTAGTCGGCGCGCTGGCTGAGCTGGAAGCCGTGTTCGTGGCCGTCCTGGCCGATGCCGACGCGGCCGGCTCCGGTGACGACCTGGCGGGAGACGAAGAACGGCGTGAGGTGGCGCACGATGTCCGAGAAGGGGGTTTCCCGCTTCATCAGGTAGTTCTCGTGGGTGCCGTAGGAGGCGCCTTTGTTGTCGGTGTTGTTCTTGTAGAGGTGGATCGGCTGGGCGCCGGGGAGCTGGGCGGCGCGTTCGGCGGCTTCGGCCATGATGCGTTCGCCGGCTTTGTCCCAGAGGACGGCGTCGCGGGGGTTGGTGACCTCGGGGGCGCTGTATTCGGGGTGTGCGTGGTCGACGTAGAGCCGTGCGCCGTTGGTGAGGATGACGTTGGCCAGGCCGATGTCCTCGTCGGTGAGCTGGCTGGCGTCGGCGGCTTCGCGGGCGAGGTCGAAGCCTCGCGCGTCGCGCAGCGGATTCTCCTCCTCGAAGTCCCAGCGGGCCCGGCGGGCCCGGTGCATCGCCGCCGCGTAGGCGTTGACGATCTGGGACGAGGTGAGCATGGCATTGGCGTTGGGGTGACCGGGGACGGAGATCCCGTACTCCGTCTCGATGCCCATTACTCGCCGTACGGTCATGCGGCCCTCCTTGCCCGGCGGTGTCCTCGGTCGGGGACGCCGCTCAAGTACCGCTGGCGCTCCGGTGCGTGTGCGGTGCCCGTCCCCGCACTGCGCGACTCGGCGGTACGGAAGAGCCTAGAACGCCTTTGCGCTGGTGGGGAGATCATTTGCGTCATTGCCTTGCTCGAGCCGTGGCCTGAAAAACAGTCGGCTGCGGGTACCCGGTGAGGGCACCCGCAGCCGCCCTGGCTTTTACAGGTACTGTCCGGTGTTCGCCACCGTGTCGATGGAGCGGCCGGTGTCCGCGCCCTGCTTTCCGGTGATAAGGGTACGGATGTAAACGATCCGTTCGCCCTTCTTTCCGGAGATTCGGGCCCAGTCGTCCGGGTTTGTGGTGTTGGGCAGGTCCTCGTTCTCCTTGAACTCGTCCACGCAGGCCTGGAGGAGGTGGGAGACGCGGAGGCCCTTCTGGTTGTGTTCGAGGAAGTCCTTGATCGCCATTTTCTTGGCGCGGCCGACGATGTTTTCGATCATGGCGCCGGAGTTGAAGTCCTTGAAGTAGAGGACTTCCTTGTCGCCGTTGGCGTAGGTGACTTCCAGGAAGCGGTTCTCCTCGGATTCTGCGTACATGTGTTCCACTGCGGTCTGGATCATGCTCTGGACCGTGGTGGCCTTGCTGCCGCTGTGTTCGCCGAGGTCGTCGGCGTGCAGCGGGAGGCGTTCGGTGAGGTACTTGCCGAAGATGTCCTTGGCGGCTTCGGCGTCGGGACGCTCGATCTTGATCTTCACATCGAGGCGGCCGGGGCGCAGGATGGCGGGGTCGATCATGTCCTCGCGGTTGGAGGCGCCGATGACGACCACGTTCTGCAGGCCTTCCACGCCGTCGATCTCGGCGAGCAGCTGGGGGACGATGGTGTTCTCCACGTCCGAGCTGACGCCTGAGCCGCGGGTGCGGAAGAGGGATTCCATCTCGTCGAAGAAGACGATGACGGGTGTGCCCTCGCTGGCCTTCTCGCGGGCACGCTGGAAGACGAGGCGGATCTGCCGCTCGGTCTCGCCGACGTACTTGTTGAGGAGCTCGGGGCCCTTGATGTTGAGGAAGAAGCTCTTGCCGGCGGCCTGGCCGGTGACTTCGGCGACCTTTTTGGCCAGTGAGTTGGCGACGGCCTTGGCGATGAGTGTCTTGCCGCATCCGGGGGGCCCGTACAGCAGGACGCCCTTGGGCGGTCGCAGTTCGTGCTCCTTGAACAGGTCGGGGTAGAGGTAAGGGAGCTCGACCGCGTCGCGGATGGCCTCGATCTGCCCGCCGAGGCCGCCGATCTGTTCGTAGCCGATGTCGGGTACTTCTTCGAGGACGAGTTCCTCGACCTCGCTCTTGGGCACGACCTCGTAGACGTAGCCGGAGCGGGGTTCGAGCAGGAGTGCGTCGCCGGGGCGGATGGTGACGTCCAGCAGCGGCTCGGCGAGCCGCACCACCCGTTCCTCGTCGGTGTGCCCGAGCACCAGGGCGCGCTCGCCGTCCTCGAGGATTTCCTTGAGGGTGACGATGTCCCCGACGCGCTCGTACTCCATGGCCTCGACCACATTGAGCGCTTCGTTGAGCATTACTTCCTGGCCGCGCCTGAGCTCGTCGAGCTCCACGCTGGGGCTGACGTTCACCCGGAGCTTGCGGCCCCCGGTGAAGATGTCGGCCGTGCCGTCCTCGTTCGCCGTGAGGAAGACACCGAAGCCGGCCGGGGGCTGTGCGAGCCGGTCGACTTCCTCCTTGAGGGCCACGATCTGGTCGCGGGCCTCACGGAGCGTGTTGGCGAGTCGCTCGTTCTGGGCGGACACGCCGGCCAGGTTGGTCTGCAGCTCGACGATCCGCTCCTCGAGAATCCTCGTGTGTCGCGGAGAGTCGGCGAGCTTGCGTCGCAGGACGGCGATCTCCTGCTCAAGGTAGGCAATCTGCCCGGCCGGGTCGTCGGACCCTCGTCCCGGGCGGATGCCGCGGTTCATGTCGTCGTCGTGGGCTGCCACGGTCCTCACCTCCTCCAAGGGGAGCTGGACGCTTCCAGACCCTACCTGGGTGGGTCTCGATTGAAACCCCTAGATCACAAAGACTGTCAAGGTGTGTCGTCAGCCACACCCTGTGCCCTTCCTCACGCCGTGTGGATACCCACTCAACGCGATTCAGAAGCGGCCTGTTCCAGGCCGGAGTGGTCAAACCCCTCCGCGACTGGGCGGAGTTGCGGCGCTTGGGAGTGGTACGACCTGGGAAGGCATGCGTCCTGGCGTCCGGCGGCGGCGCGGTCGGCGGCGGGTTCCGGGCCGGCTGCCGAGGCCGGGCGTGGCGGGCCCGGGAACCCGATCCGGTGACGCTCGGTGTCCGGGTGGGCGACGGGTGTGACGGCTGGTGGCCGGAGGTAGGGTCGAGGCGTTCAACACCCGTCAGAGCAGGGCCGACTTACTTCCGTGGTCGGGCCCGGCGCAGGAAACGGCAGGAGACATGAGCGTGCAGCAGGAGGCCGGGGCCGGTGGGGCACTGGAGGTCTGGATCGACCAGGATCTCTGTACCGGCGACGGCATCTGCGCCCAGTACGCGCCCGAGGTGTTCGAGCTGGACATCGACGGTCTGGCCTATGTGAAGAGCGCGGACGACGAGTTGCTGCAGGACAGGGGTGCGACAACACCCGTGCCGCTGCCGCTTCTGAAGGATGTGGCCGACTCCGCGAAGGAGTGTCCGGGCGACTGCATCCATGTCCGCCGGGTGTCGGACAGGGTCGAGGTCTACGGTCCTGACGCGGAGTGATGGTCTGAATACGGCCTGTTGCTACTGTCTGATTTCTCACTGCTCGGTTGGCCCGGGTCAGACGCTGTGTGCTCCTGCGGGTGTCGAGCGGAGGAACGCACCGTTCTTCCACTGCCACTTCGCGTGGTCCGTCACGTCCGGGCAGCAACTGGGCACGTCGGCCGTCGAGTAGCCGAGCATGGTGGCGAGGACAGCCCCGTCACGGACTGTGAACTCACTGACGGTGAGGCGGTCCTTCGGGTCGACCAGGGTGGCGACGACGCGGGGCTTGGCGGTGTCCGAGGCGCGGGTGAGGACGTAGACACCGTCGGGCGGGGTGCCCATCGGCGCGTCGCAGTGCACCACGACCACCGTCTCCGGTACGCCGTCACCGTCGAGGTCTCCCGAGGCCTTCTTCTGCACGACGGCCTTCACCGGCCCGCACTCGACCGGGAAGGCGACGCCGGTCGGATCGGGGGGTGCGACCGCCGCGGGGGCGGTCTTCGTCCCGGTGCCGGCCGCCTGGGCCGCCGTGGCCTGACCGGGTTGCAGGAACGGGGACAGGGCCACGACACCTGCGACAGCGGCGGCGGTGGCGACCCAGTGGATCGGACGGGTGTGCGTGTGTGCCAGTTCCGGTACGGCGGATTGCTGCACTAGAGGAGTGTCTCCTGTGAGGGCTGTGCCGGTGGGGGTGGCCAGCATGGTGCCACACGTCACAGGACGAGGGAACGGTGGGGTCGCGACTTGTGGTGCGGGAGCCACAGGTCGGTGGTGCCGCGACGGCAGCGGGACAGTGGCGCCGTGTCAAGAGAAAGGCGCTGTGGCCGAGTTCCCCGGTGGTTCCGGGAACTCGGCCACAGCGCCTTCACGTTGACTGCGGCACAGGCCGCGGCTCAGCGGCCGGCGGTGCCTCCGTCGGCGTTGGGGCCGGCGTAGTCCTCGCCGTAGGCGCCCTTGGCGGGGCGGCGGCGGCGCATGGGCGGCTCGACTCCGTCGGCGAGGCGGCGGGCGGTCAGCAGGAAGCCGGTGTGGCCGATCATGCGGTGGTCGGGCCGGACGGCGAGGCCCTCGATGTGCCAGTTGCGGATCATCGTCTCCCAGGCGGTCGGCTCGTTGAAGCAGCCGATCTCCCGGATGGACTCGACGGTCCGGGCGAGCTGGGTGGTGGTGGCGACGTAGCAGCAGAGGATGCCGCCGGGGACAAGTGCCTTGGAGACGGCCTCCAGGCACTCCCAGGGGGCGAGCATGTCCAGGATGACGCGGTCCACGTCGCTGTCGGACAGGTTGTCCTGGAGGTCGCCGACGGTGAGCTGCCAGGCGGGGTGCGGGCCGCCGAAGTAGCGCTCCACGTTCTGCTGGGCGATCTCGGCGAAGTCCTCGCGGCGCTCGTAGCTGTGCAGCATGCCCTGGTCGCCGATGGCGCGCAGCAGGAAGCTGCTGAGCGAGCCGGAGCCGACGCCGGCCTCCACGACGCGTGCGCCGGGGAAGATGTCGGCGAAGGCGAGGATCTGCCCCGCGTCCTTGGGGTAGACGACGGCTGCCCCGCGGGGCATGGACAGGACGTAGTCGGGGAGCAGGGGGCGCAGCGCGAGGTAGGCGACGTTCCCGGTGGTGCGGACGACGCTGCCCTCGGGTGCGCCGATCAGCTCGTCGTGCGGGAAGGAACCCTTGTGGGTGTGGAAGTTCTTCCCTGCTTCGAGCGTGAACGTGTAGTGGCGGCCCTTGGGGTCGGTCAGCTGTACCTGGTCCCCGACCTTGAAGGGCCCGCGACGGCGGGCGGCACCGGTCGGTTCGGACATGTGAACAGCCTACCGGCGTTTCCCCGGACGGCCGACCACGGGGAGGGGCGGGCGCCCGGGGAAGGGCGGGTGTCTAGGAGGGGCGGGCCATCGCCTTTACGAACGCGCGCTCGACGTCCGCGGCGGACAGGACGCCGTAGATCTCGCCGGTCTCCTCGACGACCAGGTACTCGGTGGCGGGGGTGGCGCGCAGGGCGTCGAGGAGGTCCTCTCCGGCCAGTTCCGCCGAGACGCGCATACCGTCCGTGAGTTCCTGGGCGAGGCCGCTGACGGCGACCCAGGGCCGGCGGTGTTCGGGTACGCCGACGATGGCCGCTTCGCGGACGAGGGAGCGGGGGCGGCCGTCGGCGTCGACGACGACCAGGGCGCGGGCGCCGGCGGCGTTGGCGCGGCGCAGGGCCTCGGAGAGCGGCGTGTCCGTCTCGACGGGGACAGCGCGGCGGGTGAGGTTGCGGGCGCGCAGTTCGGGGAGGTGTTCGCGCAGGCGGGCCATGCGCAGGCTGTTGCCGGCGCCGGTCCAGATGATCGCGGCGAGGATCGCGGCCAGCAGGGCGTCCATGACGGTGTCCATGCCGACGTTGTCCTCGGCGTTGGACCCGAGCGCGCCGGACTGGGTGAGCAGCGGCAGGCCGATCAGGACGGCGACGGCGAGGGCGCGGCCGACCCAGGCGGCGGCGATCGTGCCGCTCATCGGCCTGCCGGTGATCTTCCATACGACCGCGCGGAGCATGCGGCCGCCGTCGAGGGGCAGGCCGGGCAGGAGGTTGAACGCGGCGACGATGAGGTTGGAGATCATCAGACCGGCCAGCAGCACGCCGGGGACGGTGCCCGGCTCGACGCCCTGTACGGCGAGGTAGAAGAGGCCGGCGAGGAGCAGCGAGAGCAGCGGGCCGACGAAGGCGAGCACGAACTCGCGGCCGGGCGTCTCGGCTTCCTTCTCGATCTCGGAGACGCCGCCGAAGAACTGGAGCTGGATGCGGCGGACCGGGAGTTTGAAGCGGAGGGCGGCGACCGTGTGGGCCAGTTCGTGGACGAGGACGGAGGCGTAGAAGGCGACCGCGAAGAAGAGGGAGACGAGGTAGCGGGCGGCGCCGAGTTCGGGCAGCACCCGGTCGAGCTGGCCGCCGAACACCCAGGTGATCAGGGCGGCGACGAGGAACCAGCTGGGGGCGACGTACACGGGCACGCCGAAGGGCCGCCCCATGAGCAGCCCGCCGCGGGGGTCCCGGGACGGCCGTGGGGGCGGGGTGCCCTTGGCCGCTCCGGAGTGGGCTAGGGAGCGGTCGTGGGTGGTGTGGGGGGTGGGGTGGCCGGCGCCCTCGGTGTCGGTGCTGGTGTTGGTACCGGTTTCGATGAAGGGTCGGGCCGGGGTCGGACCATCGGGGCGGTGGTCCGTGTCCTGGTGGTCCGTGTCCTGGTGGTCCGTGTCCTGGTGGTCCGTGGTGTTGTGTTCGGCGGCCTCGTTGTCCGTCGGTCCGCCGTCCGTCGGTCCGCCGTCCGTGGGTCCGTCGTCCGGAGCACCGTGGCCGGTCGTGCCGTGCTCCACCGTGTTGCCGGCGCCGTGGTCGGCCGCGGCGTTGTCCCCCGTACGGTTGTCCGAAGCGGTCTGGTCCGGGGCGGTGGCGTCCCCGTTGGTGGCGTCCGGGCCGGTGGCGTCCGTGGTGGCGGTGTCGTGCGGGGTCGGGTCGGGGCGTGTGGGGCCGGGGGCCGGGGTCGCAGGCGGCCCTGCGTGGTGTTCGGCCGACTCGTCGGTGCCGGACCGCGGCTGCCCGCTCCCGCCGCTCTCGTCCACGGTGTCCCCTCGTTCGAAGCTTCTCCCGCGCCTGCCCGGCGGGAGGGTCTCCGGTCGATGGTATGCGGCCGTCGCCGTGCGTTCCGCCCCGGCACCCCACGTGTGCGCGCGTCCTCGTCCCGGCTCTCCGCCACCGAATGGGTCACTGTCAGTGGCGGGCCGTATGGTCTGGGGTCATGGAGACGAGCGCGGAGGGCGTCGCGGAGGCCCACAGCAGCGGTACCACGCCGACGGCGGCGGACCCGGCACCGACAGCCGGTGCGGGGGCGGCGGGTACGGCGACGACCGCCGACCCCGCGTGCGTCGCCATACCGCCGGCGTCGCTGTCGCCCTCGCGTGCCAGTGACTTCATGCAGTGTCCGTTGCTGTACCGGTTCCGGGTGATCGACCGGCTGCCCCAGAAGCCGAGCGAAGCGGCGACCCGCGGCACCCTGGTCCACGCGGTCCTGGAGCGCCTGTTCGACGCCCCGGCCGCCGAGCGGACCGCGCCCCGAGCCAAGTCGCTCATCCCCGGCCAGTGGGACCGGCTCCGGGAGACCCGTCCGGAGGTGGTCGAGCTGTTCGCCGACGATCCGGAGGGCGAGCGGCTGGCGCGCTGGCTCGGTGAGGCGGAGCGGCTCGTCGAGCGCTGGTTCGCGCTGGAGGATCCGACCCGGCTCGAGCCCGCCGAGCGGGAGCTGTTCGTCGAGACCGAGCTGGAATCGGGGCTGCGGCTGCGCGGGATCATCGACCGGGTGGACGTGGCGCCGACCGGTGAGGTGCGGATCGTCGACTACAAGACCGGCAAGGCGCCGCGGCCGGAGTACGCCGAGGGTGCGCTGTTCCAGATGAAGTTCTACGCACTGGTGGTCTGGCGGCTGAAGAACATCGTTCCGCGCCGGCTGCAGCTCGTCTATCTCGGCAGCGGTGACGTCCTGACCTACGACCCGGTCCTCGCCGACCTGGAGCGCGTCGAGCGCAAGCTGCTCGCGCTGTGGGACGCGATCCGGCTGGCGACCGAGACGGGTGAGTGGCGGCCCCGTCCCACCAAGCTGTGCGGCTGGTGCGACCACCAGGCGCACTGCCCGGAGTTCGGGGGCACTCCCCCGCCCTACCCGCTGGCGGTCAGGGCAGGCGAGTCCGGGAGCACGTGAGGCGCCCCAGGGACGGCCGATGAACAGGCGCAGGGCAGAATGGGGCCGGACTAGCGAAGGAGACTTACGTGGCCATCCGCGTCCTACTGGTCGACGACCAGCCGCTGCTGCGTACCGGCTTCCGGATGATTCTGGAGGCGGAGCAGGACATCGCGGTCGTGGGCGAGGCCGGAGACGGCCTTCAGGCTCTCGACCAGGTGCGGGCCCTGCAGCCTGATGTGGTTCTGATGGACATCCGTATGCCGCGGATGGACGGGGTGGAGGCGACGCGGCAGATCACGGGGCCCGGGCGGGACGGTCCGGCCAAGGTGCTGGTGCTGACCACGTTCGATCTCGACGAGTACGTGGTGGAGGCGCTGCGGGCCGGCGCGAGCGGGTTCCTCCTGAAGGACGCGCCGGCCAACGAGCTGGTCCAGGCGATCCGGGTGGTGGCCGCGGGCGAGGCGATGCTCGCACCGAGCATCACGCGCCGGCTGCTCGACAAGTACGCCACGCATCTGCCGTCCGGCGACGAGCCGGTGCCCGACACCCTGCACACACTCACCGAGCGGGAGGTGGAGGTGCTGAAGCTGGTGGCGCGCGGCCTGTCCAATGCGGAGATCGCCGCTGATCTCTTCGTCAGTGAGACCACGGTGAAGACGCATGTCGGTCACGTCCTGACCAAGCTGGGGCTGCGGGACCGGGTGCAGGCCGCGGTGTACGCGTACGAGAGCGGTCTGGTGCGCCCGGGCGCCCAGTAGGACGTCTGACGTTTCACGGCACCGAGGGCGTCCCCTGCGAGACAGGGGACGCCCTCGGTGTGTGCAGGGCCGTCGGTACGGCCGCCGCTCAGTCCCTGCTGAGTTCCCAGAACCGGAACACGGTCGAGGGGTCCAGGCAGTACTCCAGGCCGTAGACGCCCTCGCGGGCTACCGCGTACTGCTTTGCCTGCCAGACGGGGAGGACGGGGAGTTCCTCGGCGACGACGTCCTGGAGCCTGCCGAAGTCGGCGTCCGTGGCGGAGCGGTCGCTCTGGGCGGCGGTACGCGGGATGAGCGTGCCGGTGATCGTGGCGTTGGCGTAGTTGTTGCTCAGCACGTTGCCCTTGCCGAAGAAGGGGGCCGTGAAGTTGTCGGCGTCCGGGTAGTCGGGCACCCAGCCCTTGACGTAGACGCCGTACTTGCCGTCTGCGATGTCCTTCTCGTACTGCTCGAAGTCGACGGACTTCACGTCGGCGTCGAAGAGGCCGCTGGCGTTGAGCTGGCCGGCGATCGCCTTCAGCTCGTCGTCGGTGGCGGGGCCGTAACGGGAGGGGGTCGACCAGAGGGTCAGCTTGACCTTGCCGGTGATGCCGTCGGCCCGCAGTGCGGCTGCCGCCTTGGCCTTGGAGGGGCGGGCGCCGTAGACGTCGAAGAAGGCGGTGTTGTGGCCGGAGATGCCGGCCGGGATGATCGAGTACAGCGGGGTGGCCGTGCCGTCGTAGACGTTCTTGATGAGGGCGTCGCGGTCGAGCAGGTGGGCGATGGCCTTGCGGACGCCGAGCTTTCCGGCCACCGGGTCGTCCATGTTGAAGACCAGGTGCTGAACCTCGGCGCTGCTGCCCTCGACGACCGCGGCGCCCGAGCCGGAACCGGTGTCGGCGTTCTCGATGTCCGCGATGTCGCCCGCGGACAGACCGCGGTAGGCGATGTCGATCTCGTCGTCCTGGAGGGCCTTCTTGAGGGCGTTCTGGTCGCCTTGGAACAACTTGACTGTCACACCGGGGTTCCGCGCCTTGGCGGGACCCCGGTAGTGCTCGTTGACCGAGAAGACGGCCTCGTCCTCGCTGAACGAATCCAGCTTGTAGGGGCCGGAGCCGACGGCCTCACCGTCCGTGCGCAGGCCGTCGGCGTCGTACTGCCTGTGGTCGACGATGGAGCCGGCGGCGGAAGCGATCTTGCTGGGGAAGGTGGCGTCGGGCGTGTCGAGCTTGAAGACGACCGTCTTCTCGTCCGGCGTCTCGACCTGGTCGAGCATGGCGAAAATGATCGCGGGGCCCGCGTCGTCGTTGATCTTCAGCATACGGTCGAAGGAGAACTTGACGTCTTCGGAGGTGAGCTCGTCACCGTTGCTGAACTTGAGGCCGTCCTTCAGCGTGCACTTGTAGACCCGGGTCTGCGAGTCCGTGAAGGAACACTCCTCGGCGACCTCCGGCTGCGGCTCGGTGCCTCCCTTGGGGAAGCTGAGCAGCGACTGGAAGACGTTGTTGAACAACAGCCAGGAACCGGGGTCGTAGCCTGACGCGGGGTCGGTTGCGAGGATGTCCTCGGACATCCCCATGACCACGGAGGAGCCGCCGCTCCCCGAGTCGCCCGTCCCCGTTCCGCAGCCGGTCAACAGGCCGGAGGCCAGCCCTGCCACGATCGGCAGGACCGGCCACTGGTTGCGCATGTTCACTTGCAGGTGCCTTGTCGTCGTTTTTCGAGATCCCGGGGCCCTTGGTTCTGGCCCCGGGTACGGCGAGGATCAGTCGTCCACGCCGCGGCTGAGTTCCCACAGCTGTAGCGTGGAGGAGGAGTTGAGCGCGTAGGCGGTGCCCGTGACGGTGTCGCGTGCGGCGATGTACTGCTTCCCCTGCCAGAGCGGGAGGATGGGCACGTCGTCGGCGACGATGTCCTGGATGTCCGTCAGGCTGCTGGAGGCGGACAGCCGGTCGGCCTCTCGGCGGGACTCCGGGATCAGGGTGTTGCGGATCTCGCTGTTCGTGTACGGCAGCTTGAGGAAGTTGTCCTTGTCGAGGAACGGCGCGATGTAGTTGTCGGCTTCCGGGAAGTCCGGGAACCAGCCCATGCCCCAGACCTCGTAGTTGCCGTTCCGCTCGGCCGGAACGAACGTGTCCCAGGGGGCACCCTTGATGGTCACGTCGAACAGGCCGCTGGCGTTGAGCTGCTTCTGCAGGAGTTCGAACTCCTGCTCGGTGGCCGGGCCGTAGTGGTCGGTCGTGTAGTTCAGCGTCAGCTTCACCGGAGTGGTGATGTCGGCCTTGGCCAGCAGGGACTTGGCCTTGTCGACGCTGGGGTCGCCGTACTTGTTGAAGAACGAGTTGGAGTGGCCGGTGATGGAGGCCGGCACCAGCGAGTACAGCGGCTCGGCCGAGGAGCCGTACACCTTGGAGACGAGTTCGCTGCGGTCGATGATCTGAGCCATGGCCTGGCGGACCGACTTGGCCTTCACGACCGGGTTGTCGGTGTTGAAGGCCAGGTAGCGGATTTCCAGGCCGGGCATCTCTATGAGCTCGACGTTGCCGCCAGAGGCCTCGGAGAGCCCCTTGATCTGCTCCGGCGACATCGTGCGGGTCATCACGTCGATGTCGCCTTTGTCGAGGGCGTCGCCCATGGCGTCGGCGTCCGCGAAGGAGCGCATGGCGACCTCTTCGTTGTTCACCTTCAGAGCCCCTTTGTAGTCGGGGTTCTTGATGAACACGGCCTTGGTCATCTCGTCGCCGTCGACCTCGGCCTTCAGGGTGTACGGGCCGGAGCCGTCCACGTCGAAGCCGTGGCGCAGCTTGTTCTTCTCGTAGTCGTCCGGGTTGACGATGCCCGTGACCGGGGTCGAGAGCTTGTACGGGAAGGTGGCGTCGGCGGTCTTGAGGTGGAAGATGACTTGGTCGTCGCCCTGGGTTTCGACGGTGTCGATGGTGGACAGCAGGGCGAAGACGCCACTGTCGGCCTTGATCGCCATGGCACGGTCGATGGAGAACTTCACGTCCTCGGCGGTGATGGGGTCACCGCCTGCGAACCTCAGGCCGTCGCGGAGCTTGCAGGCGTAGCGCTCGTTGCCGCTGTCGGTGAAGCCGCAGCTTTCCGCGGCCTCGGGGACGGGGTCTCCCTCGCCCTTGGGCTGGATCATCAGGGTCTGCACGGTGTGGCGCAGGATGTTCCAGGTGCCGACGTCGTAGGCGTAGGCCGGGTCGAGGGGCGCGGGGGCGTCCTTCGAGGTGGTGAACCGGTCCGTGGTGCCGACGACGATCGCGTCCTCGTCGCCGCTCCCGCTGCCGGACCCGCCACAGGCGGCGAGTACCGGTGCGAGCAGGCCGACCACGGCCGGCAGCACCAAAGTCTTGCGGTTCATGCTCGAGTTTCTCCAGAGCTGCCGTCGTCCATGTATCCGGGTGTCCGGGTGTCCGGCATGCATGGGTGTCGCAGCGGATCACCGGGGAACGGGGTGATGTTCTCGCGACGAGATTAGTCCGCACCGGCACGAGGGTTCGCGGCTACCGGAGTTGAGCCTCCATCACGCAGCGGAACCGGGTGTGGACACACTGAAAACCCGGCGGCGGAAGGATTCGTGCAGCGTTCCATCAATCGGGACACAAGGGCGCCCCCGACACCGCCCGAAACGGGGTGAACAGCACGCGCGTCACTCCCTGTCGACCCTCCATCGCGTGGGGAACGTCACATACCGTCCGATGCGGTAACGGAACGCAATTCGGCCATCCGACTCGGTTCGAATTCCTTCGAGTGCATCCCTCGCGAACTACCGGCCTATCGGCGCTGCACGTTGGGTCAACGCCCAGGCCCCGTCGTCGAATTCCCGCCTGGCCCGCGATGCCATGCACGCTCCCCCACTGCCTTGAGGGCATGGGAGGTGCCCCCCACTCGCCGCTCCGGGCACCTGCCCGAGTACTTCCTCCAGTACGAGGGCCGGGCCCGGCACGCCGAGAGCACGCACCCGACGCCGTGAGCCCGCCCTCCGGGCGGACGACGGGAATGTGACGGGACCTAGCGCATTTCCGTCATCAGTCCGCGCAGAAATGCCAGGTCGACCTCTTCGAGCGAGCCCACGACGGTGCGGCGTGCGGACGGGCCGATGGGCGCCACGGAGGGCACGGCCACCACGTGGCAGCCCGCGGCCTCCGCCGAGGCGACCCCGGTAGCGGTGTCCTCGACGACCGCGCATCTGGCCGGAACCGCTCCGAGGCCGGCGGCGGCGAACAGGTAAGGGTCCGGGTGCGGCTTGGTGCGCGGTACCTCGTCGCCGGCCACCGTCAGGGAGAAGTACTGGGGTCCGAGGGACGCGAGCACCCGGTCGATGATGCGCCGGTGCGAGGCGGAGACCAGGGCCGTGGGGATCTCGTGGGCGGCCAGCTCGGCCAGCAGCCGGGCGGCGCCCGGCATCAGGGGCAGGGCGCGCCCGATGCGGTCCTCGAATCCGTTGTTGAGCAGCACCGTGAGCTCGGCGAGGGTGATGTCGGCCCCGGTGACCTCGATCAGGAACCCCGCGCTGCGGGTCATGGGGCCGCCGACCACGACATGGCGCCAGGAGTCGTCGAGGGTGTGGCCGAGGCGGGCGAAGACCTCGACCTCGACGTCCCACCAGAAGCCCTCGGTGTCCACCAGGGTTCCGTCCATGTCGAGGAGCACGGCCTGCAGGGCTGAGCCTTCGGCCGTACGGGTTCCGAGCGCGGGGACCGTGCTGGTCATCCGGGCGCACCTCCTTGGGGGACGATCAGGCCGGTTCCCACGAAGGGAACCGGCCTGCGGTGGACCCACCAGTGTACGTCTCCCGCGGGCGAAGCGCCTGGTTTAACCCGTGAGCCCCGGGGCACACAGGGGTCACCGCCGGGGGTGGGCTCAGCGTGCGTTGAAGTACTTCGCCTCAGGGTGGTGGATGACGATCGCGTCCGTGGACTGCTCGGGGTGGAGCTGGAACTCCTCGGACAGCTGGACGCCGATACGCTCCGGCTGGAGCAGCTCCGCGATCTTGGCCCGGTCCTCCAGGTCGGGGCAGGCGCCGTAGCCGAGGGAGAAGCGCGCCCCGCGGTACTTCAGGGCGAACATGTCATCGATGTCGCTGGGGTCCTCGCCGGCGAAGCCGAGTTCGGAACGCACTCGCGCGTGCCAGTACTCGGCGAGCGCCTCGGCCAACTGCACGGACAGGCCGTGCAGTTCGAGGTAGTCGCGGTAGGAGTCCGCCGCGAAGAGCTTCGCCGTCTCCTCGCCGATCCGCGAGCCGACGGTGACCACCTGAAGGCCTACGACGTCCTTCTCGCCCGACTCCTCCGGGCGGAAGAAGTCCGCGAGACACAGCCGGCGGCCGCGGCGCTGGCGCGGGAAGGTGAACCGGGTGCGCTCGTTGCCCTGCTCGTCGAGGATGATCAGGTCGTCGTCCTTGGACACGCACGGGAAGTAGCCGTAGACGACCGCCGCTTCCAGCATGTTCTCCGTCTGCAGCCGGTCGAGCAGACCGCGCAGCCGCGGGCGGCCCTCGGTCTCGACGAGTTCCTCGTAGGAGGGACCGTCACCGGCGCGGGACTGCTTGAGGCCCCACTGGCCCTTGAACAGCGCGCCCTCGTCGAGCCAGGTGGCGTATTCCTTGAGCTGGATGCCCTTGATGACGCGGGTGTCCCAGAACGGCGGGGTGGGGATGGGGTTGTCGGTGGCCACGTCGGAGCGGACGTGCCCCTCCTCCGGGCGCTCCTCCACCTCCACGGCGGCTGCGGCGCGGACCCTGCGCTGCTTGAGCTCGGGCAGCTTGGCACCGGGCACGCCCCGCTTGACCCCGATGAGCGCGTCCATCAGCCGCAGGCCCTCGAACGCGTCGCGGGCGTAACGGACTTCGCCCTCGTAGATCTCGTGCAGGTCCTGCTCGACGTAGGCGCGGGTGAGGGCGGCGCCGCCCAGGATGACCGGGTAAGTGGCCGACAGACCGCGCTGGTTGAGCTCCTCCAGGTTCTCCTTCATGATCACCGTGGACTTCACCAGCAGTCCGGACATGCCGATGACGTCGGCGCGGTGCTCCTGTGCCGCCTCCAGGATCGCCGCCACCGGCTGCTTGATGCCGAGGTTGACCACGTTGTAGCCGTTGTTGGACAGGATGATGTCGACCAGGTTCTTGCCGATGTCGTGCACGTCCCCGCGCACCGTGGCGAGCACGATGGTGCCCTTGCCCTCGGCGTCCGACTTCTCCATGTGCGGTTCGAGGTGGGCGACGGCGGCCTTCATGACCTCGGCGGACTGGAGGACGAACGGCAGCTGCATCTGGCCGGAGCCGAAGAGCTCGCCCACGACCTTCATGCCGTCCAGAAGGATCTCGTTGACGATGTCGAGGGCGGGGCGGGTCTGCAGGGCCTCGTCCAGGTCGGCCTCGAGGCCGTTGCGCTCGCCGTCGATGATGCGGCGCTTGAGGCGCTCCTCCAGCGGGAGGGCGGCCAGCTCCTCGGCCTTGCCCGCCTTCAGCGACTTTGCCGTGGCGCCCTCGAACAGCTCCATCAGCTTCTGGAGCGGGTCGTAGCCCTCGCCGCGACGGTCGTAGATCAGGTCCAGAGCCGTGGTGACCTGCTCCTCGTCGAACCGGGCGATCGGCAGGATCTTCGACGCGTGCACGATCGCCGAGTCCAGGCCCGCCTTGACGCACTCGTCCAGGAAGACGGAGTTGAGGAGGATGCGGGCGGCCGGGTTCAGGCCGAAGGAGATGTTCGACAGGCCGAGCGTGGTCTGGACGTCAGGGTGGCGGCGCTTGAGCTCACGGATCGCCTCGATGGTGGCGATGCCGTCCTTCCGGGACTCCTCCTGGCCCGTACAGATCGTGAAGGTCAGTGTGTCGATGAGGATGTCCGACTCGAGGATGCCCCAGTTCGTCGTCAGGTCCTCGATCAGCCGCTCGGCGATCTCGACCTTCTTCTCGGGGGTGCGGGCCTGGCCCTCCTCGTCGATGGTCAGCGCGATCAGGGCCGCGCCGTGCTCCTGGGCGAGCTCGGTGACCTTCGCGAAGCGGGACTCGGGGCCGTCGCCGTCCTCGTAGTTGACGGAGTTGATCACCGCGCGGCCGCCGAGCTTCTCCAGGCCGGCTTGGATGACGTCGACCTCGGTGGAGTCCAGCACGATCGGCAGGGTGGAGGCGGTCGCGAAGCGTCCGGCCAGTTCGTCCATGTCCGCCACGCCGTCGCGGCCCACGTAGTCCACGCACAGGTCCAGCATGTGGGCGCCCTCGCGGATCTGGTCGCGGGCCATCTCCACACAGTCGTCCCAGCGGCCCGCCAGCATGGCCTCGCGGAACTTCTTCGAGCCGTTGGCGTTGGTGCGCTCGCCGATGGCCAGGTACGAGGTGTCCTGCCGGAACGGGACCGTCTGGTAGAGGGAGGCGGCGCCGGGCTCGGGCTCGGGGGTGCGCTCGACGGGCGCCACCTCGCGCACCCGCTCCACGAGCTGCCGCAGGTGCTCGGGCGTAGTGCCGCAGCAGCCGCCGACCAGGTTCAGCCCGTAGTCGCGGACAAACGTCTCCTGCGCGTCCGCCAGGCCCTCGGGGCCGAGCGGGAAGTGAGCGCCGTCCTTGGTGAGGATCGGCAGCCCGGCATTCGGCATGCACAGCAGCGGCGTGCGGGAGTGCCGGGCCAGATAGCGCAGGTGCTCGCTCATCTCGGCGGGGCCGGTCGAGCAGTTCAGGCCGATCATGTCGATGCCGAGGGGCTCCAGCGCCGTCAGCGCGGCGCCGATCTCCGAGCCGAGCAGCATGGTGCCGGTCGTCTCGAACGCCATCGAGACCAGCAGCGGTACCTCGGCCCCGGTCGCCTCCATCGCGCGTCGGGCGCCCAGGATCGAGGACTTCGTCTGGAGCAGGTCCTGCGTCGTCTCGACGATCAGGGCGTCGGCGCCGCCGGCGAGCAGGCCCTCGGCGTTCGCCTGGAAGCCGTCGCGCAGGGTGCCGTAGCCGATGTGACCGAGAGTCGGCAGCTTCGTGCCGGGGCCGATGGAACCGAGCACCCAGCGCTGGCGGCCGTCGCGTGCGCCGAACGCGTCCGCCGTCTCGCGGGCGATCCGGGCACCGGCCTCGGACAGCTCGTACACGCGGTCGGAGATGTCGTACTCGGCCATGGCCGAGTGGTTTGCTCCGAACGTGTTCGTCTCGACGCAGTCCACGCCCGAGGCGAAGTACGCCTCGTGGACCGAACGGACGATGTCGGGCCGGGTCAGGTTCAGGATCTCGTTGCAGCCCTCGAGATGCTGGAAGTCCTCCAGCGTGGGGTCCTGGGCCTGGAGCATGGTGCCCATCGCTCCGTCGGCCACCACCACACGGGTGGCGAGGGCCTCACGGAGCGCGGACACACGGGTCCGGCTGTCGGCGGAAGGGGTCAGCGGCGACGAGGCCATTAAGGGGCTCCCTGGAGTGCGACGGCTGTCGGCTTTGCGCTTCCCCTCGAACCTCTCACAGAACGTCCCGGGGAGGGCGCACGCCGCAAGGGTAGCCGGGTCCCGTGGCGGATGGTCACAGGGTCCACGGGGCGGACAGGAATGGCGGTCGCGCCACCACCGGGATACCTGTGACGCAACAGATGCTGACCCACCATTAGCGGGAGGTCGACATCCACCGGTAGTGTTCGACATTGCCGAACAGCGGCAGCGACGTCGCGCGTCGACGCGTCGAAGGGGACGGAGGCAGTACGGCGATGGCACGGAACATCCAGTCGCTCGAGCGGGCGGCCGCGATGATGCGACTGCTCGCGGGTGGCGAGCGGCGGCTCGGCCTGTCGGACATCGCCTCCTCGCTGGGCCTCGCCAAAGGCACCGCCCACGGCATACTGCGCACCCTCCAGCAGGAGGGCTTCGTCGAACAGGACGACGCCTCCGGCCGCTACCAGCTGGGCGCGGAGCTGCTGCGCCTGGGCACCACCTATCTGGACGTGCACGAACTACGGGCGCGCGCCCTGGTATGGACGGACGATCTGGCCCGCTCCAGCGGCGAGAGCGTCTATCTGGGCGTGCTGCACCAGCAGGGCGTGCTGATCGTGCACCACGTCTTCCGGCCCGACGACAGCCGGCAGGTCCTGGAGATCGGGGCCATGCAGCCGCTGCACTCCACGGCTTTGGGCAAGGTCCTTTCGGCGTACGACCCGGTCGCCCACAGCGAGGCGGTCGAGGCCGACCGCAAGGCGTTCACGGACAGGACCTTGTGCGAGCTCGACGCGTTCGAGCACATCCTCGACATCACGCGCGCCCGTGGCTACGCGGCCGACGTCGAGGAGACCTGGGAGGGCGTCGCCTCCGTCGCCGCACCCGTCCACGACCGGCGGCGCATGCCGGTGGGTGCCGTGGCCATCACCGGCGCCGTGGAACGGGTGTGCCGGGACGGGGAGCTGCGCCCCGAGCTGATCGCGGCGGTGCGGGACTGTGCCCGCGCGGTGTCCCGGGACCTGGGCGCCAGGCGCTTCTGAGCAGCGAGTCGGCCGAGCCGGGCGTCGTTCGACGTTCCGGCTCTCAGTCGTGCCCTTGACACAACGGGGCAAAGGCGGACGTTCAGCACGCACGGTGCCCGCTTCGGAGCCATCTGTATCGAACTCAAGATCGATGGCCGGCATCGATCAATAACGATCGCATTTTCGATATCAGAGCTCTTGACGCACAGGTGACGCCGGAGCAAGACTCCCGTCCATCGGTCGGCATTGTCGAACACCTAACGGCAATAAGCGCTAGAGTGTGGCAACGCCAAGGGCCGGCATCGCTCTCACCCCCGAGGGCGCTCGAACTCCCGGAGGGACCCGGGGTTCGGTTCCCTGGACGAAGGACAAAGGAGTCGCGGGTGTCCAGCTCCGACATCTTCATCGGCGAGACCATCGGTACCGCCATACTCATCCTGCTCGGCGGAGGCGTCTGCGCCGCCGTCACGCTGAAGGCCTCCAAGGCCCGTAACGCCGGCTGGCTCGCCATCACCTTCGGGTGGGGTTTCGCTGTTCTGACGGCTGTGTACGCCTCGGCGCCGCTCTCCGGCGCCCACCTCAACCCGGCCGTCACGGTCGCACTCGCCATCAAGGACGGCGAGTGGAGCAACGTTCCGACCTACATCGCCGGACAGTTCCTCGGTGCCGCCATCGGCGCCACCCTGGTCTGGGTTGCCTACTACGGGCAGTTCCGCGCGCACCTCACCGACAAGGAGATCGTCGGCGGTCCGGGCGCGCAGGCGACCGACGTCAAGGCCGTCGAGGCCCAGGAGACGGGCGCGGGCCCGGTCCTGGGTGTCTTCTCCACCGGTCCGGAGATCCGGAACGTGGTGCAGAACCTGCTCACGGAGATCATCGGCACCGTCGTGCTGGTGCTCGCCATCCTCACGCAGGGCCTGAACGACAACGGCAACGGACTGGGCACCCTGGGCGCCCTGGTCGTCGCACTCGTGGTCGTCTCGATCGGTCTGTCGCTCGGCGGCCCGACCGGCTACGCGATCAACCCGGCCCGTGACCTCGGACCGCGTATCGTGCACGCCCTTCTGCCCCTGCCCAACAAGGGCGGCTCCGACTGGGGCTACGCCTGGATCCCGGTGGTCGGCCCGCTCGTCGGCGCCGCGATCGCCGCAGGCATCTACAACGTCGCATTTGCTTAAGAGCACCGGCTTCACCGCACTTAACCAGCACAGCGCCGTACGTACTGCCCCCAACCACGGAACTCCCAGGAGTACACAGTGACCGACGCCCACACCGCCGGCCCCTTCATCGCCGCCATCGACCAAGGCACCACCTCCAGCCGCTGCATCGTCTTCGACCGGGACGGCCGTATCGTCTCCGTCGACCAGAAGGAGCACGAGCAGATCTTCCCGAAGCCGGGCTGGGTCGAGCACGACGCCACCGAGATCTGGACCAACGTCCAGGAGGTCGTCGCCGGAGCGGTCGAGAAGGCCGGCATCACCCGCGACGACATCAAGGCCATCGGCATCACCAACCAGCGCGAGACCACCGTGCTGTGGGACAAGAACACCGGTGAGCCCGTCCACAACGCCATCGTCTGGCAGGACACCCGCACCGACGCCCTGTGCAAGGACCTCGGCCGCAACGTCGGCCAGGACCGCTTCCGCCGCGAGACGGGCCTGCCCCTCGCCTCGTACTTCGCCGGCCCCAAGGCCCGCTGGCTGCTCGACAACGTCGAGGGTCTGCGCGAGCGTGCCGAGGCCGGGGACATCCTCTTCGGCACCATGGACACCTGGGTCATCTGGAACCTGACCGGTGGTGTCGACGGCGGCAAGCACTACACCGACGTCACCAACGCCTCCCGCACCATGCTGATGAACCTGCACACGCTGGAGTGGGACGAGAAGATCGCCGAGTCCATCGGCGTCCCGCTGGCGATGCTGCCCGAGATCCGCTCGTCCGCCGAGGTGTACGGCGAGATCACCGGCGGCAAGCTCGGTGACCTGCTCGGCGGCATCCCGGTCGCATCCGCGCTCGGCGACCAGCAGGCGGCCCTGTTCGGCCAGACCTGCTTCGCGGAGGGCGAGGCCAAGTCGACGTACGGCACCGGCACCTTCATGCTGCTGAACACCGGCGAGAAGATCATCAACTCGTACAGCGGCCTGCTGACCACCGTCGGCTACCGCATCGGCGACGAGAAGCCGGTCTACGCCCTCGAGGGCTCCATCGCCGTCACCGGTTCGCTGGTGCAGTGGATGCGCGACCAGATGGGCCTGATCAGCACGGCCGCCGAGATCGAGACGCTCGCGCTCTCGGTCGAGGACAACGGCGGCGCGTACTTCGTACCTGCCTTCTCCGGCCTGTTCGCCCCGTACTGGCGCTCCGACGCCCGCGGTGTGATCGCCGGCCTGACCCGGTACGTCACCAAGGCGCACCTCGCGCGTGCCGTCCTGGAGGCCACCGCCTGGCAGACCCGTGAGATCACGGACGCCATGACCAAGGACTCGGGCGTCGAGCTCGCGGCCCTCAAGGTCGACGGCGGCATGACCTCCAACAACCTGCTGATGCAGACGCTCTCGGACTTCCTGGACGCACCGGTGGTGCGCCCGATGGTCGCCGAGACGACCTGCCTCGGCGCCGCCTACGCCGCCGGTCTCGCCGTCGGCTTCTGGACCAGCACCGACGACCTGCGCGCCAACTGGCGCCGGGCCGCCGAGTGGACCCCCCGTATGGACGCGGAAACCCGCGACCGTGAGTACAAGAGCTGGCTCAAGGCCGTCGAGCGGACCATGGGCTGGCTCGAGGACGAGGAGTAAAAAACCGCATGACCAGTCAGTCCACCCTGCAGTCCGTGCCTGCCCTGGGGACGCGCCCGGCCTCCGGCTCCAACCCGAGCCGCGCCGAGAGCCGGGAGCAGCTCGCCAAGGCGTCGTACGACCTTCTCGTGATCGGCGGCGGCATCCTGGGCATCTCCACCGCCTGGCACGCCGCGCAGTCCGGCCTGCGGGTGGCGCTGGTCGACGCCGGCGACTTCGCCGGCGCCACCTCCTCCGCCTCCTCCAAGCTGCTCCACGGCGGTCTGCGCTACCTGCAGACCGGCGCGGTGAAGCTGGTGGCGGAGAACCACTTCGAGCGCCGTGCGGTCTCCCGCCAGGTGGCCCCCCACCTGGCGAACCCGCTCACGTTCTACCTTCCCGTGTACAAGGGCGGGCCGCACGGCGCGGCGAAACTCGGGGCGGGCGTGTTCGCCTACTCCGCGCTCTCCGCGTTCGGTGACGGAGTGGGTCACCTGCTCAGCCCGGCGAAGGCCGCACAGGACGTGCCCGAGCTGCGCACCGACAACCTCAAGGCCGTGGCCGTGTACGGCGACGACCAGATGAACGACTCGCGCATGGCGCTGATGACGGTCCGCGCGGCCGTCGAGGCGGGCGCGGCGGTCCTGAACCACGCCGAGGTGACGGGCCTGCGCTTCACCAAGGGCCGGGTGACGGGCGCCGACCTGCGCGACCGCACCTCCGGCCACGAGTTCGGCGTCAACGCCCGTCTCGTACTGAACGCGACCGGCCCGTGGGTCGATCACCTGCGCCGGATGGAGGACCCGAGTGCCGCGCCGTCGATCCGGCTGTCGAAGGGCGCGCATCTGGTCCTGAAGCGGACCTCGCCGTGGAATGCCGCGCTGGCGACCCCCATCGACAAGTACCGCATCACCTTCGCCCTCCCCTGGGAGGACATGCTGCTGCTCGGCACGACCGACGAGGAGTTCGAGGGCGACCCGGCGGACGTCTCGGTCAACGACAAGGACATATCCCAGATCCTCGACGAGGCCGCGTTCTCCATCCGCGACCAGCAGCTCGGCCGCGACCTCATCACGTACTCCTTCGCGGGCCTGCGCGTTCTGCCGGGCGGGCCCGGCGACACGGCCAAGGCCAAGCGCGAGACGGTCGTGACCGAGGGCAAGGGCGGCATGCTGTCCGTCGCGGGCGGCAAGTGGACGACCTTCCGGCACATCGGCCGTACGGTCATGCAGAAGCTGGAGTCTCTGCCCGGGCAGCCGCTCGGCGAGGACTTCGAGCCGGTCTCCTCGCTGCCGAAGAAGCTCCCGCTGCCGGGTGTCGCCAACCCGCGGGCCGTGGCCCACCGCCTCCTTGTCGACCACCCTGCGCCGGGTCCGCGCATGGCGGCCGACACGGCCAGGCACCTGGCCACCCACTACGGTTCGCTGGCCTTCGACATCGCCCGTCTGGCCAACGACAACCCGGAGCTGGCCGAGCGCGTGCACCCGGACGCCCCGGAGATCTGGGCGCAGGTCGTCTACGCCCGGGACAACGAGTGGGCCGAGACGCCGGACGACGTGCTGCGCCGTCGTACGACGCTGACGATCCGCGGCCTGGCCACGGACGAGGTCCGCGCGAAGGTCCAGGACCTGCTCCACAAGAAGTAGACCTTCCGCAAGAAGTAGACCCTCCGCCGGCCTCACTCCCCTGACCGAAGGCCGGCACCACCGAGGGACGGCCCTTTCCGCACCGGGGCCGGAACCACGGAAGGGCGGCTCCACGCCGATGGAGCCGCCCCTTTCGCGTGCGCGGCCCTCGCCTGAACAGGCCCCATAATGAAACCGAGACATCCGATGTCTGTGTCTGGCGACAGGGAGGCCGACCATGGCAGTCACCGACGAGGCGATCGAGAAGATCAAGGGCATGATCGTCTCCGGCACTCTGCGCCCCGGCGACCGGCTGCCCAGGGAGAGTGAACTCGCGTCCGAGCTGGGTCTGTCCCGCAACTCCCTGCGGGAGGCGGTACGCGCCCTGTCGCTGATCCGGATCCTGGACGTGCGGCAGGGCGACGGCACGTACGTCACCAGCCTGGACCCGCAGCTCCTCCTGGAGGCGCTGAGCTTCGTCGTCGACTTCCACCGCGACGACACCGTCCTGGAGTTCCTCGCCGTGCGCCGCATTCTGGAGCCGGCCGCCACGGCGATGGCGGCCCTGCACATCAGCGAACGGCAACTGGACGCACTCGGCACCCGGTTGGACAAGCTCGGCGAGGCTCCGTCGGTGGAGGAGCTGGTCGCCTGCGACCTGGACTTCCACCGCAGCATCGTGCGGAGTTCCGGCAACTCGGTGCTGTGCTCCCTCCTTGACGGACTGTCGGGCCCCACCACCCGGGCCCGCGTCTGGCGCGGCCTCACCCAGGAGGACGCGGTCAGCCGCACCCTGCGCGAGCACCGGGCGATCCTGGCCGCGCTGCGGGACCGTGACGCCGAGGCGGCCCGGTCCTGGGCGACGGTGCACATCGCGAGCGTGGAGCAGTGGTTGCGGTCGAGCCTGTGAACAGGAGCGGGAGGAGTGTTCCGGGGAGGGTATCGGGGCAGTGATCCGTTCACTCCCCCGTGCAAGGGGGCTGCGGGCGCCCCCGCCGAACGCCGTAAGGTTGGGACGTACGCGAGGGCACGTCGGAAGGAGGCACTGGGTGATCGAGCTCGAGGGGGTTCCCGAGCTGATCGACCCGGTCATGGTGGCCGCGTTCGAGGGCTGGAACGATGCCGGCGACGCCGCCTCCACCGCGGTCGCGCATCTGGACAGGGAGTGGAAGGGCGAGGTGTTCGCGGCGCTGGACGCCGAGGACTACTACGACTTCCAGGTGAACCGCCCCACGGTGTGGCTGGACGGAGGCGTACGCAAGATCACATGGCCAACGACCCGCCTTTCGGTGGTCCGGGTCGGCGGCGAGAAGCCGCGCGATCTCGTACTCGTCCGAGGTATCGAACCGTCGATGCGGTGGCGCTCGTTCTGCAACGAGCTCCTCGGTTTCGCCCACGAACTGGGCGTCGAGCTGGTGGTGATCCTGGGCGCCCTGCTCGGTGACACCCCGCACACGCGTCCGGTTCCGGTCAGCGGGGTTACGTCGGACCCGGACCTGGCCCAGCGCATGGATCTGGAGGAGACCAAGTACGAGGGCCCCACGGGCATCGTCGGCATCCTCCAGGAGGCCTGCACGCACGCGGGCGTACCCGCCGTGTCGCTGTGGGCCGCGGTGCCGCACTACGTGTCGCAGCCGCCGAACCCGAAGGCCACGCTGGCCCTCCTCAACCGTCTGGAGGACCTGATCGACGTGCGCATTCCGCTGGGCGAGCTGCCCGAGGACGCGCGCGCCTGGCAGGTGGGCGTGGACCAGCTGGCCGCCGAGGACAGCGAGGTCGCGGAGTACGTCCAGACGCTTGAGGAGGCCCGCGACACCGCGGAGCTGCCGGAGGCGTCCGGTGAGGCGATCGCCCGGGAGTTCGAACGGTATCTGCGGCGCCGGGACGGGGCCGGCCCGTCCGGGACCGGCGGGCACGCCACGGCGGACGGCGGGGACGGCCCGTCCCCGACCTCGTATCTGCGGGACAACCCCAGTGGTCGTTCGAAGCCGCCGAAGCCTCCGAAGCCGGAGGCGGACGACGACGAGTCGTCGGAGGACTGAGCCTGGCCGGCTAAACCTGGTCCACGGCCACCGCGTCGTACTCGGTGTCGGGCGTCGGCTCGACGCCGAAGCGCGCGTTGGGCAGGTACAGGCGCCTGCCCCACGCCGCGACCGTGGTCGGGATGCGGAAGCGCGGGTCGGTGATGCGGGCGATCACCGTGCCCTTGGTGCCGGCGGCGTTCAGCCGGAACACGTCGATCGCGTTCTGCTGCTGCTGGACGGCGTAGAGGATCCTGCCGAGCAGCAACAGGCCGTCCCCGTTGGGCAGCTCGGCGGTGCCGAGGTCGACGGAGCGGGCCGTACCCGTGCCCGGGTCGACCCGCATCAGGCCGCCACCGTTCGCGACGGTGTTGACCACGATAAGGGCGCTGCCGTCGGGCGTGCGCTCGATGCCGTTGGCGGTGAAGTCGTCGCCCTGCTCCCAGTCGCTGGTCAGCGGCAGGGTCCGGACGGCCTCGGGTGCGCCGTTACGGGCGAGGACCAGCTTGTAGAGCACGGCCCGGAACGAGTCGGTGAACCAGGCGGCGCCCGGGGTGAGGATCACGTCGTTCACGAACTTGCCGCCTGCGTCGTACACCTTCTCGATCTTGCCCGTGCGGGTGTCGACGGTGCGTAGCTCGCCGCTGGCGCCGCCGGCCAGGAAGAGCCTGCCGTGCCGGTCGGTCTTCAGGCCAGCGGTGGGGTGTCCGGGGCCGAGGCCCTTGCTGATGACCGAGCCGCGGCCGGTGGCGAGGCTCGCCCGGTAGACGTCGCCGTTCGCGAGCGAGCCGAAGTAGGCGAACGGGGCGGAGCCGATGGCGATGCCTTCCGGCTGGAAGCCGTTCGGCAGCGGGAACCGCGCGGGCCAGGCGGTCTGCCGTCTCTCGTTCGCGTGGGCGGTGCCGCCGAGAAGTGCCGCGCCCGAGAGGCCGGCGGCGCCGGTGAGGAACGTACGACGTGCGAAGGAGCGGTCGGTGGGTGCCACGGTGTGTCCTTCCGCAGGGGCCGGCGGTGGCCGGGCCGAACGGTCAACAGACACTCCCACCCCATCACATGACCGTCGTCTCCGCAGCATTTGGCCGGATTGAGGCGTGACATCTGTTTCAGGACGGATTGCACACGGTACCCAATTCGTCTTGTTCCAAACCAAGTTGCCGACAGTGCTCTGGACGGACCGTCGTGTGCGTGCTTGGTTGGGGGCCCGAAGGCGCACCCGCACGGACCGAAGGGAGCGGTACCCGATGACCGAGCAGGTACAGCCGGCGCAGGGCCCGGGAGCGTCCGGGCCGGGGCCCGACGGAGCGGGATTCACCTATCGAGAAGCCGAGCAGGAACTGATCGTCGTCGCCCGTTCCGAGGCCCGGCTGCGCGCTCTCTCCGAGGGCGTCCGGTCGGCGGCGGGCGCCGACGTGTCCGCCCTCAACATGTTCCTCAGCGACGAACAGCTCACCCTGGAGCCGCTGTTCGGCAGCGAGGAGCGCGTCCGGCAGTCGGCCGCCGGGGGCGACGCGGACGAGCCCGACCTCGCGCTCTTCTACCGGGTGCGCGGCGGCGGCAGCCGGGCCCAGGAGCTGCGCTCACGGATCGCCGCGCTGCCGGGCATCGACACCGCGTATGTGAAGCCGGGCGCCGTGCCCGCCTCCGTGGGCCGGGCGGGGCGCACCTCGGAAGGGACCGACGACGGCCGGAGGCTGAAGGAGGGCGCGCCGGTCACGCCGGACTTCAGCAGCCGCCAGGGCTATCTGCGGCCCGCGCCGGAGGGGATCGACGCCCACTGGGCCTGGCAGCGGCCCGGCGGGTCCGGTCAGGGTGTGACGGTCATCGACGTGGAGGGCGCCTGGCAGCTGGGGCACGAGGACCTTGCCGCCAAGCTCGCCGGAGTGGTGGTCGGCACGCCGCTGACCGACCTCGCGTGGCGCAACCACGGCACCGCCGTCATCGGCGTGATCGGCGGCGACCGCAACGAGTACGGCATCACCGGCATAGTTCCGGACGCGGTGACGGCTGCCGCCTCCTTCCACGACGTCGGCACCGCGGCCGCCATCCACGCGGCGGCCGACCGGCTCGCCCCCGGCGACATCGTGCTCGTCGAACTCCACCGTCCCGGACCGCGGTTCGACTTCGAGGAACGCGACGACCAGAAGGGCTACATCGCGCTGGAATGGTGGCCGGACGACTTCGCGGCCCTTCGGTACGCGACGGCCAAGGGCGTCCTCGTCGTGTCGGCCGCGGGCAACGGCGCCGAGTCGCTCGACGACGCGGTGTACGAGCGCCGCCCCGACGGGTTCCCCCAGTGGTGGCGCAACCCGTTCAACCCGTCCAACCGGTCTTCCGGTGCCGTCCTGGTCGGCGCGGGCGCCCCGCCGCCCG
Source organism: Streptomyces sp. NPDC040410 (assembly GCF_055595715.1). Taxonomy (NCBI): domain Bacteria; kingdom Bacillati; phylum Actinomycetota; class Actinomycetes; order Kitasatosporales; family Streptomycetaceae; genus Streptomyces; species Streptomyces sp. NPDC040410. The sequence goes on from NZ_JBVIVK010000004.1 coordinate 416,371, forward strand.
GCACGCACGGCCGCGACCACGGCCCGGACCGCTCACGCCTCGCGTTCTCCAACTACGGGGCCCGCCTGGACGCGCAGGGCTGGGGCCGCGAGGTCACCACCACCGGCGGCTCCTGGGAAGGGCCCGGCGACCTGCAGGGCGGCCCCGAGGAGATCGCCTGGTACACGGACACGTTCTCCGGGACCTCCTCCGCCTCCCCGGTGGTGGTCGGCGCGCTCGCCGCGCTGCAGGGCATGCTCAAGGCAGCGGGCCAGGCACCGATGTCCCCCGTGCGGGCCCGCGCGGTGCTGCGCGCGACGGGTTCGCCGCAGCAGGACGCGCCTGGCCGGCCCGCCTCCCAGCGGATCGGCAGCCGGCCCGACGTCAAGGCGGCGGTCGCCCACCTGCTGCCGGAGGCGGTCGGCTCGGGCCGGGCCGAACGGTACTGGGACGAACTGCTGCCGTATCCGCGTGAACTCCCGCCCAGGCTCCGCCTGTTCGTGGCCGGCTCCTGGCGCAACCTCAACCACCCCTCTCCCGAGATACGCCAGGCGGTGCAGGCCGCCTTCGCGACGGGGCGGCCGGACGTCCGTGTGTGGTTCACGGACGACGACATCGTCGGCCTGGTGGTCACGGGCTGAAGTGAAGCCAACTGAAGCGAACCCAACCATCGCTCAACGAATGACGGAAGGTGGCACCGGTATGAGCACCACCCCGCAGATGAGCCAACCGGGACAGCAGCAGGGACAGCAGCAGGGACAGATGTTCCCGAGCACGGCGCCGTACGAGCAGTTCGGACAGCAGCCGTTCGGGCAGCAGCCGCTCGGGCAGCAGCAGGGCTACGGTCCGCACGGCCACGGCCAGCAGCCCCTCGCCATGAGCGGCTCGCTGGAGCAGCTCCACCAGCTCGGACAGCAACAGCCGTACCAGCAGCTGCTCCAGCAGCTCGGGCAGCAGCAGGGCTACGGGCCGCAGCAGCACCAACAGCACCAGCAGCAGCACCAGCAGATGGAGCAGCAGGTGCAGCAGGTGCAGCAGCAGCTGCAGCAGGTCACGCAGGCCGCGATCCAGCAGGTCTCGGCCCAGGTCCTGCAGGCCGGCATCGCGACCGGCTACATCGACATCGTGCAGCCGCTGCCGGGCCAGCCCCAGCAGATCTTCCTGCGCTTCCCGGACGGGTTCCGGGTGCTCAACAACCCGACGCCCCAGGCGCACGACGAGATCCAGGAAGCCTTCGCGTTCGGGCACCAGGTGGTCGGCGTCTGGGACGGCGCTTCGCCGGCGATCCTGCGCAGCGTCCGGGTCCAGAAGCTGTGACGAGCCGCCGTTGATCCGCACCTGAAATCGAGGGGCGCTGCCTCCCCCGCGGGGGAGGCAGCGCCCCCCTCCTTTTCCCCCTCCTTTCCTGCGTGGTGGACACACGGACCCCCCCCACACCGAGTTACCCCCCCCAGAAACCCCACCCAGGGTG